>NZ_JADNQN010000005.1:0-724689 GCF_047608695.1 Amycolatopsis sp. cmx-11-32 | reverse complement strand
GCCATCGGCGTCCCACGCGGCGGCGTTAAGCAGCCGTTGCATCCCGTCCGGGGCCAGATCACCAGCAGCCTCAGCCAGCGTCCACCCGTTCTTGCCAGCCAACGGAGCAAGTAAGCCACGCACGTAGGCACGAGCACGGCGCCGAGGCTCGACTCGCAAGAACCGGCCCGCCACCTGGGCAAACAACTCTTCCAGCCCATCCACCCAAGCATTGAGATCTTCATCAGTCACCACAAGATCGACAACTTACACGACAAAGATCACAAAGTGCGGCTGGAGTACTAATCCAGTCTCCACGAAACCCGGGGCTTAACAGCTTTATCTACCCCGCTGGGTGTATAGGCACGGGCGCTGGGCGACGTAGCTGGGAGCGACGCCGCCCAACCGGGTACCCACCCAGCTCAAGGGGATCTTGAGCGTGTGGGGTTCCAGAAGTCGGTTCATGCATCAGACCTGCGGCGACAGGCGCGTTCGGCGGGTAGGGCATGATCGCCGGCCATGTCGTTGCGTTTGCTCTATCTGATCTTCTTTCGGCTGGCGGGTTCGGTGGTGTTGCTCGGCCGCTCGTCGGCGTCCAAGAATGTCGAGTTGCTGGTACTGCGCCATGAGGTCGCCGTACTGCGCAGAGGCAACCCGAAACCTCGCCTCGATTGGGCTGACCGGGCTGTGTTCGCCGCGTTGGTCCGCCTGCTGCCCAAGGCGCTGCGGCTGCATCGGTTGGTCACCCCGGGCACGGTCCTGCGCTGGCATCGGCGCCTGATAGCTGCGAAGTGGACCTATCCTCACCGGGTCGGTCGTCCACCGGTCGACGACGCGATCGCTGGGTTGATCGAACGGATGGCCAGGGAGAACCACAGCTGGGGCTACAAGAGGATCCAGGGTGAGCTGCTCAAGCTTGGACACCGGGTCGGCGCGTCGACGATCCGGCGGATCCTGAAGCGGGCACGCGTACCTACCGTGCCGGTCCGGGACACCGACACGACCTGGCGGCAGTTCCTGCGCACGCAGGCCTCGACGATGCTGGCGTGCGACTTCTTCCATATCGACTGTGCGCTCACCCTCAGAAGAATTTACGTGTTCTTCGTGCTGGAGGTCGGCAGCCGCTACGTGCACATTCTGGGCACGACAACGAATCCGGACGGCGAGTGGACTACGCAGCAGATCCGCAACCTCGTGATGGATCTCGATGATCGCATCGACGAGTTCAGGTTTCTCATCCGTGATCGGGCTGGCCAGTTCGCGTCCTCGTTCGACGCCGTCCTGGCCGACGTCGGCATGGAGGCGGTAAGGATTCCTCCGCGTTGCCCGCGGGCGAACTGCTACGCGGAACGGTTTGTGCTCACGGCCAGAACCGAGCTCACCGACCGTATGTTGATTCTGAGCGAGCGGCATCTGCGCGCCGTGCTCGCCGAGTACCTCCGGCACTACAACGGTCGACGGCCGCACCGTTCCCGCGAGCTTCGCCCACCACAGCCGACCCACCCCGTGGCAGACCTCAACTCTCAGCGGATCAGGCGACAGCAGCTTCTCGGAGGCCTGATCAACGAGTACGAACGGGCGGCATAAACCCTACTGGTCAGAGCCGTCGGCAGACTTGTGGAACCCCGCAGGGTCCAGGCCACCGAGGGCGCCAAATTCTGGGCGGGGGTCTGTGCCGAGCTGCGTAACCGCGGAGTCCGGGACGTGCTCATCGTGTGCTGCGACGGCCTCACCGGGTTCCCCGAGGCCATCGAGGCGACCTGGAATCTTGCGATCGTGCAGACCTGCACTGTCCACCTGATCCGGGCGGCGATGCGGGTCGTGTCCTACCAGGACCGCAAGAAGATCGCCGCCGCGCTCGAGCCGATCTACACCGCTCCTACCGCCGAAGCCGCCCGCCTGGAACTGGATGCGTTCGCCGCCTCCGATCTGGGGAAACGTTATCCGGCGGCGGTCATGACCTGGGAAAACGCCTGGGAAAGGTTCGTTCCTTTCCTGGAATTCGGCCCCGAGGTCCGCAAGATCATTGATACGACGAACGCGATCGAATCGCTGAACTACCAACTCCGCAAGATCATCAAGAATCGGGGGCATTTCCCCAACGACGACGCGATCATCAAGCTGCTCTGGCTGGCCATCCGCGACATCGAAGACAAGCGAGCACGTCAACGCGACAAGGAGAAAGGCCTGCCAGCAGGCCAGCGCAAAGCACCCCCGAAGCTTGTCGAAGGCGCCACCGTCCAGGGCTGGAAACCAGCACTCGGCTCCCTGGCCATGGCCTTCCCCGAACGCATCGCCCACTACGTCAAATAGAACCCATTTTTACGATCACTTACACAGAAAACTTGACAGGCTCGGGCGAGCTGGGTTTGGTCGCGAACTCGATCTCCGCACCGATTCCGGCCTCCGCACGACGTTCCCGATCATCAGTCCAGGACACCGGGAGGTAGAGCTCGCGGTCAATCAAGGCCCGGCCTTTGGCCGAGACATAGGTCAAGAACACCCCGAGCTGGCAGTTCTCGATCCGCCCGGCGGTGCCGGAATACTGCCGCTGCACACCGGCGGATTTGGTGCCCTTCTTCAGAAAACCTGTCTCATCGGCCACCACGATCCCGCCCGGGTCACCGAGATTGCCCAGCACATAAGAGCGGACGTCGTCGCGTGCCGCGTCGGCGTCCCAGCGATAGAAGTTCAGCAACCGCCGCATACCGTCCGGAGTCAGGTCACCGGCCTGCTCGGCCAGCGTCCACGAGTTCTTCCGCTCCGCCCGCGACAACAGCCCCAGCACATACATCCGGGCCCGACGACGCGAGTCCGCTTGCGCGAAACGCCCCGCCACCAGCGCGAACGCGTCATCGAACCCGGCCTGCCACCGAGCGAGACGATCATCCACCACAGCCCACGACGCGGCCACCGCGTCCTCTCCGACATCCACCACACCTTAAAGTCGATCACGCGGTGGCCGTCTCCATACCCACGACACGCCGCCACATCACACACTGCGGCTGCCGTACTAGTGACAGTTATCGCTCACACTCGACCGCGTTTTTGCGGAACTGCTCCGGATACTTCGACAAACGAGACACGGGGACATCCTTCCCCAGACCAGTGTCTGGGAATAGGGTGCCCGGTCCGAAGGGGGAACCTCAAAGGAGACGGTGTCCCGGATCACCGATCAGGTTATCGGTGCGATGAGCGATTGGCAGTCGTGGCCGTTGGATTCGGTGTATGCGGCGGTGTTCATGGACGCGGTGCAGGTGAAAATGCGGGATGGTCAGGTTGCGAACCGGCCGATCTACGCGGCGATCGGTGTCACGCTGGAGGGTCGCCGGGATGTGCTCGGGCTGTGGGCCGGTCAGGGTGGCGAGGGCGCGAAGTTTTGGATGCACGTGTTGGTGGGCATGAAGAACCGTGGTCTGGGCGATGTGTTCTTCGTGGTTTGTGATGGGCTGAAAGGGTTGCCCGAGGTGGTCGGGAATGTGTGGCCGGCGGCGATCGTGCAGACGTGCGTGGTGCATGTGCTGCGGAATACGTTCCGGCTCGCGTCGAAGCGGGACTGGGATGCGTTGAGGAGGGATGTGAAACCGATCTATACGGCACCGAACGCGGCCGCGGCAGGGGTCGTGTTGGATGAACTGGAGGAGAAGTGAAGTGGTAAGTATGATGCGGTTGTAGGAGGCTGCGTTACTGGCGCGGGCGTCTGGCTCCGGCCGGTGTGCCGCCGCCCTGCCGTCATGTCGTGGTTTCGCGCGATGTTTATTCCAGGAGCCTGCGTTCAGGCGAGTTGCCGTAGGACGTTGTTGAGGTCATAGCCGAACCACAGTTCTCGCATCCTGCCGCCGCTCCAGTCGATGAAGGTGAGCCCGTAGGTGGCGAACCGTCGACCGGCGGGCCGGATGCCGAACAGCTCGTTCCGCGTGTGGGTGCCGACGCTGTGCCAGCGTAAGGCGGTGCGGTTGCCTTCCTGGATGACGTCGTGGATGTCCATGGTCTGGTCGGGGAACGAGGTCAGCATCATCTGCAGGAAGAGCTTGAATTCCGCGGGTCCGTGCACGTCCTTGGCAATCGGGTCGTGGCCGACGAACGTTTCGTGTACGACCTCGTCCACCACGTCGATGTTGAATTTCGTCCACACCTCCTCGACGAAGTGCACGTGCAATTTCTTGGGATCCGTCATCATGTCCTCTTCGTCGTGTCGTTGATGGGTGGAATCGACTGGAGGAGTGGTTGAGCCCGCAGCTAATCAGCGTCGCTGTGGAGTGCGCAATAAGCATTCTGCTCTGCGGAACGAAAGCAGTTCGTATTCCATCGGACGGAACGCGCCTTGACCGGAGTGGCGTGTCTGCCCAACCTGGATACAGGCTTTGTGGCGGCGTGTCCGACTCCAACCGAAAGTTCGGTGAAATGACGAAGACAGCATTTCTGTTCCCGGGTCAGGGTTCGTGCGTTCCCGGCATCCTCCGTGATCTCGCCGGCGAAGAAACCGTCACGGATGTCCTCCGGCACATCGACGCGGCGGCGTCCCGATTCGGCTACAGCAGCGTCCGGTCTTTCCTCATCGGTGACGACCTTCGGAGCAGGGAGACGGCGCTGGATTCACCCGGAACGGTCTCGGTGGCCATCTTCGCGACGTCGGTGGCGCTGAATGAGTTCCTCTGCGCCAGCGGACAGCCATCCGATGTCCTGGTCGGCCACAGTGTGGGGGAGTTGGCTGCCCTGGTCGCCGGTGGCTGGCTATCCCTCGAGGAGGGAGTGCGCCTCCTGTGTGAACGGGAGGCCCTGCTGGACGCGCACGCTCCCGCCGGTGGCTTGCTCGCGGTCGAACTCGGTGTCCGCCGAGCCGAGGGACTGGTGGCGGCGACGGGTGATCCGTCCGTGGCCTTGGCTTCCGACAACGGCCCGAGGCAGACGGTTCTCTCCGGAACCGCGGACGGGCTCGCCGTGGCGGCGAAAGTAGCCGGCGCGCTGGATGTGCGGTCGGTCCGGCTGCAGACGCCGTACCCGTTCCACGGGCCGCTGCTGGCGGAGGTGAGCAGGGCGTTCGGTCTGGTCGTGGACACGGTCGAAGCGCAGCGCGGGCGGCGCCCCGTATTTTCCCCCATTCTGGGGCGCCAGGTGGATACCGTCGCGGATGCCATGGCCGTGCTGCGTGGTCACCTCGTCCACCCCGTGCGCTTCCGCACCGCCGTGTCCGAGCTGCTGGCCGACGGCGTGGAGCGGTTCGTCGAGTGCGGGGCGAAGTCCACCCTGGTGGACCTGACGCGCCACAACACGCCCGGTTCGGTCAGCTCTGTCGCTCCGCTGGCGCGCAGGGCCGACGCTGCCGGGGTCCTCTCGACGCTCACCCCGGCCTCCGCTGCCGCTGAGGCACCTCGCACACAGGCGCCGATCGAGACCTCACACGCCCCGTCCCAGGTGCCAGCGCCGCGAGCCGCCGAGCCGATGGCCGCGCAACCCCAGTCCAACGGCGCCGCGGGCCCGGTCGCGGCGGTGCCCGCTGTCGACGCGCCGGGGACCAACGGCGGTCGGCTGCCGGAAACCGAGGTCCTCGTCGCGGAGTTGCGTGGAATTTTCGCTGAGACACTCGGCTATCCGCCCGACGTCCTGACTGACGACGTCGACCTCGAAGCGGACCTCGGGATCTCCTCGATCAAGCAGATCGAGCTGTTCACCACGGTCCTCGACCGGTACGACCTGCCCACCCCGGCCGCGGACATCCGCCCCGGCCTGTTCCCCACGCTGACGCACATCGCCGCGTTCCTCCGCGAATTGGACGACGCTGCCGCGAAAGTCGCCTGACCGCCGAAGACAGGGAGCAACGAGGCCAACGATGGAAAGAGAATTCGACAACAGAATCATCCTGATCACCGGCGGCGGCCGCAACGTGGGCAGGGCGACCGCCCTGGAGTTCGCCAGGCGCGGCGGCCACGTGATCGTCAACTACTTTCACTCGCAGGAGGCCGCAGAGCAGACCGTGGAGATGATCCGCGCGGCAGGAGGCTCGGGTGAGGCCATCCGGGCGTCGGTGGCCAAGCGCGACGCTCTGCGCGGCATGTTCGCTGCCGTCCGCGAACGCCACGGCGGGATCGATGTACTGGTCAACAACGCGGCCCAGGGCGTGCTGCGGGCAATGGACGAACTGACCGACCTGGAGTGGGAAAAAACCTACCGCACCAACGTGCACGGGGTGCGCTGGTGTACCGAGTACGCCGTCCCGCTGCTCGAGGCTCGCGACGGCAAGGCCGTCGTCAACCTGTCATCGATCGGGTCCACGCACGCGGTCGGGTCGTACGCGGCCGTCGGTTCTTCCAAGGCGGCTGTCGAAGCGCTGACCCGGTACTTCGCGGCCGAGTTGGGCCCTGCGGGCATCCGGGTGAACACCGCGTCCGGTTCGCTGCTGCGCAATCCGGTCGCCGACGCCTTCCCCGCCGCCCGGCAGGTGCAGGAATTGTGCGACGCGGCGACCCCCTTGGGTAGGCCGTCTGAGCAGGACCTGGCCGACGCGGTGGTTTTTCTGGCCTCGACCAGAGCGGCGTCGATCACCGGGCAGGCACTGGTGGTCGACGGCGGGATCGGCCTGGGCAGCCGGATGATGGCCACGCCGAATGGCCGCGCACCCGCGTGGACCGAGCGCACACCGGGTGTGTCCGTCGGGCTCCGACCGGCCGACGAATCCGGCCACGACGACGGTGTCGAGTCAGACAGCGCTGAATCCGAGGGCTCTGGCCCCCGGCTCGACAACCTGCCCGGGACCGACTCGCCAGACGCCGCGCCTGCGAGCCGTACCACTGCCGTACCGGCTCCATGGAGCGACGAAGCGGGTGACCCGGACCAGATCATCGCTGTCGTGGGGATGGGGCTCGTCGTCCCGGGCGCCAACAGCCCGGATGAGTTCTGGGATCTGTTGCGCCGCGGCGAGCACCAGTTCTTCGAACCCGACTTCCTTGTCCAGGAGGACATCTACTCACCCGATCCGAAAGCAGAGGACCGCGGGTACTGCAAGGTCTTCGGAGGCATCCGGAACTTCGTCCCGCACCCCCGGATCGCGGCCGAGCAGTCCATCGAGGGCGAAACCGGCCACGACGGCGCCGCGCTGTGGCTACGGCACAGCCTCCTGCAAGCGCTGGACACCACGCGCCGGCGCCCCGAACACCGGCAGGCCTGCTACGTCGGGGCGTGGCCAGGGGGCTTTCGAGCGCTGGAGGAGACGGTCCTGAAGTCGACCGTGGCCGGTTCGGCGGCGCGCCCCGGCGAAGACGACGACGAAGCCGCGGCCGCGTACCGCCGTCGGCTGGCGCGTCTGCTCGGCCAACACTTCCCCGCCGCGAGTGACAGTCTCGCGGCCACGATGCCCGAGGCCGTCATCCGGCGCGCCATCTCCGGGATCCTGCCCGACGACGTGGCGCGAGTGGTCGTGGACACCGCGTGCGCCTCATCGGTCAATGCGGTGGACCTCGCGGTAAAGGACTTGCTGACCGGGGAGTGCGACATCGCCTACTGCGGTGGAGTGAACTCCGGCGCCCGACGGGACATGGTGCTCTTCGCCAAGCTGCACGGGCTCTCGCACAACGGGCAGGTGCGGGCCTACGACCGCGGCGCCGATGGTGTCTTGTTCAGCGAGTGCGCGGGCGTGGTGGCGTTGAAACGACTGAGCCAGGCCCAGGAAGACGGTGACCACGTCCTCGGGCTGCTCGCCGGGTTCGGCGGTTCCTCGGACGGCCGGGGCAAGTCCATCGCCGCGCCGAACCCGGAGGGGCAGCGATTAGCCCTCACCCGCGCACGTGCGGTCAACGGCACGCGCGCGGGTGAGGTGGACTGGATCGTCGGGCACGGCACTGGCACTCCCGCCGGGGACTCAGCTGAGTTGCAGACCATCGCCGAACTCTCTCCACCCGGTGGCGTGGTGTGCACCTCGAACAAGGCGGTCGTCGGGCACGGCGGGTGGACGGCGGGCGTGGTTTCGCTCATCCACGCACTCTTGGCCATGCGACATGGCGAGATCCCCGCGCAGCCCTACTTCACCGAACTCCCCGCCGGTATCGACGGGAGCCGGGTGCGTGTTCCCCGCGAATCCGTGCCATGGCCCTCTGGTGCGAAACCCCGCATGGCCGCCATTTCCGGGTTCGGTTTCGGGGGCACCAACGCACACCTGCTCGTGCGTGACACCACGCCCGATCCCGGCCGGCCGACCCGGTCCGCACCCACACCGCAGGACGACGACATCGTGCTTGTCGGATGGAGCAGCCACCTCCCGGATGACTTCACCCGCGCGGACGTCGAGCGGTGGCTCGGCGACCACGGTCCCGGACCACTGCGCTCTTTCGGGCAGACCTACCCGCCGCCACCGCTGAGCCTGCTGCCCATGCCCCCGGTCACCGCCCAGACGGTCGATCGATGCCAACTCATGGGCATCAGCGCAGTACACGGGTTCATCGAAGAGAACGGCGAGCTGTGGGCGGATCTCCGCGACCGCACGGGCGTGATCGCGGCGCATAGCGGCCCTTCGCGGGCGCTGGTCGACTACACCCTGCGCGTGACGTCGGCCTGGGTGCGGCGAATACTGCAGCCCGGCGAGGATGACGACCGGCTCGAGGCCACCCGTCAGGCCTTCACCGACGCGATGGCGCAATTGCGGTTGCGGGTTCCCGCCGCCAACCACGACTCGATGCCGGGACTGCTGCCGAACATCGTCGCGTCGCGGGTCGCGAATCGGTTCGACCTGCACGGTCCGTGCATGACCGTCAGCGCGGGGCGCTCGTCGACCAACGCGGCCCTGCACGTCGCTGCGCAGCATCTGCGGTTCGACGAACTCGACGTGGCGCTCGTGCTGAGCACCAACGGCAACAGCACGAAAACGGGAGCCGAGGTCGCCGGGCGTCCCCAGGACGAGGTCGCCGAAGGCGCCTTCCTCCTCATGCTCAGCCGCGCCTCGACCGCCCAGGAGAAGGGGTGGCCCGTGCTGGCCCGAGTGTCGACCACCCACCGCCACGAGGACACCGCGATCCCCGTCGCCGAGTGGGGCACCGCCTCCGACGAGCCCACGTACCTCGGCGCGGACGGTGCCGTCGCGCTGCTGCGGGCACTGCTCACGGAGATGCCGGCGGTACGCCTGACCGGGACCGGCGCTCCCACAGTGTCTGTGCGTCGCACAAGCACAGCGGAGGACAACGGCGTGGTGACGCGGCCGACCGGCGCACCGATCGAACACCTCGCCGCGATCGACCAAGCGGACACCGCCGCGCGCTACGTCGTGAAGATCCACCGGGAGGATGAGCCGTCCGTGCGGAAGGCGCTTCCCGCCATCCCTCCGGGTGGCGTGATCCTGACGGATTCCGACGACCTCGCCGCCGAACTGATCGACCGGGTCCGCCGAGCCGGGGCCGTGCTGCTGACCACGGAAGGAGCGCGTGCGCCCGAGGGCGCACAGGTCGTGGACGAGATCGACAGCGTCGACTCCGTGGCAGCCCTGCTGGACGGCCTCGCGGACGCGGAACCACACCTCCGGGTCGTCTCCCGCGCGACCTCGCGCGCGGCCCCCGCACCCTCGCCTGCCCTGCTGCGCCTGCACGACCTGACTTTCCTGCTGTTGAAGAAATTCGGGCCGAGACTGGAGCACGGCTCCGTCGGCATGGTGTTGCTCGACGACCTGGTCAATTTCGACATCCACCCGAACCTGACGCTGTTCACCGGTCTCGCTCGGGCCTTGACCCTGGAGCTGACCGGCACACCGGTGCTCGCGGTGGTGTCGGACAACGGTCCAGGCGGCGCGCTGGAGGAGTGGGAACACGAGACCACGACCAGCGGCAGGCGCAGCGTCGTCCGCCACCGGTCCGGCCGCAGGCACGTCGAGTGTCTCTACCCGGCCCCGTTGCCTCAGCCGGGCGGCGCGGACGCCCTGCTGGGTGCCGATGACACCGTCGTCCTCGCCACCGGCGGCGCCCGCGGTATCACGGCCGAGGCCATGGCGATGCTCGCCGAGCGGACCCGGGCGAAACTGTGGCTGGTGGGCAGCAGCTCGCTGGACGACGTGCCGGACGACATCGCCACCGCGGCGGACTCCGAGGAAGTGCTGCTGCGGTCCAAGTACCTCACGACCTGGCGGATGAGCGAACCGGACAGCGCGTTCCCGGACTTGGTGCGCCGCTTCGACGGACTCTGGCACAAACGCGAAGCACTGGCCAACCTGCGCCGGATGCAACGGCTCGCCGTCGATGACCGGGTGCGGTACGCCGCCTGCGACATCCGAGACGAACACGCGGTCGCCGCGCTCGTCGACCGGATTCGCGGCGAGGACGGCCACGTCGACCTGGTCGTGCACGCAGCGGGGCGGAACCGCGCAGGGACGCTGGCGACGAAGACACTGGAGCAGTTCCGGGAGGTCCGCGACACAAAGGTGCTGGGTTACACCGTCCTGAAGCGCAGCCTCGCCGACCTGCGACCCGCCCGGTGGTGCAGTTTCGGTTCCCTGGTCGCCGTAATGGGTGGGGACGGCGAGGTGGACTACACCGCGGCGAACGAGTTCCTGATGTCCTCGGCCCGCTACGCACGCGCAGCGGGCGAGGATGAGATGGCCATCGGCTGGAGCCTGTGGCGCGACGTGGGTATCGGCGCCGAACCGTCACTGCGCAAGGCCATCTCGCGCCGAGGGGTGCTGAGCGCGATGCCCACAGCGGAGGGAGTGCGGCACTTCGCCGCCGAACTGGCCACGACCAGCAACCCGGAAGCGGTCTCGGTCTACGCCGGGGAGAAAGAGCACGCGGTGCTCACCTCCATGATGGCCATCGGATCGGCGACCGCTGTCCGAGAACTGCTCTCGCCCGTCCAGCACGACCCGGTCGAACGCCGTGAGGACTACGCACGCTGGGAGTGGCGACCCGACGCCCGCCGCGACCGCTATCTCCTGGACCACGTGTACCGGGGATACCCGGTCATCCCAGGAGCCGAATTCTGCTCGATGGCGGTCCAGGCCGCGCAACGCCTGCACCGCGGTCCCGGCCTCCCGGCCGAAACCGAGGACGCCGAGTTCTCCGAGTTCATGTTCGCCGACGTCCGCCACACGCCGCAGCTGTTCTCGCTCCACGCTGAGCGCAAGGACCCACAGCGTGTGCGCGTCTGGTGCACCTCGGACGTGACTGATCCACAGGGCAAGGTGCTGCGCCGGGACCGGTGGCACGTCGGTATCACCATCGTCTTCGCCACCGCCCCCGAGCGGGCGTCGTCGTGGCCACGACTCGACCTGCCCTCTGCCGCGCGACCGATCCAGAACCCGTATTCCACGGCCGGCTCCCTGATCCAGGTAACCGGAAGCTTCGACACCTTATTCGACATTCAGCTCCACCCTGATGGCAACAAGGGCCGCTGGGTGTCCCGGGTGAAGTCGGACGAGTTCTTCGCAGTCCTCCCCGAAGCCGTGACGCTCATCGACGCGATGGGACAGCTCAGCCTGCTCAGGGTGACCGAGGACGGCCGGATCCCGATCGCCGTGCCCAATCGCATGAAGTCCCATCGATGGCACGTCCACGGCAGCGACACCGAGCTCATGCGCCGATTCCCCACCGGGCTGGAGCTGTCCTACTTCGCCGAGCAGGACACGTGTGTGGCCACGTCACCGGACGGTGTGGTCGTCGCGGAGTTGCGCGGTATCGAAGGTCGTGTGGTGACCACCTTGCCTCCTTCCTGCTTGTCCGGCAACGACCTGGGCGGGAAGAACACTCAGGCCGCACTTCGACCCGAGGAGGCTCGTGCGCATGGCGCTCTCCAAACCGTTTGAGCTGGAGAAGCTCGTCACCCTGCAGGACACGAACGCAGTGGGGAACGTGTACTTCGCCTCCTACATCCTGTGGCAGGGAGAATGCCGGGAACGCTGCCTGGCCGAGCACGTCCCGAGCCTGCAACAGGACTTGAGTACCGGGCTCGCGCTCATGACCGCATCCTGTTCCTGCGAGTACATGGACGACCTGCGGCCGCTGGACCGGGTGGTGGTCCGCATGTTCTTCGGCCCCATGAGGTTCCACACCTCGGAGCTGGTCTTCGAGTACCACCGCAGAATCGAGGGAGGGGAAAAGCTCGTCGCCAAGGGACGCCAGACCGTCGCCCTGGTGCGGTACCGGGACGAGTCGGGCGGTGGCGTGGAACCCGCGCCGTGGCCGCGCTCGCTCCTGCCCTTCGCCGCGAAGTTCGGCATCGACATCCGCCGGGCCACCGTCGCCCTCGGCTGAACCGCACACTCACACCAGTTCGACCGAGCAACATCAACACGAGGAGATAGACACATGGTTACGAGCAGGACATCCCGACGCCGGAATGGTCTCACCGGGTACATCGGCAACATCGTCGACGACACCAAGGATTTCCTCGATGATCTGTTGGACCGTGGCCGCGACGCCGAGCGCGAAGTGCGCGACACCGCACAGAAGTTCGTGCGCGACGACGAGGACATCCCTGCGCTGAAAGAGGAACTGGACCGGCTCAGCAAGCGGCTCGAACGACTGGACCGCAACGAGGTGACCGCGCGAAGCGGGAGTAAGGAAGCCAAATGAACGCCCTCGCCCGGTGCGCCCGCCGGCTGCTACTGCGCGACGTCGACGGCGGACTGCGTGATCCGCACACCCGGTGCGAGGTCACCATCGAGGAACTGATCGACGGGCTTCGCGCAGGAAAAACGTTCCGGGTGCGCCGGGACAGCACCGGGGCGGACTGCACGGGCGAAGTCCTCGGCGAAGTACTCCGAACAACACTGTTCGGCAACCGTGATCGCCGAGGGCATGGCCTGTGGGAATCGCTGTCAGGACCGATCACCAACCCATCTCGTTGTCGGGAATGATCGCAAAGGTGAGCCATGGGAGTCGTCGCGACCGCGTACGCGGCCACGATGACTCCCAAGGTCAGCGGAGCCTTCACCCGCTGTCTCACCTCGGGCGGTCGAAGCTGTTGGTGCCACCGTGTCTGGGCGCGGGCACGAGATCCCCACCAGCGATGTTGCGGGTGCGGATGCTGCGGCATACCACCGGGTCCACCAGTCGCTCGCCGAATGCCTTTGACGCCGCTTCGGTGCGCGAGGTGACGTCGAGCTTTACCAACAGGCTGTGTACGTAGTTCTTGACCGTCTTGTCGGAAATATCCAGGTTCACCGCAATCTTACGGTTCGGCAGGCCCGCGGCGAGCATCGTCAGCACTCGGCGTTCCTGATTGGTCAGATGGATGCCGGTGGCAGGCGGGCGGCGGCGCTCCGGGACCGAGTGCTGGCTTTCCCTCTCGGTCCCGGCCAGCATTTCCAAGACGCCTAACAGTTCCGACACCGCCGCTATCGCCTGCTCCGCGCACCGAACGGCGTGCTCGATCAAGGGATCTGCTGGAACATCCGTCCTCAACACGCCTTCGGAATCGGCGTCCGTGGTGTTGGTGTTCTCGTCGGAGCGGCACCGATCCGCGACTAGTTTCTGGGTCACCCATCCATCACAGGGGAGGATGCGGATGCGGTACACCGCCGTTGGGGTGCCACGATCGCCTTCCCCGCATGACTACCGCCACACGAATCCGCGTAGGGCAAGGGTTCCGGGGATTTTGATCCGGGTTTTTGAGCAGAGGCGGCTAAAGCCGCTTTCTCGCCACCGTGAACGTCGTGTGCGTGATGCGTTCGAGAGTTACCACTCGGAAACCGGATGTGAGGCACCACGATGAGCCAGAGACGCGTCCGCGTGGTCGCCAAGGCTCTGGCGGGTTTGCTGGCGGGCGAGGTAGGTCGGTTCACCGCTGCGGAGAGCGGCCCGTCCAGGGAGCACATGCGGGCGCGGGCGGTGCGCGAAATGTTCGAGAGCCTAGGGCCCTTCTACATCAAGGTCGGGCAGATCCTGTCCACCCGGCCGGATTTCGTATCCCCAGCCACCATCGAGGAGCTGTGCGCCCTGCACGACAGCGTGCCCGTCGCGCCGTTCCGCACCTTCGAACCCGTATTGGAAGCGGAACTGGGGCGCCGGTGGCACCGCGAATTCCGCGACATCGACGTCAATCGCCCACTAGGGTCCGCGTCGCTTGCCCAAGTCTACGCCGTGATCCTGTCCGATGGCCGCAGTGCGGCTTTGAAGGTGCAACGCCCTGGAATTTCCTCGGTCGTGCGTGCCGACATGGCGGTGCTGCGCCGGGCAGGGCAACTGTTGTCTCTACTCAAACCCGGGTTCGCCGAGGTCGTCGACATCGACGGCATGCTCGACGTGATCTTCGACGCGATGGTGGGCGAGCTGGACTTCACCATCGAGGCTGCGAACATGGAGCTGGGCACCCGGATGGCGGAGGGGTTCGAGCTACTCACCGTACCGGGCGTCGTCCTGGCCACTCCACGGGTGCTCGTGCAGGAGATGGCCCCAGGATGCTCGATCCGCCACGTCCGGCGCGTGGGGTTGTCCACGGCACAGCGACAGGCGATTGCACAGGACCTGTTAGCCTATATGTACCACGGGTATTTCGTCGGCCGCGTGTTCCACGCTGATCCCCACCCTGGCAACATCTTCGTGCACCGGGACGGCCGAGCCACCCTGATCGACTGGGGCATGATCGGCCGGATGGACCGTTCGATGAGCCTGAAATTGGCTCTGGTTCTCGCGAACATCGCACAGAACGACGGAGACGGTGCCGCGGGCGCCTGGGTTGAACTGGGCAAGGCCACCGCCTGGGCCGACATCGAGGGTTTCGCCGCCGACATGGTGAGCTTGGTGCCCAAGGTCGCGACCGCGTCGCTGGAGGAGCTGAACTTCGGAATCGCCTTGACCACAGTGCTGGGCCACTCCACCAAGCGGGGCATCAAGACTCACCCTTTGGTGCCCCTCTTGGGTAAGTCTTTCGCTAACATGGAGGGCTCGATCCGGCATTTGGCCCCGGAATTGTCCGCCGCGGAGGTCCTGCGCACGGAGCTGATCGACATCCTGATGGATCTGGCCTGCGAGATGTTGTCCGACGGCTATGCGGCCAGGGGAGCACTGGAACTCATGCTGACTGCGGATCAGGGGTTCAACCAGGCTCGGGGAGTGCTTCGGGATCTAGCCAACCGCGAGACGCGGTTCACCGCGGATTCCCCGACCCGGGCGCAGTTTAGCGGTCGCCTTCCCGAGTACGCGTTGGCGGCGTTGGCCGGAGCGGCGGCGCTCAGCTGGCGCAACCGCGGACGCAAGGACGCGTGATCCCTCCAGCTGAGGATGCCTAGAGGACGCCTCATTCCTTGTCAAGGACTGCATCCAACTTCCCGGCACCGCCGTACCATGGTCGTCCACGTTGGGAACGGGCACACTTCGATCATCGAAACTGTGGTCGGTACTCGACGGGAGCGGGGATGGGTAATGATGCTTTGCCTGCGGCGGAGAAAGTGCTCATCCTGTTGGAGACGCTCGCTTCGGAAAGTGGAGCGAGGGGGGTAGCGGAGTTGTCGAGGAAATGTGGACTGCCGAAGTCGACAACACACCGATTGCTGCAAGTGCTCCGGAAATACTGGCTGGCGGACCACTGCGACGGGAAGTATCAGCCTGCCTCTCGATTGCTCGACCTGGCCGAACTCGCCTGCGTGCTCCAGCCGGCGAGACTGCGTGTTCTCGTGCATCCTTGGCTGCAGGAACTCTACGCCCTCACCCGAAGCGTCGTGCAATTGAACGTCCTGCGCGGCGACTTCGTCGTCACCGCCGACAGCCTGTGCGGGCACGAGTCGGTCGCCCTGGCCCTCCGTCTCGTCGAGAGGTCACACGCCGCGAACACGGTGAGTGGGAGAACCCTACTGGCCTATTCCGCCCGGTTCTCGCCGCCATCGATGTCCAATCGGCGCGGCCGGCAGAGGACTTCAAAGCTCTCCCTCGAAATCGAAGGTATCCGCCGACGGGGTTTCGGTGTCGGCAGAGAGACAGGCAACGAGAGCATTCACACCGTCGCCGCACCTGTCCTGGACGAAAACCTCCAGGCCGTCGCCGTGATATCGGTGAGCAGCCCGCACGGCGAAGTCGTGTCCCATGTCGCGACCACTGTGCGGGTGGCTGCCCACGCCGCGTCGGCACATCTGGCCTCAACGGTCTCGGATTGTTAATGCTCCTGCGCTAGCGTGCGAATGCACGGTCATCCGCATGATCGTGCACTCTGCGTCAGCCGGCCATGCCCAAGCAGCGTGAGATGCACCCGGTCGCCGCTCGTCTCAAGTAGGTGTTGGGTTTAGGATGAGTCAATGAAATAATACGTTGCGACGACAAGCGTTTTACTTCGCGCCGGTCGGTATGAATTTCGCCATCAGATCTCATATGGCTTATTCAACAGGGGGACGGCACATGATTTTGCGCTTTCCCGACGACAGTGAAGGCGACGTCGATTCCGGGGAGTTGCTGCGCATGGCACGCGCCTGTCGCGGCGCGATTCGAGATCTCCTCGAGCACTCCGAGCAAGTCGTGGCCGCGTTGGAGCGTGTGCAAGTGATCGAAAAGAATTCGGATGTTCGCGCCGCGAGGCAGCGGTCGTTGACCGATCGGGAATGTCGCGTCGCCGAGCTGCTGATTCAAGGAAAAACTAATCGACAGATCGCCCGCGAGCTGACTATATCCGAGCGTACTGTGAAAAACCACCTGCACTCTGTCTTCGTGAAACTTGAAGTCAAAGACCGTACCCAAGCGGTCATCACACTAATGCGGCGAAATCTATGAATTTATTCGCCGCAGGCGCCGGCGTGCTCGAATCGCCACCAGAAAAGAGGGTGAGCAGTAGGCGCGGTTCGGGCCGAATCAGAAGCCTGGAGCGGTCCGTCGGGCAAGAGGTGAACGCGGAACCACGGTGATGGGGCCGTGCGGACCGGGTGCCGTAGCGGTCCGCGCCGCGTTGTTCGATGTGGATGGCGGGTACCTGGGTGGTCGGTGTATCAGGTTCTACGGACCGTGGAAGGCGAAGCGATGGCGTCGTTCTGGCCGACGTGATACACAACCGGGCCCCGCACCAGGCTGCCGCTGCTGAACGCCAGGCGATAGATCGGCGCGATGGTGTCCACGCGGGAGATCGGCTCCGGCGTCGACCGCCGCCCCGCCATGGAAGGAGCGGCCGGTGGCACCGACGTCGGCCAGGTTGACTCTGCCTAGAGCGGGCTGCCAGGCCGGCTGTTCTCGATGGTCAAGTAGTCCAAGTCCTCAAGCATGAGGCCTGCGGTGCCAGCTTTGCCCTCTGCCGCGGCGACGATGAAGCCATGCGAGGCGAGGTGCTTCACTAGCGGGGCGTGCCGGGCGAGGGTTGCCGGCGCGGCGTTCGCGATCGTCCCTGTGGCGCCACTCGCCGCCAGCAGAGCCAAGGTTGCGAAGGCCGTGCCTGTGGTGCCGCTCCCACGTCAGCGTTTCGCAGAAAAGACATGTAGCTCATGAGTTCTCCTCGGTCGAAGAAGGACGTCCCGGACAGACAGAAGAAAGATACGAGCCGTCGCTTGATCCGACAGTAAGGAGGTCTTCGAAAAGGCACAATGTCTGCGACTACATAGAGCGCGCGTTGTTCCGTCTCCGAGAGCTGGATCTGCGCAAGGTCGCGGCGCTCCAGGCCGATTGGCACGCCCTCACGTCCGGCGAGTGAACGCGACGGGTTCACGACCCGTGCGGTTTCCGGGCGGTGAAGTACCTGGGGTTCGGGCTGCGCCTGGTCGCCAGCCGGGGTGAAGTCGACGACGTCCTCCCGTGCGATCTCCAGTCCGGTGTCCTCGATCCGTTGCCGCAGAACGGAAACCGGGTAGCTGAAAGTCTGCACCCAGTGCCCCGTCCACTCCTCCAGTCGGCCGGAATCGTCCTGCGGAATTGTTGCCAGGACGAAGTGGCCGCCGGGTGCGAGCCAGTGCGCGAACCGGGCGATCATCGCGTCCTGATCGACACGCGGCAGCTGCAACATCGAGAAGAACGCCAGGACCGCGTCCCAGATGCCTTCATCGAACGTCAGGTCGCGCATGTCCTTCTTTGTGAAGCGGGCGGCGGGTACACGGGCCCGGGGGAGTTCGATCATCTTCTCCGACACGTCGTAGCCGGTCACGTCGTGTCCGGCGTTGGCACAGGTCAGCGCGACCAGAGCGCCGGTGCCAGAACCGGCGTCGAGAATCTTGGCCCGCGGCGGCAGTAACGGCAGCAGGTGCCGCAATGTGGACTCGAGCGCGGGCTGCCGACCCAACGCCTTACCGTAGTCTTGGCCCGGGGCGTCGTACAGCTGCGCCGCACCGATTGTCTTGGCCGCGATAGGCGCCGCCCAGGTCGCCATTCGGCACCGAGCCGGGCGCGCCGTCGATGTGTTGTGCCGCAGAGAGACGAGCGGGGAGCCCGACCGGTGTCGGGCTCGCCGCTCGTCGTGTGCGGGTGTGGTCAGGCGCCGGGGACGGCCTGGGCTTTGGCGTTGCGTTCGTAGATCGACCAGAACTGTGAGGAGCAGTAGGTGCAGTTCGGGCCGAAGTAGAGGCCTCGGGCTTGTTCGTCGCGCATGAGGTGGAGACGGAACCAAGCGGTGACGGGGCCGTGCAGGTTCGGAATGCCGTAGTGGTCCGCGCCGCGTTGTTCGGCGTAGATGGCAGGCACCTGGGTGGCCTGGTTGTAGGTCCTGCGGACCGTCGAGGGCGAAACGATGGTGTCGTTCTGCCCGGCGAAGAACACCGCCGGGCCGCGCACGCGGCTGCCGCTGCTGAACGCCAGGGGATAGATCGGCGCGATGGTGTCCACCCGGGGGTCGGCTCCGGCGTCGACCGCCGCGCCGCCGCCGAAGGAGTGGCCGGTGGCGCCGACGTTGGTCAGGTCGACTTTGCCCTGCAAGGGGCTGCCGGCGCGGTTGTTCTCCGCGGTCACGTAGTCCAGGCCCTGAAGCATGGCGGTTCCGGTGCCCGTGTTGCCTTCGGCGGCGGCGATGACGAAGCCGTGGGAGGCGAGGTGGTTGAGCAGCGGGAGATACCGGTCCAGCTTGGATTTGGCGCCGTTGTTCCACAGCACGACCGGGTGCGTGGTGCAGCCGAGGGTGCCGGGGTTGACCGGTCGGACGACGGTGGTGCCACGTCCGTTGGAGGCCGAGGTCACCGCGAACGGGCCCGCGGTGCCCCACTGGCCGTTGACCGACGAGCAGGGCGAGGCAGGCGGGGTGGTGGTGGTCGTCGTGGGGCTGCTCGTGCTGGTCGAGGTGCCGGTGGTGGTCGGGGTGGGAGTGGTGGTGGGTGTCTGCTTTTCGTGTTCGATGATGATGTTCTTGATCTGGGTGAACACGCCGGTGTCGCTGGGGAAGCTGCCGTGGGTGATGCAGGTCGGTGTCTGGAGGTTGGTGGCGCCGGCGAGTTCGGCGGAGGTGCTGGGGTTGACGTTGGTGTCACAGGTGGAGCGCTGGGTGGTGTAGCGGACACCGGGGGAACCCGGCACCTCGGTGCCGGAGTTCAGGTCGGCCAGCCAGGGCGAGCCGATGGCGAACTGCTTGCAGGAGGGGTACAGGTTCTGGCACCAGGGCGCGGCGGTGGTGGTGCCGTGGTGCGGCCCGGCCATCGAGAAGTACAGCGACACCTTGTCCTGCGCGCCGGTGACCTTCTTCAGGTAGGAGCGGGCGGCGAGGGTAGATGCCGACCAGGTGACCAGGACGACCTTGCGGGCGCCGGTTTTGGCCAGCACGCTGTCGACCTTCTGGCTCATTTCTTGTCCGGCCTTGGTGAGGTCACCGGTCATGCTGGTGCTGTCGGTCCAGGTCTCGACCCGGTCCGACCGCCACCCTGCGGAGACGAATTTGGTCTTCATCGGTTCCATGTACTGGGTGGTGCCGGTCATGCCAGGGATGATGATCACCGGGTCGTGCTCGACGGCCGCCGAGGCGGTGTCGGCGAGGCCGGCGCTGGCCTGGGACGAGAACCCGACCAGGGACACCGCGGCCGCCACCGAGGTCAGCACCGCGAGCAGTGCCGGACCGCGCCGGCGGATAACGGCGCGTGCGTTCTTCGTGGACATCGGACAGCCTCCAGGGACCGGGGGTGAGGTGGGGAATCGACAGGTGATCCGGGTCACGCTGTTGCGCTGATGCTACGAAGGTGCAAACGGCGACACCATGGCTCGATACACACTTTTGAGCCGTCCCCGCATGTCAAAAACCACACCCTTGATTCTGATCCGTCAAGGAGCCGCTCTTTGTCGGCTGAGTCGTCGCGCGACGTCGGCGTCCAAGTCTGTTCGCGACCGCTGTTCAGGGCTCCGTCGCGGTGATCCGGCGTACAGCCTCGGACTGCAAGATGTGTGGCCGCAGACATTGTTCACACTTGTACCCTTCGTTACTTTCGGGTAGTCGGGCGGTGGATCGTTCGCTTTGTGGCCCGTTTTGAATTCCGTCTTTCCCTTTCGTATTTCGTTTTTCTGGAGGGTGATTGATGTTTAAATTCCGAGCCGGAATACCCGGTTCCGCGCGTGGCCGCACAGCGGTGATCGCCTCGGTGTCGGCAGTTGCGTTGGCGGGTGGTGCACTGTCACCGTCCGCGGCAACGGGCCAGGCGGTGCAGCCGCAGGCGGGTGTTGTCCACGCGGAGCAGGCAGACGGTGTGCGCGGGCAAGTGACACTGTTGTCGGGAGACAAGGTCACCGTGGTCGAGAAGCGGGACGGTCGGCTCTCTCCGCTGGTGCGGCCTGCCAAGGGCCGGGAGCGCATGTCGTTCCAGATTCAGCAGACTCCCACGGGGCTGTTCGTGCTGCCGCGGGACGCGATGGCGGAGGTCGGTTCGGGCAAGCTGGACCGCCGCCTGTTCGATGTGAAAGCGCTGTTGGACTACGGCTATGACGACGCCCGTCGTAGTGATCTACCGTTGATCGTGAAGGGCGACAACGCTCGCTCGGGTGCGCTGGAGCGCTCCGGCACGAGGGTCGGGCACCGGTTCGGCAGCATCAACGCGGTGGCGGCGCGCCAGGACAAGTCCTCCGCGAGCGCGTTGTGGAACGCGCGCGGGAGTGTGGACAAGATCTGGTTGGACGGCATGCGCAAGCCCTCGCTGGATGTGAGCGTGCCGCAGATCGGCGCGCCGAAGGCGTGGGAGGCCGGGCACACCGGCAAGGGTGTGAAGGTCGCCGTGCTGGACACCGGCGTCGACGCCACGCACCTCGACCTGGCGGGCAAGGTGGTCGACGCGAACGACTTCACCGGCGAGAACAATCCCGACGACACGCACGGGCATGGCACGCACGTGGCGTCGACGATCGCGGGCACCGGGGCGAAGTCGGGCGGCAAGTTCAAGGGTGTGGCTCCGGAGGCGTCGCTGCTCAACGGCAAGGTGTGCGGCTACTGGGGCTGCCCGGAGTCGGCGATCATGGCCGGGATGCAGTGGGCGGCGGAGTCCGGCGCGCGGGTCGTCAACATGAGCCTCGGTGGTCTGGACGTGCCCGAGGTCGATCCGATGGAGGAGGCGGTCAACCAGCTCACCGCACGCCATGGCACGTTGTTCGTGGTCGCCGCGGGCAATTCGGGCGGTGACGAGACGGTCGGCTCGCCCGCGAGCGCGGATGCCGCCCTGGCCGTCGGCGCGGTGGACAAGAACGACCAGTTGGCGTGGTTTTCCAGCCGTGGCCCCAGGCTGGGTGACTCGGCGGTGAAGCCGGAGATCACCGCGCCCGGGGTGGACATCGTCGCGGCCAAGGCCCGCAACGGCGCGATGAACGGTCCCGGCCCGGATGGTTACCAGGCGATGTCGGGCACGTCGATGGCCACGCCGCACGTGGCTGGGGCGGCGGCGATCCTGGCCGGGCAGCGCCCGGACCTGTCGGCGGCGCAGTACAAGAGTCTGCTGATGGGCTCGGCCAAGCCGAACCCGGCACTCGGCGTGCACGCCCAGGGCGCGGGACGCGTCGACGTCGCACGTGCTGTCGGGCAGTCGGTGTCGGCCGATCCGCCCGCGGTGTCGCTGGGCCGTGCGATCTGGCCGCACCAGGACGACCCGAAGATCACCAAGAAGGTCACCTACCGCAACGCCGGTTCCCAGCCGGTGACCTTCCAGCTCGCGCTGACCGCCACCGGACCGGACGGCAAACCCGCCCCGGCCGCGATGTTCGGCCTCAGCACGAATCAGCTGACCGTGCCCGCGGGCGGGGAAGCAAGCGCGGATCTCACCGCCGACACCGCGGTCAACACCGCTGACGGCTACTACGGCGGCCAGGTCACCGCGACCGCGGGCGATCAGGTGGTGGTCACCCCGTTCGGGGTGGACAGGGAGGCCGAAAGCTACGACATGTCGTTCACGGCCGTCGGCCGCGACGGCAAGCCCGCCTACGTGTCCGGGTTCGCGATGAACATCAAGACCGGAAGGTCCTTCTACTTCTACAACCCCGACGGCAAAACCACCAGGCGGTCGCCCAAGGGCGACTACTACGTCCAGGCCGATGTCTGGGACGGCGGCTCGCTCAGCCGATTCGTCCAGCCGTTGCTGTCGGTGACGAAGAACGAATCGATGGCGTTGGACGCTCGGCAGGCCAAGCCGATCTCGGTGAAGTTCGACAAACAGGGACTGACACCGGCAATCGTCGCGGTTTCCACCGAGTGGGCGGCGGGCCCAAATCGCTTCCAGGACTCTTTGGCCGCCCCGAGTTTCGACGACATCCTGATCGCGCCCCTGGGCCCGGAGGCACCCGCCGCGGCGTTCACCGCGGGTATCACCGGTATGTACCTTGGCGGTGATGACTCCTACCACGTGGGCTGGGTCCAGACCGGCCGCATGTTCCACGGCCTGGACCGCACCGTCGCCGATCGTGAGCTCGCCGCCGTGCGCAACGAGTACCACCTCACCAAAGCCGGCAGCTTCGGTGTGAAGCTGATGACGCCGAAGGTGGGGACAGCCCAGGGGGCAGGATTGGGGGACTTGGTCTCCCAGCCCAGCACGCGCACCGAGTACGTCTACACCAGCGGCGGGCTGAGCTGGTTCGGTGACTTCCTCCAGATCTCCGATGGCCGGCTCACCACGACTACCACCGGTGCCGAGACCAGGTACGAACCGGGCAGGAACTATCGCGAGAGCTGGAACACCGCGGTCTTCGGCCCGTCCCTGCCCGACTCCAGGACCGGGGTGATCCGCGACAAGGGCCAGATCGCCTACCGCACACCGGTGTTCAGCGACGCCCCGAACCGCACCGGCGAGATCGTGCAATGGGACTCGGCGCGGAGCTCGTTGTTCCGCAACGGCGTCAAGGTGGGCGACGACACCAAGGTCGCAGGCCAAGGCCAATGGGAGGTACCCGAGGCAGAGGCGACCTACCGGGTGGAATCGGAAATGCGGCAGAGCGCCACGGACTTCTCCACCCATATCCAACTGGCGCAGATCTTCCGCTCCCGCCACACCGACACCGCGACCGCCCTGCCGGTCTCGGTGATCCGGTTCAGCCCGGCTGTGGACCTGGACAACCACGCCAAGGCGGGTGGATGGTTCCGGCTGCCGATCCAGGTGCAGACCCAGAAGAGCAACTCGCAGACCTGGGTCTCCCGCCTGGAGCTGTCGGTCTCCTACGACGACGGCAAAACCTGGCAAACGACCACCGCCATTCCCGCCGGGGCCTCGCAGTGGGCTACCTATCTCCGGCATCCCGCCGGGCCGGGTTTCGTGTCACTCAAAGCCAAAGCGACCGACAATCGCGGCGGCACCACCGAACAAACCATCACCAGGGCCTACGGCCTGAAGTAGACCGACCGACTGAAGCGGTGGCCTCCGTCGCGCGAGGGAGGCCACCGCTTCCGACATCGAGCCGCGCGGACATCCCCGCCCTCCGCGTCGATTAGCTGCCGCAACCTTGTCGCCAGCGCACCCACAGAACGTGGAACCGGGCCTGGTTGAACCGGCCGAGACCAGGGAACGAGTCGAGCTCTCGGTTTGCGCGGTACCCCGCGGGGCCGACAGCGTTCGGGCGATTCGTGCAGGGGTGCTGACGGCGCGAGCGATGCGGCGTCCAACCAGTCTTCCGCGTCCGCGAGCGAACGCCAGGAGGCACCCGGTACTTCAGTTTCTTGCAGGACGCCGATGTCCGCGTTCGTGGTGGTGAACGCGAATCCGATGTCGAGGTGGAAGTGAGCCGGTTCATCTTTCGCGGGTCGGGCGGCAACGGGGCCGTACTCGATGTAGGCGGGGATCGATGGGGCGAGGGAGATCTCGTCGGAGTCGACGCCAGTTCCCTCGACCAGCTCGAGACCGTCACCCAGCGCGTCGTCAGCGCTGAGGCTCGTGTGCGGTTGGCCGACATGCGAATCAGGGCGGATGGACGACCAAGACTGGATACGCGTCGCGAAGCGGATGACCGAGATCAGCGAAGCCCCGATCGTGATCATGCGTCCGAGGGAAGTCGAGATCGGCCCCCTCAGCACTGTGGTCAACGAACTTTCCCTGCGACGAGACGTACGGCTTGTGGTCATCGATTCGCTCCACCTCGTCACCGCTCGGCGAGATTTGCCCTACGAGAATCGAGAACGGGAGGTGGCGGAGATTGCCCGTCGTCAAACGTCTGGCCCTCGATACGGAACGATCGTCGTCACCGCACAGCTGTCTACCAACCCGGGCCCCCGCCAACCCGGCCAGGCCGTCTCTGGCCGATCTCCGGGACTCCGGCACCATCGCGCACGTGGCCGACTATGTTGTGCTCCTCCACCGGCCCGACGCTTGGGACCGCGACGACCCGCGCGCGGGCGGGGTTGACCTCATCCTTGCCAAACACGAACATGGCCCTACCGCAACGACTACCGTCGCCCACCAGCTGCGCTACGGCCGGTTGGTCGTAGGTTCTCAAATTTGACTTCATTTTCTCAGAGCAGACTTCATCTGCACTTCATGAATGAGGTGCAGATGAGACTTGCGCTTTCGGTTGTCTGGGTTATGCGCGGCGGCCAGGGCTGCCGGTGAGTGCGATGCTGGCCGCGTCGAGGATCCTGCCGAAGACGCGGGCCACCACGGGCCTGGCGACCCGGCGGATGAGCGCGTCGCCGAACGGGACGGGAAGTCCGACGCGGGTGGTCCACACGACCTGGGTGCCATCCAGCACCTCGGTGAAGGTCATCCGGCCGAGCTCATGGCGGGTCGGGGGAAAGCTGCGTTCGACTACATAGGCGAACTCGTGCGGCGGGTGGTAGGCGGTGATGCGCTCCCGGAACCAGCCGATGAGCCAGGTGTGCAGACGGATGGCGCCGACACCATACGGCGCGCCCTGGCCATGGCGAGCCAGGCGTGCGCGCAGCACGAGCGGGCTGCGGGTGTAGTTGGTCGTGGTGGCGCACCAATCGAAGACCTCGTCGATCGGCGCCGCGATCACTCTCTGCACGGTCACGGTTTCCATGTGTCGGCTCCATTCTGCCATTGCCAGCCCTCCGGCCCAGCTGTAGGAAGGACACCTGACGGACGTCGGATGTGACAGCGATGGTTGTGCCGTCGGTTACAGCACCGATCTCTGCCGAGTGCTTCAGCGATCAGGCCGGACCCGCAGTTCAGCGCGTTGCGCCGCAGCGGCGTGGCACGGGCTAGGGGTGAAGAAATGAAGCGGTCGCGAGACTGATCTTGAATGACATCGCGGTGAGACAGCTGAGAAACCGCAGGTCGCAGAAGGGCGGTATGTCATCAGCGGTGAGACCCTACAAGCGACCTTGACCCAGTTACGCAGGGGCTCGTAATTCACCCCGAGCTCGCGAGCGACCTGACGCAGACGGCCGATCCGAGGAACGAACCAACTCGACCGCGTCCTTGCCGGCAAACGCGACACGGGGGACGTCCTTCCCCAGACCACTGTCTGGGATCAGCGTGTCCGGTTCACCGGGGCAACCTCAGCCCGATTCCTGAACCGGCCCGCCGAACGTCGGTGCTGTAGTCACCGTAGGTTGCGCTCGAGGAAGTTCCGGATGAGGGCGGTGATCTCCGATCCGTGTGTTTCCAAGGCGAAGTGGCCGGCATCGAGGAGGTGAAGTTCGGCGTCGGGCAGATCGCGGAGGAAGGCGTGGGCCCCGTCGGCGCCGAAAATCTCATCGTGCTCGCCCCAGGTGATCAAGGTCGGCGGACGGTGCTCGCGGAAGTACCGCTGGAAAGCTGGGTAAGCGTCAAGATTGAACTGGTAGTCCCAGAACAGCTGGAGCTGGACGTCCTTATTCCCAGGGCGGTCGAGCAGGGCTTGGTCGAGGGTCCAGGTGTCCGGGCTGAGTCGGTCGGCTCGGCCTGCGGGGACGCCGTGGGTGTACTGCCATCGGGTCGCGGCGGGCTCCAGGAGGCGGCGGACCTCCGCTTCATGTGTCTCGCGATCCTTGGCGTGCGCGAAAAGTACGTCCCAGAACGGCGTGAAGCCCTCCAAGTAGGCGTTTCCGGATTGCACCAGCAGGGCGCTGACCCGTTCCGGATCCCGGCTGGCGATGCGAAGCCCGATGGGAGCGCCGTAGTCCTGGATGTAGAGGGCGAAGCGGTCCAGTCCGAGTTTGTCGAGGAGGCCGAGTGTGGTCGTGGTCAGGTTCTCGAACGAGTAGTCGAACTGATCCACCGGCGGGGCGTCGGAGAAGCCGAAGCCGAGATGGTCGGGAGCGATGACGTGGTGCCGGTCGGCCAGCCCGGGAATCAGCGTGCGGAACATGTAGGACGACGTCGGAAAGCCGTGCAGCAGAACGATCGCGGGAGCGGCTGGGTCACCGGCTTCGCGATAGAACACGCGCCGGCCGTCGATGGTCACGGTTCGGTGGTGCACAGTGGCCGGGGTGATATCAGACATGGATGTGGCACTCCTCAAGGTCGGCCTGGCCGATCATTTCTAACTGTCTAAAGTTCTTAGAACGGTTAGACTAGATCATGGTGGGACCTAACCTGTCAAGATGACGACGGAGGGTAGGGTGATCGGTGTGCTGCAACGTCCCTTGGCCGGTGAACCGCTCGCGCTCGACCTGTTGAACACCACGTGGCCGGAACGTGGTGTTCACCACGACGTGTTCGGTGAACCCGCAGGCGTCGCTGCGTGGCTGGCTGAACATGGTCTCTCGGACACTCCCGGCGCGGAAGAACCGTTACGCCACACCCGGTCCGTGCTACGCGAGGTACTCGACAACCACAGTGAGACGGCCGAGCGTGCGCTGAACGCGGTACTGAAACGCGGGCGGCTGCGGCCAGAGTTGCGCCGAGGTGAACCCGGAGACGTGTTCGAGGTCGAGCAGGTGGCATGGCGGCCCGCGTGGCTCGCCGCCTACAGCTACTTGACGTTGCTGCGCGCGCGTCCCCAACGCATCAAGCGGTGCTCCGCGTATCCGGCTTGCACGCTGTACTTCGAGGACACGACTCGCAACGGCACCCGGCGTTGGTGTTCGATGACCGCCTGCGGGAACCGGGCAAAAGCGGCTCGTCATTATCACCGCGAGCGCTCGAACTAGCGCCGGTGCGGCAACGATCGTACGCCAGTACCGCACCGGAAAGGCGGACTCGTAAAGCATGCGAACCGGGCGGCAAGCAGAGGCGAGCATCGGGAAGTCACGCCCGCGATTCCTTCTCCCCCCGCCCGGTGCCCGAACGACAACCAGAACGGACATCATGAACACGCCTCCCGCGGACCAGCCTCAGCCCTCCTGCCGCGATCTGGTGGGCGCGCTCGCCCAGAACGACCGGCGCGCCGCCTACGCGGCCCTCGCCCTCGGTGCGACGACAGTGGCCGAAGTCGCCGATCGTGCCGGGCTGCGCCCACCGGCCGCCGCCGCGGCCCTGCAGAAGCTGGCGAACGTCAGAATCGCTTCTTTCGACCCTGAGAAGCATGTCTGCGGTCTGATCGACGACACCTTCCAGCTGGCCGTCCAAGCGGAAGCCAGGCTCGCCGGGCGAGCAGGCGGGGACGGAGCAGGCGCCTACTTCCGGCGCGGCCGCCTGACCTCCATCCCTGGCGACAAGACAGTGCGAAGCCGGGTGCTGGAGGTGGTGAGCGACTCGTTCGAACCCGGCGTGTCCTATCCCGAAGCCAAGGTCAACGCGATCTGCGGCGAGTGGTTCGACGACTGGGTGACCCTGCGCCGCGCCCTGGTGGACGAGGGCATGCTGCGCAGGGACAAGTCCGGCGCGAGCTACGAGCGCGGCTGACGAACGGCGGCTGACCGACGGTCCAGCACTGCGAATGGAGGACGCGGTGGCTGGGTGGGTGAGCACGGGCAGAACTGATCTGGCCGCCCTTGGCGAGTTCGCGGACATGGCACTCGACTACGGCACCTCACGCGGCGACGCCGAGCTGCGCGACCCGATCGCCGCTGTGCTGCCAGAAGGTCAGCCCGTGACGTGCCGGCCGTGGCAGGGATGGTCTGGTGGGCGGGCCACTGCCACGACGAAGCTGATGCGCCTGGTTTCCAGCCAGGTGCGGAACTTGTAGTCCTTGCCGTAGGCCTCGTCGGCGAGCCGCACACTGTGATCTGGCTGCACGCGAGAGAGAAGTGCCGTCAGGTCACCCGCTGCGCCGGAACATCGGGTAGATCGTTCGGGTCGTGCGTGACGAGGACATCGACCCAGTGCCGCATCGCTTCGTGAACGGCGGTATTCAGTGTTCGGACACGGGGCTTCGATTGTGCGTTTCCCGCTATCCGGGTTGGGTGGCGCTGGTGCGCGCTCGGTTCGGCTGGTGCGGACGAGGGGATGGGCGCCAGAATGGTCGGCATGCTAACCGCGGTGCTGTACGGACTGGCTGCCTCCAGTGCGCTGGTGATCGGTTCGATCGCCGGTTCGTTGTGGCGCCCGCCGCGGCGGGTCACCGGGGTACTGCTGGCCTTCGCCAGTGGGGCGCTGATCTCGGCTCTGGCCTTCGAACTGTTCGAGGAGGCGTTCCATCTCGGCGGCGCGGTTCGGTCCGGGTTTGGCCTGCTGGCCGGGGCGGCTGTGTTCGTGCTCGCCGACTCCGCGCTCGATCGCTATGTCACCGGCCATTCCGGGCCCCAGCAGCGGGAAGTGACGAAAGCCGGGGCGCGCGGCGGCGTCGGGTTCGCGTTGCTCGCCGCGGTGACTCTCGACGGGGTACCGGAGAACCTCGCGCTCGGCGTGTCGTTGGCCAGTGGGGTGTCGTTGACGCTGCTCGTAGCGATCTTCTTCTCGAACCTCCCGGAGTCGCTGGTCGGCGCCGTCGCCATGCGGGAGTCGGGGCGGAGCAGGCGAGCCGTCATCACGACGTGGGCTATCTGTGCGCTGCTGCTGGCCGCCGCGGTAGTGCTCGGCAGGCTCGTCGCGGGGGAGTTGAGCGCTGCGGCGCTGGCCGTGGCGCTGTCCTTCGCCGGCGGGGCGGTGCTGGCGTCGCTGGCTGACACGCTGATGCCTGAGGCGTTCGAGCACGGCCGGCCGCTGAACGCGTTCGCCACGGCGGGAGGCTTCTTTCTATCTTTCATCCTCGCCGCCTGACCAGCGAGGCGCGGTCGGTCGACGACGCCGGTTCGGGCCAGGAAGGCGGCGAGATCGACGCGACTCCCGCAGAACACGGGCAAAGGGACGATATCGCTATCACTTACTCGTCCGCGAGCACGCGATCGGGAGAGCCGCGATAGACGGTGCCGCTGACGGGGAAGCCTTTACCGGCGCTATCGCACCAAGGACGAACTGCTGCAACGGCTCTGCGTCGACACCCTGACGCGCGTCGCAGACGCGGCACGGGAGATGTAGTGGGCACCCTGTCGTAGGGCAACGCGATGAAAGCTCCCTTCACCGCGTGACATGCGGGGAAAGTCCCCTTCAGCAACTAGGCACTCGATGTATAGACCGGGTGTATACACACTGTGTATAGTTGCCGCATGTCCATCGGGAACGCCCTGCTCGGGCCTGCTCGAAGCACGGTTACGACCTCAAACAGCTCTACGACAAAGCAGTTCCGGCAAGAACGCCCACTGCACTACGGGCAGGTCTACTCGACGCTGAACCGCCTGCTGAAGAACGGCCTCGTCGAAGAGAGCGGCGTCGAGGCGGGGGGTCCGGACCGGAAGCGACACGCGATCACCGAAGCCGGGTCACCAACGTCAAGGAATGGCTGAAGAGCCCGGAGAATCCCTCCGGCTACCAGTGGGCGAACCGGGGTGGTGCAGGACACTTCGGTTTCGTGAAGGGTGTGGTGGCCCGAATCACCTGAAGAACGGCCAGGTTATCAATGGCTCGTGCCAGTAGTGCCGGCCAGGGCTTCTCGTGCCGCACTGTTCTTTTCGGCGATGCAGGCGATTGCTCGTGCACAGGATTCGTGAGGAACAAAGCAATAATGGTGACTGAAATAATGTCGCGCCGATCGAGCACTGATCGGTCGGTGCTCGATCGGTCGCGGGTCTTTCTCCCCCAGGCGGGGTGGCTGCCGATCGGGGTGGCCATGGCCTCGGCACTGGTGTTCATGCTGGTGCGCGCCCATCTCATCGACGACACGTACATCGCGTTGAGCTATGCCCGCAATCTCGCGTTCCATGGGCATTGGGGGTTGCTGGCCGAGGGCACGACCAACACGGCGACCTCGCCGCTGAATGTGCTTTGCCTCGCGGTGTTGACGTTCGTGGTGCGGGACGCGGTACTCGCCGCGGGCGTGTTGTATGTGGCGTGCCAGGCGGTGCTGGTGCTCGCCCTGCGCAGACTCGGTGTGGCCACCGGATTGCCCGGTTGGTTCCCGGTTCTCACGATCACCGCGCTGACGGTGAACCCGCTGCTGTTGTCCTCGATCGGGATGGAGGTCGGACTGGGTGCGGCGGGACTCGTCTGGCTGCTCGTCCTCTCGGTGGAAAGGCGTCCCTTCGCCTTCGGTGTGGTCGCCGGGACACTGACGCTGGTCCGCCTCGACCTCCTGATCTTCGTGACGTTGATCTTCGTGGCCCGGCGACAATTCTGGGTCGGTGGCCGACGCAGCGTGCGTGGTGCCGTGCTGGTAGCGGCACCGTGGTTCGTGTTCAGCTGGGTAGCGTTGGGCGCGGCGGTCCCGGACACCTTGATCATCAAGACCCTGCAGGGCGCGAAGCGGGCCTGGGGAGAGTGGGAATTCGGCAACGGCCTCGGACTTTACTGGCAGGGCATGCCGGGGCAGACGGTGCTGGCGTTCCTGCCCGTGATGCTGGCGTTGCCAGCCGGGATCCGCTGGCTGAGCTTGGTGGTGCGAAAAGACACAGCCAGTCGTCGGCTGCTTTCGTTCGCCGTGCTCGCCGTGGCCGGGGCGGTGTACAGCCTGGCATACGTCCAGTTACAGGTGCCGCCCTACCATTGGTATTACGGACCCGGCATCGTCGCGGCGACTGTGTTCGCCTGCGCGGTCGCGGCCGGGTTCGCCCGTCGGGCCGAACGGGGATTGAGCCTGATCGTTGTCACGGCGTTGCTTGTCACCAGCGTGGCGGGCTACGCCCATGCCGGTCTGCCCCGCGACTTCGCCCCCTTGACCACGAACTACACCTCCAGCGAACAGTACGCCCGGATCGGACGTGACCTGGCCCGCCTGGCCAGTGGCCGGTCCATTGCCAGCGCCGACGAGATCGGTGTGCTGGCCTACACCTGCGACTGCGCGATCCTCGACGTGTTCTCCGACCGCGGACGGATGCCATCAGCGATCGTCGAACTCGAAGCGCGTACCGGACGATTCACCCGCGGACTGCTCAGAGTTAACTTCGCGTTTTTCGACTACACCATGCGGCCACGTGAACCCGACCTCGCTCTGCTGCGGATCCACGGCGCCCCACCACCGAACTACCTCGCAACCTGGACCATTTCCGCACCCTTGTCCCGCACCACGCAGCTCTACCTTGTCTCAGTGTCCTGAATCGACGGTCGGCGTCGGCGCACGGACCGGTGGGAGTACGACTGGGCCGGCTAGCTCGCTATCCCCTTTGATGGTCGGTGTTTGAGGCAGCCGCTGTTCGGCGTATTCGAAACCAGGCGCTCGGTGGTGGCCCCGGATCTGGCGCAGTTCCCAGTCGTGAGGCCGACGGGATGTCACTCATCGGCAAACCGTGTCGCCGACCGCGGTAGGCAAGACCCGCGCGGGTGGGCGTCGGCGATCGGGTCACCTTTTGAGGTGAACCCGGCCTCGCGGCCGTATTCCGCCTGAGGACCGGGGCAGTAGGGTCGCCGCCTATGTGGCGTACTGACACACGATCGGCGGGTTTCGAGGTCGGCCGGGCGCTCAGCGGCAGAGTTTCCCGTCTGGTGGCCGTGATGCTCGGGGTAGCTGTGTTCACGAGCGTGCTGACGCCGGCGTCGGCCGTCGCCGAGCCGCAGGTGCGGACCCCCGCGGAGTGCGCGGCGGCGTTGGACTGCCGGTGGCAGGTCTTCGACGCCATGAGCATGTCCGGGCGGATGGAGTTCCTGAGTCAGGTGCAGGCCACCGCCGGCCGGGTCGTGCCGGGATTCGATCGGTTCCAGGCTATTCGTGGTGTGACGTGGTTCTTTCGGGACGAGCGCTTGGGCGCGCGCGGGAATTGGGTGTCAGTGGTCAACGCCGTCGGCCTGGAGGCGCTGGAGCGTGGCACGGCACTGGTGTTAGGACTTTCCGGCGGGGATTACGACAATCCGGGGTCCCGCACCTGGGCGGAGTACCTGCGCGCGTTACGAGCGGGTGAGTTGGACTCCCGTTCGGCACACGACGCAGCGTGGAGCCGTGGCGAGCAGGCCGCCATCGACCACGCGGCAGTGGTCGCCGTCTCCCACGGCGCACCGCCGACCGCGGCCGAGCAGCGGTTCCTGGCGAACTCCAACCTGGTGCGATGGGCCATGCGCAACGAGCCTACGGTGCTTGACGCGCTGGTGGGCCTCAACGTCGCGGGCGTCTCGCCGACGCAGCGGCTTTCGTTCTACCACTGGTTGACAAACGTGCGTGACGAGGTGCCGTGGCGCAAGTCGGCCGAGCTGTCGTGGCGGATCTCCCACCTTGACCTCCTCGGCTCCGCAGTGTCCTTTTCAGACCTGTTTGCCGCCTACTTAGCCTCTCTAGCCGGAAATCCCGAAACACAGCCGCAACTGCCCGACGGCACCGCAGGCCAGGATGCGGCGACGAGGTGAAGTGCCGATCATTCAGTCCGTCAGGGACTGCACCGGTTGTGAGCCGCGTTGCTCGTGGGTGCTGGGCAGGGTTCCTCGCGTCAACTCGATACTGCTGTGACTGGCTCATCTTTTGACGCAGAACCGACTGATCGGGGTTGGCATTCTTCGTATGGGAACGGGTTCGAATGGGCAGCGGGACCGCTTTTGCCGATGTCAACGCAACAGGGGAAAGCTTCCTCGGCGAACCCGCTGGTCCACGCCGATGCGGGAAGACGCGCCCTACGCCTCGAGCATCGCCGCTCTGGCCGAACTCTCGTTGCGGACGCGCATGGCCCTCGTGCCCAACGATGGGAAGCTGCCTGGGGACGCCGCGGCGGAGGAGGAGTGGGGTGCCGGACCGGACGCGGCAGCACCTGCCCGGCCACCGGGCTCGGTGGCCGGTGGCCAGCCTCCGGCGGCGGGTTGCTTGTGGAATTGATTGGCGGCCGGTGCCGTCGTCCAGCAGCGCGGCGACTCGGTCGGACAGGGCGCAGCGAAGGCAGAGGCGGCCCGCGCGCAGCCGGCTCTCCTGGCCGCAATGTGAACAGGCGTAGGACGGGCGGAATCCGGGGCAGCTGGTGCAGATCGCGACGGCGTCGGCGGGCCGGAGACCGGGGAGGATCCGGTGCTCTCCGCACTCGGGCAGCGCCCGTGGACGCGCAGGGCGCGGCACTCGCAGGTGCGGCAGACCGGTCCTTCCGGCCAGACGGCGGCGAAGAATCCGAACCGGTCGCAGCGTGCGCGGTTCGCTTGTGCCACCGCTCGTATTGTTCGTCGGTGGCGTAGGGTTGGTTCACGCGTCCGGCAGGATGCGGGCGGCGCGGGGCGCAGCTTCGTGACCGTGGTTGATGGTGCGGGCCGGTCGCCGGTGGCGGTCTTACGGACGCCGGCGTTCTCCGCGGTGGTGGCCACCAGATCGGCCGGAGTGCAGCCAAAGATGTCGCAGAACGCGGACAGCACCCGCAGCCTGGCGCGGATGGAATGTCTCTTGCAGCCGCTGCGCTGTGCCGGTGCTCACTGTTCGATGGTCCGGACGTGTACCCGCCGGGTTCTTGTTCAGCCGCGGGGAACCCCACTCAGCCTTCGACCACGGCCCAAGATCAAGACACCTATGCCCGCGTAGTACCCGGCGCCCCCGACGCCCTCCCGGACGAAGTAAGCGGTCCGGGTGCACGCTCTGCAACATCCCGGCCGGTTTCCGCGATGTTGATGGTCATGACCGACGACGAACGCCCCGCGCCCAGCAGCACCTCGGGGAGACGGCTGCGGGAGCTGACGCCGGCCGCGATGTGGACGACCGCCATCGTGATCACGATCCTCACCGCGGGCGCGGTGATCGCACTGTGGTGGGCGGCGACTAAGGGGCTGAACAACGCGGACCTGGTGAACGCGCGGCTGAACGCGCTGAAGATCGGGTTGAGCGTCGGCGTTGGCAGCGGCGGTGTGGTCGCGCTCTACCTCGCGTGGCGCCGCCAGCACTCAACCGAAGCCGACCTCGACAACCGCGAACGCGCTCTCGCCCAGCAGTACGAAGTCCTCGCTCACCAGCAGAACGTCGCCGCCACTACTCATGCCTACCAGGAGCGCGTCGCTGACGATGCCCGTGCCGACGCGGTCGAGCGCCGGGTCAACGAGCTTTACCTCAAGGCCGTCGAACAGCTCGGCTCCGACAAAGCCCCTGTCCGTCTCGGAGGCCTCTACGCTCTCGAACGCCTCGCCCAGGACAACGAGACCTTGCGCCAGACCATCGTCAACGTCTGCTGTGCCTACCTGCGCATGTCCTACGATCTCCCGGACGAACAGGACCGCGAAGACGGCGCCAGCGCCGAGCAACGCTTGCTCTACCGTGAGAGGTCGCAGGAACGCGAAGTCCGGCTCACCGCCCAACGCCTACTCGGCGATCACCTCAAACCTCAAGACAACACTCGCTACTGGGGGCCTCTCGAACTCGACCTCACCGGCGCCCAGCTCATCAACTTCACGTTGACCAACGCCTGGATCGGAAGCAGCGCCTTTCAGCAGGTCACTTTTGTCGGCGACGCCACGTTCTCCGAGGTGACCTTCGCTGGCGACGTCTTCTTCAACAAGGCGACCTTCACCCGCGAAGCCTCTTTCCATAAGGCAGCTTTCGCGGGTGACGCCTGGTTCTATGCGGCGACCTTCACCCGCGAAGCCTCCTTCCAAAAAGCGGCCTTCGCGGGTGACGTCTGGTTCCACGAGGCGACCTTCACTCGTAGTGCTTGGTTCAACGAAGCGGCCTTCGCGGGTGACGTCTGGTTCCACGAGGCGACCTTCACTCGTAGTGCTTGGTTCAACGAAGCGGCCTTCACGGGTGACGCCTGGTTCCACCAGGTGGTCTTCAGTGGCGGGGCCTGGTTCAACGAAGCGACCTTTGGCGGCGTGAGCGTCTTCGCCGAAGCCACTCAGGCGGGCAAGCCTTTTCACCCCCCGTTTGCCTCCGGCAACAGCGACGAATCGGGTCCTCTCTGACTCATTTGACGCGTTCGGAAGAAGATCGACTTTGCTGATGTGGACTGCCAGGATCATGGGTGGGTGCCCGGTGCCGTGGCGGTACGGGGACCGGTCTTCGCGGGAAGGGCCGGGTACTCGACGCCGGAACCCCGTATCAGGGGCGGGTCGGTCACGCACCGGACACCACCTGGACCGGAAATTCGAGGGGTCGAATGGCATGATCAAACCCAACGGGTCAACGCCTCCCTCGGTGGACAGGCCAGCCAATACCCACCCGGGTGGATACCGACGGAATTCCAGATCGGCCCGACCCGCGGGGCACTCGCTCACCCACGCCGGCGTGTTCGCTCTGTCCGACGGTCAGCAGGCCGTCCTCAGCCACGTGCGGCGGTGCCTCGCCGACGAGGACGGGGTAAGGGCCGTGGTGGTGGTCACTGGCGCCGCGGGCAAGAGCGCCCTCGCGCCGACTCTGCTCGGCGAGGCCCTGCGCGCCGGCTACCGGGCCCGGCGCGCCGCCGGCTCGCAGGCGTTCACCACCGCGCTGCCGCAAGCCGCCGGACACGGTTCCCGCCAGACTCAGAAGCTCTTCCAGTACTTCGGTACCGCCGCCGACACCGACCCGGACAGCCTGGATCTGCTGGTGGTCATCGCGGGCATCGCCCGCTTAACCGGTGGCGTAGGCGATCGCGGCGCTAGCGGGGGGCTGGACCAGCGCACCGGAGTCATGAGAAGTCCGCGCGCAGGACCGGTTGCCCCAGGGGGCGGTCCTGCGCGCGGACTAGGGATCCGGCCGATGGCTTCGGGTCAGGTCCGCTTGCGGCTTGCGATCTGGTCAGAGAGCTGCCGCACGTGGGCGGGGTCCGCGTCCCGGGCAAGGGAGACGTAGTGGTCCATGACGGCCGGCCGGTAGCGCACGGGCAACGTCTGTCCTGGGGCGAGTCGGGTGAGCTCGGTGATCGTGAGGTCTTCGTCTGCGATACCGCGGAACGAGATGCCGCCGGCGGTCTCCACGTCGAACATCAGGACCACGCGTGGACTGCCGTCGCTGCTGACCTCCCGCCAGTCGACGAGTACGCCGAGCGCAAGCGCCCCCGTACGCAGTTCCGCATTGCGCTTCCACGCATCACTGCTCAGGAGCGGGTTCGGGGCGACACCCGGGAAGGCGGGCCCGACGCCGAGCGATTCCCGACTCAGGTCGGGCCTGAGCTGCGCCATCAGATCGTTGAGATTCTTCTTCCGACCGAACATCCCGACCCCTCCCTCACCCCGGTGCCCGGAATCTCGGCCTGGCGCTTCGCCCTCGCCGCGATTGTACGTCGCGGCCATTCCCGACCTCCGTCGTATCGCCTGTCCCGACAGGGCCGCCGTCTGTGGTCGCGGACGGGCTCGGTCGGTGCACCTGTCTGTCCACCTGAACCCTGCCTATTTGTCAGACACGCCCCTAGGTGTATCGCGTCAGGTTTCAGCGCGGGCTCGGTGGCATCGTTGCTCGTGTTCGGGATGTCGGTCTTCACCGGTTGATGGCGAACCGCTTCGGCGCCTCGCATACTCGAACCGCGTACAAGGAGCCCGCGTTGTCACAACTCGCCGCGCAGCACGGAGAGATCCTCCGGCTTCGACAGCCCGCCAACTCGCCGAACAACGTCCGCAACCTCCCCACCGTCAGGTAGCCGAGGATCAGCGGGTGGCTGGTGTTGGAGAGTTCGACACCAGCCGCCCAGAGGGCCTGTTTCGTGAGCCAGCGGTCACTTGGCGATGAGCTTCGCGGCATCGGCGGCGTAGACGGTCATCCAGTGCGGACGCAGCCGGTAGTAGAACACGTCCTTGTCCCACTCGGTGTGATCGCCGTAGAAGTCCTTGAAGTACGTGAGCAGGTCTGGCCATTCTGCGGCCGTCTCGTCGTCCTCGGGGTTGAGTATCTCCACCGTGCCGTGCGTGAACACTCCCAGGTCCTCGCCGCGCATGTGCGCGACGCTGGCGGCGGGGCGGGCCGCGAGGTGGCGGGCCTTGGCGGCGTTGCGTGCTGTGCCGAAGTACCACTTGCCGTGCAGGAAGTGCCCGTCCACGCCGCTGATCCGCGGCTCGCCCTTCGCCGTCACGGTGGACAGGGCGAGAGTGCACATGCCGATCAGGATCTGGGTGAGCTGCTCGGCGGTCAAAGTGCGCTCGGTGACGATCGAACGGAGGTGATCGGTGGAGCGGGACAGGGAGGCGTCGAGCAGGGCCTGGAGCTCATTGAGTTCTTCGGGTGTTTCACGCATCAGCCCCACAATAGCCACCGCTGGACCATCCTCAGCATCGCACGGCGGCAGACGAAGACGGCGCCGCAAAGTCACATCACCTCACCGAACTCGGCACGCCACCACCTGGCCGTCGTCGACACCCTTCACCGTCTAATGTCGCCTTATCCGGCGCCGACAGAGTCCGACCGCTGGTAGCAACGCGACACGCTCGCAACAGGCATGGCCACTGCCGCGACAACGGCGCCAGGACAGCGGGCAGGTCGAACGCATCGTGAGGTCCCTACGCGCGCGGGGCCTGCGGCTGCACTGCTTCGGTGTCAAAACAGTCGGGCAGGCCCGCTACGGCGACGCGATCCGCTCCAGCGACTCCGCCGCGTGGAGTTACAGCGGCCGCTATCTGCCGGGATGTTCTCCGAGTCATCGCAGCGAGTCCAACTGCCTGACCCACGCCCTGGCCTGGCACACCCGGCTTCAGCACACCCTGCGCCGGCCGAACCACCAGCTCGACACCGGGCGGCGCGCCGCGTCACAACCCTCACCGCGTGGGCCCGCTGGTGCGAGGCCTGGGCATACCGGCCTACTCCGCACTCAGCGAACACGCCCGCCCGCGCGGCCGGACAGCACGAGAGGGGAGCGGCGATGAACACCCCGCACGAGGACACCCTCGCCCGCACCGGTGAGGTCCGGGAAGACCTGCGATTCGTTGCCACCGACGGTCCGGTCATCGGGTCGCTGTGCACCGGCGTGGCCGGTCTCGACCTCGGTGTCGCGGCCGTGCTCGGCGGGCGCGTCGCATGGTACTGCGAGGTCGACCCGCACGCGGCCGCGATCCTCGCCGCGCGCCTGCCCGGTGTGCCGAACCTGGGCGATTTGCGCGCGGTCGACTTCGTCTCCGTGGCACCGGTCGAGGTGCTCACGGCGGGCTTCCCCTGTCAGGACCACTCCACGACTGCCGCCGACCCCGCGCGCGACCGACGGCACCACAGGCTGTCCCGCGCAGCGCGGCTCGAAAGGCGATCTGATGCTGCCCTCGGTCGTCATCGCCGTCACCACACCCACGTCGAAACCCCGAGCGCGGAAAGAGGTGAAGACCGTGACGACCGCCCGCGCACCGCGCTCCCACCGCACAGCACGCGGTGAACCCGGGCCGGTGAACTGGGGTGAGTACACCGCCGCCGTACACCGATGGGAACTCATCACCGGCCGTCCCGCCCCGTACCCGGCGACCCCAGCCGCGCCGGGTGCCCGTTGATCGCGGTCGCCGCCCGCGCACGAGAACTCCATGCCTGCCACCGAACCCACCTCACAGCGAGGAGGTTGAGCAGCTGGCAGGGGGAGGCAGGAGACGCGCAACCGTTCGGGGGTCGCCGGGGTAGCGGGCGGCCCTGGATCCGGCGGACGGTAGACGGTGCGGCGGTCGGTGAGAGATTTGGCCGTCGGTTCGAGCCCGACCCGGCCCACTGTCAGGCAAAGTCGTGAGTGATAAGGACGGCTTCGGTTCTAATCGTCCTTACCACTCACGACACCCCACCATCCATTGTGGACTTTCCCGCTCAGAAGCGTGGAAGGTCCAGCAGGTTGTTCTTCCAGATGCCGTCGGCTCGCGTGCGGAGGAACTCGGGGCCGAAGGTGGGCTTGATGATCTCCACGGCCACCCGGTGGATTCCTTCGTCGACGTAGGCCTTCCCGTCGTCGTCCTCGATCCATGCCACGATCGCCGAAACGAAACTCTCACCGGTTTCGCCGCTGCCGGGGTTGATCCAGCGCAGTTTTGCGATGTTCTCGTGGAACTTCCCACCTTCGAGCCGCGCTGCGATGATCTTGATGGCCATGGTGCTACCTCTTCGGCTGGGTTCCCTCGAAGCGAACAGGGGTAATGCTGTACTCGCCGCCTGCCCGCACCCCGTTACGCCACCCGGGGGCCGTGCCTCGAACGTTACGAGTTCGAGCGGGCCGCCCGTTCTGAGTCAGATGACGCAGACCGCGGCCGTTCCGCCGTGTCAAAGTCCTTTCGCCGGCGGGGAACACCAGCCGGTGGAGAGGGGAAACAGACATGTGCGCTGCCCACAAGACATCGGCCGGACTCCTGGGTTCGACGGGAAGCGTCCTGACCGCGATGGTTCTGGCCGGTTGCGCGCCGGACCCGGCCCCGCAGGCCGCGCAGGCACCGCCTTCGTCGTCCGTCGCGGATTCCGCCGCCGCGGTGACCTGGATGAACGGATTCTGCGGCGCGGTCAAGGATTTCATCGACGGCAACAACAAGATGCAGTCGGCGAGCGGCGACACCGTCGAAGCCATCAAGAAGAGCACGAGCGACCAGCTCGGGCACTACGCGGCCATTCTGATCAAGACGGTCGACGGCCTCGGTGCTCTGCCCGCCGCGCCGGTTCCGGCCGGAGAGGTGGCGAAGCAGGACTTCCTCGCGAAGTACACCTCGGCACGTGACAAGACCGTGAAAGCGAAGGCCGACCTGGACGCGGCGGGGAAGAACGACACGGCGGCGCAAGGTCGCGCGGTCGAGGGGCTCATCGCCGCCCAGAAGGACACGCACAGCGCACTTGATCCGGTCGCGGCCATCCTGGGGGCTCCCGAGTTGAAGACGGCCGCGGCGACCGCGCAACGCTGCCGCCCTTGAGCAGGTTGTCCGCCAACCCCGTCTCGCACCGGGATGATGATGCGAGACAGGGCCGAGTGGGGAAGATCCAAGACGTTCAACGTCCCGATCTTCCCCACTCGGCTGTGCCGGAGCGGCAAGATCTTGCTGGTCAGACGTGGCAGGCGCACCGCTCACGGGTTTTCCAGCAAGATTTTGCGGAGTCGCGTCAAAGCGCGGTGCTGGGCGACGCGTACCGCGCCCGCCGTCGAACCGACCGACTTGGCCGTTTCCTCCGCCGACAAACCGACGACGATGCGCAGGACGACGATCTCGCGCTGTTTGGCGGGCAGGATCCGCAGCAGCTCACCCATCCGGTCGCTCAATTCGTTGTGCAGTGCGTGCTGTTCCGGGCCCGCTGAATCCGAGACCCCGTCGGGGACTTCGGCGACGGGCTCGGAGCGGTTGCGGGCGGCGGCACGGCGGGCGTCGGCGACCTTGTGCTGGGCGATGCCGTAGACGAAGGCGAGGAACGGCCGTCCTCGTTCGCGGTAGGAGGGCAGTGCGCGGAGGATCGCCACGCAGACCTCCTGCGCGACGTCGTCCGCGGAGGCGTACGTCCGTTCCTGTCTGCCGATCCGCGCCCGGCAGTACTTGATCACGAGCGGGCGGATGGTGGCCAGCAGGTGCTCCAGCGCCCGGCGGTCACCTTGTCCGGCGGCCTCGACGGGCGCGTCGAGGGAGTGCCAGTGGGTCGGCGTCACCTGTTCGGGCTCCGCCTTCGCCGGAGCGCCCGGCTCCACCAGTGCGAGTTCCCGGATCATCGCGCGGTTCTTGATCCGGGACAGGGTGTCTTCGACGTCGAGCCCCACCCTCAGCGCGTCGACGAAGGCTCCGTTGGCGTTGTCCAGGTGGCCGACGAACTCGGGGTCGTGCTCCTCCAGCCGGCCGCGCGCGTGGCGCAAGGTCGCGCTGACCGCCTCGTCCGCGATCCCGAGCACCCCGGCGATCTCCCGTGACGTGAAGCCGTCCAGTGCCCAGGCCATGCCGAGCTGCTGGCGTTTCGGCAGCCGCCCCAGCATGGTCAGGACGGACGACGCCTCGTCGGCGAGAACCGTGAGCTTGTCCTCCCTGCCGGCGTCGGTGAAGGCCCAGTTCCCCCGGACCGCGGTCTGCTCCTTCGCTCGCCGGTGCCCGACGCGGCGGACCCAAATTTTCGGCTGGGTGATGGTCCGCCAGTCCTCGTAGGCGTTGAGCATCGCCTCCGCCGCCGCGTCCCGCGCCGGATCGAGTGCGAACCCCGCCTTGCAGAGAAAGCCGGTGAGCAGCGCGAATTCGGCGTGGAAGAAGTCGTCGAACTCGTCGTGGCTCATCACCCGCACTCACCGCTCTCAGTCGCCTGACGCGCATGCCCTCATCAGGACAGGTGCGGTGAGCGGACCGCCAAGTGTAACGTTTCGGTAAAGGTGATGTTTGAGTTCCCGCCGTGCGTGGTTACCCGGCTGCGAACGGAAGTCGTTTGACGCGGAAGCGAAAATCGGAGAAAAGGAGGTGATAGGAAAATGGAAACGAGGATGGTGAGTGCCCTGAGCGAGGCCGCTTGCCAAGGTGAGGATCCCGAACTGTTCTTCCCGGTCACCGAGACCGGTCCCGGAGCACGGCAGGCAGCCATGGCGAAAGCCGTCTGCGCGCGGTGCCCGGTCACTTCGGCCTGCCTGGCCTTCGCGCTGGACAACGGACTGGCTGATGGCGTTTTCGGCGGGCTGACCGGCAGTGAACGGCGCCGCCTGGTTCGCGTCGGCAATGCCGCCTGAAACCACTCAAACGCGCGACTGAATTTCCTCTGTGGATCTCGTGCGCGAAAAAAGAGGGGCCCGGTTCGGCGAACCGGGCCCTCTTCGTGGTGGGTCAGGCGACCGCGTCCGCCACGGTCTCCTCGGCCAGTCGCTCGTTCCCAGACTGGGTCTTCAACGGCTTGTGCTTGAGGAAGGCGACGGCGACGATCACCAGCAGCGCGATCGGCGCGCTGATCAGGAACAACTCGCTGGTCGCCTCCCCGTAGGCCTCGCGGACGACGTTCGCGACCGGTTCGGGCAACGTGGCGATGTTCGGCACCGCGTTGCCGCCCTCGCCACCCTGAGGCAGCGGGCCGATGCCCTCGGTGATCAGGGCGGTGACCCGGTTCGCGAGCACGGCGCCCAGCGCGCTCACGCCGATCGAGCCGCCGAGACTGCGGAAGAACGACAGCGTGGAGGTCGCCGTGCCGAGATCGTGTGCGCCGACGTCGTTCTGCGCCACCAGGACCAGGTTCTGCATCAGCATGCCGACGCCGACCCCGAGGACCACCATGTACGCACCGAGTACGACGAGGTTCGTCTTCGCGTCGAGCGTGCCCAGCAGAGCGAGGCCCACGGTCATCAGGGCTGACCCGAGCAGCAGGTGGCTCTTCCACTTGCCGGTCCGGCTGATCAGCTGGCCCGAAACCGTGGAGGAGACGAGGAGGCCGAAGATCATCGGCAGGCTCAGCAGCCCCGCGACCGTCGGCGACTTGCCGAGTGACAGCTGGAAATACTGCGACAGGAACACTGTCCCGCCGAACATCGCGACACCGACGAGGAAACTCGCGAGGGTGGTCAGCGTGATCGTGCGGTTGCGGAACAGGCCCAGCGGCAGGATCGGCTCGGCCACCTTCGATTCGACGTAGACGGCGAGGGCGAGGATGACCACTCCCGCGGTCACCAGGCAGGCCGTCCACCACGAACCCCACGCGAACTGGTGCCCGGCCAGTGAAGACCAGACCAGCAGTGTCGAGACGCCCGCCATGATCAGGAACGCGCCGAGGTAGTCGACCTTCACCTCACGCCGGATCGTCGGCAGGTTCAGGGTGCGCTGCAGCAGCAGGATCGCCGCGATCGCGAACGGGACGCCGAGGAAGAAGCACCAGCGCCAGCCGAGCCACGAGGTGTCCACCATGACGCCGCCGATCAGCGGGCCCGCGATGGTCCCGACGGCGAACACGGCACCGAAGATCCCCGAGTACTTTCCGAGTTCACGTGGCGAGACGATGGCCGCCATGATCACCTGCGCGAGCGCGGTGAGCCCGCCCGCGCCGATGCCCTGCGCGACCCGGCTGCCGATCAGGAGCTCGATGTTGCCCGCGAACCCGGCGACCAGCGAACCGACCACGAACAGCCCGAGTGAGAGCTGGATCAGCAGTTTCTTGTTGTACAGGTCGGAAAGTTTGCCCCAGAGCGGAACCGTCGCGGTCATCGCGAGCAGTTCGGTGGTGACCACCCAGGTGTAGGACGACTGGGAGCCCCCGAGTTCGGAAACGATGCGCGGCAAGGCGTTCGCGACCACCGTCGAGGCGAGGATGGCCACGAACATGCCCATCATCAGCCCCGACATGGCTTCGAGAACCTGTTTGCGGCCCATCGAGCCCGGTGCGGCGTCCGGTTCTCGTGGTTCGGTCATGGATACGGACACAGCTGTCCCCCTTCGTGTTTCTGTGGTGCCGGGCGCGTCAGTGCGCGCGGCCGCCGGGCTCCGGGAGCCCCGCGAGAAGCATTTCGACGGCTTCGTCCAGTAGCTCGAGCGCGGACACCCGGCCGTCCTGCTGGTACCAGAGGATGAGCGCGGCGTTGACCGCGCCGCCGAGCGTGGACAGCAGCAACGTCGGGTACAGATCCGCCTTGGGATCCACGCCGGCGCGCCGCGCGATGGCCTCGATCGTCGGCGCGACGGTGTCGTGGTTCATAGCCACCGCGCGCGAATGCAGGGTGGCGTTCTCGTGGATCGCCTTCATTCGGCCGAGCCACTCTTCGCGGTTTTCGTCGATGTGGGCGATTTCCTCTTTCAGTGCATCGACGAAAGCGCGCGGAGTGCCGACTTCCTTCGGCGTGGCAAGGAATTTTTCGATGGTGCGCCGCGATCGCTCGGCGGTGTCGGCGTGCGCGATGACGACAGCGTCCTCTTTGGACGCGAAGTAGTTGAAGAAGGTGCGCGACGAGACCCCTGCCGCCGCGCTGATGTCCTCGACCGTCACTTGGTCCAGACCGCGTTCGGCGACGAGCCGGACGGCGGTGGTCGCCAGTGCGCGGTGGGTTTCCAGCCGCTTGCGCTCGCGGAGACCTTTGACGGGTTCGGACACGAGCATCACGATACGCCTAAAGATGCAGAGACTGCAAAATTGCAGTTTGTGAACCGTGCCACTGCCGGACGGCCGGGACTCGCCTGGCAGACTGCGGCGGGTGAGCGGAACGGTGCTGGTACTGGGCGGGCGAAGCGAGATCGGCCTCGCGGTCGCGGAGCGGCTCGCCAGGGGCGGGGCGCGCAAGATCGTGCTGGCCGCGCGACGGAGTGTGGACCTCGGAGCCGAGTCCGAGCGAGTACAGGCCGCGGGCGCGGAGACGGTCGACGCGGTCGAGTTCGACGCCGACGACCTCGCCGGGCACGGTCCGTTCCTCGAGAAGGTCGTCGCGGAGCACGGACCACTGGACGTCGTCGTCACCGCTTTCGGGATTCTCGGCGACCAGGCGCGTGCCGAAGCGGACGCCGGGCACGCCGTCGCGATCGTGCACACCGACTATGTGGCTCACGTGAGTGTGCTGACTCAGGTGGCCATTGTGCTTCGTGAGCAAGGAAGCGGAAGCCTGGTGGTGTTCTCGTCGGTCGCCGGGGTGCGGGTCCGGCGGGCGAACTACGTCTACGGATCGGCCAAGGCGGGCCTCGACGGTTTCGCGAGCGGTCTGGCGGACGCCCTGCACGGCACCGGTGTGCACCTGCTGCTCGTCCGGCCCGGTTTCGTGATCGGCCGGATGACCGAGGGCATGTCGCCGGCGCCGTTCTCGAGCACACCCGATCAGGTCGCCGACGCGACGGTCGCCGCGCTCCGGAAGCGCCGGGACACGGTGTGGGTGCCAGGACTGCTGAGGCTGGTGTTCGCCGTGATGCGGGTGGTGCCGCGCGCGATCTGGCGCCGGATGCCCCGATAGGAAGCGCAGCGCGGTCAGTCCGGCACTCGGTGTCGCGACGGGTTGTCTGCTTGATCACTTTCGCTGGTCCGAACGGGCTTTAAGACCCGTTCATGACACGTTTCTCAGGTAATTCCCAGCTAACGCGGTGATCCTCGAACGTGGGGGATCGTTCACGGAAGCGGGGAGAAGGTCGTGCTGCTGACGTCGCGGGGACGGCGGATCGGCGGCCGCGTCGCACTGGGCCTGGTGTCGACGGCGGTACTGGGGATCACGGGTTACGCGTGGACCCAGTTGAGTCGTTTGGACGAAGCGATCGTCACGGCCGATGTGATCGCGCCCTCCGCCCAGGTGCCCGTCGGCCCGGCGGGTGAGCCGCTGAAGGTGGCGCAGAACATCCTGCTCGTCGGAATCGACTCGCGTACCGACACCAACGGGAATCCGTTGCCGCAGAACGTCCTCGACGCGTTGCACGCCGGTGCCGGCGACGCCGGTGGCGACACCACCGACACGATGATCGTCGTCCACATCCCGGCGGGCGGGGCCGCGGCCACTGCCATCTCCATCCCGCGCGATTCCTATGTGGACATCGTGGGTGGCTTCGGCAAGCACAAGATCAACTCGGCGTACAGCCGCGGCAAGAACGCCGCGATGAGTTCGCTGCGCGCACAGGGCCTGACCGGCGCGCAGCTCGAGGTCAAGGCCAACGAAGCGGCCGCCAAACTCACGATCCAGACGATCGAGCAGTTCACCGGGCTGTCCATCAACCACTACGCCGCCGTCAACCTCGCCGGGTTCTCCGCACTGAGCGAAGCCGTCGGCGGGGTCGAGGTCTGCCTCAAAGAACCGGTGCAGGACAAGCGCTCCGGGGCTTCGTTCCCCGCGGGGAAGCAGTTGCTTTCCGGGCCACAGGCGCTCGCTTTCGTGCGGCAGCGGCATGGACTGCCCAGCGACCTCGACCGCATCGCGCGGCAGCAGGCGTTCCTCTCCAGCATGGCCAAGACCATGCTGGACGCCGGGACCTTCACCGATCCCGCGAGGCTGAGCGCCCTGGCAGGCGCGATCCAGGGCTCGGTCGTACTCGACCGCGGCTGGGATGTGGTGAGCTTCGCGCGACAGCTGCGGCGGATGAGTTCGGGAGCGCTGAAGTTCCAGACCATCCCGGTCCAGAGCCTTTCCCTGCCGACGCCGTCCGACGGCGACGCGGTGAAGGTGGACCCGGCCGAGGTGAAGGCGTTCGTGGAGTCCGCGCTGACGTCCACGAGCGTCGCCGCGGTGGGGGAGCCGACCGGCGGGATCGGGATCAAGCCGGTCGCGGCGACCTCCTCTGTCGCCGCTCCGCCTTCGTCGTCTTCCGTGCCGCCTGAGCCGGCCGGCTGCGTCAGCTAAGTACGTGAAGGCCCCTTCTCGTCAGGCCGCTCACTGTCACGATCGGGCCGGTACGGCAGGACTGTGTGGATTTTGGGACATCTGACGTCCCAAAATCCACCCAGTCAGCCACCATGGCCCGGCACCGCGAGAGGGCGCGTGTCCCCATGCCTCCTTGAGGCATCAACCGAGGCACCGTGGGAACGGCCAGTCACGCGTGTCGTCCGTCAGATCACACGAAAGCGCTTTGCCCGGTGATGGCCTTTCCGACGATCAGCGTGTTCATCTCGCGCGTGCCTTCGAACGAGTAGATCGCTTCGGCGTCGGTGAAGAACCGCATGATGTCGTTGTCCAGCACGATCCCGTTGCCGCCGAAGATCTCCCGGCCCCAGGCGACGACCTCTCGCATCCGCGAGGTAACGAACGCCTTGGCCAGCGACGAGTGCTCGTCCTTGAAGATCCCCGCGTCCTGCAGCCGTGCCAGTTGCACCAGCATGCCCCACGACGCGGTGATGTTGCCGAGGCTCTTCACCAGCATGTCCTGCACCATCTGGAACCGCGCGATCGGACGGCCGAACTGCTCGCGCTCCTTGGCGTAGTCCAGCGCGAGTTCGTAGGCGCCGATCATCACGCCCAGTCCCTGCCAGGCCACCCCGCCACGGGTCGCGCGCAGGATCTCCGCGACGTCGCGGAACGAGTCGATGCCCTGCAGCCGGTTGGCCTCCGGCACCCGGACGTCGGTCAGCGTGATCTCCGCGTTCTCCACGATCCGGAACGCGAACTTGTTCTCGATCTTGACCGGGACGAACCCGGGTGAGTCCTTCTCGACGACGAAACCCTTGACGTTGTTGTCGCCCTCGTCGCGGGCCCACACGATGACCAGGTCCGCGAAGGTCGCGTTCCCGATCCACTTCTTGGCGCCGTTGAGGATCCAGGTGTCACCCTCACGTCGAGCCGTGGTGCGCATGCCGCCCGCGACGTCGGAACCGCCGAGCGGCTCGGTCATCGCGAACGCGCCGATCTTGTCCATCGCGGCCATCGACGGGAGCCAGCGATCGCGCTGCTCCTGGTCGCCACCCGAGTAGATGCTGTACATCGCGAGTCCGTTGTGGACACCGAAGAACGTGGCCACGGAGGGATCCGTGCGGGTCATCTCCATCGCCATCATGCCGCTGAGCAGGTGGCTGGTGGCCGGGAGGTGCTCGCCGTAGCCCTCGTAGGGCAGCCCGGCGAGGCCCTGCTCACGGAACTTGCCGACGAGCTCGTGCGGGAACTCACCCTTCGCCCAGTACTCGTTCACGAGCGGTTTGACCTCGGTGCGCATGAAATCGCGTGCCTTGAGCAGCAGCTTGCGCTCCTCGTCCGGCAGCAGGGCTTCGTAGCCGTAGAAGTCGGCGGTCAGCTGCTCTTTCAGTGTGCTGGTCATCTCAGTTCTCCTCCGTCCGGGCACTGTCCAAAGCGGACAGAACCGCGAGCTGCTTGCGGTCGCGCGTCTCGGCGAGTTCCGAGTACGTGGAGGAGCCGTAAGCGGATTCCACGGCTTCGATGAGCCGTTCCTGTTCTTCCGGGTCCTGCGAGGGCTGCCCGAGGCCCGCCCACATCTTCTTCATCGACTTGCCGATGTGCTCGGCCATGTGCCGATAGCCACCGGGGCCGCCGCCCAGGTGCGAGCCGAGGAACGGCCCGACGGTCGACCAGCGGATGCCGAGCGAGTTCGTCATCACCGTGTCCACTTCGGACGGGGAAACGACGCCCTGTTCCACCAGGTAGATCGCCTCGCGGCTCAGCGCGTTCTGCAGCCGGTTGCCGACGAAGCCGGGGATCTCCTTGCGTTCCACCACCGGCGTGCGGCCGACGAACCGGTAGAACTCCACGGCCCGGTCCACCGACTCGGCACTCGTTCGCTCGCCGGGCACGACCTCGACCAGCGGGATCAGGTGCGGCGGGTTGAACGGGTGCCCGATCAGGACACGCGACGCGTCGCCGAGGTCCGCCGCGAACGCCGTCGAGGGGATCGCCGAAGACGAGCTGAGCAGCAGTGCGTGCGACGGCGCCTCGCGGACCAGCGTCGCGAACAGGTCCTTCTTGAACTCGACGTTCTCGGGTCCGTTCTCCTGCACGACATCGGCGTGCCGGACGGCTTCCGTGATATCAGTGGCGAGGTGGACGCGAGGGGCGAGGGCCGCGGCGTCCTGGCCGAGATGCGGGGCGTAGGCCTCCAGTGCGCCGGTGACGGCGTCGGCGAGGTCCGGCCGCGGGTCCGAGACCCAGACGTCCATCCCGTGCGAGGCGAACAACACCGTCCACGAAAGGCCGATGGTCCCCGCGCCGATCACCGCGGCGGTGCGAAAAGTCATGACCGCGCTCCCTTCAGGTAGTCGAAGACCGGTTTGACCGGGGCGAGTGTCAGGTCGGTGAGGATGTGGCTCGCGGCGACGACCTCCAGCACGGGGAGATCGGCGAGCGGCGCCAGGACGTGCTGGAACAGTTGCAGCCGCGCGGGTCCGGTCCACGCTTCCTTGACCACCACGTCGGTGATCTCGGTGCGGACCAATTCGAAGACCCGCGGCGAACCGTCGTAGTCCGGGATGGTCTTGAGCATGAACGTCGGCACCGTGATCTGGGCTTCGGCTTCGCGGACGTCCAGCCGGTGGTGCTTGTAGCCCATTGTCGCGGTCGCGACGCGCTGGCTGCCGTAGTCGAGTGTCCCGACGAGTGCGCCGTTCTCGGCGAACAACTCCGGCGAGCCGATGGTCTTCGGGTAGGCGCTGATCTCGCGGCCGGACGCGGTGGCCGGGAAGTTGTCGAGGTACATCGCGTGCAGGTATTCGCCGCGCTCGCCCTCGAAGCTCACCGGGATCGCCTGGCCGGACTCGGTGTAGGGCCCGTAGCCGCTGACGTCGCCCATCTTCATCACCTCGAACCGCACCAGCGGCTCGTCGATTTCCAGGGGCTCCGGGACGACGGCGCGCAGGGCGTCGGCGTCGGTGCGGTAGACGATGTTGAGGTACTCGCGGTTGGTGAACCGGGGCACCACCGGCGCGTACGCCGGGTTCGTGAGCGGGGTGGTCACGTGCTGGAGAACTTCTTGCTGCTTCATGTCACTCACCAGTCCTCTCACTTGAAGTCCACTGTGGAGCGCGGCGTTCGGCGAAGGCCTGCATGCCCTCGCGGACGTCGGCCGACTTCATCAGCGCCGGCAACTCCGAACGCTGGGTGGCAAACGCTTGCGCGTCCGGAACGCCGTCGGCGGCGCGGACGATCTTCTTGACCAGTGCCAGCGCCAGGGGAGCGTTGGCGGCGACCTGTTCGGCGAGTTGCAGTGCGACGGCGGCGGCCTCACCGGCCGGGACGATGCGGTTCACCAGGCCAAGGCTTCCGGCGCGCTCGGCGCTGATCGGCTCGCCGGTGAGCAGGAACTCCATCGCCAGGTGGTGCGGGATCCGCTTCGGCAGCCGGATCACGCCACCGCCGGCGGCGATCAGCCCGCGCTTCACCTCGGGCAACCCGAACTTCGCGTCTTCGGCGGCGACGATCAGGTCGCAGCCCAGCGCCAGTTCGAACCCGCCGCCCATGGCCCAGCCTTCGACGGCGGCGATCAGCGGTTTCGACAACTCGGCCTCGGTCAGCCCGCCGAATCCGCGGCCGGGGATCTCGGGCGACTCGCCCTTCAACGCGGCCTTGAGGTCCATGCCCGCGCTGAACGAACCGTCCGCGCCGGTCAGGACCCCGGCCCGCAGCGCGGGATCGGATTCCAGGAGGTCGAGTGCTTCGGCCAGACCGGCCGCGACGGCGGCGTTCACCGCGTTGCGGGCCTGCGGCCGGTCGATCGTGATCAGCAGGGTGCCGCCGACCTTTTCGGTCCTTACTTCGTTGATGCTCATGGTCTTCCTCAGTTCACAGAAGTGAGTTCGCGCAGGACGTCTTCGGTGTCCTGGCCCGGCAGGGGAGCCAGGCGCCGCACGGAACCGGGGGTCGCGGAGAACTTCACCGGGATGCCGATGGTGCGGATCGCGCCCTCGCTCGGGTGCTCGACGACGTCGAGCAGGTGGCCGTCGCGGACGTACTCGTCGTCCTGTGCGGTGTCCAGTTCCAGGACCGGGGCCATCGGGATGCTGTGCTTCGCGCAGACCTCGGTCCACTCTTCGGTGGTCAGTGCCGGGGCGCAGTCGGCGATCATCTCGGCGAGCGCTTCGTGGTCGGCGCCGTCGATGGCGTCGCCGTTGACCCGCGGGTCCTCGGTCAGGTCCGGCCGTCCCGCGGCCTGGAAGAAGTCGCGGAAGTTCTGCGGGTTGTAGGGGATCACGCAGGCCATGCCGTCCTTGGTGTGCACGGCCTTGTGCCCGGGGTTCATCGACGGGCCGAAGCCGGTCGGGCTTTCCGCGGGCTCGAAAACGTGCCCGGCCAGGTGTTCGACGAGGTTGAACGCGATCAGCGTGTCGGTCATCGGGATCTCGACGCGCTGGCCCTCGCCGGTCTTGTCACGGTGCACCAGCGCCGCGAGCACGGTGTAGGCGATGGTCAGGGAGGAGACCTTGTCGCCGATGATCGTCGGCAGGTACACCGGCTTGCCCAGCGCGCGGTTCGCGATATCGACCAGGCCGGACGCGGCCTGCACGGTCTCGTCGTAGGCGGCGTGGCCCGCGCGGTCGGAGTCGCTGCGGAAGCCCTGCGCGTGGGCGTAGACCAGGCCGGGGTTGCGCGCGGCGACGTCGGCGTAGTTCATGCCGAGCCTGCTCAGCGCGCCCGGTCGCATGTTGGTGATGAGCACGTCGGCGGTGTCGATCAGCTCGAGTGCCTGTTCGCGCTGCTCCTCGTCCTTGAGGTTGAGGGCGACGCTGCGTTTGTTGCGGTTCACGTTCAGGTTGAGCGCGGTCATTCCCGGCGTCGTGCGGAATTTGCCCACCCGGACGGTGTCGGCGGGGGACTCGATCTTGATCACGTCGGCGCCGAGGTCGCCGAGGATCTGCGCGGCATACGGGCCCATGACCACCGTCGAGAGGTCGATCACGCGAACGCCGTCCAGTGGTCCGGTGGCGGTCTGAGTCATCATTGCTTCCCTTCGCCGTTGTTCGCTCTACCTTCGAAGTTAGGCGCGAATAGTGATAAAGGGAATGATCAAGAAAAGAAGAATGGTATGACCACAGTGGTCATACCATTCTGGTGTCCCCATTGGGCTCTGGTGAGAAGTAAATATCCAGGAGAGGGCGGAACCGATTCCTGTATCGTCGATCTCGGCTCAGCACGGTGACCGGCTCGTTCGCCGGGTTGGAGCCGGGGCGAAGCGTGATTCGTGTGATCAGGCGACAGCGGTGCCGCGCCACCCCAGATCGCCATCTCACCCGCATGCGGCACCTTCCCGCTCAGGTCGAAAGCGGTTCGGCGAAGATCTCGCGGACACCTTCGACGAGTCCGGCGAGGTCGCCGTCCTCCGCGCGGTCGCGGCGCCAGACCAGGGCGGTCTCCAGCCGGGGCCGGAAATCCGTGAACGGCAGGATGGTGGCGCCGTCGACGAGGAACAGGTGCATCGGACTGGCCGGATCGAGCATCGTGATCGAGAACGACGAACCGTTCGCCACCAATTCTGAAATGCCCGAATATTCGGTTCCGCCGACTTTGAGCCTTTTCTTGATCCCCGCGTTGAACAAGGTGCGGTCCATATCGTCCGAATAGGCCGGAATGCTTTCCGAGGCGGACGCGATGTAGGACAGATCACTCAGTTCGGCGATGTCCACCGTTTCCCGCCCGGCGAACCGGCCGGCGGGCACGACGGCGCCGAGCCGCTCGACCTGCACCGGGATCATCTCCAGCGCGGGATCGGTCACCGGCATCCGGACCAGCGACAACGCGAGTTTGCCCTCGTGCACCGCGGCGACCAGGTCGGGGGTCGTCCCCGGCCAGCGTTTGAGTTCGAACCGGTCGTGACAGTGTTCTTCGAGCCGTTTGACCCGCTCCCGCAGTGCCGGGTGCACCCCGGCGGGCATCCCGACGAACACCGTGCTCCGCCGCGGTTTCACCGCTTCCCGCAGCCGCCAGGGAATGGCGTTGACCTGTTCGAGGACGTCCCGCGCGATGGGCAGCAGCGCCGCGCCCGCCGCGGTGAGCGTCACGTGGTGCGTGCTGCGGTCGAACAGCTTGTGGCCGAGTTCGTGTTCGAGATCCTTGACGCGCTGGCTCAGCGGGGAGGCGGCCATATGCAGTTTCCTGGCCGCCTGGGAGAAGTTCAGTTCCTCCGCGACGGCCACGAAGTACCGCAGGTGCAACATCTCCACGTGATCACCTTAACCGGAAAGTCACCGTGAACGCGGCTCCGCCTTCCGGTGCGTGCCCGCGGTCGGCGTCCCGCCCATCCGGGTGACCAGACCGTTGGCCAGCGCGAGCCCGATGCCGAACCGACCGGGCGGCTGTCGCGGTACCGCTTGTTCAGCACCCCGCGGCCGGACGCGACCGGGTAATCCTCCGGTGCCAGCCCGGACCCGCCAGGCGCGCCTGCTCCTCGAAAGACGTCAGGGAGAACACGACCGGAGCGCCTGCCGGAGTCACCCGAAGGGTGTTCTCGGCCAGCCCGTCGACGACTTGGCGAAGCCTTCGCGGATCGGCGATGACCGGGACCTCGCCGGGTGGCCGCTCGACCAGCAGCGTTGCCGGCGAAGTCGTTGTGCTTCTTTTGCGCCGGTCCTCGGCCCTGGCATCGAGGTTCGCGACCGCCCGGGGTGTCGCAAAGAGTGGAGAACCCGTCGCAGGCCAGCCCGGAACGTCTCGTCTTCGCGGGTGAACCTGTGCGTGCGGACACCCGGGTCGCCGGAACCGCCACGGTGACGGTGACCGCCGCTCGGACAAACCGAGCGCGCGCTCGGCGCGATGCTGGGCGACTACGGTCCCGCGACGGTGCGGAACACGAAGTTCTCCGCACTCGGCCTCCAGAACCTGACGAGCCGCTCCTGCTGGGGCGCGGGAACGGCCGCGGACAGCGGGTGTTTCCTCGACACCGTCGCCGATCTGACCACTGTGGACACCCGGATCGTGGCGACCGGCCGGGCCGACCTCGGCCACCACCGCTCGCTCTGGCGAGCGGTGGTGCCAGGCAAGGCGTACACGATGACGTTCCGGTTGAGCAGCCTCGACCACGTCGTCCCCGCCGGGCACCGGCTGGCGCTCGTCCTCGGCGGGACGGACGCGGACATGGTCGACCCGGCCCTGCCCGCGACCGGCGCCCGGGTGACCTTCGATCTCGCTGGAACCTCTTACGGTCCCGATCGCTCCCCGCAATTAGTCCTCTGGTTGCGATAGGCGACGGCCCCGGCGCTGTGGTTGTCGCGAAAGCCACTTTCGAGACGTCAGATGTCCCGAAAGTGGCTTTCGCGACATGCCAGACGGGACCCGCCCTCTGCCGCTTCCTCGCGCGGCGCCCCATAAAGTAGGCGCATGCCAGCCCCACGACGTACGCAGGAGGAACGCAGCGCCGCGATGCGCGTCAGGCTGCTCGACGCCACGATCGACTGTCTCGTCGAGTACGGCTACGCGGGCACCACGACCACTCGTGTCGCAGACCTCGCCGGGGTGACCCGCGGTGCGCAGGTGCATCACTTCCCGACCAAGACCGATCTCGTCACCTCCGCGATCCGGCATCTCGCGGCCAGGCGCACCGAGGTCGCGATGGCGGAGATCGACCGGCTCAAGGCGTCGGCCGATCCGGTCGGGGACGCGTTGCAGCTGATGTGGGAGATGCATCAGGGCCCGGTCTTCTCGGCGACCGTGGAACTGTGGGTGGCCTCGCGCACCGACCCGGATCTGCGTGCGCAGATGGCGGTGGTCGAGCCGATCGCGACGAGCAGCCTTGTCGAATTCGGCAAGGCGCTGCTTCCGGGCCATTCGGCGCATCCGGAGTTCCTGCACGCGGTGTACACGGCGATGGACGTCGTCCGCGGCATCCTCATCGCCAGCTGGGCGACCCGTGACCAGGCCGAACTGGAAGCCCGCTGGGAGCGCGGCCGACGTCACCTGATCCTGCTGTTCGACGCGCTGATGCAGCCCGCTCCCTCTCGCTAGGCATGTTACTCTCCCAGGGAGAGTGAGGAGGTCACGTGCTCGGAGACCCGTACGACCCCGACTGTCCCACCCGCGCGCTGCTCGACCGCATCGGCGACCAGTGGACCGTGCTGATCGTCGGTGTGCTCGGCGACGGCCCGCTCCGGTTCACCGAGATCGGCAAGCGGGTGCGCGGCATCTCGCAGAAGGTCCTCACCCAGACGCTCCGCAGCCTCGTCCGCGACGGCATCCTGACGCGCACCGCGTACCCGGAGATCCCGCCGCACGTCGAATACGAGCTGACCGCGCTCGGCCGCAATCTCGCCGAACCACTGGAGATGCTCGATCGGTGGGCCCGCGTCCACATGGGCGAAGTCCTCGACTCCCGCAAGAGCCACGACGGGCAGCTCAGCGCTTGACCAGACCGGCCTCGTGCGCCAGCAGCCCGGCCTGGGTCCGGTTCGCGCAGTCCAGTTTGACCAGCATCCGCGACACGTAGCTCTTCACCGTCGCCTCGGCCAGGTGCAGCCGCGCCGCGATGTCCGCATTGGACAGCCCTTCGCCAAGACAGGTCATGACGTCTCTTTCCCGCTCTGTCAGCCCTTCGGTCTTCCGGCGCGCGTCGTCGCCGCGACGCCGTCCGTCGGCCGACATCGCCACCAGTCGTTGCGCCGCTTCGGGGGAGAGCACGGTGTGCCCGTCGGCGGCGACGCGGACCAGCCCGATGAGGTCCTCGGGCGGCGTCGACTTCACCAGGAACCCGGCCGCGCCCGCCCGCAGCGCGCGGATGACGTAGGTGTCCGCGTCGAACGTCGTCAGCGCGACGACGGCGGGCGGTTCCGGGAGTTTCGCGATCCGCTCGATGGCGGTCAGCCCGTCGACGCCGGGCATCCGCAGGTCCATCAGCACCACCCGCGGCCGGTGCCGGACCACGGCTTCGACCGCCTCGGCGCCGTCCTGTGCCTGCGCCACCACCTCGATGTCGGCCGCGGAACCGAGGATCGTCCGCAGATGCGCGCAGACCATCGGTTCATCGTCGACGACGATCACCCGGATCACGCGTTTCCCTCCGTCGTCGGGACGTAGGCGGGCAGTATCGCATCGACGCGGTACCCGCCGCCCGCCATCGGGCCCGCGTCGAACCGGCCGCCGATCAGCTCGACGCGTTGCCGCAGCCCGGCCAGCCCCGCGCCGGACCCGCTGCCCGCCAGCGCCGGATCCGGCGCGGCACCGCGTCGCGTGTTCTCCACCGTCACGTCCAGACCACCCGCGTGATAGCGGAGTTCGACGGTGACGTTCGAGCCGGGCGCGTGCTTGCGGACGTTCGTCAGCGCTTCCTGCACGACGCGGTACGCGGTGCGGGCGACGGCCGGGGAGATCCGCCCGGGATCGCCGTGCACGGTCAGTTCGGTCGGGATGCCCACCGACGCCGATTCCGCGACCAGTGTCGCCGGGTCGCCGGCCGTGCCGTCGGTGAGCGTGCGCGGCTCGGCGTTCGCGCCGTTGCGCAGCACACCGACGAGATCGCGCAGTTCGTCCAGTGCCAGCGCGCCCTCACGCCGGATGTCCTCGGCGGAGGCCCGCACCGCTTCGTCGGCCGAGACGACGCCGAGCGCGCCGGCGTGCAGCACCATCAGGCTCAGCCGGTGGGTGACGACGTCGTGCATCTCCTCGGCCAGCTTCCGCCGTTCCTCGGCGCGGGCGCGTTCGGCCAGCAGGTGCTGCTCGCGTTCGGCGCGTTCGGCACGGTCCCGCAGCGAGCGCAGCAACTGGCGCCGCGCCTCGAAGTACAGCGAGATCGCGGTGGGGAACGCCGTGCCGAGCAAACCGAACGGGGTGGTGTTCCACTGCGCGTCCCACGGCCGGGACGCGCAGATTACCAGGATCGCGGTCAGCCAGAGCAGCGTCCGCCGGTCCATCAGGCGGGCCAGCTGGCTCAGTACCACCGGGGTGATCGTCGGGACGGTCATCAGCGTCAGCTGCCGCTCCGGCACCAGCAGCCCGGGGGAGAACAGGTCGGAGGCGAGCATCAGCAGCGCGCCCGCGGTGACCAGGCCCGCGATCAGCCGCGGGAACCGGAACAGCAGGATCAGCGAGAGATCGAGCAGCACCTGCATGGTGACACCGGCGGCGGGCCCCGCCCAGCCGGTCGTCGGCTCGCCGAACACGTACAGCGAGATGTCCAGGCCCACGAACGCGAGCGACGCCAGCGTGAGCCACAAGGTGTCGACCGGACCGGGCCGGAACGGCCTGCTTTTCTCCACGGGACGACGGTAACCAGCCGGGGACACTGACGCCGGGGATCCGCAACTTTCGGTTATCCGGTCACCCTCCTTACCCGGTTTCCCGGGCGGTGCGTTCGCGGTGGACTGGGGATCATGAGCAACGCGACTCAGACAGTCCAAACTGGACAGGTGCGGGAAGCGGCTTTCGCCGGCCTGCCGGTGTTCGCCGTCGCCACGCTGGCCGGAGCCGCGCTACTGGCCACGAGCGGCCGGTACGCGCACGGCTTCGACGAGCTGTACTTCCTGATGGCGGGACGGGAACACCTGGCGTGGGGCTATTTCGACCAGCCGCCGTCGATCCCGGCGCTGGCCGGGGCGATGGACTCGCTGTTCCCCGGTTCGCTGGTGATGCTGCGCCTGCCGATGACGCTGGCCGCGGCGGCGGGGGTGGTCGTCACCGCCCTGATCGCCAGGGAACTGGGTGGTGGACGCGGCGCACAGGTGCTCGCGGCCGGGCTCTACGCGGCGTCCGGGGTGATCATCGTCAGCCACTGGACCGGCACCTATGTCCTCGATCCGTTCCTCTGGACGGTGATCGTCTGGCTGGTCGTCCGCTGGGTCCGCACCCGCAGTGACGGGCTGCTGGTCTGGGCGGGCGTCGTCACCGCGATCTCCCTGCAGACGAAGTTCCTCATCCCCGCGTTCTGGGCGCTCGCCCTCCTGAGCGCGCTCGTGCTCGGGCCGAGGGAACTCCTGCGGCGGCCGAAGTTGTGGCTGGGCGCGGGGATCGCCGCCGTCGCGACCGTCCCGACCCTGCTCTGGCAGGCGGCCAACGGCTGGCCGTATCTGATCATGAACGACGTCGTGGCGGCGGAATTTCCCGGCACCTGGCCCTTCCTGCGCGACGGCTTCCTGACGGCGGGTGTCGGGGCGGGCGTGCTCGCGTTCGTCTACGGCCTCGTCCGGCTGAACTTCTCCCGCGAACTTCGCGGCCATCGCTTCCTTGGGGTGGCGATAGTCGCGCTCATCGTCGCGTTCCTGCTGCTGCACGGGCGTTCCTACTACCTGATGAGCGTCTTCGCGCTGCCGTTCGCCGCCGCGGCGACGGGTTTCGTGAAGCACGTTCCCCGGTGGCGGCTGATCGCCTGGCCCGCGATGGTGCTTTCGGCGGTGATCACCCTCGCGGGCCTGCCGATCTACCCGGCGGGCATGACGCGGACCAGCTTCGGCCCGATCACCCTCGGCAGTTCCTTCGCCGGTGGCGAACTACCGCAACAGGAACTGGTCAAGGCGGTCGGCGGGACCTACGCCGCCCTGCCACCGGAGCAGCGAGCACGCACCGCCGTCTTCGCCGAGATCTACCCGTTCGCCGCCGCGACCGAGTTCTACGGCCCGCGGTACGGCATCCAGCACGTTTACAGTGGCCACCGCGGTTACTGGTACTTCGACCGGCCACCGGAGTCCGCGGACAGCGTGCTGTTCCTCGGCTTCGACCCGGAGCTGCTCAAGCCGTACTTCGCCACGGTGACTCCGGTGGTGGAAGGGCTGCTGTGGCGGTACGACGGCAGGCGGGGTTCGTGGGACGAGATCTGGCCGAAGTTGGAGAGGCACTGACGATGACCGAATTTCCTTTATCCGCCAAGGCGTATCTGCTCGCCTGTGACGTCGGCAAGGGCAAGCTGCGGGACAGGCACCGGGCGAGCCTGCTCGTCAGCGGCGCCGCGATGACCGACCTCGCGTTGCGCGGGCGCGTCGCCGACGCGGACGGCCGGGTCACGGTGTCCGGCGCGGGGCCGACAGGCGACCTCGTCCTCGACGAACTGCTCGCCGAGATCGCGGGGGAGCGCCCCCGGAAGTGGAAATGGTGGGTGCGCAAGGACGCGCGCGGCATCTTGGAGGCGGTGGAGTCCCAGCTCGACACGGCGGGCGTGATCGAGATGAAGACCGGCCGGACGCTGGGCCTGTTCCCCTCGCGCCACCCGATCGTGCGGGATCCCGCCGTCGTCGACAGGCTGCGCGTTCTGGTCGATCAGGCGTTGCGCGGGTCTTCACCGGTATCCGATGTGGACGCCGCACTCACCACGCTCGTGGCCGCTGTCGAACTCCGTGACGTCATTCCCGGCAAGGACAGGCGCCGCTACAAGGAGCGGATCGAGGAGCTGACCGAGCAGGGCGGGGACGCGGTTCCCGCACTGCGGAAGCTGTTCAAGGAGATGCGGGCGGTGCAGGCGTCGGTCGCGTCCTCACCCGGCGGGAGCTGAGCCGAACAGCCGGTCGAGGTAGTAGTCCACAGTGGACAACGCCTCGTCCGGTGTGCGGTGCTGCAGCACGATGTTGGTGCCCTGCGAATCCGCGAGCGCCCAGAGAATCGCCGATTCGTGCTCCGGATCGGCCGACTTGTCGACATCGCCCGCGTCCTGCCCCTGGCGGATCAGCACGGCGAACAGTTCGAACAACTGGGGAACGCCGTCGGTGTACGCGGCCGCGAAGGACGGATCGGAGATCGCGCGGATGAAGAACGCGACGCCCATCAGCCAGTCGCCTCGGGCGCGTTCGTCGAGCGGCAGGATCTCGGTCATGATCGCGCGGAGGATGGTCTTGGGGGTCGACGGCAGTTCCCCGGTCTCCAAGCGGGCTTTGAGTCGCTCCTCGTAGACCCGCGAGCGGCGTTCGACGGCGAACAGCAGCATCTCGTCCTTGGTCTTGAAGTAGTGCTGCACCAGGCCCATCGACATACCCGCTTCGGCGGCGACATGCCGGAGGCTGACCCCTTCGAGGCCGCGCGTGGCCGTCAGCCGCGTCAGCGCCTCGGCGATCTCCGCGCGGCGCGCGGCGTGATCCACCTGCTTCGGCACCCTCACCATCCGTTCCGCCGTTTGCAATGCGATCGCATTGCCACTACTGTCCCACGCTATTACGATGCGATCGCATTGTAAACGACCGTCGGGGGTGAAATCGGTGGAAGCCGATCGGGGGAAGGTGCGGCTGAGGCCGCCACGGAACGCGTTGGATCAGCGGGTCGTCGGCTGGTGGCGGCTGCAGGGGTCGCTCTTCTGGGTCCCGCTGGTGCTGGTGCTGGCGCTGCTCGGACTGCTCATCGCGCCCGCACGGTTCTGGCTCCTGACGCCGGCGGCGGTGTTCGCGGTACTGGGCCTGGCCTGGGTGATCGCGATGCCGCTGTGGTGGTTCAAGGTGCACCGCTGGGAGGTCACGGAAACCGCGGTGTACACGCGTTCCGGGTTCTTCTGGCAGGAGTGGCGCGTCGCGCCGATGTCGCGGATCCAGACCGTGGACACCCTGCGCGGGCCACTGCAGCAGGTGTTCAAGCTCGCGACCGTCACGGTCACCACGGCGTCGGCGCGGGGCGCGGTCAAGATCCGCGGGCTCGACCACGAACTGGCCGCGAGCCTGGCTGAGCAGCTGACCGAGACGACGCAGGCGACGCCGGGGGACGCGACATGACCTCGGGCGAGTTCGAGGGCTGGAGCACGCTCGACAAGCGGACGCTCGCCGTCACGGCGCTGACGCTCGCGGGCGCGGCCGTCGGCGCCGCGATCCCTGTCACGGTCGCGATCGTCGGTGGCGGCGCGAGGTTCTGGGTCGCGCTCGCCTGGGTCGTGGCCGGTGGGGTGGTGCTCGTCGGCTGCGGCGTGCTGGTGGACCTGTTCAACTGGAAGGCGGTGCGGTACCGGGTCACGCCGGACCGGCTGGAGACGGCGTTCACGCTGGTCTTCCGGTCACGGAAATCCTTGCAGCGCGAACGGATCCGCAACGTCGACCTGACGGCGAACCCGCTGCACCGGCTGTTCGGCGTCGCGGTGGTGACCATCGGCACCGGCTCGCACGAGTCGGGCGGGCAGGGCAGGATCAAACTCAATCCCGTCTCGCGCGCCGAGGCCGAGCGGTTGCGCGCGGATCTCCTCCGCCGCGCGGAAACCGCGGAGACCGACGAGGACGCGCCGCTCGCCGAACTGGACCGGAGCTGGATCCGCTACGCGCCGATGTCGTTCCTGACCCCGACACTCGGCCTCGCGGCGGGCGGCGGGCTCATGCAGATCTCCGAGTGGGCGGGGTTGCAGAAAGGTTTGGTCGACTGGGTGATCGGCCTGTTCCGCGGCATCCCGCTGGTGGTGGCGATCCTGATCCTGCTGGCGATCGCGATGGTCGTCGGCCTGGTCGGCGCGCTGGGCCTGTGGGTCGAGATGTGGTGGAACTACCGGCTCGACCGCGAAACCGGCGGCACGCTGCGGGTGCGTCGCGGACTGTTCACCACCCGCTCGATCTCGATCGAGGAACGCCGCCTGCGCGGCATCGACCTCGTCGAGCCGCTGGGGAACCGGATCTCCGGCGCGGCGCGTGTCGACGCGATCGCCACCGGTATGCGGCAGAGCGACGACAACGACAAGACCGACTACCACACCCTCCTGCCCGCCGCGCCGATCGCGACGGCCAACCGGATCGCCGCGGAAGTGCTGCGCGAACCGGTCTCGCCGACCGAAGCTGTCCGGCTCACCGGACATCCACGCGCCGCGCGGGCACGGCTGCTGCGCTGGTGGGTCGGCTCGGTGGTGCTGCTGCTGGCGATCTTCGCGCTCCTCGGCTTCCTGCTGACCGACGTCCTGCTGGTGATCGGTGCCGCGCTCGGCGTCGTGCTGCTGCCGGTTTCGGTGCTGCTGGCGCTGGACGCCTATCGCAACCTCGGGCACGGGATCACCGGACGGTACCTGGTGGGGCGCCACGGAACCGTGCGGCGGAGCACGTTCGCCCTGGAGCGCGACGGCGTGATCGGCTGGACGGTGAAGCAGTCGGTGTTCCAGCGGCGCAAGGGTTTGCTGACCGTCGTCGCGACCACGGCCGCCGGTGGCGGGGCGTACTCGGTGTACGACGCGGGGGAGGAACAGGGCCTGCTGTTCGCCGAGGAGTCCGTGCCGGAGCTGCTGACGCCGTTCCTGGAACGAGCCTGACAGCGTGAGTGGTCCGTGAAGGCCCCCTTGAAGGACCCAGAGTCCCTCAAGGGGGCCTTCACGGACTTGAGGAGTGCCACAGCGGCCTCACCTGTCACAGCACCTGTCCGTGACGGCCTCCTTCACTACCTTGAGAGTCAGGGTCACGGCAAAGTCGCGGAGCGGCTGGTCAGCGCTAGTGCCTGCGGGCGTGTGCCGGGGTGCTCTCGGGGAAGGCCTGTCCCTGAATGGGGACACTCAACGTCAGCTCATGCAGCGACGAAGATCCGCCTGACCTGCAAGACCTCGACTTTGCCGAGACCCCTACCGTGAGAGTAGGGGAGGAGACCTTCACGGACTCCTCGGCGGGACCGGACACATCGGCCGTCACCGAAGCGTCCGCTGGTTACCGTCGTGCCATGACCGCATTCGCCGCACTGCACGTCCCCGGTTCCCCGCTGCTCCTGCCGAACGTCTGGGATTTCGGCACAGCCGCCTTCCTGTCCGCGCGAGGGTTCCCCGCGCTCGGCACGACGAGCCTCGGCGTCTCGGCCGCCGAGGGCGAGCCGGACGGTGTCCCGTCCTCGAAGGACGCCACCGTCCGGCTGGCCGGGCGGCTCGCCGGGCTGGACGCGCTGATCAGCGTCGACCTCGCCGACGGGTTCAGCGACGACCCGGGCGAGGTGGGGGCGCTCGCCGCGGAACTCGCCGAAGCCGGTGTCGCGGGCATCAACCTCGAAGACGCTCTGGGCGACCCGGAGCTGCACGCGGCCAAGATCGCGGCGGCGAAGAAACGCGCTCCCGGTCTCTTCGTCAACGCGCGCACCGACACGCATTGGCTGGGGGAGCCCGATATCGAGGCCGCGATCAAGCGCTCGTTGTCCTATGTGGACGCCGGAGCCGATGGCGTGTTCGTTCCGGGGCTCGCCGAGCCAGCCGACGTCGAACGGCTGGTGAAGGCCACCTCGACGCCGGTGAACCTCCTGTTCCTCCCCGGCAAGGTCACCGTCGCGGCGCTGGCCGGACTCGGTGTCGCGCGGGTCAGCCTCGGTTCGCTGCCTTACCGGATGGCACTGGCGGCCACGCTCCGTACGGTGGAGGCCGTTCGCGACGGCGGCGAACTCCCCCTGACCCCGCCGTCCTACGACGACGTCGCGGCCTTGCTCCCGGAAGCTCGTTGACCTCGGGAACGCCGTCCCGCCCGGATGTCTGAGCCCATCGGTGTCGCAGTCGGAGAACCAGACCGCGGCGAAATAGACCCGATTGTCGGCGTCCGGAGCTGCGCTCGCTCGATACGTTGGCGGGTAGCCGAATCCAGGAGGGGCAATGAACGAGCGCGTATCTCCAGGGCAAGCGCGAGCCAGGCTCGCGGCGGAGCAAGCCCGTGACGACCCCACGACGTACACGGCGGATGTGGGAACGCACTACGCCGAAGGATTCGACGAGCTGGACGAGCCGCAGGGGATTACGAACCTCGGCAACGGCCGAGTCCGGTTCACCGCCTACGCCTACACCTACCTCCGCCACGTGACGGGTCATCGAGACGGCTCCATCGATGCCAGCGGGCAGATCAAGCTTGCCGGAGACTATTTTCCGGTGATCCGCGAACGGTAGAGTCCGGGCTGAGTTGCCAGGTGGTGCGTTGCGATCCCGGTACGAGTGAGCGGGAGCGAAGTTGCGGGCAGAGCTGAGAACGCCTGTTATGGGAAGCGGCCAATTCGCCGTCCCGCCCGGATATCTGAACACCCCGAGCATCGGTATCCCGCCATCGCACGTGGCCGACGCGGTGGCGGAGGCGGTCGAACGGTGGCGGCGCGGCGAGGCCCGCCCGACGGATTTCGACGAGCCCGTCGCGCGGACCCGGGCGGGGTTCGGCGCGCTGATCGGGGTCCCGGCGGAGCGGGTCGCGGTCGGGGCGTCCGTCTCGCAGCTGATCGCGAACGTGGCGGCCGGGCTGCCCGACGGCGCCAGCGTGCTGGTCGCCGTGAACGACTTCACCAGCGTCACCTTCCCGTTCGCGGCACAAGCGCACCGCGGGGTGAAGGTCACCGAAGTTCCGTTGGCCGAACTGTCCGAGCGTGTCGAAGGGCACGACCTCGTCGCGGTCAGCGTGGTCCAGTCGGCGGACGGCGCCCAGACCGACCTCGGCGGGCTCCGCGCCGCGGCCGAGGCGGCGGGCACGGCGGTCCTGCTCGCCGCCACCCAGGCCGCCGGCTGGCAGCCACTCGACCTCGGCTGGGCCGACTGGGTGGTCGCCGCCGGTTACAAGTGGCTGCTCGCGCCGCGCGGGGCGGCCTGGCTGGCCGCGCATCCGCGGGTGCGGGAGCGAGCGGTGCCGGTGGCCGCGAACTGGTACGCCGGGGAGGACCGCGGGCAGACCGTCTACGGCCTCCCGCTGAGGCTCGCGGAGGGCACCCGGTCGCTCGACCTGTCCCCGGCGTGGTTCTCGTTCGTCGGTGCCGCCGTCTCGCTGGACTACCTCGGGTCCTTGGACCTCGACGCCGTCCGCGCGCACTGCGTGGGTCTCGCCGACTCACTCCTCGGAGCACTCGGTTCACCCGGTCAGGGGAGCGCGATCGTCTCCCTCGACGCGGACGCCGACAGGGTGAAGGAAGCGGGCATCGTGGCCGCTACCCGGGCCGGAAGGCAACGATTCGGGTTCCATCTCTACAACACGGCTGACGACGTAGAACGGGCGATAAGCACGTTCAGGTGAACCGCCGGACCGGCGTGAACTACCGTATGTTCCCGTGGTTGGTGCGCAATTTAACCCGGGAGCGACGGAAACGGCCCGGCTTCAGCCGGTGCGACCGGCAGGGCCGGGCGGGCCACCGCCCGCGCCGAAGCCGCCGAGGGACACCAAGGGCCTGGCGCTGAAAGGTGCCGGGCTGGTCGCCATCGCGGTCGTCTCGGCCCTGCTCTGGTGGCTGATCCGGCACGAGCCGGAGACGGCCCCTGTCGCGAACACGCCGTCGAAGACCGGCCAGTTCCAGTACACGCTGATCGAGGGCCCGCAGGTCACCTCCGACTGCGCGAGCAAGTCCTACGGCGACACCAAGGCGTTCTTCACCGAGACGCCGTGCACACGGCTGTCGCGGGCGCTGTACACGACCGAGACCGGCGGGAAGAAGGCGCTGGTGTCGGTCGTCCTGGTCACCATGCCGGGCGAGGTCACCGCGACCCAGCTCAAGACGCTCACCGACAAGGACGGCACGGGAAACGTGTCCGACCTGGTGCGCGACGGCACCTTCAAGGGGCAGGGCGTCCCGAAGATTTCGGGGCAGGACGCGGCCTACGACTCCCACGTCACCGGGCCCGAGGTGGCCATCGTGCTGGCCGGTTTCTACGACAAGCAGACCGACAAGCCGGTGCTGGAGCGGATCGCGACCGACGCCTTGCGACTTTCGGGTGACCTGCGCCGCTGAGTTTTCAAGTACGTGAAGGCCCCTTTGTTGCGTGTAGCGCAATGAGCCTCTTCGTTCTGGGCCGAGGAGCGAAGGGGACTTCCCCGCCTGGCCTGTGGGAAAGCGACTTTCGCGTGCCCAAGTTGTAGATGCTTCCCATGCCTGCACGGTGACGTCGTGAAGGAGGCCTTCGCGGACTGCCAGCGCCTCGCCCGCCTGAAGGGGCCTGCACGCGCCATCGGTGTGGCTGGTGGTGTCGCTGGGACAAGAGGTGGCGCTCCGTGCGGGTGAGGGGAACCTCAAGGGACGCTGGGTCCCTTAAGGAGTCCTTCACGGACCTGCGGGCGCAACCGCCTCCACCGCACTTCGCTACCTGAACGTCAGGTCGCCTGACCCGGCATCGCGATCGCCACCGGCTTCGCGCCGAACTCCGCCCGCCAGGCCGTCCCTCGCCGCGCCGAGCCGATCAGCGCGTTCAACGCCGTCGTCCGCAAGGCCCCGTCGTCTGTCCGGTCGATCAAGCCGAGCCAGGCGGCCGTCGCGTCCGATTCCGCCGTCGCGACCAGTTCCATCGCCGTGTTCGCGTCGGTCACCGGCTTCGGTGGCACGTACGCGGCTTCCGGTCCCGTGGGCGTCTGGCCCGCGGCGGAAAGCATCCGTTCGCAGACGTATCGCCGTTTGACGTGCTCGGCCGTGCCTCGCCCCACGGCGCCGCTGAAGGCGGCCGGCAGGTAGGCGCTGACCAGGCCGTACACCCAGACCGCCGCGTGCTCGGCCGCGAGCGCCTGCTGCACGGCCTCCGCGGTCTCCTGGCCCAGCGTGGCACCGGCGGGCACCTCGACGGCACCCGCGTCGTCGCCGCGGCCGAGTTTGTCCGAACTCTGCTGCAGGGCCGCGCAGCCCGCCGCGATCGAGGCGACCATCCCGGCGCGGTAGCGGGGCAGCGACGGCACGAGGCCCTCGGCCTGCTTACGGGCCTGTGCGAGCCGTTCCTTGAGACCGTCGACGGACGACGGCGGGTTCTCCGCCGGTCCGGCCTGCGTCGGCTTGGGCCGGTTGAGCCGGTCCACCTCGGTCTTGAGCGCCGCCGCGTGCGCGGCCCGCGCGGAGGCGACCGACTCGGCTTCGGCGCCTGTCAACGCCTTCGCGCCCGTTGCGTCGGTCTCCGCCGCGCGCAGCAGCGGGCCCAGCGGGTCGGGGTTCTCGTCGTACCCGGGGCCGCAGGCGGCGGCCAGTGGCACGGCCAACGCGGCCAGCGCTCCCATTCGCAGGAAAGTACGACGGCTCGGCAGGGTGGGCTCGGTCGGTCTTCCGGTCACGCCGCCCCATCCTGCCAGTACCCCGTGCGGGGCCGCCGCTCGCGCGTCACGCGGGGGTCACCAGATAAGCTGGTCCACTACCGAACCCGGGATCCACGCCGCCGGGTCGCCCACAGCCGGACAGGAGCGCTTCACCGTGCCCAACGACCTCGCCAGCAGGCTGGAGCCCATCGTGGCCGAAGCCGTCAAGGCCGCGGGTTTCGACCTCGATTCCTTCGAGGTCCAGCAAGCAGGCCGCCGTCAGCTGGTCAAGGTCGTCGTCGACGGGGACGACGGCGTCGGGCTGGACGAGGTGGCGAGCGTCAGCCGCGCCGTCTCCGCCGTGCTCGACGAGAACGAGCACGTGATCGCCAGCGCGTACACGCTCGAAGTCACCTCACCGGGCCTCGACCGGCCGCTGACCGTGCAGAGGCACTGGCGGCGCGCGAAGTTCCGGCTCGTCAAGGTCACCCCGGCCGAGGGCGCCGCCTTCGTCGGCCGCGTGGGACACGCCGGCGAGAAGACCGCGCGCGTGCTCGTCGACGGCGAGATCCGGGACGTCGATTACGCCTCGGTGACCAAGGCGGTCATCGAGATCGAGTTCAAGCAACCACCTGCCGAGGACCTGAAACTGTTGGAAACCGATGCGTCGGCCCTGAACGCCGCCACCACCGAACCGAAGGAGGAGCCGAAGTGAACGTCGACATCGCCGCGCTGCGCGCGATCGAACGGGACAAGGACATCCCCTTCGAGACGGTGATCGAAGCGATCGAGACCGCGCTGCTCACCGCGTACAAGCACACCGAGGGCCACCAGTCGCACGCCCGGATCGACATCGATCACAAGAGCGGGCTGGTGCGCGTCCTCGCCCACACCCTCACCCCCGACGGCCAGACCGACGAGGAATGGGACGACACCCCCGAGGGCTTCGGGCGGATCGCCGCCACCACCGCGCGGCAGGTCATCCTGCAGCGCCTTCGCGACGCCGAGCACGAGAAGACCTTCGGCGAGTTCTCCGCCAAGGAGGGCGAGATCGTCGCCGGCGTGGTGCAGCGCGACGCGCGCGCGAACGCCCGCGGCATGGTCATCATCCAGGTCGGTGACATCGAAGGCGTGCTGCCCTCGGTCGAGCAGGTGGCAGGCGAGTCCTACGAACACGGCAGCCGGATCAAAGCCTTCGTCGTCACCGTCTCGCGCGGCAACCGCGGCCCGCAGATCACGCTGTCGCGTTCGCACCCGAACCTGGTGCGCAAGTTGTTCGCCCTCGAAGTCCCCGAAATCGCCGACGGCACGGTCGAGATCGCCGCCATCGCGCGTGAACCGGGACACCGGACCAAGATCGCGGTCCGCTCGACGGTGCCCGGCGTCAACGCCAAGGGCGCGTGCATCGGCCCGGTCGGCGCCCGCGTGCGCAACGTGATGAGCGAACTGGCGGGTGAGAAGATCGACATCATCGACTTCTCCGAAGACCCGGCGAAGTTCGTCGGGAATGCGCTGTCGCCCGCGAAGGTCGTCTCGGTTCGGGTCGTCGACGAGCGGGCCAAGACCGCTCGCGTCGTCGTCCCGGACTTCCAGCTTTCGCTCGCGATCGGCAAGGAGGGCCAGAACGCCCGCCTCGCCGCGCGCCTCACCGGTTGGCGGATCGACATCCGTAGCGACGCCGCCCCTGAGCAGGGTGAAGAAGCACACGCCGGGCAGGCGCGGCCCGCCGCGGCAACCGGTTCGGCTGAGTGAAGGTCGAAGCGCTAGACTTACGAGTGGTTCAGAGCCCGCGGCCGGGAACCGACCTCCAGCATGACCGGGAAACTCCGGTCCGCACCTGTGTGGGTTGCCGTCGGCGGGCCTTGATCGGTGAGTTGCTGCGAGTGGTCGCGGCGGATGGACGGCTGATCGTCGACGAACGTCGGCGGTTGCCGGGCCGGGGTGCCTGGTTGCACCCCGTGCCGGACTGTCTGGCCAAGGCCGAGCGGCGCAGGGCGTTTCCCCGAGCACTTCGTGTTCCGGGGTCGCTCGACGCCCAGGGTGTCCACGAACGCCTGGAGCGACTCGCTGAAGGCTAAAAGGCGCCGGGACATCCCCGGTGCCGGTTGGAATCAGGAAGCAGGTCGACCCGTCATGAGTCAGCCGTGAAGCTGAATCAATGAACGCGCGACAATAGGACGAGGTCTGCGGGTCTGCCGCCGGCCTCCCCAGATGAGGAGAGCTGTGCCAGGCAAGGCCCGAGTACATGAGCTCGCGAAAGAGCTCGGCATCACCAGCAAGGAAGTTCTCGCCAAGTTGAAGGAACAGGGCGAGTTCGTGAAGTCCGCGTCGTCCACCGTCGAGGCGCCGGTCGCCCGTCGTCTCCGTGACGCGTACCCGTCCAAGGACGGCAAGAGCAAGAAGCCGATTCCGAACCCCGGCCCGCGCCCTTCGCCCGCACCGCCCGCCAAGCCCGCTGCCCCGGCTCCGGCCGCGCAGCAGGCTCAGCCCGCGCCCGTGGCGAAGACCGAAGCCCCGGCCGCGTCCGCTCCGGCGGCTCCGGCAGCGCCGGCTCCGGCCCAGCAGCCGTCCCGTCCCTCCACCCCGGGTGCCCGTCCGGGTCCGCGCCCCGGCCCCCGGCCGCCGGCGCCGAAGGAGGAGCAGGTCCAGGCTCCGGCGGCGAAGGCCGCTCCGGAAGCCGAAGCGAAGACTGAATCCCCAGCTGCACCGGCCACGTCGGCCGCGCCGACTACGCCGGCCACCCCGCCGGCGTCCTCGACGCCGTCGCAGGGTTCCGTCGTGCCGCCGAAGCCGCAGGGTCCCAAGCCCGGTGGCCCGAAGCCCGGCCCGCGTACCCCGCGCGTCGGCAACAACCCGTTCGGCGTGGGTTCCGGTTCCCCGGCCCAGCGTCCGTCCGGTCCGCGCCCCGGTGGCGGCCAGCAGGGCGGCGACAACCGTCCGCCGCGTCCCGGTGGCGGGCAGGGCGGCGACCGTCCGGCTCCGCGTCCCGGTGGCGGCGCTCCCGGTGGTAACCGGCCGAACCCTGGCAACATGCCCCCGCGCCCGAACCCCGGCATGATGCCGGGCCGCCCGGCCCGTCCGGCCGGCGGTCCCGGTGGCGCTCGTGGTGGTCCCGGTGGCCCCGGCGGCGGAGCCCGTGGTGGCCCCGGTGGCGGCGCTCGTGGCGGTCCCGGTGGCGGCGGCGGAGGTTTCCGCGGCGGTCCCGGTGGCGGTGGCGGCGGTGGCGGTTTCCGTCCCGGCGGTGGCGGCGGCGGCGGTTTCCGTCCCGGTGGCGGTGGCCCCGGTGGCGGCGGCGGTGCCCCGGCCGGTGGCGGCGGTTTCCGTGGCGGCGGCGGTCGTGGCGGTCCCGGTGGTCGCGGCGGTACCGCGGGTGCCTTCGGGCGTCCCGGTGGTCCCGCTCGCAAGGGCCGGAAGTCCAAGCGCCAGAAGCGCATGGAGTACATGGACAACATGCAGGCGCCCAGCGTCGGTGGCGTTCGCCTGCCCAAGGGCAGCGGCGAAACGATCCGCCTGCCGCGTGGCGCTTCGCTGACCGACTTCGCCGAGAAGATCGACGCCAACCCGGCTTCGCTGGTGCAGGTGCTCTTCCACCTCGGTGAGATGGTCACGGCGACGCAGTCCGTGTCGGACGACATCCTCGAGCTGCTCGGCGGCGAGATGAACTACGTCGTCCAGGTCGTCAGCCCGGAGGAAGAAGACCGCGAGCTGCTGGAGACCTTCGACATCACCTACGGCGAAGACGCGGGTGAGGAAGAGGACCTGCAGGTCCGTCCGCCGGTCGTGACCATCATGGGTCACGTCGACCACGGTAAGACCCGCCTGCTCGACACGATCCGCAAGACGAAGGTGCGCGAGGGCGAAGCCGGTGGCATCACCCAGCACATCGGCGCCTACCAGATCGAGACCGAGCTCGAGGGCAACCCGCGCCTCGTGACGTTCATCGACACCCCGGGTCACGAGGCGTTCACCGCCATGCGTGCTCGTGGTGCGAACGCCACGGACATCGCGGTCATCGTGGTCGCGGCCGACGACGGCGTCATGCCGCAGACGGTCGAGGCGATCAACCACGCGCAGGCCGCCAAGGCCCCGATCGTGGTCGCGATCAACAAGATCGACAAGGAGGGCGCGAACCCGGACAAGATCCGGCAGCAGCTCACCGAGTACAACCTCGTGGCCGAGGAGTACGGCGGCGACACGATGTTCGTCGAGATCTCGGCGCGGGAGAACATCAACATCGATGGTCTCCTCGAGGCGATCCTGTTGACCGCGGATGCCGCACTCGACCTGCGGGCCAACCCGAACATGGAGGCCCAGGGTGTCGCGATCGAGGCGCATCTGGACCGCGGTCGCGGTCCGGTCGCCACGGTGCTGGTCCAGCGCGGAACGCTGCGCGTCGGTGACTCCGTCGTCGCCGGTGACGCGTACGGCCGCGTGCGGAAGATGGTCGACGAGCACAACGTCAACGTCATCGAAGCGACCCCGTCGCGTCCGGTCCAGGTCATCGGGTTCACCTCGGTGCCCGGCGCCGGTGACACGTTCCTCGTCGTCGACGAGGACAGGGTCGCCCGGCAGATCGCCGAGCGGCGTTCGGCCCGTACCCGCAACGCGCTCAACGCGTCGCGTCGTAAGCGGGTCAGCCTGGAAGACCTCGATGAGGCCTTGAAGGAGACGAGCACCCTCAACCTGATCATCAAGGGTGACAACTCCGGTACGGTCGAGGCCCTCGAAGCCTCGCTGATGCAGCTGGATGTCGGCGAAGAAGAGGTCGAGCTCAACGTGGTCCACCGCGGTGTCGGTGGCGTCACGGAGTCCGACATCGACCTGGCGACCGCGTCCAACGCGATCGTCCTGGGCTTCAACGTGCGGGCACAGGGCAAGGCGACCGAGCGGGCCACCCGCGAGGGCGTCGACGTCCGGTACTACACGGTCATCTACCAGGCGATCGACGAGATCGAAGCCGCGCTCAAGGGCATGCTCAAGCCGATCTTCGAAGAGGTCGAGCTGGGCAAGGCCGAGATCCGCGGGATCTTCAAGTCGTCGAAGGTCGGTACGATCGCCGGTTGCATGGTCATCTCGGGCGAGATCCGGCGTAACGCCAAGGGTCGTCTCCTCCGTGACGGCAACGTCATCATCGAGAACCTGCCGATCAACTCGCTGAAGCGCGAGAAGGACGACGTCACCGAGGTCCGCGAGGGCTTCGAGTGTGGTCTCACCTTGGGTAACTACAGCGATTTGAAGCTCGGCGACGTCATCGAGACGTACGAGCAGCGCGAAAAGCCGCGTGCGTAAGTGACACGGCGGCGCTCCCCCGCATCTGGGCGGGGGAGCGCCGCTTCACTTCTACCCAACCCAGAACCCCCATGTTCGTAGGAGCTCTTGAGCTCGACATCCTGCTGGGCGACGTCCACTCGCTCAAGCAGAAGCGATCCGTGATCAAGCCGGTGCTGGCCGAGGTACGCAGGCGTTTCGACGTCTCCGTCGCCGAGGCGGGTCAGCAAGACCTGCACCGGCGGGCGCTGATCGGTGTGGCCGTGGTCGCGGCGACTGGCGAGCACGTCCGAGACGTGCTCGACTCGTGTGAGCGCTTCGTGGCCGGAAGGCCGGAGTTGGAACTGCTCTCCGCCCACCGACGGCTGCTCGGCCCGGACGACTGACGGAAAGACTTTTCGAGGAGACGAATCCCCATGGCCGACCCCGCTCGGGCTCGCAAGCTCGCCAAGCGGATCTCACAGATCGTCGCGCACGCGATCGAGCACGACATCAAGGATCCGCGGCTCAACCACGTGACGATCACCGACACGAAGATCACGGCGGATCTACACGACGCCACGGTCTATTACACGGTGCTCGGCGAGACCCTGGAGTCCACGCCCGATCACACCGGTGCCGCGGCGGCGCTGGAATCCGCTCGTGGCGTTCTGCGCACGAAGGTCGGGCAGGGCACGGGAGTCCGCTACACGCCGACATTGGCGTTCGTGGCCGACAGCATTCCCGAGGACGCCAAGCGCATCGAGGACCTCCTCGCGAAGGCCAGGGAAGCCGACGCGGAGGTCGCCCGACGGGCGACCGGCGCACAGCACGCCGGTGAACCCGACCCGTACAAGCCGCCGCGGGAAGAGGCCGAAGACGATGAGTTCGCCGATGAGGAGACCCGAGGCTGAGGGAGTGGGCCACGCCGTGAGTCGGCGTGGCCTGTTGCTGGGGGCCACCGCGCTGACGCTCCTCGCGGGGTGCGGCACGGAGAAGCCACCGCTGGTGGGACCGCCGCCGGTGTCCCCGCCGAACAGCCCGACGCCGCTGACCGAAGCGGTCACGGTGCAGAAGATGCGGTCCTCGGCCCGGAATCGGGAAGTCAACCTCGTCATCATCGCGCCCGATCGCGTGTCGCGAGTCGGGATGCCGGTCTGCGTCGCCCTGCACGGCCGCGGCGCGGACGCCAGGACGTTCCTGAACCTCGGCGTACAGGACGCGCTGAACCAGATGGTCGCGGCCGGGCTGCCCGGGTTCGCGGTGGCCGCCGTCGACGGTGACAACTACTGGGTGGACGTCGGCAAGGGTGACGATCCCCAGCGGATGCTGTCCGGAGAACTCCCCGGCTGGCTCGCCCAGCGCCAGTTGCGGCCGCCGTCGGCGATGTTCGGGATCTCGATGGGTGGTTTCGGCGCATTGCGCTACGCCCGCGAGCACAAGGACCTCAAAGCCGTCGCCGTCGCGAGCGCCGCGCTGTTCGTAAGCTGGCCCGATGCCAAGTCCCGCAAGGTTTTCGCCGACCGGGAGCAATGGGAATCGCACGAGCCGCTGCTGCACACAGGCGACCTCTCGGCGTCGTCGACCGGGGTGTGGTGCGGGAGCTCGGATCCCTTCGCCCGCGCCGACCGCAAACTCATCAAGGCCCTCGACCCCGCCGTCGCGAAGATGTCCCCTGGCGAGCACAACGACGACTACTGGCGCGGCATCATGCCCGAGGTCCTGAAGTTCGTGGGGGAACGCATCGCCTGACCGAGGCCATCCCGGCGGAATCCATCGCAAGTAGTCCTCTAGTTGCGATGGTTGGCGATGCGAACTACCGCAACTAGAGGACTACTTGCGGTGACAGGAGGAGCTCAGGCGGGTTTGGCCGCGACGATCAGGTCCCGCACGATCGCCTGGTCGACCCGGTGTGAGAACTCCGAAAACGGGCCGTCCTCCCGGATCTCCAGTCCCGCCTTGTCCAGGATCGCGGCGAGTTCTTCGCGCGGCGCGACGTTGGTGTTCCAGGAGATGCCGAGCGCGCCACCGGGCCGCAGCACCCGCGTCCACACCGGGACCGCGGCCGCGAGCAGGTCTCGCGGGCTGCGCGCGAGCGACGCGTCCTGGGTGCGGTGGCTGCCGTGCTGCACGCCGTACGGGGCGTCGGTGACGATGAGGTCGACCGAGTTCGGCCGCAGCAGTTCGTCCGTGGTGAGCGTGTCGCAGTTGAGATAGCTCAGCCTGCGGACCTCGCCCGCCTTGTACCGCTCCTTGGTGATCCCGAACCCGATGTCGAGCCGCCTGCCGAGCCGGACCTTGTTACGCCGCACCTGGCCGGATTCGGCGGTGTGCTTGATCCTTTTCTGCTTCAGCCAGGTCTTGACGAACAGTTCGTAGGAGTCGAAATCCTTACCGTCGACGTCGAGGCCGGTCGCGTCGAAGCCGTACATCATCGCCTGGTTCAGCGTGGTGCCGCGGCCGCACAGCGGATCCAGCAGGTGCAGCGGCTTCTCCAGCATCGCGGCCGGGTCCGCCGTCGCCAGCAGGGTGACGTTGACGAGGAGTTTGGTGAACAGTTCGTTCGTCTTGCCCGGGTACTTCTGGATGGTCAGCAGATCCGAGTCGAAGTTCGCCAGCGGACTGATCGTGACCGGTTTCAGGACACCGTCGCCGAGTTCGAACAGCGCGTACAGCGCGGAAAGGTTCGACAGCAGCGCGAGATCGCGTTCGCTCAGCGGTGCGGGCGTGGTGAAGGTGAGGTAGCCGACGCCGCCGAGTGTCGTCTCCCCGATCTGGGAGATCTCGGTCTCCAAAGCGGACAGGCCGAACACCGCCAGCTCCGCGCGCAGCAGGGCCGGGGTGGAATCGGTGTACACCCGGTTGGCGGACGGGTAGACCAGGATCGCGTACTCGGACATCCCGCAGAGCGTAGCTTGACTGATTGTGACGACCACTTTGGCGCAGGACCTCAAGGACGCCGCCGCCCTGCTGGCACGCGCGAACGACGTGACACTGCTCGGCCACGTGCGCCCGGACGCCGACGCGCTGGGCAGCGCGCTGGCGCTGGGAAGGGCCCTTCAGCTGAGGGGAGGCGTCAAGGTCCGCGTCTCGGTCGGCGAGCCCGAGGAGATGCCCGAAACCCTGCGAGGCCTGGACGTCGGCGGGCTCTACGTCCCCGCGAGCGAGCTTCCGGAGAGTGAACGGCTGCTGGTCGCGCTCGACACACCCACTCCGGGCAGGCTCGGGAAACTCGCGCCGCGCGTGGACGCCGTGCGCGAGGCCGGTGGCGACGTCCTGGTGATCGACCACCACGCGTCCAACGTCTTCTACGGCACCAAGCACGTCGTCGACGACACCGCCGAGGCGACCGCGGTGCTCGTTTTCGCGTTGCTGCGGGAACTCGGCTCCGAGATCGACGAGCCGATCGCACGATGCCTGTACGCGGGACTGGTCACCGACACGAGCGGGTTCCGCCGGGCCCGGCCGTCCACCCACCTGATGGCCGCGAAGCTGCTCGAAGCCGGTGTCGACCCGGACAAGGTGGTCCGCGAGATCGTCGACGATCACCCGTTCGCGTGGCTGCCGATGCTCTCGGACGTTCTCGCGGGAGCCCGGCTCGAACCGGACGAGGCGCGTGGCTTCGGCCTCGCGTACGCGGTCGTGACGCTCGACGCCGCGCGGACCGTGCGCGGGGAAGAGGTCGAAGCGGTCATCGACGTCGTCCGGTCCACTCGGGAGGCCGGGGTCGCCGTGGTGCTCAAGGAAGCCGAACCGATCGGGCCGCGGCAGCGGTGGACGGTCTCGCTTCGCTCGGCGGGCGGTGTCGACGTCTCGGCCGCGGCCGGGGAACTGGGCGGCGGCGGACATCGCCAGGCGGCCGGATGCACCGCGGAGGGCACGGCGGACGAGGTACTCGGCGAGCTGAGGGCGGCGCTGTCGCGGGCACCGCTGCTGTAATCCGGGCGGTGTCATCGGAATTTCATCCGTCGTCCCTACCGTGATCCTCACGATGAACACCCACGCCTCCCTCCACCGCCGGATCCTGGTCACGCTGGGCGTGATCGTGCTGTTCCGGCTGGGCCAGTGCCTGCCCGCTCCCTACGTGACCGTCCGCGCGCCGGAAGACGACCACCCGCTGCGCTGGATCCTCGACCTCCTCACCGGTGGCGGCCTGTCCACCCTGCCGGTGTTCGCGTTCGGCGTCCTACCCTGCCTGGCCGCCCCGCCACTCCTGCGAGCCCTGATCGTCGTGATCCCGCGGCTGGCCGCGCTCCGGGCCGAAGGTGAAGCCGGCGCCCGCGTGCTGACGCGGTACCGGCGACGGCTCACCGTCGTACTCGGTCTCGTGGGCGCCATCGGTGTGCTCGGGCTCCGTGGTCAGGATGTCCTCGACGGACACGGAGCCGTCGCCGTGGCGTGCCTGACGGCGGGCAGTGCGCTGGTCCTGCGGCTGACCGAGGTGATCACCGACCGGGGATTCGGTGACGGTGTCCGGATCCTGTTGCTCGCACAGGTTCTGGCGGTGCTGCCGTCGGCGTTCCTGCGCCTGTACGAAAGGGTGGGCTGGACCGCCATCGCGGTCATGGCCGTGGTGACGCTGTCGATCACGGTGATCACGATCGTCGTCGCGCAGGGACAGCGTCGCGTCCCGGTGCAGTACGCCAAGCGGATGATCGGCGTGCGCGCCTATGGCGGGACCCCGACCTACATTCCTCTTCGGTTCCCCCAAGCCAACAGCCCGGCCGTCCTCGCCGCGGTGCTGCTGTCCGTGCCGGTGTTCTGGCCCGACGTGAGCTGGTCGGGGTGGCTGCGCGACGAGGGGGACCCCGGGCGGATCGCGGTCTACTTCGTCCTCGTCTGCCTCTTCGCTTTCATCAGAGCCGCCGCGACGCAGGACTTGGTCAAGGTGGTTCGCGAACTGGTGCGGGTGGGTGGCTTCGTCCCCGGGATCCGGCCGGGAAACCCGACCGCCGAATACCTCGGCTACGTGAACCACCGGATCCTCGCCTTCGGGGCGGTCTGTTCCGGAGTGGTCGCGCTGATCCCGGCCCTCGGCCTGGCTTTGCTGGACGCGAGCCCGAGAGTTCCCGTCGCCGGGGTGACCCTGCAGGTGGTCCTCGTCTTCCTCGTCAGTGTCACGCTCGACACGACGAGGCTGATCGAGGCACTGCGCCAGGAGCGACGCTATGAACCGTTCCTCCGCTGAGCGGCGGCTGGGACTGTCGTACCGGACCTTTAGTCTGCCGTGGTGCCTGAAGCTTCTGAAACCGACGAGCGCATCCCGCCGAAACGTGTGTTCGGGCTCGCCCTGCCCGCGCTCGGCGTGCTCGCGGCCGAGCCGCTGTACGTCCTGGTGGACACGGCCGTCGTCGGGCATCTCGGCGCGTTGCCGCTGGCCGGGCTCGCCGTCGGCGGTGTCGTGTTGTCGCAGGTTTCGAGCCAGCTGACGTTCCTTTCCTACGGCACCACGGCGCGGACGGCGCGGCTGCACGGCGCCGGACGTCGTGGTGAGGCGGTCCGCGAAGGCGTCCAGGCGACCTGGCTGGCGGTGATCGTCGGGCTGGTCGTGATCGTCGCCGGGCAACTGCTGGCCGCGCCCATCGCCCGGGTCCTCTCCGGGGACGCCGCGATCACCGAAGCCGCCGTCTCCTGGCTGCGGATCGCGCTGTTCGGGACGCCGTTCATCCTGATCACGATGGCGGGCAACGGCTGGATGCGCGGCGTGCAGGATTCCGCGAAACCGTTGCGCTATGTCTTGGCGGGCAACGGGATCTCCGCCGTGCTGTGCCCGGTGCTGGTGTACGGCGCGGACTGGGGGCTGGAAGGTTCGGCGATCGCGAACGTCGTCGCGCAGGTGATCTCGGCGTCGCTGTTCATCGTGGCCCTGATGCGGGAGCGGGTCCCGCTGCGCCCGGAGCCGAAGGTGATGCGCGCCCAGCTCGGCCTCGGCCGGGACCTGGTCCTGCGCAGTCTCGCCTTCCAGGCGTGCTTCGTCTCCGCCGCCGCGGTCGCCGCGCGGACATCCACCGAGGCGGTCGGCGCGCACCAGGTCGTACTGCAGTTGTGGACGTTCCTCGCCCTCGTGCTGGACTCGCTCGCGATCGCCGCGCAGTCGCTCGTGGGGGCCGCTCTCGGCGCCGGCGCGAGCAAACGGGCGCGGGAGGTGTCGCGCCAGATCACCGGCTACGGCCTGGTGTTCGGCTGCTTCCTCGGGGTCGTGTTCGCGTCGCTGGCCAGGGTGCTGCCGCAAGTGTTCACTTCGGACGGAGGCGTGCTCGGCGAGATCCCGCACGCGTGGTGGTTCTTCGTCGCGTTGCAACCGATCGCCGGGGTGGTGTTCGCGCTGGACGGCGTCCTGCTCGGCGCGGGCGACGCCGCGTTCCTGCGCAACGCGACGCTCCTGAGCGCGGCCCTGGGGTTCCTGCCGCTGGTCTGGTTGTCGCTCGCGTTCGGCTGGGGGCTGGCCGGGATCTGGACCGGGCTCTCGCTGTTCATGGTGCTGCGGCTGGCTACCTTGCTGGTGCGGTGGCGGTCGGGGCGGTGGGCCGTGGTGGGCGCCGTCCGCGTGGTCTGACCCCCGCCGCGTTTAGTCCTCTAGTTGCGGTAGTTGCACGCGCAAGTACCGCAACTAGAGGACTAAACGCGGTGATGGGGGGAGCAGGCGTGTGGCGAAAAGCACCTGGGTAGCGGGTAGGTTTCGCCATTGCTTAGGAGCTACAACTATACGAGGCGGCAGCGCGGGCGTCTTCTTGCCCGGAACCGTTCTCAAGGAGGAAACACTGTGACAGGCCGAGCCACCCGCCGGTCCTGGTTCATCTGGTTCGCCGCCGTCACCGTCTACCTCCTCGCCGTCTTCCACCGCACGTCGTTCGGCGTCGCCGGGCTTCAGGCCGCCGACCGCTTCGGCGTCGGAGCGGCCGCGCTCGGCACGTTCACCGTCCTGCAGGTCGGCGTCTACGCCGCGATGCAGATCCCCACCGGCGTCCTCGTCGACCGCTACGGCCCGCGCCGCGTGCTCACCTGCGCCGTGTTCTTCCTCGGTCTCGGGCAGATCCTGCTCGCGGTCGCCGATTCGTACCCGCTCGGCCTGGTCGCCCGCGCCGTCGTCGGCTTCGGCGACGCGCTGACGTTCGTGAGCATCATGCGGCTGATCGCCGCGCATTTCCCCGGCCGTCAGTACGCCCTGCTCGCCGCGCTGACCGGGGCCATCGGTTACGTCGGCAACCTCGCCGCGACCGTCCCGCTCGGCCTGTTGCTCGACGGTCCCGGCTGGACCCCGACGTTCCTCGCCGTCGGCCTGGTGACGGCGCTGTACGCCGCAGTTGTCGCCCTTCGCGTCAAGGACACCCCGCCCGGCGAACCGGAGCCCGTGCGCGAAAGGGTTCACCCCAGGGTGCTGGGCCGCCAGGTCGCCGAGGCGTGGCGCACCCCCGGGACCAGGCTGGGGTTCTGGGTCCACTTCAGCACGATGTTCGCGCCCAACGTGCTGACCATGCTGTGGGGTGTCCCGTTCCTGGTGCGGGGACAGGGCTATCCGAAGTCCACCGCGAGTTCGCTGCTGATCGTGTTCGTGGTCGGCTCGATGATCGGCGGCCCGTTCGTCGGCGGCCTGATCGGACGGCGCCCGTCACTGCGGATGCCGCTGGTCGGCGGGTACATCGGTGTCGCCGCGGTGATCTGGGCGGTCCTGCTCGGCTGGGGCGGGACTACCCCGGTCGCGGTACTGGTCCCCGCGTTCGCCTTCCTCTCCCTCGGCGGCCCCGCGTCGATGATCGGCTTCGCGCTGGCGCGGGACTACAACCCGCTCTCGCGCGTCGGCACCGCGACCGGTGTCGTGAACGTCGGCGGGTTCGTGGCCACGACGATCTCGGCGCTGGCGGTCGGAGTGCTGCTGGAGTGGACCGGCGGCGCGTTCCGCCAGGCGCTGCTGTCGGTCATCGCGGTGCTCGCGCTGGGCACCTTCCGGATGCTCGTGTGGTGGCGGCGCACCCGCGCCGTGCTGTTCGAGGCCGAGGCGCGCGGCGAGGAGATCCCGGTGCAAATCCGGCGACGGCGCTGGGACGCCGAAGCGCCACTGCCCGTCTCGTCCTGATGCCCCGCGCGGCTGAAGGGCGCTTTCCCCGCATGACATGAGGGGAAAGCGCCCTTCACCGCGTGAGACGCGGGGAAAGTCCCCTTCAGCTCCGCGCGGGACCGAAAGATAGGGTTCGGCGCGTGTCGCGCCCCAATCAAGCCCCAGCCACCAAACGTCCCGCTCCGCCGCCAGGTCTCGTCATCGTCGACAAGCCGTCCGGGATGACCTCCCACGACGTCGTCGCCAGGGCCCGGCGCTTCATGGGCACCCGCAAGGTCGGGCACGCCGGAACACTGGACCCGATGGCCACCGGCGTCCTGGTGCTCGGCATCGAACGCGCGACGAAACTCCTCGGCCATCTGGCGCTGGACCGCAAGACCTATCTCGCGACCCTCTCCTTGGGACTGTCCACGACGACCGACGACGCCGAGGGCGAGCCGATCGCCGAAGCCGACCCGGAAGCCGTCGAGAAGATCGCCGACGACGCGATCGCCGCCGGGATCGCCGCGCTGAGCGGAGACATCCAGCAGGTGCCCAGCGCGGTCAGCGCGGTCAAGATCGACGGGAAGCGCGCGTACGCCCGTGTCCGCGCCGGCGAAGAGGTCGTGATCCCGCCGCGTCCGGTCACCGTGCACCGCTTCGATCTGCTCGCCACCCGTCGCGAGGCGGGCCGGATCGAACTCGACGCCGTCGTCGAGTGTTCGTCCGGGACCTACGTCCGAGCGCTGGCCCGCGATCTCGGTGCTGGGCTGGGCGTCGGCGGGCATCTGCTCGCGTTGCGGCGCACCACGGTCGGGCCGTTCACGCTCGCCAAGGCCCGCACTCTCGACCAGCTCGAGGACAAGCCGGAACTGTCGCTGGACCTCGACGCCGCCGTCGCCGCCGCGTTCCCGCGCCGCGATCTGGACGCCCGCGTGGCACAGGCGGTCCGATATGGACAGCGGGTGCCCTCGGCCGGGATCGAGGGCACGTACGGGATGTTCGGACCGGACGGCCGGGTGCTCGCGCTCGCCGCCGACGAAGGGGAACTGGCCCGCTCGGTGGTCGTGTTGCTGCCCGCCTAGACCGTGTCCTGTCAGGCCGGTCGACGGGCTTCGTGATCCAGGGTGCCAAAGCCCGCCTGGGTGCGAAGCCCGCGAGCGAGCCTTGCAGGACACGGCCTAGGGTGGTGCACGGAGCAGGCTTGGCGGAGACGGGGCACAAGTGCAGCGTTGGCGTGGTTTGGGTGACCTTCCCGGGAGCTGGGGACGGTGCGTGGTGACGATCGGCGTCTTCGACGGCGTGCACCGCGGGCATCAGGAGCTGATCTCGAGGACGGTCCGCGCCGCCGCCGAACGCGGTGTGCCGAGTGTGGTGCTGACCTTCGACCCGCATCCGTCGGAGGTGATCCGGCCGGGCAGCCATCCCACGCAGCTGACCACGTTGCGCCGCAAGGCGGAACTGGTCGAGGGCCTTGGCGTGGACGTCTTCTGCGTGCTGCCGTTCACGCTGGAACTGTCGCGGCTGACGGCGCACGAGTTCGTGCACGAGGTCCTGGTGGACAAGCTGCACGCGGCCGTGGTGATCGTGGGGGAGAACTTCACCTTCGGCGCCAAGGCCGCCGGTGACGTCAACCTCCTGCGCACGCTGGGGAAGCGGTTCGGTTTCGTGGCGCACGGCGCGGAACTGCAAGGGCTGCTCGCGCGGCAACAGTCGGAGAACGAGATCACCTTCTCCTCGACCTACGTCCGCTCGTGCATCGACGCCGGGGACGTCGTCGCGGCGTCCGAGGCGCTCGGCAGGCCGCACCGGCTGGAAGGCATCGTCGTGCGGGGAGACGGCCGGGGGCACGATCTCGGCTACCCGACGGCGAACCTGTCGACGCCGCGCTTCGCGGCGGTGCCCGCAGACGGCGTCTACGGCGCTTGGTTCACCCGGTCGTCGGATCCTGGCCGCCGGTTGCGCGCCGCCGTCTCGGTCGGGACCAACCCGACGTTTTCGGGGCGGGAACGCACCGTCGAGGCCTTCGTCCTCGACATCGACGAGGACTTCTACGGGCAGCACGTCTCACTCGATTTCGTCGCCAAGCTGCGGGATCAGGTCCGGTTCCCGACGTCGGAAGGTCTGGTGAAGCAGATCGACGAGGATGTCGCCCGTACCAGGGACCTGCTGGGCGAGCAGGGCTGAGGAGACCCGGCCACGGCCGGACGACAATCGACAAACACGCCCGTCAGGGCGTGTCGCGGTGGCAAGATGTCACGGACCGCATAGGCGTTCGATGGGGTTAGGGGAGCGGACCAGGTGGAGGACCACAAAATCGTCCAGCGGAACATCGCGCTGCAGAGGGAGTGGTACGGGGAGCCGCTCGGCGATCGCGTGCGGAGACTGGTCGTCGCGTTCGACATCTCCCAAGCCTTCCTCGCCGAGGTCCTCGGTATCAGCGCGCCGATGCTCAGCCAGGTGATGAGCGGGCGCCGCGCGAAGATCGGCAACCCGGTCGTACTCGCCAAGATGATTATGCTGGAGCGCAAGGTGCTGGTCCCGGCGGTCGCCGCGGGGGACCGCAAGGCCATGCAGGAGGCGCTCGAGGACGTCCGCGATTCGCGGCCGACGGTGGGCAGGGACAACATCCCGGTCGGTGCCGTCGCCGACGATCAGGGTGTACTCGCGGCACTGCGGGACATCGGCGAGGACGAAGACCTCACCGAAGCCGCGAAGCTGCTCGACGACGACTTCCCGTCCCTCGCGGACCTGTTGCGCCGGGCCGCGAGGAACGGTCCCTGACGGAACTCGCGAGTCACGGGTAGATACCCGAATCGCCATGAACCTCTTCAGCGCCCTGATCCCGCCGGACGACGTCCTCGATGAGATCGCGAGAGCGCTGGGCACACCCGAAGACGGCGATTTCCGCTGGTCGCGGCGGGAACACTGGCACGTCACCCTCGGTTTCCACGGTGAGGACGACCCCGAAGAACGGTCCGAGTGGCTGACCGGACGGCTGGCCGCGGCTCCCGCGATCGACGTCCGGCTGGAAAAGGCCGCGACATTCCCCGGGGTGCTGTGGTTGAGTGTCACCGGAACCGGGCTCCACGAGCTGGCCTCGAAGGCCGGCGCGGGGAACGAAGGCAGGCCGTATGTGGCCCACCTGACACTGGCCCGCTTCCCCCGCGACCGGCCCGAAGCCGCGAGCGCGTGGGTGGAGCGGCTGGCCGGGTTCAGGAGCAGAACTTGGACGGCGACCGAAGCCGTACTGATTCGCAGTGACCGTGAGCAGGACGTTTCGCACTACCGGGTGATCCGGTCGTACGAGTTGAACGACGCCCGCGCCTGAAGCCGCTGATCACGAGACTGGTAACCTCGATGATCGGGTCCGGCTGCAGTCCGTGGCGGCCGTGACCGTCTCACCCGGCGTGATGGATCGTCCGGGCCGCACGGCACAGAATATCTAGGAGCACCACTGTGGCTTTGTCCACCGAAGAGAAGAAGTCGATCCTTGCCGAGTACGGCGTGCACGACTCGGACACCGGATCCCCCGAGGCCCAGGTCGCGCTGCTGACCAAGCGCATCGTCGGCCTCACCGAGCACCTCAAGGCTCACAAGCACGACCACCACTCCCGTCGCGGGCTTCTGCTGCTGGTCGGCCGCCGCCGCCGGCTGCTGAACTACGTGATGAAGGTGGACATCGAGCGTTACCGTGCGCTGATCCAGCGTCTCGGCCTCCGCCGATAGCTTGAACCCGAGGGGGAGTGACCGTAGCGGTCGCTCCCCCTCGGTCTGAGAAGCTCGACTTATGCAAAGAACGTGGCGCGAGCGCGCACGAGGAACCGTCCGCCGGTCCTCGGTAGTGGTTTCCGGGTAACGGCCCGGGGGCTTCGATCGAAGACCGGCCTCACTCCTCGAGCGTCCGCAGGCGAAACAGGTCCCAGGGTGGGAGACTCGCGCCGTTACAGAGGAACAAAAGAGGAGATACACCCTATGACCGACTCCACCGGAGTCACCGTGCACGAAACCGAAGCCGTGATCGACAACGGCCGTTTCGGCACCCGCACCGTCCGCTTCGAGACCGGCCGCCTGGCCCGTCAGGCCGCCGGCGCCGTCGTCGCGTACCTCGACGAAGAGACCATGCTGCTCTCGGCGACCACCGCGTCGAAGCACCCGAAGGACCACTTCGACTTCTTCCCGCTGACCGTGGACGTCGAGGAGCGGATGTACGCCGCCGGACGCATCCCCGGCGCGTTCTTCCGTCGGGAGGGTCGCCCGTCGACCGACGCGATCCTGACCTGCCGCCTGATCGACCGGCCGCTGCGCCCGTCGTTCACCGACGGTCTCCGCAACGAGATCCAGGTCGTCATCACCGTCCAGAGCCTCAACCCGGACGACCCGTACGACGTGCTCGCGATCAACGCGGCTTCGGCCTCGACCCAGATCGCCGGTCTGCCGTTCTCCGGCCCGGTCGGCGGCGTCCGCGTCGCGCTGATCGAGGGCCAGTGGGTCGCGTTCCCGACCTGGAAGCAGCTGGAAGAGGCCACCTTCAACATGGTGGTCGCCGGCCGCATCGTGAGCGGGCCCGCCGGCGCTGGAGGCAATGACAGCGACGTCGCCATCATGATGGTCGAGGCCGAGGCCACCGACAAGACGCTCGACCTGATCGCCGGTGGCGGCAAGGCGCCGGACGAGATCGCCGTCGCCGAGGGCCTCGAGGCCTCGAAGCCGTTCATCAAGGTGCTGTGCGAGGCCCAGCAGCAGCTGGCCGACGTCGCCGCCAAGCCGACCGGTGAGTTCCCGGTCTTCCTCGCCTTCGAGCAGGACGCCTTCGACGCCGTCGCCGCCATCGCGACCGACGACCTCGCGAACGCCCTGACCATCGCGGGCAAGCAGGACCGCGACAACGCGACCGACCAGGTCAAGGCCGCGGTGCTGGAGAAGATCGGCCTGGGCGAGGGCGAAGCCTTCCAGGGCCGCGAGAAGGAGATCGGCGCGGCGTTCAAGGCCCTGTCGAAGAAGATCATGCGCAAGCGCGTCCTCACGGACAAGGTCCGCATGGACGGCCGCGGCCTGACCGACATCCGGTCGCTCGCCGCCGAGGTCGCCGTGATCCCGCGGGCGCACGGTTCGGCGCTCTTCGAGCGTGGGGAAACGCAGATCCTGGGCGTCACCACGCTGAACATGCTCCGCATGGAGCAGCAGATCGACTCGCTCTCCCCGGAGACGCACAAGCGGTACCTGCACCACTACAACTTCCCGCCGTTCTCCACCGGCGAGACCGGCCGCGTCGGTTCGCCGAAGCGGCGCGAGATCGGCCACGGCATGCTCGCCGAGCGCGCCCTGGTCCCGGTCCTGCCGAAGCGTGACGAGTTCCCGTACGCGATCCGCCAGGTCTCCGAGGCGCTGGGCTCCAACGGCTCCACCTCGATGGGCTCGGTCTGCGCGTCGACCATGGGCCTGCTGAACGCGGGTGTCCCGCTGAAGGCGCCGGTCGCCGGCATCGCCATGGGCCTCATCTCCGACGAGGTCGACGGCGAGACCCGCTACGTCGCGCTGACCGACATCCTCGGTGCCGAGGACGCCATGGGCGACATGGACTTCAAGGTCGCCGGCACCAAGGACATCATCACCGCGCTGCAGCTGGACACGAAGCTCGACGGCATCCCCTCCGAGGTGCTCGCCGCCGCGCTGAAGCAGGCGAAGGACGCTCGCCTCGCCATCCTGGAGGTCATCGCCGAGGCGATCGACGGCCCGGACGAGATGAGCCCCTACTCGCCGCGCGTCACCAGCGTGAAGATCCCGGTGGACAAGATCGGCGAGGTCATCGGCCCGAAGGGCAAGATGATCAACTCGATCACCGAGCAGACCGGTGCCGACATCTCCATCGAGGACGACGGCACGATCTACGTGGGCGCGGCCGACGGCCCGTCGGCGGAGGCGGCGATCGATCTGATCAACGCCATCGCCAATCCGCAGCTGCCCAAGGTCGGCGAGCGCTTCCTCGGCACCGTGGTGAAGACGGCCGCGTTCGGCGCGTTCGTCTCGCTGCTGCCGGGCAAGGACGGCCTGGTGCACATCTCCAAGCTGGGCAACGGCAAGCGGATCGCCAAGGTCGAGGACGTGGTCAACGTGGGCGACAAGCTCCGCGTCGAGATCGCCGACATCGACAACCGCGGCAAGATCAGCCTGATCGTGGTCCAGGAAGACGACGCCGCCGAGGCCACGAAGCCCGCCGAGGGCACTGACGCCGAGGCCCCGAAGGCCGACGCTCAGTAGGTCCGGCAAGACCGGTGTGAAACGTCAGGAAAGGGTCGTTCGGGACACACGATGTCCTGAACGACCCTTTCCTGACATGTGAGTAAGGGATCCGTTGGCACGTCAGATCTCCGGGCACGAACAGCCCGTCGGCAGCACCCGCACCCTCGAGTCCACTTCCGACGGTGCGGTGGTCAAGCGCAGTGTGCTCGCCGGAGGGTTGCGGGTCATCACTGAGCACGTTCCCGCCTCCCGGTCGGTGACGGTCGGCTTGTGGGTCGGCGTCGGATCACGCGACGAGCCGTCGTCGGTCGAAGGCGCCGCGCACTACCTCGAACACCTGCTGTTCAAGGGCACCACGAACCGGGACGCCACCCAGATCGCCGAGGAGATCGACGCGGTCGGCGGGGAGTTCAACGCGTTCACCGCGAAGGAGCACACCTGCTACTACGCGCAGGTGCTCGACGAGGACTTGCCGCTCGCGATGGATCTCGTCACCGACGTCGTGTTCGAGGCCCTGTGCACGGACAAGGACGTCGAGACCGAGCGCAGTGTCGTGCTCGAAGAGATCTCGATGCGCGACGACGACCCCGAAGACCTGCTGCACGAGACGTTCGTCGGCGCGATCCTGGGCGACCACGCGCTGGGCCGTCCGGTGCTCGGCAGCGAGAGGTCCATCGTGGAGATGTCCGCGTCGGCGTTGCGTGGGTTCTACCGCCGCCGCTACACGCTGCCGCGGATGGTGCTCGCCGTCGCCGGGAACATCGAGCACGGCCAGGTGCTTCGCTTGGTGCGCAAGGCTTTGCGGGACCGGCTGACCGGAACGGCGACACCGGTGCCGCCGCGGGGCGGGCGCGCTCGGATCGCCACGGTGCCGAAGCTCGCACTGCACACCGACGACACCGAGCAGGCACACGTGATGCTCGGCCTGCGTTCGCTGCCGCGGCACGACGACCGGCGGTTCGCGCAGTCGGTGCTCAACGCCGCGCTCGGCGGCGGGATGAGTTCGCGCCTGTTCCAGGAGGTCCGCGAGAAGCGCGGGCTGGCGTACCAGGTGTACTCGTCCGTCGCGAGCTACGCCGACGCCGGGCACCTGGCCGTGTACGCGGGCTGCCAGCCCGAGAAGCTCGGCGAGGTCGCCGGCGTGATCCGCGAAGTGCTCGACCTCGTCGGCAAGGACGGGCTGAGCGAAGCCGAGGTCGCGCGGGCGAAGGGGCAGTTGCGGGGCGGGCTCGTGCTCGGCCTGGAGGACACCTCCTCGCGGATGTCGCGCATCGGCAAGAACGAACTGAACTACGGCCGGTATCTCGGCGTCGACGACACGGTGGCGCGGATCGACGCCGTCACCACCGAAGAGGTCTGTGCGCTCGCTCGCACTCTGCTGCACCGCCCTGGTGGCGTGACGGCGGCGGCGGTGGTCGGGCCGTACGCTCACGCCGACGACCTTCCGGACGATCTGCACGAGGTGATCGCATCATGACCGCTGGAATTCGCGTCGGCGTGCTGGGCGCACGCGGTCGGATGGGCCAGGAAGTGGTCGGCGCCGTCAACGGTGCCGCCGACCTGGAACTCGTCGCCGAACTCGACGCCGGTGACGACTTCTCGGCGCTCAAGCAGGCACAGGTCGTCGTCGACTTCACCCATCCCGACGCGGTGATGGACAACCTGGAGTTCCTGACCGGCAACGGGATCCACGCGGTCGTCGGCACCACCGGATTCAGCGACGACAGGCTGGAGAAGCTGCGTTCGTGGCTCGCCGCCGACCCGTCGCTCGGCGTGCTCATCGCGCCGAACTTCGCCCTCGGCGCGGTGCTGGCCATGCGCTTCGCCCAGCAGGCGGCGCGGTTCTACGACTCGGCCGAGGTCATCGAACTGCATCACAACCGCAAGGCCGACGCGCCTTCCGGTACCGCCGCGCACACCGCGCGGCTGATCGGTGAGGCCCGTGCCGCGGCCGGTCTCGAACCGGGCGACGACGCGACGACGTCCGAAATGGACGGTGCCCGTGGCGCGCTCGTCGAGAACGTCCGCGTGCACTCCGTCCGGTTGCCCGGCCTGGTGGCGCACGAGGAGATCCTGTTCGGCGGCGAGGGGGAGACCCTCACCATCCGGCACGACTCGCTGCACCGCACGTCGTTCATGCCGGGCGTCCTGCTCGGGGTGCGTTCGGTGCTCACGCGACCGGGCCTGACGGTCGGTCTCGAGAACATCCTCGACCTGTGAGGGCCCGTAATCTCGCGCTGGTGATGACGGCGGCCCTCGCGGTCTACGTCGTCCTGCTGGCGGGCCGGGGCATCGCGTTGCTGGGCAGCGGCGAGACGGTGCCGGTGATCTTCGGCGTCGGTGTCCTGCTGCTGCCGCTGCTCGGGATCTGGATCATCGCGACCACCTGGCGCTCCGGCGTCCAGATCCAGCGGCTTTCGCGGCGGCTGGACGAAGAAGGTGGCCTGCCCGATGTGTCCGATCTACCCCGGCGTCCTTCGGGCCGGGTGGATCGCGACGCCGCGGACGCCTGGTTCGACGAGCGCCGCGCCGAAGTCGAGGCGGATCAGGAGAACTGGCGCGTCTGGTACCGGCTGGCTTACGCGTACGAGATCGCCGGAGACCGGAAGCGGGCACGGGAGACCATGCGGCGCGCTGTGGAACTCGAGGCCAGTTCCCGCACCGACCGCAACTAGAGGACTACTCGCGGCGGGCTTCAGTAGTGGAACCAGCCGGCGAATAGGGCGGGGGAGGCGGCCAGCAAACTGAAGCGCAGCCAGCGGCCCAGGAATCCGGTGGCCAGGAAGCTCGCCAGCGGCATCCGCACCAGCCCCGCGAGCACGCTCGTGGCCATGTACGGCGGCAGGCCGATGACCGAACTCACCCCGTACGTGCCCGCCATCCAGCGCGGATGCCGATGGCAGCGTTCACGGAGGGCGTCGAGCCGGGCGCGCATCTTCTTGGTGCGTGCCCGCCATCTTTCCCGGCGCGGAGTGGGCGGCCGCTCCCGGTGGAGGCGGTCGTGCAGGGGTTTCGGCAGCTTGATCGTGCCCTTCGCGGCGAGGTAGTAGAGCGTCTTCCCGCCGACTTGACCGGCCGCGACGATGGCGCCGAGCAGCAGCCACGGCAGCGTCGGCTGACTCGCGCACAGGCCGATGAGGAACATCTCGATGCTGACGATGGGGAGGATCGCCGAGCCGAAGGCGACACCGAACGACAGGAGCAACCAGCCCACCATTGTTGCCTCCCCGTTATCTACGTCTTCTCCAAGCTATCAGCTGAAATACGGGTCGCACTGGGGCCAGCCCCCGTTACCGGCTTCCGGCACGCACCAGAAGATCATCTCTTCGTCGGCTCGCGGTCATCTGCCGCTGCCATGCTGGATCCGTGGCCGACGTGCACGACGCTGTCCGCGGTACGGGTTTCGCGGATCGCTTCGCCGACTTCTGCGCGGCCGTGGTCCGGCGCCTCCCTTTCGGGCTTTCCCGGCTGGTGGCGCCGAGTTTCCTCGGGTTCGCGCTCATCAACGGGTTCACCTTCGGGGTCGACCTGCTCCTGCTGACCCTGCTCCGTGGCTGGCTCGGCCTGCCGGTGTGGCTGGCGATCACGCTCGCGTACGGGGTCGCGTTCGGGCTGAGCTTCGTGCTGAACCGCGGCATGAACTTCCGCTCGCACGCGCCCGTGGGCAGGCAGGCGGTGCTGTACGTCGTCGCGATCGTCATCAACTACGGGGCGTTCCTGCTCGGCGTCGGCGCGGGACTCGCCGCGTTGGGCGTCGACTACCGCCTCTCACGGCTGATCGCCGGGGCGTGCGAAGGCGTCTTCATGTACTCGGTGATGCGGTGGGTCGTGTTCGCGAAGTCAGGGAGTGAGTTCGAGGGCGAGGGTGCCGGTGAGCCGGACTTCGCGCACGTTCGTGCTTCCGGTGTCGAGGATGCGAACGGTTCCGTCGGGGGACCAGCCCGCGCGACGGAAGAAGCCCAGTGACGCGTGATCGGTCTGGGCGACCCAGCTGATCCCGCGTGTGGCGCCGTCCTCGCGCAGCCAGGCGGACGCGTTCGCGAGCAGCCGTCCCGCGTGGCCGCGCCGTCCCCAGCGCGGTTCGACCAGCAGTGAGGCGATGAGCGCGGTTGTCGAAACGTCGTCGGGCAGCGACCCGTCCGCGGCGGCCGCCTCGCTCTCCGGAGCCCGGCCGGCGACGCAGAAGCCGACGGTGAACTCGCCTTCGGTGGCCAGGAAGACGCGCGTACCCGGGTACTCGATCGTCTCGATCCAGGTCGTTTCGAGCTCCACGACGTCGAGCTCGGCGACGGCCGCTTCGCCGAGCAGCTCCGTGTACGCGCTTCGCCAGGTGTCGCGCTGGATACGGGCGATCTCGGGAGCGTCGGACACGACGGCGGGGCGGACTTCGGCGGCGGCCATGGGGAGAACTTAGTAGGTCGCCGGAAACTGTCGGTGGCGGATGGCACCATGCGGATGATGAGTACTACGACCATCAGCGGGCCGGTCGCGCGCCGGATCGCCCTGGCCGCACAAGGGTTCGCCGACGCGCGTCCCAGTGGCGCGGTGACCAGGCGGCATCTGCTGCGCGTGCTGTCGCGAACCCAGTTGCTACAGCTGGATTCGGTGAACGTCGCGGTCCGCGCGCACTACATGCCGGTCTTCTCCCGTCTCGGCGCGTACGCGCCCACGCTGGTGGACGACGCGGCCTGGTCCCATTCCGTGCGCAAACCGCGGCTGCTGGTCGAATCGTGGGCGCACGAGGCGAGCCTGCTGCCGGTGGAGGACTGGCCGCTGCTGCGTTCAGGGGCGAAGCGCATGGGCTGGTGGACGAACTACGCGCGCGTGCTGGAGCAGACGCCTCAGCTGGTGGACGACATCCTCGCCGTGGTCAAGGAGCAGGGACCGATCGGCGCGGGCGGCATCGAGCGCGCGCTGGAGAGCGACTCCGGCGGTTACAAACCCGGCTCGTGGTGGGAACGCTCGGAGGTCAAAAAGGCCTGCGAGTGGCTCTTCGGCATGGGGCTGCTGACCACCGGCACCCGCCGGTCGTTCGAGCGGCTGTACGACCTGACCGAACGCGTGGTGCCGCCGGAGATCCTGTCGCGCCGGGTGAGCCCGGAGGAGGGTGCCCGCGCGCTGATCACCCGGTCGGCCGTCGCGCTGGGCATCGGCACCGAACCGGACCTGCGGGACTACTACCGCCTCGGCCCCGATGTCAGCAAGCGGGCGGTGGCCGAACTGGTCGACGCGGGCGTGCTGGAACCGGTGACCGTGGACGGCTGGCCCGCGCCGGCGTATCGGCATGTCGCGGCGAAGGCGCCGAGGGCGGTCACCGGCCGCGCGCTGCTGTCCCCGTTCGACCCGCTGATCTGGGAACGCGCCCGTACCGAGCGCATCTTCGACTTCTTCTACCGCATCGAGATCTACGTCCCCGAGCCGAAGCGCATCTACGGCTACTACGTTTTCCCGTTCCTGCTCGACGGTGAACTCGTCGGTCGCGTGGACCTCAAGTGCGACCGGGCCGCCGGGGTGCTTCGCGTGCAGGGCGCCTTCGCCGAGCCCGGGGTGGACGTCGCGCGGGTCGCGAGTGAGCTGGCCGGGGAACTGCGGCTGATGGCGGAGTGGCAGGGGCTGGACGGGGTCGCGGTGGGGGAGCGGGGCGACCTCGCTCCCGTGCTCGCGCGGTTGGTGCGTTGAGCCCCTGCGGTCCTCAGGACTGTCCCTGCAGGCCTCCTTCCCTGCTCTCCAGGTCAGGGCCGCAGAGCTGGGGAGGATTTGGGACGTTCAACGTCCGAAATGTTTCCCCGCTCGATCGTGTGCCGGAGGGGGCATGTCCCTGAACCTCTGTTGATCAAGCTCCGCAACCGGTGTGCCCCCGGCGACGATGTAGACCTTGGGACACTCAACGTCTCAATTCTTGCATCGTCAGCCTCACGGGGCGGCGAATAACCACCTGACCAGCAGCCCCGCGACTTTGCCGAGAGCCTGACTCTCAAGGCAGGGAAGGAGGCCTTCACGGCCTCAAGGTTCTCGGCACCCTGCCCCTGACTATGTGGATTTGGGGCGTTGGGTTGACCCGAAATCCACACAGTCCGGCCTGACAGTCCCCGTCACGACCGGTTCCAAAGGGGGTGTGTGGACAGAGGGACATCCACCTCCCGACGAGCTTCTTTCGACGCCCGAAGACGCGGAGCTGGTTTAGGCGATGACCTGGGGTCATCAGGCCACTACCGCGGTGTCTCCGGCCGGCCGTACGCGGGTACCCCGAGAACGAGCAAGGGACCTTTGCTCCCACCCCCGTGGAAAAGTGAGAGCAAAGGTCCCTTGATCCCCCCGTGGTCCGCGGCCTCACCTGGCCGCGCTGGTCACCACCGCGTCGCCGGTCCCGGTCCGGGCCCGCACCTTCAGCGAGACCTCCGACGGCGCACTCTCCGCGACATCCAGCTCGCTCGACACCGAACCGGTCGTCGACGAAAGGTCGATCTCGGCGGCGACACCGCCGCGGATCCCGACCCGGACCTCGCCCGATCCGGTGGTCAGCTCCAGCGATCCGGAGGCGGCGTCGGCCACCGAGAGGTCGCCGCTGCCGGTGCGTGCCAGAACCTCGCCCGCGACCTCGCCGAGCCAGACGTTGCCGGTGCCGGTCGCGACCGTGGCCGAACCGTTCACCGAGGACGCCTCGACGTGACCGCTGCCGGTGCGCAGCTGCAGGCCGGACAGTGTCGGTCCGAGCTTGATGTCGCCGGTGCCGGTGCGGACGATCGCCGAACCGTCTGTCCGCTCCAGGCCGACGTCGCCGGAGCCGGTGAGGATGTCTGCCCGGCCCGCGGAACCGGTCACCGTGACGGCGGCCGCTCCGGCCCGCACCTCCAGGTGTGAACCGGCGGGTGCCCGGACGGTCACGGTGAGCGGGACGTTCTTCAGCTGCCAGGCCTTCGGTGCGTGGACGACCAGCCGGTTGCCGACCTTCTCGATCCGCGTCTGCGCCACGGCGTCGCCCGCCGACGCCCCCTGCGGGCCGCCGAGCTGGTCGCCGAAGCGTTCCCCGACCCAGCTGAGCAGGCTCGTCATCCCGTCGACCCAGGGCTGCTGCTCGCCGCCGTCGCGGCGGACCTCGGCGTGGATACCGCTCTCGCCGGTCAGTTCGATGGTCACCCGGCCGATGGCCACGCTCACGTCGATCTCGATCGGGCCGTCGGCCTCGAAGTCTTCGACGCGCACGGCCTCTTCACCGGCGTGATTGCTTTCCTCGGTCATTTCCGTCCCCTCAGCCCTGGACCCAGCCGTGCAGGTGCGAACCGGCACCGCCGCCCGGCTTCTGCTTGTACTGCCAGTGCTCGCTCCCGCTCTTGCCCAGCGCCCCCTGGACGGCCTGCGAGACGAACGTGTTCAGCGAAACGCCCTGAGAGGCGGCCGCGGCTTCGGCCTGGCCCTTGACCTGCTCGAACAGGCGTAGCGTGATTCGTGTGATGTCACCCGTGTCCATCTTGGGGACGCGCGGAGCCTCTCGCGGCGTCTCGTGGCGGGGTGCGGCCTGCTCGGTGCTCTCGCCGGAGCCGGTGACGACGACGCGCACGTCGCGGCCGTCGAGCCGGACGTCGACGACGTGCCCCGGCAGCGCCGAGGTCACTTCGGCGGCCAGGTCCGCGAGGGCGTTCATGATGGTCAGTCGGGCGGCGGGCTCCAGTGCCGACGACAACAGCGCGGCAGCGCGCCGCGTCTGCTCGTCGCCGGCCGAAGCCGTGTTCGCGAGGTCCTCGCGAAGGCTTGTGATGTACGGCGTCAGATCCATGACACCAATATGACGTCACTTGTGATGTCAGTCAAGGAGGCGATGACGTCACCGTGATGTCGCCGGGGTGTCAGAGACGGCTGCGGTTACGCTGCCTGGAGTCGTGGAGCAGGGGTCGAAAGGGAGTGCGAACGTGGCCGAGACCGTGTCACCCAAGGTTCAACTGATCGCGAAGACGGAGTTTTTCCCGCCGTCGGACGTACCGTGGTCGACCGATACCGACGGTGGTGAGGCGCTGGCCGAATTCGCCGGTCGGGCCTGCTACCAGTCCTGGAAGAAGCCGAACCCGAAGACAGCCACCAACGCCGGCTACCTCGAGCACATCATCGACGTGGGCCACCTGTCGGTGCTGGAGCACGGGTCCGTCAGCTTCTACATCACCGGAATCTCCCGGTCGCTGACGCACGAGCTGATCCGCCACCGTCACTTCTCCTACTCGCAGCTTTCGCAGCGCTATGTCCCGGAGCGCGACGCCGCGTTCGTCGAGCCCGACGTCATCGCGCAGGACCCGGAGCTGCACGCGAAGTTCCTCGCCGCCTCGCAGGCCGCCGTCGACGCCTACACCGAGCTGCTCGCCGGGCTCGAGGAGAAGTTCGCCGACGTGCCGAGCGCGACCCTGCGCCGCAAGCAGGCCCGCCAGGCCGCCCGCGCCGTGCTGCCGAACGCCACCGAGACCCGCATCGTGGTCACCGGCAACTACCGCGCCTGGCGCCACTTCATCGCGATGCGCGCCACCGAGCACGCCGACGTCGAGATCCGCGCACTGGCCATCGACTGCCTGCGCGAGCTGCAGAAGGCGTCGGGCAACGTGTTCGCGGACTTCACCATCTCCGCGCTGCCCGACGGCACCGAGGTCGCGTCCAGCCCGAAGGTTCTCGAGGGCTGATGCGACGTCTCGCGATCGACGTCCGGCCCGGCGAGTACGCGGTCGCCCGCCTCGCCCCGGACGCGCCGATTCCGGCGAACCTGCTCGACCCCGGCGAGCCCGCGCTGATCTCCATCACGCGGACGCCGGAGGAGCTTTCGGTGATCTGCCCGGCCGGTCTCGCGCCCGCCGGGGCCACCGTCGAGGACGACTGGCGGCTGCTGTCGGTCCGCGGGCCGCTGGCCTTCACGCTGACCGGCATCATCGCGGCGCTGTCGAGCGAGCTGGCCGCAGCCGGGGTGGCGCTGTTCTCGATGTCCACTTTCGACACCGACCACGTGCTGGTCCGGGCTCCCGAGCTGGAGCGCGCGGTGAAGGCGCTCCGGGAGTCCGGGCACGAGGTCACGGTCTGATTCAAAGACAGTAGGAAGAAGGAACCTTTCGGGGCGCGAACGGGTCCGAGCTAGCATCCTGCGCGAACCGAAGGAGCATCGAACCTTGACCGACGAAAAGACCCGTCCGTACGGGCCGCCGCCCCAGCAGACGTACCAGGCCACCGGCGCGCGGATCGTCGCCGGCCGTTACGCCCTGCTGGGCGAGCTCGGCCGCGGCGGGATGGGAATCGTCTGGCGCGCCCAGGACCAGGTGATCGGCCGTCAGGTGGCGATCAAGGAGCTGAAGTTCCCGGACGCCCCCGAGGACGCCTCGGTGCTGTCGGAGCGGATGCTGCGTGAGGTCCGCGCCGCCGGGCGGCTCAACGACCCGGCCGTGGTCACCGTGTACGACGTCGTCACCGAGGGCGGCGCCACGTACATCGTGATGGAGCTGGTCGAGGCGCCGACGCTGGCCGATCTCGTGCGTGAGCGCGGGCCGATGCCGGCGCAGCAGGTCGCCGTGGTGGGGGAGCGGGTGCTGTCCGCGCTTCGAGCGGCGCACGCCGCCGGGATCGTGCACCGCGACGTCAAGCCCGCGAACATCATGGTCGCGCCGGACGGCAGGGTGAAGCTGACCGACTTCGGCATCGCGCACGCGACCGACGACCCGCGCCTGACCACCAGCGGCATGATCGTCGGCTCGCCCGCGTTCATGGCGCCGGAACGGGTCGAAGGTCGCGACGCGATGCCCGAATCCGACCTGTGGTCACTGGGCACGACGCTGTTCTTCGCCGCCGAGGGCATCGTCGCGTTCGAACGGTCCACCACCGCGGCCACGCTGCACGCGATCATGACCGAGGCGCCGTATCTGACGCGGGTCCAGGGCCCGCTGGCCGCCGCGATCCTCGGCCTGCTGGTCACCAAGCCCGAAGCGCGGATGTCGTCCGACCAGGTGCGCAGCCTGCTTTCGGCCGCGCAGGGCGTGCAGGCCCAGCCGACCCCGCCCTCGGGCGGGACGGCGATGCTGCACCCCGGCCAGCCGATGAGCCGGCCCGCGCCCGCGCCCGCGCCCGCCAAACGCAACCTGCGTCCACTCCTGCTCAGCCTGGCCGCGGTCGCCGTGATCGGTGCCCTGGTCGGCGGGATCTTCCTCGGCCGCTGGATGGCCACGCCGGCAGGGAACAACCAGGCGCAGCCCACGTTGACCTACGGCATCAACGGCCAGGTCGAACTCGGTTCCCCCGGCGACTGCTACAACGTGCCGCTCAAAGAGGGCATCAACCTGAACGACGGGGTCAGCTGCGAGAAGGACCACCTGGTGGAGGTCTTCGGCAAGCGCGGCGTGCTCGACGTCGAGTCCTACAGCGACCAGGACGCCCAGGTCGCGGCGTATCCCGGCGCGGAGACGGTGAACCGGATCGCCGAGGCACTGTGCTCGGCGACGTTCAACTCGAACGCTGTCCCGGCGGAGCAGCGGACGTCCTTGATCTGGCGGCCGGTCGTCCCGACGGAAGCCGAGTGGAACCGGCCGCCCAACGAGGAGGACCGGAGCTACTCAAGGGGTTTCCTCTGCCTGCTCGCCAAGGCCGACGGCAGCCAGATCCCGAAGCAGATCACGACCAAGGTCAAATAGGTCACAGAGAGTTTGCGCCGAGTTCGCCTTCGCCACGGAAAATCTCCCGTAATTCCGGGAACGACCACGTCGGCAAGGGGTTCGACGGCCTCAGGAGGTACCTTCACATCATGTCCACTCCACCTACCGCAACGCCGGGAAGACCGTTCGGGCGTGTGCTCACCGCGATGGCCACCCCCTTCGACGCCGACGGCGCGCTGGACCTGAAGCGGGCGCAGGAGCTGGCCGAACACCTCGTGGACCTGGGCAACGACGGTCTGGTCGTCAACGGCACGACCGGGGAGAGCCCCACCACGACCGACGCCGAAAAGGTCGAGCTGATCCGCGCGGTCGTCGAGGCCGTGGGTGACCGCGCGACCATCGTCGCGGGCGCCGGAACGAACAACACCGCGCACAGCATCGAGCAGGCGAAGCAGGCCGAAGCGGCAGGCGCCCACGGCATCCTCGTCGTCACGCCGTACTACTCCCGCCCCAGCCAGGCCGGGCTCTACGCGCACTTCACCACGGTCGCCGACTCGACCGGCCTGCCGGTGATGCTCTACGACATCCCGCCGCGGTCGATCGTCCCGATCGAGGTCGACACGCTGCTGCGGCTGTCGGAGCACCCGCGCATCCTCGCGGTCAAGGACGCCAAGGGCGATCTGATCGCCGGCTCCGAGGTCATCGCGAACTCGCCGCTCGCCTACTACTCCGGTGACGACGGCCTCAACCTGCCGTGGATCTCCGTCGGCGGCGCGGGCGTGGTGAGCGTGATCGGGCACGTCGCGGCGGGCCGTATCCGCGGCATGATGGACGCCTACGAATCCGGCGACACCTCGACCGCGCGCACCAACCACCGCGGCATGCTGCCCGTCCTGCGGGCGATGTCCCGCGTCGGCGGCGTCGCGTTCTCGAAGGCCGCCCTGCGGCTTCGCGGGCTAGACATCGGCGGCCCTCGGCTCCCGATCGTGGCCCCCACCGACGAGCAGCTCCAGGCGATTTCCGCCGATCTCGCCCAGGGTGGCGTGCCGCTCGGGGAAAGCGCCGCCGGTGACTGGCATGGTGCTCGGGTGGCACAAGCAGATTCAGCGGCGGCCTACACGGCGCCGACCTCACATACCAGCGTAGGGACCATGCCTCGGTGACTTCATTGCCAACCGGACCCGGACCGACCACTCCGCCGCCCGTGCTGCCCGAAGGCGCTTTGCGCGTCGTGGCGCTCGGCGGGATCGGCGAAGTCGGCCGCAACATGACCGTCTTCGAGTTCGGCGGCCGTCTGCTGATCGTCGACTGCGGTGTCCTCTTCCCCGAAGACGACCAGCCCGGCGTCGACCTGATCCTGCCCGACTTCCGCGCGATCGAAGACCGCCTGGAGGACATCGACGGCCTCGTCCTCACCCACGGGCACGAGGACCACATCGGCGCCGTCCCGTTCCTGCTGCGGCTCTTCCCCGACCTGAAGATCTACGGTTCGCGGTTCACGAACGCGCTGCTCGCGGCCAAGGCCAAGGAGCACCGCCAGCGGCCGAACCTGATCGAGGTCCGCGAGGGGGAGCGCCGCACGGTCGGCGCCTTCGACCTCGAGTTCTTCGCGGTCAACCACTCGATCCCGGACGCGCTCGCGGTGGCCATCCGCACCCCCGCGGGTGTCGTGCTGCACACCGGTGACATCAAGCTCGACCAGCTCCCGCTCGACGGCAGGCTGACCGACCTCGCCGGGTTCTCCCGGCTCGGCGACGAGGGCGTGGACCTGTTCTGCGTCGACTCGACCAACGCCGAGGTACCCGGGTTCGTCATGCCGGAACGCGACATCGGCCCGGTGCTCGACGATGTCATCCGCCGCGTCGACCAGCGTGTCATCGTCGCCTGCTTCGCGAGCCACGTGCACCGCGTCCAGCAGGTGCTCGACGCCGCCACGCGGCACGGCCGCCGGGTCGCCTTCGTCGGCCGGTCGATGGTCCGGAACATGGGCATCGCCGCCGACCTCGGCCTGCTGAACGTGCCTGACGGCCTGCTGGTCAACCTGGACCAGGCCAGCGACCTGCCCGAGAGCAAGGTGCTGTTCGTGTCGACCGGTTCGCAGGGCGAGCCGCTGTCGGCGCTGTCGCGGATGGCGCGCGGCGAGCACCGGCAGATCTCGATCCGCGCCGGCGACACCGTCGTGCTGGCCAGCTCGATGATCCCGGGCAACGAAACCGCGGTCTTCGGCGTCGTCAACGGCCTCACCCGGCTCGGCGCGAACGTCGTCCACCAGGGCAACGCCAAGGTGCACGTGTCCGGGCACGCGTCGGCCGGCGAGCTGCTGTACCTGTACAACGCGGTGCGCCCCAGCAACGTCATGCCGGTGCACGGCGAGTGGAAGCACCTGCGCGCCAACGGTGAACTGGCCGTGCGCACCGGCGTCGCGCCGGAGAACGTGGTCATCGCCGAGGACGGTGTCGTGGTCGACCTCGTCGACGGCAAGGCCACGCGGACCGGCCGGGTCGAGGTCGGGCACGTGTACGTCGACGGCCTCTCGGTCGGCGACGTCGGCGAGTCGACCTTGTCCGACAGGCTCGTGCTCGGCGAAGGCGGGTTCATCGCCATCACGGTCGCCGTGGACACCAGCACCGGCCGCGCGGTGACCCGTCCGACCGTGTCCGGGCGCGGGTTCTCCGACGATCCGAAGGCACTCGACGCCGTGCTCCCGTTGGTGGAGATGGAACTCGCCAGGTCCGAGGCCGAGGGCATCACCGACACGCACCGCATCGCACAGGCCGTGCGCCGCGTCGTCGGTCGCTGGGTCGCCGACACCTACCGGCGCCGTCCGATGATCGTTCCGACGGTCATCCCGGTCTAGCTTCGCGCGGCCTTGCCCACCTGAAGTACAAGAAGGCCCTCTTTTTTGCGCTAGGCGCAAGGAAGAGGGCCTTCATGTACTGGGCCGAGGGGCGGGAGCCTCCATACGTCGTCGCATACCACTCACGAGACCCAAGCACCTACGAAAGAGTCTCCGCGACCGGCGTCGGGTCATCGTTGATGAAGGATCTGGGACACTCAGCGTCCAAATCCTTGATCAACGGGGGTACCTGCGCACTTCCCAACTCCGTCGAGAGAAGGGGACTTCACGCGCGTAATCACCGCATGATGGTGGGGGTACACGTAACAGGCTCGCGCCGATGACGCCGCCGAGCGCGATCATCCGGACGTGGCGTTGCCGCAGGTCCGGGCGCAGGCCCGCCCGGTCGGTGGTCCGATCCGGGGTGGTTTCTGCGCCCATTCGCGGTTACCTCCTGTCGCCAAGGCGGTGAATCGCGGGATTGTCACACCGCGAGGGCCGGAGGAAAAGTGTTTGCGCAACCCCCGGTGAACAGGCCGATGCGGACTCTGCGAACCTAGGCACCTCCACCGCGCGTTCCGAGGAGCAGTTCGATGCCGCACGCCGTCCTCCGGTTACTGCCCGCCGTCTCCCTGGCCGCCGTGCTGGCCGGTTGCTCGGACGAGGCGCCCCAAGCGCAGACGGCGCCTCCCGGGTCGTCACCGCTGGTTCAGCAGGCCGCCGTTCCGTTCAACGACGCCGATGTCGCGTTCGCGCGGCAGGCACTCGCGCACCACCAGCAGGGCGTGGATCTGGCTTCCCTGGCGGAAACCCGCGCCGACAACGTACAGCTGAAGACGCTCGCCAAGCGGGTCATCGACACGCACGAACCGGAGATCGCGCGGCTCTCCGCGCTCATCGAGTCCTGGGGCCAGCCCGCGCCGGACGATCCGAACCTCGAACACATCCAGCGCGACGGGTACATCGGTCCCGGCGACATGGCGGAACTGGCCGGACTGTCCGGAAAGGACTTCGACCGCAAGTTCGTCTCGCGGCTGCAGAAGCAGCGCGAGGCGGGCGTCCGCATCGCCGACGCCGAAACCCAGCACGGCCGCAACCCCGACGCCCGCGACCTCGCCGCGACGACGTCGCGTTCGCAGCAGCAGGAGATCAGTGACCTACGGGGCTTCCAGCAGGGTTGAGTCCGTCTGGACGACGTTCGAATTCAGCTGGACGATGTACGCGCCGGTCAGCAGCACCACCGCGCCCGCGGCTTGAATCCAGCTGAGCGCCTCACCGAGCAGTGACCAGGCCGCGGCGGCGGCGACCAGCGGCTCCACCAGCCCCACGACGCTCGCCACCGGCGCCGGAAGGTGGCGCAGCGCCGCCATGCCCGTCGCGTAGGCGAGAACGGTCGCGATCAGCACCAGCGCGATCAGCAGCGACCACACCGGCGGCCGCCACGGCCCGAACGTCGCCGGGACGCCGAGGACATCCCACGGAATCGTCCACGGTGGCGCGACCGCGCACACGAGGACCGCGCCGATCGTCATCCCCCAGGTCACCATGCCGAGCGGATCCCGGTTCGCGACGCCACGCTCCCCGAGCAGGAAGTATCCCGCGGAACAGAACGCCGCGCCGAGCCCGGCGAGCAACCCGAGGACGTCCAGGGTGAGGCCTTCCCAGACCTGCGCGACCAGCACGAGCCCGGTCATCGCCAGCGCGATCCCCGCCCACATCGCCCTCGGCAACCGCACCCGCCGCACGAACCGCACCCACAGCGCGATCAGCACCGGCGAGGTGAACTCGAGCAGGATCGCGATCCCGACCGGGATCCGGCCCGCCGCGACGAAGTACATGAGCTGGACGCCCGCCACGCCGAGCGAGCCGTACGCCAGCAGCAGCGGCCACTCGCGCTTCGTCACTTTGAGCAGTCTCGGCCGGAACGCGGCGACCAGCGCGAGCAGCACGATCGCCGACAGTCCGATGCGGATCGCCGCGACCTGCTCCGGCGACATCCCGGCCTGCATCGCCGGTTTGCCCAGCACGCCCGACGTCCCGAAGAAGAGCGCGGCGAGCAGGATGAGCGTGATGCCCCGGCCGCGGTGCGCGACGTGCTGGGAGGGGGTGGCGAGTTCGGCGGTCACGGCCGGAGGGTAGAGGCCGGGTGAGGCTCGCAGGGCAAGGGGTGTGTGGAAATAGGGACGGTGAGTGTCCCTATTTCCACACACCCCCTCCGGAACCGGTCGTGACAGGGACGGTCCCGCCGGACTGTGTGGATTTCGGGGCATCTCCCGTCCCAAATCCACACGGTCACTGGACTCAGAAGGAGGTGCCGCCGTCGGTCCAGTCGGTCCGGTCGAAGTCGTCGTCATCGACGGGAGCGCGGCGAGGCCTGCGGACCGGAGCGGGTTCCGGTTCCGATGGGGCGGCGACAGGCGCTTCGAGGGCCTGGGGTTCGGGGGTGCCGTTCGGCCAGACGCAGGGTGAGGTCGCGCCGACATAGAACTTGCCGAGATCGTTCGCCTTGAGCGACATGTCGAAGGCATCGCCGGAGTTGCGCGCGAAAACATATTGATCTGTCGGCCGGGAGTCGGTCAGAACTCGGAACGAGTGCGACTCCCACCACTGAATGATCTTGGTGAAGTATCCGGGAAACTGAGCGGAATCCAGGCCGACGATCTCGTAGGTCGCGGAGATCTCGAAGCGGCCTTGGGGGCCGTTGTCGGTGGGGTCAGTGCACTCAGAACGGTTTCGAGTGAATACCTTCAGCTCGGCAGGGGCGGGCAAGGCCGAGAGCGCCCCCTGGATGTACTGCTCGACCTTGTCGCGGGCCTGCTGTTCGGTGATCGTCGATTTCATGTCCTCCCCACCTTCAGGGGTACAGGCCGCCGAGAGCAGCAGCGAAGCAAGGATGAACGGGAGTGTCCGATGAATCATGTCGTCGGTTTTCCGGCGATGATCTGGCCGAGATTGTTCAACGAGGGGTTGTTGTCTTCCCAGTATTCACTGTGCGCTTCCTGGCTGTACCCGCCGAACCCGTCCGTCCCCGGCGCCGAGGTGAACACCTGCCCGCCGAAGTCCGCGTCGGTCGGGTCCTGACCGAGCACCAGGTCGTACCCGGCGACCTCGAGGTTCGCCAGATTGATCATGTCGTGTTCCGCCACTGTCGCGTGCACATGCTCGCCGACGTCGCCCTGATCCACCCCATCGAGATGCAGTTCGCTCACATCGTGCGCGCCGACTCCCGGGCTCGCCACGAAGACGAGTTCGTCCGCGGCGAGGCCGCCGTCGCGGGCGGCGTGACCGACGACCGTCGTGCCGTAGCTGTGGCCCATCACCGTGTTGTGCGACGGCGTCCCTTGATGCGTTTCCCGCAGCCCTTCCTGGAATTGGGTGAGTGCGGCTCTACCTCCATCGGCGTACTTTTCGCTCGCGGCGTCGGTGAGCCCGTTCGGAGCGTCGTAGCCGAGCCAGGTGATCACCGCGGTCGACGGGGAGCCCGCGGTAGTCGCCACGGCCCACATCTTGTCGGAGCGGTTCAGGTCGCCGCCGATCTTCGCCAGTTCCGACCCGGTCCCCGGCACGTACGTCGCCACGTTCATCGCCGTGTCCGGGTTCCCCGCGGACACGATCGCCTTCCCGTCGCCGCTGGTGTCCAGCCCCAGCAGGAACGCCCGCGGTTCCGGCTGGTCCAGCCGCCGCGCGATGGCTTCCAGGCCTTTCACCTTCGGATCACCTCGCAGCCGCGCGATTTCACTGGCGAGGACGGCGCGGTTGGCGGCGTCGCGGTCGGTGGCCGGGATGCCGTCGAGATTCCCGATGAGCCCGGGATTTCCTCGCAGCAGGGCGACTTTCGCCGTATCCGACAGGCTGTCCCACCACGCCTTGTTGTCACCGGGGGAGCCGTTCTCCGGCGGCCGGATGATCGACAGGCCGCTTTGCGCGGCGCCGGCGTCCGCGGCTTGAGCGAGGGTGCCGGCACCCTGTTCGGTGATCTCGCCGCGAAGGGCCCGTTGCATGATGGCGGCGAAATCGGCGTCGACGTCGGTGGCGCGGCGCAGGATCTGCTCGACCCGGTCGGCCAGTTCCGCCATCACGCGAGGCTCTGAAGGCCCACCGGAAGAAGTGATCTCCCCGCCGGAGCCGACGATCAGGCCGTTCCGGGAAGCGAGTTCGTCGGTCTCCCGCACGAACGCGACGACCCGGTCCAGCGCGATCTGCACCTCGTGCGCGCCCCGCCGGACCGCGGACGCTTCGGCCACCAGTTGCTCCAAGCTGGAGGTGAGCGACTCGCCTCGCGTCGACGCGGCGGTGGCGGCCTCGCCGAGCCAGCCGGGGAGACGCGCCATGGACTCGACGTCGTCGTTCACGGCGATGATCCGGGTGCAGCCGTCGTTGAGCGCGTCGGCGACGGCGCCGATCGCGGCCGGATCCCATCGGCGCACGTCGCCCCAGGTGAGCATCAGACGTGGAGTTCCCGGGACGCCGCCAGCTCGTTCGAGCGGTAGCGGGCGGCGGCTTCGCCGAGTTGTGCGGCGTACTCCGAGGTGTTCGCCGCCCAGCCGGGCACCGCGCGGCTCCAGGCGTCCGCGAGCAGTCGCGCCGCTTCACCGGACACGCCGCCCGGCAGTCCTGCCGCCACACCGGCGAGCGTGGCCGCGAGATGCACCTGCCCGACGTCGCCTGAAGCCCGTTCCGCCGCGCTTGACGCGGCACCGATCGCTTCCAGGACCACCTCGTACCCGCCGGTCATCGCGCTTCCTCCCCGTAGCGTGACCCTGTGTGACCACCCTACGACGCGGGGGACGGGCGAGCGGTTCCCTTCACCCGTTCTTGAAAAGGCCGTCGCCCCTGCAGCCGCCGTACGGATTGCCCGATTCGAGCCCGCCTTGCGCGGTGGACGCGGTGGTGAACGACGTCGCGACCTTGTTCGCCAACTCTCCCTTGGCTCACAAACCGCCGGTGCTGTCCAAAAAGGACTTGAACTGGGCGGCGGGGCCGCCGAACCGGATCGTGCTCCCGGCCACGAAACCGTCGTCCACTGCAGGTCTTCCAGCGTCGCCAGGTCGTGGTGCGGACCCGCGTCGGGTGCTCACGTCCGCCGACCTGAGACGAGCGCGAGCACCCGTCTCAGGATCCCGAACTCAGTACTTCTTCCAGGGGCTGACGGTGTCGGTCGGCCGCGTCGGGTCGTGGAACCGCGGCCTGTCCAGCTCGCCGCGGCGCAGCGGCACCAAGCCGTCGGTGATCGCCTGCATGATCTTGGCGTGCGCGCGGACACCGGCGCCCGGCCGCTCCGGCTCGACCTCCGACAGGTTTACCGGGTCGCCGAAATGCACCTGGAAGCGGGGACGGCGCATCGGCGCGCTCAGCCCGGACTTGGCGAGCGGCAACAGGTCGGCGGGACCGTTGACGGTCTCGGTCCCCCAGTAGACGGCTTCGTGCGCGCCCCACTGACTGATCGGGATCACCGGCACCCCGGCCGCCAGCGCGAGCCGCGCGGCACCGGTCTTGCCACGTTCGGGCCACAGGCCGGGATCGTGACTGATCCGGCCTTCGGGGTAGACGATGAGCGGGTCACGGGTGGTGCGCAGGGCCTCGGCCGCCTCGGCGAACTGGCCGATGGCCGTCGAAGCCTGCTTGCGGTCGACCCGCAGGTGGCCGCTGGCCCGCAGCGCCGGGCCGATGACCGGTGCGTCGAGGATGCCGCCCGCCAGCATGAACCGCGGGTTGATGCCGATCCGTTTGCAGGCAGCCATCAGCACGAGCGCGTCGAACACGCCGATGTGGTTGGCTGTCATGAGCAAGGGCTTCCGGCGCAGTTCGGCAGGGACACCGCCGGTGACGGTGAGTTTGCCGACGAAGTTGACCAGCCCCCGGTCGATGTTCAGCATCGTGCGCCAGATCGCCGGAGCGCGGTGAGCCGAATTCTCATCCTGATGCAGCGCGAACATGGGGCAGAGCATGTCATGAGCCGCGTTTCACCCGGATGGCCGCTCGAGCTGTGACCTGAGACGAATGTTCTCCGATGTGCTCCGAGTGGCGCCCGGGACTGAAGGGGTCGAGGCGGTTACCGTGGAGACATGGCTAGCGGGTCGACGACCAGGAAACGGAGTACGGCGCGAAGCGGCGGCAGCAAGGGGCCGGCGCGGAAGCCGCGTACCCCGGCGAAGCCCAGGTCAACGACGGCGAGGAAGCCCGCTCCACGGCGCCCGGCGCCGAGGAAGAAGTCTTCCGGCACGTTCGCCAAGGGCGTGCGCGGTACCTGGAATCTGCTCGCGAAGGGGCTCGGCACCCTCGCGAGGACGGTCGGCCGCGGTCGCGAACTCGAACCCGAACACCGCCGCGACGGTCTCGCCCTCGGCCTGATCGCGCTGGCGCTGGTGATCGCGTTCGGCGTCTGGTGGCGGGCCGCGGGTCCCGTCGGCGGCTGGGTGGAGATCGGCACCCGCTCGTTGCTGGGAGCCGGGGCGGTGACGCTGCCGCTGGTCCTGGTCGTGGCGGCCGTCGCGTTGATGCGCTCCGAACCGGTACCGGAAGCCCGGCCGCGGATGGTCATCGGCACCGTCCTGGTCATCCTGTCCGTGCTCGGCCTGCTGCACATCTTCACCGCGCTGCCCGAGACCAACGACGCGCGGATGTACGCCGGTGGGGTGATCGGCGCGTTCTCCGGCGGCCTGCTGACCATGGGCGTCACCACCTGGGTCGCCGTACCGGTGCTGGTGCTGGTGCTGCTGTTCGGCACCCTCGTGTTCACCGGGACCCCGGTCCGGGAGATTCCGCACCGGCTGCGCAGCTGGGGTCTCGATCCCGAAGAGATCGAAGAGGCCGAGGCCGAGCGCAAGGCCATCCACGACGAACGCGACGCCGTCACCGAAGCCGACCCGAAGTCGGTCCGCCTGCGGAAACCGTCGCGGCGCCGCCAGGGCGCCGGCGACAACGCGGGGGAGCAGCTCGACATCGAAGCCGCGCTGGCCGAAGCGCCGACGCCGCTTCGCCCGCCTAAGCCCCCCGCCAAGCCTGTCGAGGAGAAGAAGCCGAAGAAGGCCGAGCCGCCGATGGCGGTCACCAGGACCGTCGAAGGCGACTACAAGCTCCCGCCGCCGGACCTGCTGAAGCTCGGCGACGCGCCGAAGTCCCGCAGCAAGGCCAACGACGCCATGATCGAGGCGATTACCGGCGTGCTGGACCAGTTCAACGTCGACGCGCAGGTCACCGGCTTCACGCGGGGTCCGACGGTCACCCGATACGAGGTCGAACTCGGCCCCGGCGTGAAGGTCGAGAAGATCACCGCGCTGACCAAGAACATCGCCTACGCGGTGGCGACCGACAACGTCCGGCTGCTGGCGCCGATCCCCGGCAAGTCCGCGGTCGGCATCGAGGTGCCGAACTCCGACCGCGAGATGGTGCGCCTCGGCGACGTGCTGCGCGCGCCGTCGACGGTCAAGGACAACCACCCGATGGTCATCGGGCTCGGCAAGGACATCGAGGGTCACTTCGTCACCGCGAACCTGACGAAGATGCCGCACCTGCTGGTGGCGGGGTCCACCGGTTCCGGTAAGTCGAGCTTCGTGAATTCGATGCTGGTGTCGCTGCTCGCGCGGGCGACGCCGGACGAGTGCCGGATGATCCTGATCGACCCGAAGATGGTGGAACTGACCCCGTACGAGGGCATCCCGCACCTGATCACGCCCATCATCACCCAGCCGAAGAAGGCCGCCGCGGCGCTGGCCTGGCTGGTGGAGGAGATGGAGCAGCGGTATCAGGACATGCAGGTCAACAAGGTCCGGCACATCGACGACTACAACAAGAAGGTCCGCTCGGGCGAGATCACCGCGCCGCCCGGCAGCGAGCGCGTGTACGAGCCATACCCGTACATCATGGCGATCGTCGACGAGCTCGCCGACCTGATGATGACCGCGCCACGCGACGTCGAGGACGCGATCGTCCGGATCACCCAGAAGGCGCGTGCCGCCGGTATCCACCTGGTCCTGGCGACGCAGCGTCCGTCGGTCGATGTCGTGACCGGCCTGATCAAGACCAACGTGCCCTCGCGGCTGGCGTTCGCGACCTCCTCGCTCACCGACTCGCGGGTCATCCTCGACCAGCCGGGCGCGGAGAAGCTCATCGGTATGGGTGACGCGCTGTACCTGCCGATGGGTGCCGGGAAGCCGGTCCGTATCCAGGGTGCCTTCGTCGGCGACGAGGAGATCTCGGCCGTCGTCAACTTCGCGAAGGAGCAGGCGCAGCCGAACTACCAGGACGGCGTCACCGCGGCGAAGGCTGGCGAGAAGAAGGAGATCGACTCCGACATCGGCGACGACCTCGACGTCCTTCTGCAGGCCGCCGAGCTGATCGTCACCTCGCAGTTCGGCTCCACGTCGATGCTGCAGCGGAAACTGCGCGTCGGCTTCGCCAAGGCCGGGCGCCTGATGGACCTGTTGGAAAGCCGGGGCGTCGTCGGGCCTTCAGAGGGCTCGAAGGCGCGGGACGTGCTGATCAAGCCGGAGGAGCTGGAGTCGGTGCTGTTCATGATCCGCGGCGGCGGGGACGCGAACGGCGGGGACGTCTCCGACGACGACTGACCTGGCCCTGGAGGTCAGGTGTGTCATAAAGGGGCTTTCAGGACACTTGAAAAACCGATGCAACGGGCCAGCTGCTTCGTTACGTCCTCACTCAGTGGACCCCAAGAAGCTGCTCGTCGTCCTCTGCGCCCTGGCCGGTCTCGCCTGCGGGGCCGACAGCTCCGCCGCGCGCGAACAACCCGCGGCGGCCCAGCTCGCCCCGGTGCAGCAACCCCAGCGCACCGTGGGGCTGGGGGAGACCGTCGTCCTCAAAGTCGGTGACACGACCGAGGTCGCGTCGAAAGACGTCAGTATCCGCTTCGCCCGTTTGGTGTCCGATTCCCGCTGCCCCGCGGACACGGTCTGCGTCTGGGAAGGAGAGGCCGTGGTCGAGCTGACCCTGGCCGAACCCGGACGCGGTGAGCGGACGACGGCGGAAGTCGCCTCCACCGGACGAGGTGGCAGGCAGTCCGTCGAGTTCGCCGGCTGCCGGGTGGACCTGGTCGCCGTGAGTTCGGGCGGCGACCAGGTCACCCTGCGGGTCTCGTGAGTGGCAAAACGGTTCTGACCGTCCTTACCCACTCGACCACCCCAGCCTTAGAGCGCGTTGCCCCAGCCGTCGAGGTACGCGACTTCCGGCAGCGGCACGCGCGACGCGGGCTTGAAGTCCGGCACCGTCGTGTAGGCGACCGGCAGCAGTCCGACCTGCGTGACATCGGAGGGGATGCCGAGGATCTCGGCCGCCTCCGCCTCGTGCGTCAGGTGATACGTCGTGAGCGTCGAGCCGAGGCCGCGCGACCGCAGCGCCAGCTGGAAGTTCCATACCGCCGGGAAGATGCCGCCGTAGAACGCGGCGTCGGTCGCGTTGTCGCCGCTCGGCCTGCCGGTCAGGCACGGGATGACGTACACCGGCACCCGGTCGATCACATCGATCAGGTGCTGCCCCGAGGCGAACGCCCTCGCCACGGACGGTTCGGTGATCGCCTGCCCCAGCGCGGCGGCGTTCGCCTCCAGGTAGGCGTTCCCCACTCGCCGGAACAGCTCCGCGAGTTTGTCCTTCACACCCTGGTCGCGGACGACGAGCCAGCGCCAGGCCTGCTGGTTGCCCGGGGTCGGCGCCTGCAGTGCGAGCCGCAGGCACTCTTCGAGCACCTCGGGTTCCACTGGCCGGTCCAGGTCGAGTTTGCGGCGGACCGACCGCGTTGTGCTGAGCAGGTGGTCGGTGACCGAGGTGTCCATGTGCCGCCTTTCAGTGACGCGCCGCCAGGAAGCGGTCGATCAGCTCTGATCGGTTCGAGGTCCTCTTCCAGCGCGAAATGCCCGGTGTCGAAGAGATGAACCTCCGCCGAGGGAACATCATTCCGGAACGCTTCGGCCCCCGCCGGGTTGAAGAACGGGTCGTCGCGACCCCACATGGCGAGCACGGGAAGCTGGGCTTCTCGCCACCACGCCTGGAACTTCGGGTAGGTGGGGGGTGTTCCGGTAGCTCCGGAACAGGTCCAGCAGGTGGTTCGATGGTCTCCGGATGCCGGATGCCGGATGCCGGATGCCGGATGCCGGACGCCTTCCGCGTACTGGTACCCGATCTGCTCCGGTTCGAGGATCTCCTCGACCCGCGTCGTGCCTCGGTTCCGTCCGTCAGGGAAGAAGAGCTGAAGGGGACCATCGCCGCGTGCGATGAGGGGAAAGCGCCCTTCGCCGCGTGCGATGCGGGGAAAGTCCCCTTCGCACGCAGCTCACGAAAGCTCTAAAGCTCCAGCAACATCCGGCTGTTGCCCAAGGTGTTGGGCTTCACGTACGGCAGGTCGAGGAACTCCGCGACACCAGGATCGGCCGAGCGCCGCATCTCCTCGTAGACCTCCTGGGTCACCGGGGTGCCGTCGATCTCGACGAAGCCGTGACCAGCGAAGAAGCGGGTCTCGAAGGTCAGCACGAACAGCCGCTTCAGCCCGATCTCGCGGGCGAAGCCGATCAGTTGCCCCACCAGCGCGTGCCCGATCCCGCGACCCCGGGACGTCTTGTCGACCGCGATGGTGCGCAGCTCGCCGATGTCCTCCCAGAGCACGTGGAGGGCACCACAGCCGAGTACGTCGTCACCGTCTTCGACCACCCAGAACTCCTGGACACTCTCGTAGAGGGTGACGAGCTCCTTCTCCAGCAGCACCGTCCCCGCGTCGGAGTCGACCAGCGCCTTGATCTTGCGGACGTCCGCGATCCGCGCCCGGCGAACGGCCGGGCGGCGGCGATGGAGCGGTTCGAGGGGGTCTGGCAGCACATCCACCATTAAGCCATCATCGAGGCCGTGCCCGGCCGAGGACTCGCCCGAGCGAGCGATCGCCGACCCCGAGAACAGGCCAGCTACCCTGAGGCACGTGCCTTCTCCCACCACTGATCCTGTCGCCACCCGCCGCGTGTCCTTGCTGACCCTCGGTTGCGCCCGCAACGAGGTCGATTCCGAGGAACTCGCCGGACGGCTGGCGGCGGGCGGCTGGGAGCTCGCCGCCGAGCCCGAGGACTCCGACGTCGTGGTGGTCAACACCTGCGGCTTCGTCGAGTCCGCGAAGAAGGATTCGGTCGACACGCTGCTCGCCGCGTCCGACACCGGGAAGAAGGTCGTCGCCGTCGGCTGCATGGCCGAGCGCTACGGCAACGAGCTGGCCGAAAACCTGCCCGAGGCCGACGCGGTCCTGGGTTTCGACCACTACGCCGACCTCTCCGACCGCCTGGACGACGTCGTGGCGGGCCGCAAGGTCGAGTCTCACACCCCCTCCGACCGCCGCAAGCTGCTGCCGATCAGCCCGGTCCAGCGCCCGACGGCCGCCGAGACGGTCGAGGTGCCAGGGCACGCGCAGCACGGCTGGGGGCCGAGGGTGCTGCGGACCCGGCTCGACACCTCCCCGGTGGCCGCGCTGAAGATCGCTTCCGGCTGCGACCGCCGCTGCTCGTTCTGCGCGATCCCGTCGTTCCGGGGCTCCTTCGTGTCCCGGCAGCCGGACGAGATCGTCGCCGAGGCGATGTGGCTCGCGGAGAACGGCGTCAAGGAGGTCTTCCTCGTCTCGGAGAACTCCACCTCCTACGGCAAGGACTTCGGCCGTGACGGCGCCCGCGCGCTGGAACTGCTGGTCCCGCGCCTGGCCGCGGTGGCCGGTATCGAGCGTGTCCGCGTCTCCTATCTGCAGCCCGCCGAGACGCGCCCCGGCCTGGTCAAGGCCATCGCGACCACGCCGGGCGTCGCCGACTACTTCGACCTGTCCTTCCAGCACTCCAGCGAGACCGTGCTGCGCCGCATGCGCCGCTTCGGCTCCACGGACTCGTTCCTCGCGCTGACCGAGCAGATCCGGGAGTACTCGCCCAGCGCGGGCATCCGCACCAATGTCATCGTCGGCTTCCCCGGCGAGACCGAAGAGGACGTCGCCGAGCTGGAGCGCTTCCTGACCGGTGCGCGGCTCGACGCGGTGGGCGTCTTCGGCTACTCGGACGAGGACGGCACCGAGGCCGAGACCTTCGACGGCAAACTCGACGAGACCGTGGTGGCCGAGCGAGTCTCCCGGATCTCCGCGCTGGTCGAGGAGCTGACCTCGCAGCGTGCCGAGGAGCGCGTCGGCGACTTCGTCGACGTGCTGATCGAGCAGGCCGAGGACGGCGAAGACCCGATCGGCCGCGCCGCGCACCAGGCGCCCGAGGTCGACGGCGAATGCGTCCTGATCGAGACGGACGACCTGCCCTCGCTGGCGGTCGGTGACTTCGTGCGCTGCGAGGTCGTCGACTCCGAGGGTGTCGACCTGATCGTGCGGCCCGCGCCGCTCGAGGCCGACCGGTGAATGCCGCCCCGAGCGACGCCGGGGCGGGCGAGGGAACCGGCGGTGAGCACGCCCGGGTCCCCGAGGCCACCCCGGTCCCGACGCTGAACCTGGCGAACCTCCTCACGATGTCGCGGCTGGTGCTGGTGCCGCTGTTCGTGATGGCGCTGTTCGCCGGCGACGGGACGGACACGTTCTGGCGCGCGATCGCCACCACGCTGTTCGCGATCGCGTCGTTCACCGACCAGGTCGACGGCTGGGTCGCGCGCAAGTACGGGCTGATCACCGACTTCGGCAAGATCGCCGACCCGATCGCGGACAAGGCGCTGATCGGCGCCGCGCTGATCGGGCTGAGTGTGCTCGGCGAACTGGGCTGGTGGGTCACCATCGTCATCGCGCTCCGCGAGATCGGCGTGACGCTGCTGCGGTTCTGGGTGATCAGGCACGGCGTCATCCCGGCCAGCCGGGGCGGCAAGGCCAAGACGCTCGCGCAGATCGCGGCCATCACCGCGTACCTGCTGCCCCTGCCCGCGGCCGCCGAGCCGGTGCGGTGGGTGCTGATGGGGCTCGCACTCGTGCTGACCGTCGTGACCGGGCTCGACTACGTCGTGCGGGCGGTGCGGCTCCGTGCCGCCGGACGGCGTGCCGCGGGCTTATGACAGGCACAGCCGCGCGCAGCGTGTCCGCTGAGGGTGGTGGCGGGGGCATAGCTGGACCTGAGACCTTGATCACTCACCTGATCGAGCGAGGGGAGACGGTGGCGACGGCCGAGTCGCTGACCGCCGGCTTGGTCTGCGCGACGCTGACCCGCGTCCCCGGATCGAGTGCCGCCGTCCGGGGCGGGCTGATCGTCTACGCCACCGATCTCAAGGCTTCGCTCGCCGGGGTCGACGAAGACCTTCTCGCCGCGCATGGCGCCGTTCATCCCGAGGTCGCGGCTCAGTTGGCCGCCGGCGCGAGAGACCGCTGCGGCGCCACCTGGGGCCTCGGCCTGACCGGTGTCGCGGGTCCGGCGGGGCAGCACGGCATCGCACCCGGCACCGTCCATGTCGGGCTCGCCGGGCCGGCCGTGCTCACCGTCCGTACGCTGGACTTGAGCGGTGATCGAGCTTCGGTCAGGGCCGGGGCCGTCCGCGGCGCGTTCGCCCTGCTGGGGGAACATCTCGCATGATCGCCGCGTTCGCCCTTGGCGTATTGCCGTGTCAACACCTGCGCCCAGGGCACCGCACTGGGTAACGTAGGGGGCAGTCAGTCCTGGAAGGGAGGCGCGTGATGACCGTGCTGTTGCGCGAGGCGATCGGCGACCGGCTCCGACACGCCCGCACGAACCAGCGTCGAACGCTGCGGGACATCTCCCGCGCCGCCAGGGTGAGCCTTGGCTACCTTTCCGAGGTCGAGCGCGGGCAGAAGGAAGCGTCCAGCGAGCTGCTGGCGTCCATTTGCGAGGCCCTGGAGCTTCCGCTCGGCGAACTCCTGCACAAGGTCGCCGCCGACGTCTCGGCGATCGACAATGTCGAGGTCGCCCCGGTGGACGAGAAGGTCGAGGCGGGCAAGCGCCGTGCTCCGGAGCGTGAGAGCGCCGAGGCCGGTCTCGAAGGTGGGCGCCTGGTATCCGAGCTGATCGGTAACGACCTGGCCGACTTGCGGATCTCGCCGCCGCCGCGGATGAGCCCGGCCCTGCGGACGACGATCGCCGCACCGAAGATGGTCGCGGCCTAGCAGCTGTGACGTGAGAGGCCCCGGGCAGTCCGCCTGGGGCCTTCCTCGTTCCTGGGTCAGCTCGCGGCGCTGTCGAACGCGCCCGCCTGGTAGGAGCCACCCTTGGTGTGCGTGACGACGAGCAGCCGGTTGGCGGCATTGATCATCGCGACCAGGTAGACCAGCGCGGCGATCTGGTCGTCGTCGTAGTGCTCGCACACCTGCGACCAGGTCTCGTCCGAGACGCCCTGGTGCGCGTCGGCGAGGCGGCTGCCTTCCTCCGCGAAGACCAGCGCGGCCCGCTCGGCCTGGGTGAACACGGTCGATTCGCGCCAGGCGGCGACCAGGTTGACGCGGACCGCGGGTTCGCCTGCCGCCGTCAGGTCCTTGGCGTGCGCGTCGACGCAGAACCCGCAGCCGTTGAGCTGGCTGGCCCGCAGCGACACCAGTTCTTGGGTGACCTTCGGCAGCGTCGACCCCTTGATCGCCACACTGACGGCGGCGAAACGCTTGCCGAGCTTGGCGCCGAGCTCGGTGCTGTTCAAATCGAAACGGCTGTCCATGACTTCGTCCTCATTCATGATCGGGTGGTGAAGCGAACGACCACCAGATGCCGCTGACCCGCCCGGCCTGACAACACGATCAGGTGACGTGAAACACGTCCTTCAGGTGTCAGAAAGCGGCGAGGTCCGGTGTCTTGTGCGCGACAACCGTCGAGAGGGAACAGGAGCCACCCATGCCCGCCCCGGACCCCGCCACCGAGGCGTTCGTCGCCCACCGGAACCTGCTGTTCACCGTCGCCTACGAGATGCTCGGCTCGGCCGCCGACGCGGAGGACGTCCTCCAGGAGACCTGGCTGCGCTGGTCGGGCGTCGAGCACGGCACCGTGGAAAACCCGCGGGCCTACCTGGTCCGCGTCACCACCCGGCAGGCGCTCGGCAGGCTGCGCACCCTCGGCCGACGCAAGGAGTCCTACGTCGGTCCTTGGCTGCCCGAACCGCTGCTGACCACGCCGGACGTGGCCGAGGACGTCGAGCTGGCCGACAGCGTTTCGATGGCGATGCTGCTGGTGCTGGAGACCCTCGCGCCGACCGAACGCGCGGTGTTCGTGCTGCGTGAGGTGTTCGACGTGGCCTACGACGAGATCGCCGAGGCCGTGGGCAAGACCCCGGTCGCGGTCCACCAGATCGCTCACCGGGCCCGGGCGCACGTCGCCGCCCGGCGGCCGCGGGGTGCCGCGTCCCCGGCCGAGACCCGTGGCGTGCTCGACGCGTTCCACCGGGCGGTCCGAACAGGTGACCTGCAGGGGCTGCTCGACGTCCTCGCACCGGACGTCGTCTTCCTCGGCGACGGCGGCGGAGTGGTGCAGGCAGTGCTGGAACCGGTGGTCGGGGCCGCCCGCGTCGCGCCGCTGCTGGCCACGAGCCGTCCGGCGAGGGACGACGCGGCCACGATGCGGACGGCGCAGGTCAACGGCCATCCGGCGCTGATCCTCCGGCTCGGCGGCGAGGTCGACACCGTCGTCGCGGTGCGGGTCGACGACGGCCTGATCACCGACCTTTACGCCGTGCGCAACCCTGAGAAGCTCACGCGGATCGAGCGGGCGACCACCCTGCGCCGCTGAGTCCGGGCTCGTATTCCAGCCGTCTTCACCCAGGGTCACCACCCGGCGAACCTGAAAGGTCGTGAACATCACAGTCAGGGGGATCCCTGAATTCCGTCGGGGTCGCCTGGAACACGGGACGCCGACCTGACACGATGGAACTCAACGCCGGGGTCGGGACGTTGCAACATCACAAGAGGGGACGCCCCACCTCGAGGTAACAGCCCGTGGGATGCGAGAAGGCAGGCGGAGGAGATGGCCAACCCGTTCGTGAAGTTCTGGAAGTACATGATGGCGGCGTTCTCGTCGAAGATCGACGAGCACGCCGACCCGAAGGTACAGATCCAGCAGGCCATCGAGGAGGCGCAGCGCAATCACCAGGCGCTGACCCAGCAGGCGGCCTCGGTGATCGGTAACCAGCGTCAGCTGGAGATGAAGCTGAACCGTCAGCTCGGCGACGTGGAGAAGCTGCAGGCTTCGACCCGCCAGGCGCTGGTGCTCGCCGACGAGGCGCGTGCCAAGGGCGATGAGCAGAAGGCGACCGAGTTCGAGAACGCGGCGGAGAGTTTCGCCGCACAGCTCGTCACCGCCGAGCAGAGCATCGAAGACCTGAAGACCCTGCACGACCAGTCGCTTCAGGCGGCGGAGCAGGCGAAGAAGGCCGTCGAGCGCAACGCGACCATGTTGCAGCAGAAGCTGGCCGAGCGCACCAAGCTGCTCTCGCAGCTGGAGCAGGCGAAGATGCAGGAGCAGGTCTCCGCTTCGCTGAACCAGATGAGCCAGCTGGCCGCGCCGGGCAACACCCCGTCACTGGAAGACGTTCGCGACAAGATCGAGAAGCGCTACACCACCGCGCTCGGCTCGGCCGAACTCGCACAGAACTCCGTCCAGGGCCGGATGATGGAGGTCCAGGCCTCCACGACGCAGTTCGCCGGACACTCGCGTCTGGAGCAGATCCGCGCCTCCATGAAGGGTGACTCCGTCGCGCAGGTGACCGACGGCAAGACCACCGCCGCCGCCGCGCCGAAGGCGTCGAGCGGTGCGGACATCCAGCGTGAGATCCAGGCACGGGTTCAGGCCGAACAGGGCAAGAACCCCGCCTGACACATCACCTAGAGCCGGTCCCGCACCCCGCGGGGTGCGGGACCGGACTCACCTATCAGAGGGGCGAGGGCAATGGGCCAGGGCAGGCGCAAGGACTTCGGGGAGTTCACCGCCAAGCTGGAGAAGCACATCGAGAAGCTGCCCGATTACGCCCAGCGCGCGCAGGAGAAGCTGCAGCGCTACATCCCGCCCTCCGAGCAGGGTTCCCGGCCGTCGACACCCACGCCGCCCGCGCCGCGGCCGCTCATGCCGAAGATGCCCCCGATGCCGAAGATGTCGCAGCAGCTGACGTCCATGGCCGCGGGGCAGATCCCGGTCGTCGCCGAGGCGAAGGCCAAATGGGCCCGCTGGAACGAGCCGGCCGCCAAACTGGAGCGACAGAAGCGCCGCACTTCCCGTGCGATGACGTTCTGGATCCTCCTCACCATCCTTTGTGGACTGTTCGCCGTCGCCGCGGGCACCGGCCTGCTGAAGTCGGGACAGGCCGACATCCTCCAGGCCATCGCGGGCAGCGCGTTCACCATCGTCTTCGGCACTTTCGGTGTCCGGTCGGGACTGCGGCTGCGGACGCTCAAGCGCACCGTGCTGCCCGCCGCGCCCGCCGCTCCGCCACCGCTTCCCCCGGCGCGATCCGTCGCGCGGGAGCCGATGGAACGCCTCGTCGAAAGCGAGGCTTCGCTGTCGGAGCTGCTTCGCCAGCTTTCGCAGCCGACGTCGCTCGGCACCATGCCGGTGTCGGAGATCGCCGTGGCGGACGCCCGGGCCACCGCCACGGAGGCGGCGCAGGCCCTGCGTGGCCTCGCGGGCCGGATCCAGGCCATCGAACGCGGCCGTGACGCCGCTCCCGAGCGCGAGCGGGGCGCTCTCGACGCCGCCGTCAAGCAACTGCGCGTCCAGCTCGACGACGGCCTCGACGGCTACGGCGGTCTCGTCGCCGCTGCCGGACACACCGTCGCCGCGAGCTCGGACGGCATGACGTCGTCCAAGGAGTCGCTCTCCGACGCGACCGACAAGCTCGCCGGACTGGCCATGGCGCTGCGCGAACTTTCCTGAGCGAGGCGGTTGTCTCGTAGATCGGTAGATAGGCCCAACGCCACAGGGGGGATATCCGCACCGCGCGGGGGTGAGCAGGCCCGAGCAGCTGACCAAGTCGCGATCGGGCGGGTAATGGCGGGACTGGGTGGATTCCGGTGCGGGGGACGACCCAGAATCCACCCAGCCGCTCCGACCGCAAGCTTCTAAGCAGGCGCTTTCCTGGACAATCGTCTCATTCGTCGTCGCTAATACTCCATTGCGTAACGACTCGCTCACTGTGGGATACCGAAACGCGCGTGTGGCCCGAAACCGCTGGTGATGGCAACCCGCGATGCCTAACGTTTCTCTCATGCACGCAGTGCTCCTCCCAGCTCGGGCCTGAACCCAGCCCGCGTGAGCGGGCGTTCCAGGGTGGCGGACCGGACACAGTGGATCTCGCGCAGTGGTCTTTCTCGTCCCCATCGAGGAAAGGACGCCCAGTGACGACGCTCCCCCCGGAACAAGAGCCGATCCCGACCCCGCCGCCCAGCTCCTACCAGCGCGTCGTCGCGGCCTACGACCGGATCACCGAGGTCGACCGCCCCGACGTCTGGATCATGCTCCGCCCCCTGGAAGACGCCCTCGTGGACGCGAAGGCGGTCGATGAACGCGTACGCGCCGGGACGGACCTCCCACTCGCCGGAACCCTGGTGGCGGTCGCCGATGTCATCGACGTCGCCGGTCTTCCCACAGCGGGGGAGGACGTCTGCTGCGTCGGTGTCCCGGCGGTGTCCCGGCTGGCCGCCGCCGGAGCGGTGGTGGTCGGCAAGACCAACTGCGACCGGTTCGGCAGCGACCTCGAGCACACCCACAGCCCGTACGGCGCCGTGAGCGCCGCGCTGAACACCGCCAGGGTCTCGGGGAGCGCGAGCAGCGGCGCGGCCGTCGCCGTCGCGCTCGGCCTGGTCGATCTGGCGGTCGTGACGGACACGGCGGGAGCGGGCCGGGTGCCCGCTTCACTCAACGGGATCGTCGGGCTGAAGCCGACGCTGGGCCTCGTGCCCAAGACCGGTGCCGCGCCGTGCGGCGGGATCGCCCTGTTCGCGCGCAGCCTCACCCTCGGCCAGCGCGCGCTGGGGTTGATGACCGGTCCCGACGGGATCGACCCGCTCGCGCGGGACTGGCCGCCCGACGTCCGGCTCTCCGCGGGGGATCGGCCGCGAGTGGCGATCCCCGGCTCCGAAACGCTCACCGGTCTCTCGCTGCGGGCCCGGTCCGCTTTCGTCGGCGCGGTTTCGGCGCTGCGAGCGTCCGGGGCCGTCGTGGAGACGGTGGAGGTGTCGGCGCTGTTGTCGGTCGGCGAGCTGATCCACGACGACGGCTTCACCGCCGATCGCCGGCGGGTCGCCGAGGCCGGGATGCTCGCGCTCCGGACGCTGTCCGAGTACGACGCCCTGGTCCTCCCGACCGTCGCGGACCATCCCGAAGTCACCGAGGCGCTGTCCGATCCGGACGGTGTCGCGAAACGGCTGGAGCGGTTCACGGCGTTCGTCAACCTGCTCGACCTCGCCGCGGTCACGGTGCCGTCGTCGCCGTCGGATCTCGGGCCGTACGGGGTGTCGGTGGTGGTGCGGCCGTTCGACGACCAGGTCGCCATCGACCTCGCCGCCGTGCTCACCGACGAACAGGCCGATTTCCCTTATCCCGCACCGGGCGCGGACCTCGTGGTGTTCGGGGCGCACCTGCGCGGTCAGCCGCTGAACGGACGGCTGGTCGCTGCGGGCGCACGGTTCACCGGCCTGGTCCAGACCGGTGAGGGCTACCGGATGCTGTTGCTGCCGACCGACCCACCCCAGCCGGGCGTGGTGCCGGTGAGCGCCCCGGGCGAGCACACCATGCTGTCGGGGGAACGCTGGCGCCTCTCACCCGCCGCTCTCGGCGCGTTCGCCGCCACGCTGGCCGAACCGTTCGTGCTCGGCCGGATCCGGCTGGACGGCGGCGAAACCCCGCTGGCCGTCCTCTGTGACCAGTCGGCGACGGCGACGGCCACCGAATTGACGCGGTACCGGTGCTGGCGTGCCTATCTCAGGTTCGTCAGTACGGCCGGGCCGCGAGACCTCGGGCGACCCGCTTGACCAGACCGGGACCGTGCAGGGCGAAACCGGAGTAGAGCTGGACAAGACCGGCGCCGGCGTCGAGCATCCGGGCGGCGGCGCCGGCGTCGAAGATCCCGCCGACGCCGATGATCGGCAGCTTGCCGCCGGTCTCGTCGTGCACGAACCGCACCACCTCGACCGAGCGGGCGGTGAGCGGGCGGCCGGAGAGTCCGCCCGCCTGTTCGCCGACGGTCGCTTCCGTTGGCGCGATCCCTTCGCGGGACAGCGTCGTGTTGGTCGCGATCAGCCCGGCGACACCGTGTTCGAGGCAGACTTCCAGCAGTTCCGCGAGGGCTTCGTCGGTGAGGTCGGGGGCGACCTTCACCAGCACCGGTGTCGGCGCGGCCTCGCCCGCCAGTGCCGTGGAGGTCTCGCGGAGTTCGGAGAGCAGTTCGGCCAGCGCGGACTTGTCCTGCAACGCCCGCAATCCCGGTGTGTTGGGCGAACTGACGTTGATCGCGAAGTAGTCGGCGTACGGATACAGCGCACGCAGTGAGAACCGGTAGTCCTCGACGGCTTCGTCGAGCGGGGTCACCTTGGACTTGCCGATGCTGACGCCGAGCGGCACCGGCGGCTTCCCGCCCGCGGCGAGGCGGGCGGCGAGTGCTTCCGCGCCTTCGTTGTTGAAGCCCATCCGGTTGATCACCGCGTCGGTCTCGGCAAGGGTGAACAGCCGCGGCTTGTCGTTGCCCGGCTGCGGGTGCCGGGTCACCGTGCCGACCTCGACGAAGCCGAAGCCAAGCGCGGGCCAGGCGTGCAGCGCCCGGCCGTTCTTGTCCATCCCGGCGGCGAGGCCGACGCGGTTCGGGAAGCGGAGCCCGAGGAAGGTGACCGGATCGTCCGTCCGGTAGACGCGGCCGAGCGCGCCGAGCGCGGGGGGGACCCGGCTCAGCCTGGCGAGCGTGCCGATGGTGCGCTCGTGCACGGTTTCGGGGTCGCTGCCGGAGACCAGGTAGAGAGCGGGGCGGACGATCTTGTCGAAGAACACGGCCCCATCATGCCTGGTGGCCGCCGTGCCGCTCGATCGTGCTCGCCCAAGGCCTTAGCTTCCCGTGTCGAGACGGACATCATCCGTGCCTGAATGGAGATCACGCGTGATCAGGCGGAGATCACGCGTGATCTCCACCTGATCACGCGTGATCTCCATTCGGTTACGCGAGGCGCGCCTTCCACTCGTCCTCGAGCATCGCGAAGACGAGTTCGTCGCACCACTCGCCCTTCACGATCTCGTTCTGCCGCAGATGCGCTTCCTTGCGCATGCCGAGGCGTTCCATCAGCGTGGCCGACGCGGTGTTGCGGCCGTCGCAGCGGCCGATGATCCGGTGCAGCCCGAGGTCTTCGAAGCCGAGCCGGAGCAGTTCGACGGCGGCCTCCGCGGCGAACCCCTTGCCGTGGTGATCGGGATGGAACACGAAACCGATCTCGCCCTGCCGGTGCTCGCTGCTGAGGTACTCGAGGTTCAGGTCGCCGATCAGTTGCCCGGTCTCGGTCAGCTCCACGGCCACGGCCAGGAACTGGCCCTCCTGGGACAGGCTGCCGCTGTGCACGCGCTTCGCGAGCGCGGCGGCGGATTCGGCCCGGCTGCGCGGGCTCCAATAGAGGTAGCGGGCGACGTCGGCGCGGGACTGGAAGGAATTGAGTTCGTCGAGATCGTCCGGGCTGAAAGCGCGGAGGGTAAGGCGCGGGGTGATGATCGGGAAATCGGGCCTCAACATGGCGTCAGGCTATCCAGTCTTCGGGGTCCGGGGGCGGAACAGCGGCGGACGGTTCTCCAAGACGGTGGGCGGTCCGTCTGGCCGCGCGAAAGGAGTAACGACCCGGAAATGAGGGTGCCCCGAGGCGGCTCCCGGACGCCGGAATCGGCGGCCGGGCCCGAGCCGGACCGGTGCTCGGGTACCTCGGGGGCCCGGTGACTGCCTGGTATTCGCTATCAGGCACCACGCGAAGCAGAGACGACGAGCCGAAGGTGGCTCCAACTTGCGTTGTATCGCTGCTCAAAAGTCCTACGCGTGCCGTCCGCTAGCGGACAGTCACCTCACGAGTCCTGTTGGAATACAACTTTGGACCACCTCCTCTCTCGTGTACCACCACGCTATGCGAGGACTTCGGGGTCCTGCAACAAGATTTCTCCGATCTCCGTCAACAGGGCGGTCTTGGCCGCCGGTGCCAGGAAAGACGCGTTCACCGCGTTCTGCGCGAATCGGGCGATTTCGGTCGTGGTCAGGCCCAGCGTTTCGGCCACCGCCAAGTACTCGCCGTCGAGCGTGGCGCCGAACATCGGCGGGTCGTCGGTGTTGAGCGTGACCACCACGCCGTGGTCGAGCAACCGTCGCACGGGATGCGCTTCGATCGACCGGAACTGTCCTGTTCGGACATTCGAGGTGGGGCAGACCTCCAGCGGGATCCCTTGTGCGGCAAGGTGTTCCAGTAGTGCCGGATCGGTGTACGCGCCGACGCCGTGGCCGATCCGCTCGGCGCCGAGGTCGTGCACCGCCGACCAGACGGTGGCCGGCCCGGTCGTCTCACCGGCGTGCGGGACGCTGTGCAGCCCCGCCTCCCGTGCCGTGGTGAAGAACGGGGCGAACTGCGCGCGGCCGACGCCGACCTCGGGTCCGCCGAGCCCGAAGGACACCAGGCCTTCGGGGCGTTCGCGGAGCGCGAACACGACCGTCTCGCGCCCGGCGACGACCCCCTTCTCACCGGGAATGTCGAAACACCAGGCCAGTTCCACCCCGTGGTCCGCTCGCGCCGCGGCTCGCCCAGTGGCGAGACCGGTGAGGAGATCGTCCGGGGACATCCCGTCGAGGACGTGGTTGTACGGCGTCACGGTCACCTCGGCGTACCGGGCGTTCTGCGCGGCCAGATCGGCCGCCAGCCCGGTGACGAGGGTGTGGATGTCGCGGGCGTCGCGCACCAGCGACGTCACCGCCAGGTAGTTGCGGAGGAAATGCGGGAAGTCGCGGAAGGTGAAGAAGTCGGCGAGCGCGTCGGCCTCGGTCGGTACCCCCGCCGAGGGGCGCCGCCGGGCCAGTTCCAGCACCGTGGGCAGGCTCGCCGAACCGACGAGGTGGACATGGAGTTCGACCTTGGGCAGGGCGTGCACGAACGCGCGCAGCGCCTCGCCCGTGAGGAATCCGGGCATGACAAAGCTCCCTGAAAGGAGGTGAAGGGTGACGTGCGGAGGGAGCGGGCGGCTCAGGGAGCGAGGTCGCCGCGTTCGGTGTCTGTCCCGTAGAGCGGGAGCTTGAACAGCGTCACGAGGCCAGCTTAGCCACTGGGAGCGGGTCCTGACTGGCATTTCGGGCAGAACCAGGTCGGCCTCGCCTGGTGCCCGGTGCCCTGTGGGGCGATCCGGAGCCGCCCGCCGCAGCGGAAACAGCCTTGTTTGGTCCGTTCGTAGGCCCAGTGCTCGCGGCCGCGGCGCAGATCACCGGTGGTGGTCTGCGAGGTGCGCCAGGCGTTGGCCTTCAACAGCTTGCGGCCGAGCGCGACGGCCTTCGCCGGGTCCACCCCGGATACCGGGGTCCATGGCGTGACGCCGAGCAGGAAGCAGATCTCGACCTTGTACATGTTCCCGATCCCGGCCATGATCCGCTGATCCAGCAGGGCGTCGCCCAGTTCGCGGTCCGGGTCCGCGGCGAGCGCGGCCGCCGCCCGCTCCGCGAGCTGGTCCGTCCACTGTGGATCGAGCAGGTCCGGGCCGAGGTGACCGACGAGCCGGTCTTCCTCGCCCGTGGGAACGAGTTCGAGGTCGTGCACGCGGAAACCGACCGCCTGCACCCCTTCCGCCGCCAGGATGACGCGCGCGTGATGCGCCGGATGGCGCCAGCGGGCACCCGCCGGATAGACCGCCCACTTGCCGTCCATCCGGAGGTGACTGTGCAGGGTGAGGTCGCCGGAGAACCGGGTCAACAGGTGTTTGCCGACCGTTGCGACGCCGAGTACATCCCGCCCGGCGAGATCCGACGTGGCCAGCTGGGGCACCCTGAACTCGCCGCGCACGAGGGTCTTCCCGGCCAGCGCCTTGTCGAGGACCTTGCCGGCGAGGAAGACGGTGTCGCCTTCGGGCATCGGCGCTAACCCGTGCCGGTGTCGCTGAGCTTGGCGGGGGCTTCGGTGGTCTCGGGCTCGGGAGCGTCTTCGTCGCCGCGGACGCGATGCCGTCCGGCCCGGCTCGACCGGAGGACCTTCGCCAGCACCATGTTGAAGGTGAGGGCGATCTCCTGCGCGCCGGGGGAGTGCCACTCGTGGATCGGGCTGCACGCGCCCTGCGCCTGCTGCACCGCGAGCCGGTCCGGGATGGCCGTCGGCATCACCAGCGGCCCGAAGTTCTCCCGTAGTTCGGCGACGCGGAACTGGTGCTCGTAGGAGCGCACGCGAAGCTTGTTGACCACGACGCCGATCGGCCGGAGCCCCGGGTTCTGCTCCTCGCGGATCTTCTCGATCGCTTCGAGCGCCCGGCGGGCGCCGGAGACGGCGTACATCGTCGGCTCGGTGACGATCAGGGCGCTGTCCGCCGCCACCAGGGCCGAGCGGGTCAGCCTGCCCAGCGACGGCGGGCAGTCGAGGATCACCAGTTCGTAGGGTTCCTCGCGCAGCGGGTTGGTGTGCAGTTCGTCGAGCGCGCGGGAGAGGTTCTCCAGGCGCCGGTTGTCGGCGTCGGGCTCGTTGAGCATCTCCAGCTCTTCGGCGCCGACGAGGACGTCGATCTGGTCACTCCACACGCTGGGCGCGATCGCGCGTTCGAGTACCGAGCGCACCGGCGTCTCCAGGACGTCGGCCAGCGTGCGGTCGGTGAGGGGCGGGTCCAGCGAGGTGGTGGCGTTGCCCTGCGGGTCGAGGTCGGCCACGAGGGTCCGGGTGCCCCTGCGCAGGGCGGCGGACGCGACACCGAGGGCGACCGTCGTTTTACCGACGCCACCCTTCAGGCTGAGAACAGCGACCGTGTGCACTCGATACAGCCTACGGGCAGTCGGCCGGGTGGCTCCTTGGCAAGGTGTCGAACACCGCATCGGACTACACCCGCAGGTCGCTCGAGGGCGGGGATTACCCTGTGCGTTTATGAAGACGGACACCGTGGCCACGCGGGGATCGGGGGCGGTACGCCGGGTTCTCGAAGCAGAACTCCGGGCCGCCCGAGCGCGAGGCGCACAACAGCCGGGCGTCGTCGACGTCGGCGGCGGGAGCGGCGGCTGGGCGGTGCCGCTGGCTTCGGCGGGCTGCCTGGTGACCGTCGTCGAGCCGAACCCCAACGCGCTGGCGACCCTGCGCCGCCGCGCCGAGGAAGAGGGCGTCTCCGGCAGCATCACGGTGATCGCCGACGACTCCGACGCGCTCGGCGCCCACGTCGCGGCGGGCTCGGCCGACCTCGTGCTCGCGCACGGCCTGCTCGAAGTCGTCGACGACCCGGCGGCGGTGCTCGCCGCGCTGGCCGCCGCGGTCAAACCCGGTGGCGCGGTCTCGGTGCTGGTGGCGAACCGCCACGCCGCGATCCTGCAGCGCGCGCTGGCCGGGCGGCTCGGCGAGGCACGGGAACTGCTCGCGGCCGAGAGCGGTGTCCTGGGCGGCGGCCGGGAGACCGTGCTGCGACGCTTCGACGCCGAGGCCCTCCAGGCGCAGCTGACCGCGGTGGGGCTCGAAGTGGTCTCGCTGCAGGGCGACGGCGTCGTGGCGGACTTCGTGCCCGGCGGGGTGCGGGAAGAAGACCTGGCGGAGTTCGAGCTGGCGGCGGCGTCGGTTTCGCCGCTGCGGGACATCTCCAGCAGGCTGCACATCCTGGCGCGCCGCCCGGCCTGACCTCGGCCGGCTTGACCCCGGCAGGGAATTGTCGGTGGTCCGGGCTAACGTGCCCGTAAGGTCGCCGGAGGGCGCCCCGCGCCCGACGGCGACTTCACCGTCGCGCGCCCTCTTTGGGCCGAAGGCCCCCGGAAACGTTTTGGCAGGGCGCCTCCATGACCACCGCAGCTGACATCGACTACGTGCGCCCTGGCGAAACGTGTCCGGCAGCGCGCGACAAATAGACACAGCGCGACAAATAGACATGGGAAGAAACGCTGAACTGCCAGGTGGGATGGCCCGGTACCGGGTGACCACCGGGGCCACCACCTGGCCGGACGACACCGGCTGCGGTCTGCTGCATGTCGACATGGACGCCTTTTTCGTGTCTTGTGAGCTGCGCACGCGTCCGGAGCTGGAAGGCAGACCGGTGGTCGTCTCGGGCGGCGGTCCCCGGTCGGTCGTGGCGGCCGCGAGCTACGCGGCGCGGGAGTTCGGTGTCCGGTCGGCCATGCCGTTCTCGACCGCCAAGCGGCTCTGCCCGCAGTTGATCTGCATCACCCCGACGCCCGGGCTCTACGGCGAGGTGTCGAAGGGTGTCATGGGGGTCTTCCGCGAGCTGACACCACTGGTGGAGCCGCTGAGCCTGGACGAGGCCTTCCTGGACGTCAGCGGTGCGCTCAAGCGGCTGGACTCTTCGCCCGCGAGGCTCGGCGCCCTCATCCGGGAGCGGGTGGCCGCCGAACACGGGATCAACTGCTCCGTCGGCGTCGCGAAGGTCAAGTTCGTCGCGAAGCTGGCGTCCGGGATGGCGAAACCGGACGGCATGGTCGTCGTCCCGGCGGCCGAGACGCTCGCGTTCCTGCGTCCACTGCCGGTGTCGGCGCTGTGGGGCGTCGGCAAGCGCACCGAGGAGCACCTGCGGCAGCAGGGCCTCGACACGATCGCCGACGTCGCCGCCGCGCCACTGCCCCGGCTGAGGCGCTCGCTCGGGCGGGCGCTGGGGGAGCACCTGTGGGCGCTCGCGAACGGGCACGACGAGCGCGAGGTGATCCCGGAGACACCGGACAAGTCGCTCGGCGCCGAAGTGACCTTCGATGTCGACCTCCACGACCGTTCGGCGCTCGGACTGGAACTGCTCCGGCTGTCCGAACGTGTCGCCGCCACCCTGCGCCGCCGGGGGCTGCGCGGGCGGACGGTGTCGATCAAGGTCCGGTTCGCGGATTTCAAGACGATCACCCGTGCCAGGACGACCGCCGTCCCGGTGGATGTGGCCCGCGACATCCACCGCACCGCCGTCGAACTCCTCACCGAGCACGCGCCGACGGGCGCAGTCCGCCTGATCGGCGTAAGAGTCGAAGGATTGGACACGGAGAGTGATGGAGAGCAGCTACTTTTCGACTCTCCCGAACCCCGTTGGCGTGCTGCGGAAGTCGCCGCCGACGTCGCGAGGTCGAAGTTCGGCGCCGCCGCGGTGCGGCCCGCCTCACTGCTGACCCCCCGTGACCAGTGACATCGCCCGCTCAACCGTCTTCGAGAGAGCCGAGTCGGGTGGTTTCGGCCAATTCGATCCCTTCTGGATACGGGATCGGGTAGTCGGACGAGCGCGGGGCTCGTATCCTGGACAGAGACACCCCGCCTGGGGTTGTCTGTTGGGTCCATGACGTTGCGCGGCCCGGCGCCCGCGACAGCTGTGCCGGAGGAGGAAAGATGCCACTCTCCGAGCATGAGCAGCGGCTGCTCGATCAGATCGAGCGCGAGCTCTATGCCGAGGACCCCAAGTTCGCATCCACGGTGCGAGGCACCCGGTTGCGCCGCCCTGCCCGCCGACGGCGTTTGCAGGGCATCGCCCTGTTCGTGGTCGGCGTCACGCTGTTGGTGTTTGGCGTGGTGGTCAACATCCGGGTCGCCGACATCCCGGTGATCAGCGTGCTCGGGTTCCTCGTGATGTTCTTCGGAGTCATGATGGCCGTCACGTCGATTCGGCATGGAGCCGAGGCGGAAGACGGCAAGGACGGCGGTGGCCAGGGATCGGGCGGAGGTGGCGGCGGCAAGTCGTCCCCACGCCGGAGTTCCTTCACCCAGCGCATGGAAGAGCGCTTCCGCCAGCGCTTCGAGGAGCAGTAGCTCTCACACACGCGAACAGGCCGACAAGGCATTGCCTTGTCGGCCTGTTCGCGTTGTCATGCGCGTTCAGTCGCCCTCGGGTACATGAGGCCCCCTTCCTTGCGCCCTAGGTACAGGGCTCCGGCAAAGTCGCGCAATTGCCGTTCGGTGTCGCGAAAGCCACTTTCGGGACCTCTGGTGTCGCGAGAGTGGCTTTCGCGACACCGGGGGGCGGCCGCGCTTGACGTCTGAGTCACGTTTCGGCCGGGGGTGGGTAAGTCGGGTGGGGGCGGATCGGTAGTTGCTTGCCCACGTGAATCAGCCCGACGGCGCGGGGCCTCGGGTCTTGATTGACGGAGGATGGGGGACACTCCACGTCCCCGATCCTCCGTTGATCATGGTCAACTCGGTCGAGTGGGGAGGATGACACCGTTTCGGCGGGTAGGTAGATACAGGTCGGGGAGAACTCCAATCGCCCACTCACCACCCGCTTGACCAGCTCCGCGACTTCGCCGGGACGCTTGCGCTAGCGCAAGGAAGGGGCCTTCATGTACTCGAACGGCCCTTTACGCAAAGCACGTCGTCTACTTCCCTCGCCGAAGCGACCGCGGGAACAGGCGGCCCTTCCACGACATGGGCGCGTTCCGCTTCAGGCTCTTGCGAACTTCGTCGAAGGCCGGGCCCAGCGCCTGGTCGTCCGGCGGCTCGTCCGAGTACCAGGACTTCTCCACGACGCCGATGACCGTCCGCAGGCCGGAGCGACCTTCTTCGTCCAGACGGTGCTTCTCGACGACCTTCCGGCCCGCGACGCGCACCGTGTCACCGTCGGAGAGCGGCAGGCCGCGGTCCGCGCACTCGTCCATCAGTTCGCGCCACGCCGCGTCGGCCGCGGTGGGGGAGTGGGACGCGATCTTCTGCAGCCGGAGCCGTCGTTTGATCTCGCGGATCGCCGTCGGTGTACCCAGCCCGCCGAGCACGACCACCAGGACCAGCGCGAACCACCACGACACCCACGCCGCGAGGAACGCGAACGCCCCCACCCACAGTCCGATGGCGATCAGCGGGAGCCAGTTCGTCACGTTCGGGTTGTCCAGGAACCCGCCCTCCTTACGGACGGGAACGGGCGAGTCCGGGGATCGGGACGGGGCGGGCGACGAGCGCAGGAGCGCCCGGTATCTCAAGCGGGTGCGCACGATCACGATCACGCTCACCGCGGCCGCCAGTCCGCCGAGAAGCCCGGCGAGGATGGCGGGCCACAGCGGCTCCTCCTCCTGCTGGTCCCCGGAGCCGTCCGCGCCGGGGTCCGCGCCCGGGTCACGCGGCGTGCCGGTCGCGGGGGCGCTCGACGCCGGCCCGGTCGGCACTTCCTGGGTGTCGTTGGTCTTCGAGGCGCTGGTGTCGGTCTGCAGGTACGGCGGGACGACCGCGCGGCCGTCGACCAGCGGGGTCGGGTCGAAGCTGACCCAGCCCTTCGTCTGGAAGTACACCTCGACCCACGCGTGCGCGTCCTCGGAGCTGATCGAGAGGTGATCGCCCTTCGGTGTGCCGGAGGTGAAGCCGATGGCGACCCGCGACGGGATGCCGACCGCTCGCAGCATCACGGCCATCGCGGACGCGAACTGCTCACAGAACCCGCGTTTGCCGTTGAGGATGAAGTCGGCGAGCGCGTCGGAATCGGTGGCGTCGGCGGTCTTGGTGTCGTAGACGAAGCCGTTCTGCGCGGTGAAGAACGACCAGAGCGCTTGGGCCTTGTCGAAGTTGTTGGACTCGTTCTCCGTCAGCTGCTTGGCCTTCGCGACCACCCTGGGGTCGACGCTGTCGACCTGGGTGAACTGCAGCGGCACTTCGGCAAGGCGAGCGTCGTCGAGGCGGAGTTGTTCCTTCGACGGTTCTTTGATCGCCGCGGTCTCGGTGTAGGCGGGCGCGTTCTGCTTGGTCGTGGTGAACACGGCACCGCCGACCGGGTCGTACAGCCAGTTGTCGGCCAGCCCGGCGAGCGTCCGCGGCACACCGTAGATCGGCAGCCAGTTGTCGACCCAGTTCGTCGGTTCGATCCGGATCTCGCGTCCGGCGCCCTCGCCGTCGTCACCCTTGACGAGCGGGAGCGGCTGGTTGGCCTGCACACCTTGCTGGGCGCGGCCGTTCTGCGCCAGTCCCCAGCCCTTGTTCGGGGTGAACGTGTCGAGGGTGAACGCGCGCAGCAGTCGTTTGTCCGCGCCCATCCCGTAGACCTTGAACAGTTCCACGTTCTCGCCCTGGTCGAGCAGGCCTCGCAGCTGCGTGAACGGCTCGACGCCGAACCCGCCCGCGCCACCCCGGCCCGACCCGGTTCCGCCGGGGAGACTGCCGACCGTGCCGACGCCGGTGGCGGCCGTGCCGATGACCAGGCCCAGCGCGATCGCGGCACTCACCACGCCGACGGGAGCGGACAGCGTGCTCGCCGAGTTGCCCAGTCCGGGCGCTTCCCGGTTGCGCCAGCGGCGATGCCGGTGGTTGCCGTCGACGGCGAGCAGTGCGGCGAACGCGCCCGCGCCGAGCAGGAAGGTCCACCACGGCAGCATGTCCTCGGCCAGCGCGGCGGGCACGGCGTACACGCACAGCAGCACCAGGCCGGTGGCGGCGGGCGCGGCGGCGGCCACGGCCAGGGTGTCGACCAGCACCGCGACCAGGCCGATCGCGATGGTCACCAGGCAGAGGATCGGCGGCGTGCCCTCGATGGGCGGCAGCCCGACGCGGATCTGCTCGGCCGCCGCGGCGAGCACGCCGCGCAGTTCTCCGAGCGCGTCCGGGCCGGGGATGATCTTCAGGATCCCGCTGGTGGTGAACGCCCCGGTGATCAGGAACAACAGCACCAGCAGCTGAGCCAGGCCGACGACGATGGTCGGCGCGCGCAGCGAGCGCAGGGCGAGCCCGGTGGAGGCGATCAGCACGACGGCGACCAGCAGGTAGCCGAACCACGCCCAGCCGGAGACGACGCCGGTCAGCGAGGTCGAGGCGAACAGTGTGGCGAGCCCGGCGGCGACCGGCGCGAGCACACTGCTCGTCCAGACCGGTGGTGGCGCCTCGGGACGCGGTTTGGGGGTGTGCGGGAGGGGTGGCGCTGTCGCGGTCACAGGCCGCCTCCGATCAGCGTGCCCCGGCGGGTGGCTGTCCGGCACAGCTCGGCCCAGACCTGCTGCATGGGCGATCCGGGTCCCGCGATCACGACTCCCCAGCCCGCGGCGCGCAGCAGCGCCACCGATTCTTCGCTGGCGGCGGCCCGGGTTTCGGGCCGGTTGACGCCCGAGGACCAGCCTGGGGTGTCGAGCAGCACCGCGAGGCTCCGGATCCCGCGCGGGCGGTACCGGGACAGCTCGTGCACCGATTCGTTGCTGACAGTGCCGAGCACGGCGATGAGTTCCTGTCCTTCGGCGGGATCGTGGCCGAGGGTGATGTCGCGCTGGTGCGCGGGCTGGAGCGCGGCGAGGACGTCGAGCACGATGTTGTCGTAGTGCTCGCCACCCTCACCGGGGGTGTCGGCGAGGGTCTGGCCGTGTTCGGTGATCAGCCGGACGCGGTGACCGGAACGGCGCAGGTGCAACCCCACCGAAGCGGCGAACGAGACGGCCCATTCCAGGCTCGCGGCGGGACCGGTGCCGTGATGCGCGGCCGCGCGGTGGTCCAGCAGGACCGTCGTGCCGCCACGCCACGGCCGTTCCTCGACGCGGACCATGATCTCGTCGCGGCGGGCGGTCGAACGCCAGTGGACCTTCCGGAGGTCGTCGCCCTGGCGGTACTGCCGGACGATCACGTCCGCCTCACCCTGCCCGGCGTGCAGGCGGATGCTGCCGTCGTCACCGGCGCCGATCCCGGCACCGCTGGGCAGACCCCACAGGCCGACCACCTTCGGCACGACGACCAGCCGCGAATGCCCGATCAGCTCGCGTTCGAACTCGCACAGCCCGAACGGGTCGGTGATCGTCGCCCGCAGCGGGCCGACCTGCTGGATCCCGCGCAGTACCGGCTGCAAGGGGTACCGCAGCGCGACCTTCCGGTCGTGGGGCAGCCGCTCGACGACGAAGCGCGGCCGTGAACCCAGCGCGTACGGCACGCCGTCTTCGAGCAGCACCTCACCGGCGGGAAGCCTGCCGTTGCGCCAGAGTTCGAGCTGGACCTCGCCCGGCGAGCCGACCGAGACCCGGTCCGGGCGCAGCGTGCGAGCCGCGCCCAGCCGCAGCCGGGTCGCCGAGATGAAGAAGGCGACCAGCAACGGCAGGGCGACGACGAACACCGCGACCCGCAGCAGGTCCCGTTCGTTGAGCACGAACGAGCACACCGCCGCGGCGACGCCGGCGGCGAGGAGACAGCGGCCGCGTGTGGTCAGGCCGGACAGAGCACGCAACATGCGCTAGGTCCAATCAGCCGAGCGAAGCTCGTCCGCTGAGGGCGGGGGCGGGGGCATGGATGGACTTTCTGCTCAGCGGTGGTTCGTGCCCGAAGAGCCCTGCGGAACGGGGACGCGGTGCAGGATCGCGCGGACCACGTCGGTGGCCGAACGGCGGGCGGCGTGTGCCTCGGTGGTGAGCACCATACGATGCGCCAGCACCGGGACGGCGACCGTGTGCAGGTCGTCCGGGACGACGAATTCGCGGCCCGAAAGCGCGGCCTGCGCACGGGCGGAGCGGACCAGTTGCAGGGTCGCCCGCGGCGAGGCACCGAGACGGATCTCCGGCACCTGCCGGGTCGCGGACACCAGTTCGACGGCGTACCGGCTGACCTCCGGCGACATGTGCACCGACCGGACCGTCTCGATCAGCCGCTGCACCGACTCGCGGTCGGAGACGGGCTCGAGATCGGCCAGCGGGTTGTGCCCGGCGTGCTCGTCGACCATGGCCAGTTCGGCCTGCTGGTCGGGGTAGCCGATGGACACCCGCGCGGTGAACCGGTCCCGCTGGGCCTCGGGCAGCGCGTAGGTGCCCTCCATCTCGATCGGGTTCTGGGTGGCGATCACCATGAACGGCTCTTCGAGGTGGTACGTCGAGGTGTCGACGGTGACCTGGTGCTCTTCCATGCATTCGAGCAGCGCCGACTGCGTCTTCGGCGAGGCGCGGTTGATCTCGTCGCCGACCACGATGTTCGCGAACACCGGGCCGGGCCGGAACTCGAACCCGCCGGTCTGCCGGTTGTAGATGGACACCCCGGTGACGTCGCTGGGCAGCAGGTCGGGGGTGAACTGGATCCGGCTCACGGTGCAGTCGATCGAGCGGGCCAGCGCCTTCGCCAGCGAGGTCTTCCCGACCCCGGGGACGTCCTCGACGAGGAGGTGGCCTTCGGCGAGCAGAGTCACGAGCGCGATGCGGATGACGTCGGGTTTGCCGACCAGTACCCGCTCCACGTTGGCGGCGATCCGCCGCGCCGTCTCGTGCAGTTCGTCGAGCGACGCTCTGCCGTCACGGCCGTTCTGCCGGCCGCTGACCGAGCCCGCTGCCGTGGGGTACGGCGCTTGCCCGGATGCCTGCTCGCCCTGGTGTTCGCCGGGCGTCGCAGACTGGATTCTCGACGTCACTCGACCTCCTGATGCCACGTGGCTGGTCGTCCGCTGGATCTGCTGAAGGTCAGCTTTTCTTCACTCGGGTTGTCCCCCGAGCAGCGGTCAGCCTCCCACGAAGTGTGTCAAACTCGGGCGAACTCTTGGGGGGAACCCCGTCAACCCCAGTCGATGACTCTGTGCAACCAGAGACCTTACCTCGGTCGGGTGAGGTGAACGGGTTTTCGGGTGCTCCCGCTGACACGGGGTTTTGTCGTATGCTCCGGTGCGAGGTCGCTCGACTACGGAGAGGCGTAATCGCATATGAGCGAGGTGAGAACCGCCCGCCCCAGGTTCGATCTGAGTGGGTTCGCGGTCGCCCCGGAGCTGGCCGCCGACGCCCACGTGAAGATCTCCGCCCTGCAGGACGTGGTCGGCCAGATGGTCCGCGAGGCCAAGGTGCTCGGCCGCACGGTTCCCCTCGGCGGGGGATACGCGGACGAGGTCGGCCGGTTCATGGCGCAGTACGGGATCGGCGCCGAAGGCTCTGCGGTCGAGGCTCTCACCGCGTTCGGCAAGGAACTCGACGCGCTCAAGAACCGGATCGAGAAAGCGTTGGCCAAGTACACCCGTCAGGATGAACAAGCGGCGGCGGGTGTGGACTGTGTCGGCGGCTGAACCCCTGAGCCCCCGCCTCCCCGGTATCGGCGTCCTCGGTGCGCTCGTCGTCCTCACAGTGTCCGGCTGTGGGCATGGGGCCGCAGGTCAGGCACGGATTCCGGCCGCCGGCGACGGTGCCACCCCGCCTCCCGCGTCCTCCGCGCCGGCGTCGAGTGGCGGAGTGGATCCCTGCGCGCTGCTGTCACCGCAGGACCGGTCGAGCGCCGGAGTGAACGTGCTCGGCGTCCCGAAGGAGATCAACGGCGCCCGCGCCTGCGACTGGACGGTGCCCGCGACCTTCGGCGTCACCGTCACCGTGGACGAGAAGAACGGGCTGGCCGACCTCGAGATCGCGCGCAAGACCGCGACCAGGATCAAGGTCGGCGACCGGCAGGCGCTCAAGGTCGCCGACAAGAAGGCCGCCGACGGGACGTGCGCGGTCCTGCTCGGCATGGGGGAGAAGGCGAGCGTCCAGATCGACGTGAGCAACACGAACTTCACCGACACCACGCTCGCCTGCGAGCGCGCGGTGACGGTGGCGGGATTGGCCGAACCCAAACTGCCCTGAGGAGACGGTGCCGTGCCTGAAGGAGAGACGCCGGGGCGTGAGGTCCCGGTCGCGGCCACGCGGTACGAGGCCTACAGCCACGAGGCCCTGGCCGCCGAGGTCGAAGCGGGCAATGACCCCGAAGCGGCGGGTGGCATCGGTGCCGCCTGGGACGCGCTCGCGCGGCGCATGCACGACGCGACGTCCGAGGTGGCCGGACTCGTCGGCAGCAGCGAAGAGAACTGGCGCGGGGAAGCGGGCGACGCGCTCCGCGGCGTGCTGGCCACGGCGTCGGGCTGGCTGACCTGGTCCGCCGACCTCTCGTCCGCGCTCGGACAGGCGGTCTCCGGGCAGGCCGAGGCGGCCGCGCGGGCCAGGGCGGACATGCCACCGCCCGTGGGCTTCGATCCGGGCGCGATGATCCGAGGCGCCGCGGCGGGCGGGAACCTGCTGGCCCTCGCGGCGCTCGCCGACGAGATGGAGGCCCGTCGCGCGGAGGCCGAGGAGGCCAGGCGCAAGGCCGTCGACGTGATGAACACCCGCGACGTCTCGCTGCGTTCGCTGACCCCGCAGGTCTCCTTCGGGAAGCCGCCCGAGCTGGGGCGGTCTTGATCCGCGTTTCCGCGTCGGCGTTCGACGTCCTCTGGTCCGACCTTGGCCACGCGGCGCCGCCATGGCCGCTGTCCGTCCGCAGCGTCGGCGGCACCGAAGCGGAACGTGCCGAGATCCGCGGCGCGGTCTACGAAAACCTCGCCGAACGAGGCCTTTATGACGGGGACCGGCTCGATGCCGCCCTCGAAGCGCGGCTCGACCTGCTCGCGCGCGCCGAGGTCTACGTCGAATGCGAGGCGCTGGCCGACATGACGGCCGAAGCGCCGTTCCGCGCTGTCGCGGCCGCGCGCGGGCGGCACGGCGTGCTGGCCACCCAGCCCGAGCAGACCATCGCGCTTTCCGGGATCGGCGACGGCGAGGTGTTCGCCGCGATCGTCGACGTCCTGCCGGCGCTGCGGCCCGGCCCCGGCTACGGGATCAGCCTGCCCGCGGCGCGCTTCGGCGGTGACCTGGAGGATCCGGTGTTCGGCGGCGGCGGACGATCGTCGGCTTCGGACAATCAGCTGCGCGAAGTGCTCGCGATCCAGGCGCGGCCGGTCTACAGCGCCGGCCAGTTCACCGTGCGGACCCGCGACCGCGACGGCCGGGCCCACCGGGCCGGTGGGCTGACCTGGTTCGACACCGACGTCGGCGCGTACTGCGCGGCGCGGACCGAGGGCCGCGGCGGGCAGGCGTGGGTGAACGTGTCGCCGGTGGACGGTCCCCGGCTGGCCGCGCGGCTGGCCGGGCTCCTTGATCCAGACCGCTAGGTTGTGACAAGTAGGCGACCCGAGGGGGGTTTCGGAATGAGCGTGCCATTCGGTGGCCACGTGCGTGATCCGCAGGAGTGGATGCGCGAACAGGAACAGCGCAGCGCCGCCTTGCTCGCCAAGGCGGAACAGGCGAAAGCCGACCTGGAGAACAACGTCGTCACCCTGAGCAGCCCGGATCGGCTGGTCACCGTGACGGTCAACCCCGGTGGTGGCCTGATGTCACTCGCGCTGTCCCCGCAGGCGCAGGAACGGCCGCCCGCCCAGCTCGCGTCGCTGATCATGAGCACCTACCGCAAGGCGACGACGAGGGCCGCGGACCGGACACTGGAGATCATGGCCGGGCTGACCGGCGAAGACTCCGACGCTGTCGATTTCATCAAGAGCACCCTGCCGCCGCGGGAAGACCCGCCCGCCGCTCCCGAACCGGACGATTCGGCGCGTTTCGGCGTCACGGAGGCGGATCCCGATCCTGAGCCACCTCGATCGCGGCCCACTCGTCCAGCCTCCGACGAGGACGACGGTGAAGACTTCCAGCACGTCGACTGGACCGGCCGCTCATGAGCGGGCCGGGCTACGGCGTTTCGCCGGAACGCCTGAAGGCGCACGCGGGCCAGGTCTCCGACCTCGCCGAACGCATCCGGCACGCGGCTTCGGCGGCGAACCAGGTCGGGTTGGGCGGTTTCGAGGGATACGGCCTGCTGTGCGCGGTACCGGTCGGCGGAGTTCTGCGAATCGCCCAGGGCGACAACGACGAGCTGATGACCAGCGCGGCGAACCTCGGCGACGCGTTGTCCGACGCCTTGAGGAAGGCGGCGACGGACTACACGAAGATCGACGACGACGCGGCGCAGCTCGGCCGGGACCTGGGGAAGAAGCTGTGAGCGAAGAACCGATCGCGCGACTGAGCGAGCCGAACCTGGTCGCGCAGCAAGAGGACGAGAAGAAGAACTTCAAGGGAGCCGGTCTCGCCGACAGCTTCGAGGGCTTGATCGGCACTATGAAAGGAAAACCCGACGAGGACATCGACGCGTTCGCGCTCGCCATGGACGGGGTCTCGGTCGGACTGGACCTGCTGTCGATGGTCCTCAATCCGCTCGGTGAGCTGGTGAAGGCAGGCGTCGGCTGGTTGATGGAGAACCTCGACTTCATCCGTGAGCCGCTGGAACTGCTCACCGGTGACCCCGATCTGGTCCAGCAGGCGGCGCAGACCTGGAACAACATCGCCGGAGAACTCGAAGCCGTTGCCGGCGACTACGACGGTTCCCTGAGCGCGACATCCGGATGGGACGGTGACGCGGCCATCGCTTACCGCCGCGTCGCGCTGCAGTACACGCAGTCTCTGCGTGACGTCGCCGCGGAGGCGAAGGAATCGGCGCAGTGGATCACCACCGGCGGCATGGTGGTGGCGACCGCGCGAGCACTGATCTTCGACATCATCGCCGGCTTCATCAGCGACGTGATCACCCGTGCGCTGCTGGCTCTCGCCTCGTCGTGGTTCACCCTCGGTGGTTCGGTCGCCGCGTTCACCGCGAGCGTCTTCGCCGACGCGGTCAAGGTCATGGCGAAGATCCAGAAGAAGCTCGGCAAGCTCCTGAGCGCGATCCAGAGGTTCGTGAAACGGTTCGAAGGATCAAGCGGCCGGGCCCGGGAGGCGGCACAGGCGCTGGGGCGAAAGTCTTCCGAACTGGGGCGCGAGGCGAACAAGGCGATCAAAGCCAGTGACAACACGCTGGACGCTTTCAAAGCCGACAACCTAAAGCTGGCCAAGACGGCTCTCGATTCGGACACGACGGGCGCCGAGCGTCTGCTCAAGCACGCTCGTGGCGGCGCGGAGCGGATGGAGAACACCACCTGGGGCAAGGTCGCCGACAACACGGGTGTGAAGATCGGGAAGGAAGCCGGAAAGGCGGCCGCCGAGAACCGCGACCAGTACGACGGGGGATCGCCCGGCAAAGGCCAAGTCACGCCTCCCAAGACCGGCCGGATCAGCGGCTCGCTCGAAGACGATGACTGATCAGGCCGGACAGGACGACCGCCAGACCTCGAAGCGTCACGGCCGGCCGGGCCTGAGGATGCTCTCTGGGATCGTCGTTGCGGTACTGGCAGTCTGGTTCATGGCCTCACTCGGCGTCTCCCTCGGTGTCCGCAGCGCGGAAAAGGTGGAGCGGTTCGGCGTCGCCCACATCCAGGAGTGTCATCGGCTCGCGACAAGAGCTTGGCTGATCCACGCCTGTGACGCGGAAGTGCGGTGGGATCGGGAAGCACGGGGCAAGCCGCTGGCGACTTTCACGATCGTCGCTTCGGCTTCGGAGCTCTCGGGGGAGGTCAAGGTTGTGTCCTACGAGAGTCTCGGTCGATACGGGGCGCTGCACTACAGCACACTTCCCGTCGACCGTCCGCGGCCGCCGTTCTCCTTCGGATGGTTGATGTTCTTCATGTTCGTGAGCCTGATTCCCGGTTATGTCGCCGGGTGGTTTGTGGGCAAGGGCATCGGTCGACTTCTACCCGAGCCGAGGGAGAAGCCCAAGGACTGGCGCGGCATCAGCCGTCGCACCACGCCCGGGATGAACGGACGCCGGCGCAAGCGCCGCCGCTGAGTGGAGAGTCCGGTTAGGACGGCGGCATACCTGGGATGAACCGACGACGTCAAGACTCACGGGCCGTGCCCCAACGGTCACGCTCCACTGTGTCCCCAACGCTCCCCACCACTCCACACCGGATTCCCCACTTTGCCCCCACTCCGCCCCACAGCGAGGTTCCGGCTGCCGATATCCGGACGCATCAGGCATAGATGAGGTTGCTTCGATACCCGCCCAGGGGGATCTTGGCCACCGTCCCCCACCACGCCCCCACCTGGAGCCACCTGGCTGACCAGCGAAAACGCCTGACACGACGGAGTGGTCGCGGCTTTTGTCGCGTTGACTGTGGTGAAAAGTGGGGTACGGTGGTGCGCAGTGGGGCAGTAGGGAGCCCCGTGACCGGCCTTGGTTGTTCACAGCCGAAGTCGGTAGGGAGGTGGAGCCGATGTTCCTCGGCACCCACACCCCGAAACTGGACGACAAAGGGCGGCTCACGCTGCCCGCGAAATTCCGCGACGCGCTCGCCGGTGGGCTGATGGTCACCAAGGGGCAGGATCACTGTCTCTTCGTCTTTCCCCGGGCCGAGTTCGAGCAGATGGCGAGGAAGGTCGCCGACGCCCCGTTCACGAACGAGGCGGTCCGGGCCTACCAGCGTTATCTCTTCGCCGGGACAGACGAACAACGCCCGGACGGGCAAGGACGCGTCGCGATCGCGCCCGAGCTCCGACGCTACGCCGGGCTGAACAAGGAGTGCGTGGTGATCGGGGCGATCACCAGGCTGGAGATCTGGGATGCCCGAGCGTGGCAGGGCTACCTGGACGAACACGAGGACAGCTACGCGAAGGCTCGAGAGGAAGTTCTGCCGGGCGTCTTCTAGACGTGACCGAGGAAGCACCCACCCCGTCGGGGGGCGCGGGTTCACGCTTCGGACACGCCGGAAACCGTCCACTCGGATGCCGTGAGGCCTCTGTCCGCTCAGTGGCCCTGGTACACCTTCCCCGGTACCAGGTCAGTAGGCGGGCGGACAGGGACCTGACGGCATCCGGCATCTTCCCCGGCACTACAGGAAAGGGGGAAGACATGGCAGGCGAACACGAGCACGTTCCGGTGCTGCTCGACCGCATCTTGGAATTGTTCAAGCCGGTCTTCTCCGACCGCGAGGCCGTGCTGGTCGACGCGACCGTCGGACTCGGCGGTCACTCGGACGCGCTGCTCACCGCGTTTCCCGCGCTGCGCCTCGTCGCACTCGACCGTGACCCCCACGCGTTGGAACTCTCCGCGAAACGGCTTGCGCCGCATGGTGATCGCGTCGACTTCGTGCACGCCGTCTACGACGAGATGCCGTCCGCGCTGCAAGGTCTCGGACTGTCCAGAGTGGACGGGATCCTGTTCGACCTCGGTGTCTCCTCCATGCAGCTGGACCGCGCCGAGCGCGGTTTCGCCTACTCGAAGGACTCTCCGCTCGACATGCGGATGGACCCGACCACCGGGATCACCGCGGCCGACGTGCTCAACACCTACACGCCGGGCGAGCTGATCCGGATCCTGCGCGACTACGGCGAGGAACGATTCGCCAAACGGATCGTCAAAGCCGTTGTGGCGGAACGAGAGAAGGAACCCTTCACGCGCAGCGGGCGGCTGGTGGAACTGCTGTACGACGCGGTCCCCGCGGCGAGCAGGCGCACCGGCGGGCATCCGGCGAAGCGCACCTTCCAGGCGTTGCGGATCGAGGTCAACGGCGAACTGGAGGTGCTGCGGCGGGCGATGCCGCGGGCGCTGTCCTCGCTCGCCGTCGGCGGCCGCATCGTCGTGGAGGCCTACCAGTCCCTCGAGGACAGGCTGGTCAAGCAGGCCTTCGCGGAACTGGCGAAATCGCGGACACCGGAAGGGCTTCCGGTGGAACTGCCGGGCCACGGCCCGGAACTGAAACTGCTCACCAGAGGGGCCGAGAAAGCCGGCGAGGCGGAGACCGAACAGAACACACGGGCCGCCTCCGTGCGGCTGCGAGCCGCCGAACGGATCGGAGACCGAGCACGATGACCGCTCCCGCGAAGTCCCGCGGCCGCCGGACACCGGCGCCCGGACGGCGTGCCCGCGCGACCAGCACGGTCGAGGAGACGCCGGACACCGCCGAGACCAAGACGTCCACCCGCGCCTCCCGAGGCCGGACGTCGGCGGCCGAACGTGCCTACGCCCGTCGCGCCCAGCGCGCCGACCTGCTGCAGCGCGACCAGCGACGCAACCGTCCCGACGCCGAAGGTGGTGCGGGCAAGGAAGAACCGAGGAAGCAGCTCAAGCTGCGCTGGCCGCGCTCGCGTGCGTCGTTCGTGCTGATGATGATGGGCATGCTGGCCGTCGGTGTGGCCTGCACACTGTGGCTGACCACGCAGGCCATCGCCGACTCGTACCGGCTCGAACAGCTCCGCACGACCAACGCCGGGCTCGCCGAGGCGAAGGAACGGCTGCAACGCGAGGTCGCGAAGGCCGAATCGCCCGCCTCTCTGGCGCCCAAGGCCAGGGAACAGGGCATGGTGCCCGGTGGCGACCCGGCGCACATCGTGGTCGGCCCGGACGGACAGTCCACTGTGGTCGGTGAACCGAAGAAGGCCGAAGCAGGCACACCCCCCACCTCGACGGTGGTGCCGCCGCCCGCCGCGGGTACGCAGGGCGGGTTGATCGAGGGCGACCAGCCCGCGATCCCGCAGGAGGACGTGGTACCCCCGGCGCAGGGAGGCCAGTGATGTCACCCGGCCGTCCGGCACAGAACCGGGCTCGGTCGGCGGGGAGCGCGCGGCGGACCTACGCCGCCGGGACCCGCCGCGCCACCGCCAGGCAGGGCAACGGGGGGCATCCGAGCCGGTTCACCGGCGTCCGGATCCTGCTGATCATCGTGATGGTGCTCGCCGGCCTCAAACTGGTGCAGGTGCAGTGGTTCGAGGCCGGTGCGCTGTCCGAAGCCGCGGAACGGCAGCGGGCGTCGGTGATCGAAAGTCCCGCGCAGCGCGGGTCCATCATGGACCGCAACGGGACGAAGATCGCGTTCAGCATCGAGGTGCGGACCCTCGCGGTGAGCCTGAACTGGCTCCGCAAGACCAAGGACGACTTCGCCGCGAAGAACCCGACCAAGGGCAAGACCTTCGAGACCGAGGTGGCTGCCGCCGCGAAGCTGATCGCGGCCAAGCTTCCGGGGGTGATCACCGAGCAGGAACTGCTGGACAAGTTCCACAAGCCGGACGGGTTCACCTACCTGGTCCATGACATCGAACCATCGGTCGCCGAGGCGATCGTCAAGGAATTCCCGTGGATCAGCGTCGAAAAGCGCTCGAAGCGGGAATACCCCGGTGACTCGGTGGGCGCGAACATCATCGGCTACGCGAACTGGCGTACCGACGACAAGGACACCTCCAAGCACAACCTGCACGGCGGCTATGGCCTCGAGGCTTCGCGGGACAACGACCTCGCCGGAACGCCCGGCCGCAAGATCGTCAACACCCGGAACGGCAACGACAACCTCGTCATCCCCGGTACGGAACGGGACATCCAGAACGCCGTCCCCGGTTCGGACCTGCAGCTGACGATCGACACCGACCTGCAGTACGAACTGCAACGGCAGTTGAGCGAGTACGTCACCAAATCGCAGGCCAAGGGCGGCCAGGCGGTCATCATGGACTCGAAGACCGGCGAGGTCTACGCGCTGGCCAACGACAAGACGGTCAACCTCAACGACCCGGCTTCGCGCAGCGAGACGGAGAACCTGAACAACCGCGCGGTGACGACGCCGTTCGAACCCGGTTCGGTGAACAAGATCGTCACCGCCGCCGGCGCGATCGACCAGGGCATCACCACGCCCGAGGCGTCGATGTCCGTGCCGGGTTCGCTCCAGGTCGCGGACAAGATCGTCAAGGACGCCTGGCACCACGGGGCGCAGCAGTTCACCACCACCGGGATCTTCGCGAAGTCGTCGAACGTCGGGACTCTGTTGCTGGCGCAGAAGATCGGCGAGGACCGCTACGCGGAACTCCTCAAGAAGTTCGGTCTCGGCCAGCGCACCGGTCTCGGCCTGCCCGGTGAGAGCCCGGGCGTCGTGCCGCCGCGCAACCAGTGGTACGCCACGACTTTCGGAAACCTGCCGATCGGGCAGGGGCTTTCGATGACCGTCGTGCAGATGGCCGGGATGTACCAGGCCATCGCGAACGACGGGCTGCGCGTGGAACCCCGGGTGGTCAAGGCGAAGGTCAACCCGGACGGGACCGTCGTCCCCGAATCGGCGCCGAAGACCGTGCAGGTGATCAGCCCGCAGGCGGCGAAGACCGTGCGCGACATGATGCGCGCCGTGACGCAGAGCGGCCGCGGGCAACAGAGCGGCACCGGGCCGAAGGCGGCGCTGGAGGGCTATCAGATCTCGGGCAAGACGGGCACCGGCCAGCAGGTCGACCCGCAGACGAAGACGTACAGCAACTCGCTGTACAACATCACCTTCGCCGGGATCCTGCCCGCCGACCACCCTCGGTTCGTCGTCGGTATCCGGCTGGACGCGCCGGCGAACACGGCCTCGGCCGCGCCGCTGTTCCACTCGGTGGCCGCCTACTTGGCGCAGCGGTTCCAGATCCCGCTTTCGGACGGCCCGACGCCTCAGGTCCCGCTGGTGCTCTCCTGAACGGTGGCCGACGTTGGTCGCTCAAGGTCCTGCCGACACCGGACCACGTTCACCCGCGGGACGGGGCTCGCGAGGGGTGGGGAGCCTTTTGGCGGGGTGAAGGGGACTTTCCGCGCATGGCATGCGGGGAAGGCGTCCTTCACGCGGCGAGGTAGTGGGTGATCCGCTCCCGTCGCCGTGTGGCCGGTGAGCGCGAGGGACTGTGTGGATTTCGAGCCGTCAGGCGACCTTGGACCTCGGGACCTACGAGGACTGTCGACCTCACGCCCGAAACGCACTCGTCGCTGTCCGTGCACGGTTCCCTGCGCCGAGCACCGCCCGAAACCCCCGGCCCGCTCATCGCCGAAGTCCTCAAGCGACAGTCGGAAGCCCTTGCGTGCCAACGAGAGCCCGCGAAATCCATTACCACGGGCATGATCACCGCGCGCACACCCCGCACCGCTTCCGTCACCCGAATGCCGCGCCGGTAACCTCCTTGGCTGTGTCGGTGCCTACTTCAGATCCCCGCAGCGGTCCCGCCGTCGAAAGCAGGTCCGGCGCGACGGCTGCCCAGGTTCCGGACAGCCCGGTCAAGGCCGTCGCCGCGCCTCCTCGTCCGGCCAGGATCGAGCCGATGCCGCTGGGCACGCTGCTCGCCAGGGCGGGCGCGCGGCTCGTGGTGGGTGGCGACGACTACCCGGCCGCGGCCGAGCTGACGGTCACGGGCAGCACGCTGCGCGCGCAGCACGTCCTCCCCGGCGACCTCTTCGCCGCGCTTCCCGGTGCCCGCGCCCACGGCGCGGACTTCAGCGACCAGGCCATCGCCGCCGGCGCGGCCGCCGTGCTCACCGACGAGGCCGGAGCCGAGCGCCCGGTGCTCCGCGACGCCGGCGTGCCGATCCTGGTGCACCCGGACCCACGGGCCGCCCTCGGTGAGATCGCGGCCTGGATCTACGGCGAGCCCTCGCTGGGGCTGTCCGTCCTCGGCATCACCGGGACGTCCGGCAAGACCACGACGTCGTACCTGGTCGACGCCGGGCTCAAAGCGGCCGGGCTCACCACCGGGCTGATCGGCACGGTCGAGACCAGGATCGCGGGCGAGCGGCTGGCCAGCGGGTTCACCACCCCCGAGGCGCCGGATCTGCAAGCGCTCCTCGCGGTGATGGTGGAGCGCGGGGTCACGCACGTCCCGATGGAGGTCTCCAGCCACGCCCTGTCGCTGGGCCGGGTCAACGGCACGCGGTTCGCGGTCGGGGCCTTCACCAACCTCTCCCAGGACCACCTGGACTTCCACAAGGACATGGAGGAGTACTTCGCCGCCAAGTCGCTGCTGTTCGACGGCCGCTCCACCGCCGAGGTGGTCGTCGTCGACAGCGCCTGGGGTCACGCACTCCTCACCCCGCACACGGTGACCGTCTCCACCGAGCCGGGATCGGACGCGCTGTGGCGCGCGACCGACCTGACGCCCACCCCGGCGGGGGAGCAGACGTTCACCCTCCACGGCCCCGACGGCCTCGCCACTTCGGCGAAGATCCCGCTGCCGGGTGAGTTCAACGTGGCGAACGCCGTGCTCGCGGCCGGGATCCTCAGCACCGCCGGTGTCCCGCTCGACGTCATCGTCGCCGGGCTCGCCTCGGTCGAGGTGCCGGGCCGGATGGAGCGGGTCTACCTCGGCCAGCCATTCACCGCTGTGGTCGACTACGCGCACAAGCCCGCCGCGGTCGCGCAGGGGCTCGACGCGCTGCGCGCCCGCACCGAGGGCCGGATCATCACCGTCCTCGGCTGCGGCGGCGACCGTGACACCGCGAAGCGCCCGGTGATGGGTGAGGCGGCGGTCCGGCGCAGCGAGGTGCTGATCGTGACCGACGACAACCCGCGTTCGGAGGATCCGGCCGCGATCCGGGCGGCGATGCTGGCCGGTGCCCGCAACGCCGGACCGGCGCTGGGCGGCGAGATCCTCGAGATCGCCGACCGTCGTGAGGCCATCGTCCACGCGGTCGAGCTGGCCCGGCCCGGCGACATCGTGCTCATCGCGGGCAAGGGCCACGAGACCGGCCAGGAGGTACAGGGTGTCGTGCACCCGTTCTCCGACCGGGACGAACTGGCTTCCGCCATCCGCAGACGTCTGGAGACAGAGTGATCGTGCTCAGCCTGGCCGAGATCGCCGCCATCGTCGGCGGCAGGCTGCATCGGACCGACGGCACCGCCGAGGTCACCGGAAGCGTCGAATTCGACACCCGCCAGGTCACGCCCGGCGGATTGTTCGTCGCCTTGCCCGGTGCGAAGGTCGACGGCCATGACTTCGCCGCGAAGGCCATCGAGTCCGGCGCCGTCGCGGTGCTCGCGGCCCGCGAGGTCGACACCCCGGCCGTGATCGTGCCGTCGCTGGACGCCGGTGTCGCGCACGAGCGGGCGTTCGCGCTGGTCTCGGACAAGGACGGTGCCGGTGCCGCGGTACTGGCCGCGCTGGCCAAACTCGCCCGGTACGTGATCGAGAAGCTGTCCGGGGACCACCTGACCGTCGTCGGTGTCACCGGCTCGTCGGGCAAGACCTCCACCAAGGACATCATCGCCCAGTTGCTGGAGCCGCTCGGCCCGACGGTCGCGCCGCCGGGGTCGTTCAACAACGAGCTGGGCCACCCCTGGACGGCGCTGCGGGCCGACGCCTCGACCCGGCAGCTGGTGCTGGAGCTGTCCGCCCGCGGGCCCGGCCACATCGCCGAGCTGGCGGCCATCGCGCCGCCGCGGATCGGGGTCGTGCTCAACGTCGGCACCGCGCACGTCGGCGAGTTCGGCTCGCGTGACGGCATCGCCAAGGGCAAGGGCGAACTCGTCGAGGCGCTGCCGAGCGCGGAAGACGGCGGTGTCGCGGTCCTGAACATCGACGACCCGCTGGTCGCGGCCATGGCGAGCCGCACGACCGCGCGGGTGGTCTTCGTCGGCGAGAGCGCGTCCGCGCAGGTCCGAGCAGTGGACATCACCCTCGACGGCGAAGCACGCGCGTCGTTCCGCCTGGTCACCCCGGACGGCGAAGCGCCGGTGAAGCTGCCGCTCTACGGCGAGCACCATGTCGGCAACGCGCTCAGCGCCGCCGCCGTGGCACTGGAAATGGGCTCCACGACCGAAGAGGTCGCCGCACTCCTGTCCGGTCTCGAGCGGCGCTCGGATCGCCGTATGGAGGTCACCACCCGCGCCGACGGCGTCACGGTGCTCAACGACTCGTTCAACGCCAGCCCCGAGTCGATGCGGGCCGCGCTCAAGGCACTCGCTTCGATGAGCGCGCAGCGCCGTTCCTGGGCCGTGCTCGGCGTGATGGGCGACCTCGGCGAAGACTCGGTGACGGCGCACGACGGCATCGGCAGGCTCGCCGTCCGGCTCAACATCGACAAGCTCGTGGTCATCGGACAGGCCGCCGCGGCCACGCACCAGGGCGCCCAGCAGGAGGGCTCCTGGGGCGAGGAGTCGGTACTGGTACCCGACGTCGAGGCCGCCATCGCCCTGCTGCATGATCAGCTCCGCGCGGGCGACGTGGTGCTGGTGAAGGCGTCCAAGGCCGCCGCGCTGTGGCGAGTGGCGGACGCCGTGCTCGCCTCCCCCGGAACGAACACTGAATCCCTTGCAGTACCCCCTTCCCCCTCTCAAGAACGCGCGAACGGTGGTGACGCGTGATCAGCATCCTGATCGCGGCCGCGGCGGGCCTGCTGGTCTCCATCCTCCTCACTCCCTATCTGATCCGGGTCTTCTCCCGGCAGGGCTTCGGCCAGGAGATCCGGGAGGAAGGACCGCAGGGACACAAATCCAAGCGCGGTACCCCGACGATGGGTGGTGTCGCGATCATCGTCGCGATGGTCGTCGGGTACTTCGTGGCTCATCTGATCAGTTCGCTCAGCGGCGGCAACGGCACCGGCGGCCCGTCCGCTTCGGGGCTGCTGGTCCTCGCACTGGCGGTGGGTCTCGGGATCGTCGGATTCCTCGACGACTTCATCAAGATCCGCAAACAGCGCAACCTCGGGCTGAACAAGACCGCGAAACTGGTCGGCCAGCTGGTGGTCACGATCGGCTTCGCGATCCTGGCACTGCAGTTCGCCGACGAGCGCGGGCTGACCCCGGCGTCGGAGAGCCTGTCCTACGTGCGAGACCTCGCGCTGATCACCTTCCCGTCGGTGTTCTTCGTGATCTTCTGCTACATCGTCATCTCGGGCTGGTCGAACGCGGTGAACTTCACCGACGGTCTCGACGGTCTCGCCGGCGGCACCGCGGCGATGGTGCTGGCGACCTACGTCGTCATCGCCTTCTGGCAGACCCGCCTCTCATGCGCGGTCACCCCGCAGGCCGCCTGCTACGACGTCCGTGACCCGCTGGACCTGGCCGTGGTGGCCGCCGCGGCGACCGGCGCCTGTGTCGGGTTCCTCTGGTGGAACGCGGCCCCGGCGAAGATCTTCATGGGTGACACCGGATCGCTGGCCCTCGGTGGTCTCGTCGCCGGTCTGTCGATGACCACCCGCACCGAACTGCTCGCCATCGTCATCGGCGGTTTGTTCATGGTCGAGATGATCTCGGTGGTCGCGCAGATCGCGGTGTTCCGCACGACCCGGCGACGGCTGTTCCGGATGGCCCCGTTCCATCACCACTTCGAACTGGCGGGCTGGGCGGAGACCACGGTCATCATCCGGTTCTGGCTGCTCTCGGCCATCTGCTGCATGTTCGGTCTCGGCCTGTTCTACAGCGAACAGCTCGGTCTCGGGGGTTAAGCGGTGGAGCTCGCCGGTCGTCACGTCCTCGTCGCCGGTGCCGGGATCACCGGCAAGTCGATCATCCCCGTCCTGCTGGACCAGGGCGCGCGGATCACCGTCACCGTCACCGACGGCGACGCCGAACGGCTGGCGGAGCTTGAAGGTCTCGGCGCCGAGCTGGTGCCGGGTCTTTCGACGCCGCCCGAAGGTGTCGAGCTGGTCGTGACCAGCCCCGGCTGGCGGCCGTCGTCGCCGTTGCTGGTGGCGGCGGCCGAAGCGGGGATCGAGGTGATCGGCGACGTCGAGTTGGCCTGGCGCGTCGGGCAGCTGCGTGACAAGCCCCCGGTCTGGCTCGCGATCACCGGGACCAACGGCAAGACCACCACGGTCGGGATGCTGGAGTCGATCCTGCGCGCCGCCGGAGTCGACGCCGTGGCCTGCGGAAACGTCGGCTTCGCGGTGCTGGACGCGGTCCGGGCCGGGCACGAGGTGCTCGCCGTGGAGTTGTCGAGCTACCAGCTGCACTGGTCGTCCACGCTGGCCCCGCACGCCTCGGTGGTGCTGAACCTGGCCGAGGATCACCTCGACTGGCACGGCTCGATGGAGGAGTACGCCGCCGCGAAGGGACGTGTCCACGCCCGTTCGCGGAACGTGGTGCACAACCTCCAGGAGGAGTGGTCCGCCCGGCTCGCCGACGAGCACGCGCCCGCGGACGCCCGCCGGGTCGCCTTCGGCATGGACACCCCGCGCCCCGGTGAACTCGGGATCGTGGAGGACCTGCTGGTCGACCGCGCCTTCGTCGCCGACCCGGCGACCAGCGCCGACGAACTCGGCACGCTGGCCGACGTCCGTCCCGCCGGCCCGCACAACGTCTCCAACGCGCTCGCCGCGGCCGCGCTGGCCCGCGCGTACGGCGTCAGCGGCGAGGACGTCGCCAAGGGCCTGCGCGAGTACCGGCCTGCCCCCCACCGGGCCGAGGAGATCGGCGAGATCGACGGCGTCCGGTACATCAACGACTCCAAGGCGACCAACCCGCACGCGGCGAGTGGTTCGCTGCGCGCGCATCTGAACGTCGTCTGGATCGCCGGTGGCCAGCTCAAGGGCACTTCCGTGGACGAACTGGTCGCCTCGATCGCCGGCAGGCTGCGCGGGGTCGTGCTGTTCGGCGTCGATTCGCCCGTGATCGCCGCCGCTGTTGCGCGACACGCGCCGGATGTCCCGGTCAACAGCCTCCGTCCGGGTGACGATGACCTCATGACTGCGGCGGTGAAGGCGGCCCGCGCCCTGGCGCGCCCCGGAGATGTGGTGCTGCTGGCCCCCGCCGCGGCGTCGTTGGACATGTTCTCGAGCTACGGCGAGCGCGGCGACGCGTTCGCGAGCGCGGTCCGTGTCCTGCGCGACGGTGCGGGGGAGACCAGTGACGGCGGTTGAGGAAAAAAAGCGCGAGCCTGCCCCTCGGCAGCGCAAGTCTCGTGAGGGCCGCGAACGCAAGGAAAGCCCGTTCGTCGCCTTCCGCACCGCGCTGACGGCGTGGCTTTCGCGGCCGCTCGCCTCGTTCCACCTGGTACTGGCGCTCACCGGCGTGCTGACCGTGATCGGCGCCGTGATGGTGCTGTCCGCCTCGTCGGTCGCCTCGTACGACCCGAAGACCGGCACCGGCGTGTACGCGCAGTTCAGCAAGCACATCATGTTCGTCGCGATCGGCGCGGTGGTGTTCTGGGTCGGGCTGCGGATCCCGCTGGAACGTGTCCGTCGGCTGTCGGCGACGGCGACCGTGGTCTGCCTCGGGCTGCTCGTACTGGTGCTGACCCCGCTCGGGTCCACGGTCAACGGCTCGCAGGGCTGGTTCAGGCTCGGCGGGTTCGCGTTCCAGCCGGTCGAGGCCGCCAAAGTCGCGCTGGCCTTCTGGGGCGCGCACATCCTGGTGATCAAGTACAACATCATCAACCAGTGGCGGCATCTGCTCGTCCCGGTCGTGCCGATCGCACTGCTGATGTTCGCGCTGGTCATGATGCAGCCCGACCTCGGCGGCACGGTCACCCTCGCGGTGGTGCTGCTGGCCCTGTTGTGGTTCGCGGGCGCGCCGAAACGGCTGTTCGGCGTCATCCTCGCGGGTGGTCTCGCCGGGGTGCTGGTGCTGGCCATCATCGCCCCGTACCGGCTCAGGCGGGTCATGTCGTTCGTCTCCGGCGACCCGGACACCAGCGCGGACGGTTTCCAGGCCAACCAGGCGAAACTCGCGCTCGCCGACGGCGGGATGTTCGGCAAGGGCCTCGGCCAGGGCCAATCCAACTGGGGCTACCTGCCGAACGTGCAGAACGACTTCATCTTCGCCCTGATCGGCGAGGAACTCGGCTTCATCGGCTGCGCGGTGGTGCTCGGGCTGTTCGCCGGGGTCGCCATCGTGGGCCTGCGGATCGCCACCCGCAACCTCGACCCGTGGATCCGGATCGTCGCCGGCACGCTGACCGTTTTCCTGGTCGCGCAGGCAGGTATCAACATCGGGTACGTCGTCGGCCTGCTGCCGGTCACCGGGGTCACGCTGCCGTTGATCTCCTACGGCGGGACGTCGCTGGTGATCACCATGCTCATCATGGGGATCCTCGCCAACGCCGCCCGGCACGAACCGGAGGCGGTGGCCGCACTGCGTTCGCAGGGGCCGGGTAAATTCGGACGCCTGCTGAGGCTTCCCGCGCCCGAGCCGTACCGCCCGCCCGCCAAGCGCAAGGGCACCGCGGCCAGGAGCGTCGCCGCCAAGGCGGCGAGGCCCGCGCCGAGGACGGCGAGGCCGTCGCCCGCCCAGGAGCGGCGCCGCTCGGTACGGGAACCCGGCAGAAGGACGGCCGCGCGAACGGCAGCGAACCGCGGTACCGCGAAAAGGGGTACCGCAAACCGGAGAGGTCATAGGTGAACAACCCCGTTAAGGGAGCCGAGAGATCCGCCGCGGGCAAGGCGCCGGTGGTCGTGGTCGCCGGCGGCGGCACCGCAGGACACATCGAGCCGGCACTCGCGCTCGCCGACGCGGTGATGCGCCTGCGTCCCGACGCGAAGGTGATCGCGCTCGGGACCGAGCGCGGACTGGAGAACAAGCTCGTCCCGGCGCGCGGCTACCCGCTGGAGCTGATCCCGCCGGTGCCGATGCCGCGCAAGCCGACGCCTGAGCTGCTGAAAATGCCGATGAAGGTCCGCGACTCGGTCAAGCGCACCCGGGAGATCCTGGAGCGGGTCGGCGCGGACGTCGTCGTCGGCTTCGGTGGTTACGTCGCGCTCCCGGCCTATCTCGCCGCGCGCGGGCGCACGCCGATCGTGGTGCACGAGGCCAACGAGAAGCCGGGCCTGGCGAACAAGGTCGGCGCGCGGTTCGCCGTTCGCGTCGCCGTCGCCGTCCCGGGGACACCGCTGGCGAAGGCCGAGGTCGTCGGCATCCCGCTGCGCCGTTCCATCACTTCGCTCGACCGGCCCGCGCTGCGCGCCGAAGCCCGCGAATTCTTCGGGCTCGACCCCGACGCCCCGACGCTGCTGGTCTTCGGTGGCTCGCAGGGCGCGGTGTCGATCAACGGCGCGGTCTCCGGCGCGGCCAAGGAGTTCGCGGACGCCGGTGTCGGTGTCCTGCACGCCCACGGGCCGAAGAACACACTGGTCGTCCAGGAGTTTCCAGGGAAGCCCGCCTACGTCCCGGTGCCTTACCTGGAGCGCATGGACCTGGCCTACGCCGCCGCCGACGCGGTGCTGTGCCGCTCCGGCGCGATGACCGTCGCCGAGGTCTCCGCCGTCGGCCTGCCCGCGGTGTTCGTCCCGCTGCCGTACGGCAACGGTGAACAGGCGGTCAACGCCCGGCCCGCGGTCGACGCGGGCGCCGGGCTGATGGTCGCCGACGCCGACCTCACCGCCGCCAAGGTTGCGGAACTGGTGATCCCGCTGGTCTCCGACCCCGGCCGGATCGCGAAGATGAGTGCTGCCGCGGTCGGTCTCGGCCACCGAGAGGCCGACGAGATCCTTGCCAAGATCGTGCTGGAGGCCGCCGGTGCCTGACACTGGGTTTGATCAAGAGCTGCCCGAAACGCTCAGGCGTGCCCATCTGATCGGGATCGGCGGCGCCGGGATGAGCGGTATCGCCCGCATCCTGCTGGCCCGCGGGGTCCAGGTCTCCGGTTCCGACGCCAAGGAGTCGCGCGCTTTCCTGTCGCTGCGTGCCCAGGGCGCCGAGATCGCCGTCGGCCAGCGCGCCGAGAACCTCGACGCTTTCCCCGAAGGCCCGTCCTCGGTGATCGTGTCGACCGCGATCAAGGAGACCAACCCGGAACTGGCGGCCGCGCGGGAACGCGGGATCACCGTGCTGCACCGCGCGCAGGCGCTGGCCGGGCTGATGGAGGGCCACCGCGTCGCGTGCATCGCCGGGACACACGGCAAAACGTCGACGACGTCGATGCTGACCGTCGCGCTGATGCACTGCCACCTCGACCCGTCGTTCGCCATCGGCGGTGACCTCAACGAGTCGGGCGCGAACGCGCACCACGGCGAGGGCGGCGTCTTCGTCGCCGAGGCCGACGAGAGCGACGGGTCGTTCCTGGCCTATTCGCCGTCGGTCGCCGTGGTCACCAACGTCGAGCCGGACCACCTGGACCACCACGGCACGGCCGAGGCGTACGTCTCGGTGTTCACCGACTTCCTCGGCCGGATCGAGCCGGGCGGGCTGCTCATCGTCTGCGGTGACGACGAGGGCGCCGACAGGCTGGGCACGCAGGCGGAGGAACGCGGCATCCGCGTCCGCCGCTACGGGCGTTCGGTCACCGGCGCGGACGACGCCAAGGTGCTGGACTTCGCACCGGCCCCCGACGGCGGTTTCGTGCGGATTTCTTTGCAGGGCAAGGAGATCGACCTCCGCGTCGCGGTGCCGGGCGAACATATGGCGCTGAACGCGATCGCCGCGCTGCTGGCCGGGATCGAGCTGGGCGCGCCCGCCGAAAAACTGGCCGAAGGGCTCGCCGCGTTCGGCGGCGTCCGGCGGCGGTTCGAGTTCAAGGGCCGCTCGGGCGACGTCCGGGTGTACGACGACTACGCGCACCACCCGACCGAGGTCGACGCGCAGCTGCGCGCGGTGCGGACGGCTGCCGGGTCGGGGCGGGTCATCGTGGTCTTCCAGCCGCACCTGTACTCGCGCACCAAGACGTTCTCGAAGGAGTTCGCCGCCGCGCTGTCGCTGGCCGACGAGGTCGTCGTGCTGGACGTCTTCGGTGCCCGCGAGAAACCGGAACCCGGCGTGAGCGGCGCGCTCATCGCCGATCAGATCTCCGGCGTCACCGTGCACTACCAGCCCGCGTTCGACGTCGCGGCGAAGCTCGCGGCGGACCTGGTCAAACCCGGCGACCTGCTGGTGACCATGGGCGCGGGCGACGTCACGCAGCTCGGCCCGGAGATCCTGGCCGAGCTGGACCGGCGGGCGGGCTAGCCATGACGCAGACCGGGGAACGCCGCCGCCCGGCCGAACCCGGTCGGCGTCCGAGCAGGGACCGGGTTCACCGGGCTAACCGGGCTCAACAGGCGAAGGCCCGGCGCGGCAAGCGGTCCGTCCAGGACCGCCGCCGCACCACCCGGCCGGTCAAGCGCAGGGAGATGCGGCGGCGCTGGGTCGCGCTGCTTTCGGTGCTGACCGTCGTCGCCGTCGTCTACCTGCTGTGGTTCAGCTCGATGCTGGGCGTGCGGCAGGTGGACGTCGCCGGGGCGAATTCCGTGCCCGCGGACCAGATCCGCGCCGCGGCGGCGGTGCCGGACCAGAAACCGATGCTGCGCCTGGACACCGACGACATCCGCGACCGGGTGGCGCAGATGCCCGGCATCGCCACCGTCGACGTCTCCCGGTCCTGGCCGGGCACACTCGAGATCACCGTGACCGAACGCGCCGCGATCGCGTTCTTCGACAGCGGGCCCGGCGGCGACGGCGTGCACCTCGTCGACGGTGGGGGAGTGGTGTTCAAGACCGTCAAGGAGCGGCCCACGGGGTTGCCCGAGCTGAAGCTGCCCTTGGTGTCGGCCGACGACCCGGTGACCCGCGCGGTGACCGGCGTCCTCGGCGTGATCCCGCAGCAGTTGTCGAAGCAGGTCACCACCGCGACGGCGAAGACGCCCGGCAGCGTCGAGTTCGCGCTGGCCGACGGGAAGACGGTGCGCTGGGGGACCTCGGCCGACACCGAACGCAAGGCGAAGGTCCTCGCCGCGCTTCTCACCCGCGAAGGGAAGGTCTTCGACGTCTCGGCACCCGACCTGCCCACCGTCTCCTGACACGTTTCGTCCTCTAGTTGCGGTAGTTCGCGCTGCCAACTACCGCAACTAGAGGACGAAACGCGAGGGAGGGGGTCAGGGGGTGACCAGGGTTTCGATGCCGTCCAGCATGCGCTCCAAGCCGAACGTGAAGGTCTCATCGGCGGCTTCGCAGGTGTCCGAGTCGTAACCCCCGCTTTCCCATATCCGGGTCATTCCCGGATGCCGCTCCACGTCGAAGTACTTCTCCCAGAACACCGACCGCTGCACCCACCAGGCATCGGTCGACTGCCCGGTCCGCCGCTCGACCTGGGCGGTCTCGGCCGAAAACGCCGCGTTCGCCTGGACGTAGATTTCGATGCTGTTGGCGGCCGCGGCCGCCTCGCGCGGCGCCAGCCCGATGTCCGACACGGCCGCGATCAGGTACTCCTGGCCAGCCATCAGCCCCGGTCCGAGCACCGGCCGCACCATCGACGTCGAGCGCAGCCACGGATGCGCCCGGAACACGGCCAGGGTGCGCTCGGCGTAGAGCCGCACCTGTTCGCGCCAGCCGTCCGGCCGGGGATCACCGGGGCCGGGGAGGTCACGCTCGGCGAGCACCGAGTCCACCATGAGGTCGAGCAGTTCCGTCTTGCCGGGGACGTAGGTGTAGAGCGTCATCGTGCCGGCGCCGAGTTCCTTGGCGATCTGGCTCATCGACACGGTCGCCTCACCCGCGCCGTCGGCGAGCGCGACGGCGGTGGAGATCACCTGGTCGAGGGTCAGTTTCGGCTTCCGACCCCTGGTCGGCTGCCGGGCGTCGCCACGGTCACGCCACAACAGATCGAGACTGCGCTCGAAGTCCATCCACACTCCACTCGGCCGCGTAGCTGGATTCTACATTCTCGTATGAGGTACGGTTAAACCATATCCGTAGGACGTACGAAAAGGAGTGGGGAATCGTGACGATCCTGGTGACCGGCGCGACCGGCAGTGTCGGCAGGCTGCTGGTCGACGAACTGGTGCGGGCCGGAGCGCCGGTGCGGGCGCTGACCGTCAACCCGGTGAAGGCGGCACTTCCGGAGCAGGTGGAGGTCGCCAAGGGCTACCTTGGCAAGCCGGAGACGCTGCCTGAAGCCCTGAAGGGCATCGAGACCGTGTACCTGGCGCCGCTGGCGGACACGGTGGACGACTTCGTGAAGCTGGCGAAGGAAGCGGGAGTGCGCCGAGTGGTGGCGCTTTCGGGCAACAACGCCGACGACCCGGCGGAGAACTCGAGCGGTGTGGCCTACGCGATCGTCGAGAAGGCGGTCCGCGAGGCGGGCTTCGACTGGACGTTCCTGCGGCCGGGCGCGTTCATGAACAACACCCTCGGCTGGGCGGGGACGATCAAGTCCGAACGCGTGGTCCGCGAGGCCTACGCCGAAGCGCGGATGACGCCGATCGACCTCGGGGACATCGCCGCCGTCGCGGCACACGTCATCCTGACCGAAGGGCACGTCGGCAAGAAGCACACCCTGAGCGGGCCGACGGCGATCAGCCAGCGCGAACAGGTCGCCGCCATCTCGGCCGCGCTCGGCGAGGAGGTCACTTTCCAGGAGCTCACCCGGGAGGAGGCGAACAAGCAGTGGGCCGACGCCGGGATTCCGCCGGAGATCTCCGAGTGGCTGCTCGACGGCTTCGCGTACTTCACCGAGAACCCCGACACGCCGACGGGCGTCGTCGAGGAACTCACCGGACGGCCCGGTGTCAGCTACGCGGAGTGGGCCGTGGCGAACGTCGAAGCCTTCCGCTGAAGTCGAGGCCCTGATACCGAGCTGGCCGTTTCGCGTGATTGGCTGGACGGCACGGGTGAGCCGATGGACGACACGCGTGACGGGATGGACGGCACGTGCGCGGCCGGGTTACGCAGCGAGTCGTCCCGCTGGTCACGCGAAACCGTCGGCGGCGCACCGCGGTAGGTACCTAAGACACCCTTGGCCCTCTCGAATCACCACTCACGAGGCCTTTGGCTGAACGCTCAGCGTGCCCGGCGGGGGAGGCGGGTCGGCAGCGGCGCACCCCGCCGTGGCCGGTCCGCCGTCGCCGAAGCGGGTGGCTGGGGTGGCGGGGAAGATCGTTGCGGCTGGGGCAGCGGAGGCGGCGCCTGCGACTCACGGGGCCAAGCGGGGGTGATCATCGCCTGCGCCCCGACCCGGCGGACCGGCAGCCCGTGCGCCTCGCGGGCGGGCAGGCCGGGCCAGATCTCACCCGCCTCCTTGGCGGCGTTGCGGATCGCGGTGCCTTCGAGCGAGGTGTGCGTCTCCTCGATGTCGCGGTCGAGCCACTGGACGACGAACTCCAGCGGCCCGGCGGGCGGCAGCGGCCACAAGAAGATCTCGTGGTCGACGTGGAACGACGTACCGCTCAGCCCTTGCGCGCGCAGCACCGGCTGGTCCGGTTTCGACGCGGACGGCACGGAGATGGTCTCCGAACTGGCCCGGCGGCCGTCGGGGAAGAGCACCCCGACGAGCAGCGCGTTGTAGTCCGGGACCCGGCGGTGGTCGATCAGGCCTTCGCCGGGATCGCCGGGAAGGAGGTCCCGCGAGTACACCGACAGCTGGAAGGACACCGCCTCCGGCCACACCTCGATGCCGCGCAGCGCCACGATGGTTCGTTCGGCGCGGCCGAGCGGCATCGACCAGGGCAGGATCGCCGGGACGATGTGCTCGTGCGGCGAGTCGACCCAGGGGCGGCCGTTGTAGCCGAACAGTTCCTGCTCCGGCACCGGGAACAGGGGACGGCTGCGCGGGCCGGCCGTGAAGAAGCTCATCGCGGATCGAATGGGGCGAACCTGGCTGACACGCCACTCACGCCGTCAAAGACCACCATGCGCTTCACGGTATCCGATGACCGGCCCGGTACTGAACGGTTTCAGTGCACCTTTCGCGTCACCCGAAGCCCCTGAGCCGCACTTTCGTGCCCTTCGGCACCTTGGTGCCCGGCTGCGGATCCTGCTGCAGGACGAAGTCGAAACCACCGTTTCCGCCGCCGTGGCCGTTGCCGTTTCCGCGACCCTCACGGTCGGCTTCCAGGCCCGCCTGGCGCAGGATCTGGATCGCCTCTTCCATCCGCTTGAAGGTCACGTTCGGTACTTCGACGGCGTTCGAAACGAAAACTCCGATCCGGCGGTTGCTCGCCTTGCCGCCGCCCTTCGGATCGGTGCGGGTCACCTGGCCGGCGGCGAGCTGGTCGGAGAACTCCTCGCCAGCCTGGAACGGCTGGAAACCCGCCTGCTGCAGCAGCGCGAACGCGGCGTCCTTGGCCTGGCCCGTGACGTCCGGGACCGGCGGCAGCGGCTCGGGACCCTTGGACAGGACGATGGTGACCTGCCCGCCGATGTTCAGCTGCGAACCGGGACTCGGGTCGACACGGATCACCTTGTTCTTGGCGACGTCGCTGAACTCCTGCTCACCCTGGACCGGGGTGAGCTGCGCGGCCTTGATCGCCGTTTCCGCGTCCTGCTGGCTCGTCCCGGCCTGGATGTCCGGCACGATCGGGCGGCCCTTGGACAGCACGACGTCGACCGTGGCGCCCGGCGCGAGCGAGGTGCCCGCCGCGGGGTCGGACCGGATCACCGTGTGCTGCGCGGCGGTGTCGCTGTACTCCTCGGTGTAGACGGGGGTCAGCTTCGCCGACCGGAGCGCGTCACCGGCGGCGGCCTGGTTCATCCCGGCCAGTTTCGGCACGGACGACGAGGTCGGGCCGGTGTCGTTGAGGATGAACGCGAACGCGCCGATCAGGCCGCCGATGATCACCACCGCGGCCGCGATCATCAGGTAGAGACGCTTGCGCGACCGCGGCTGGTCGTCGTTTGCGGTCGGTTGGGGACGAGGGGGAGGCGTCCGGGGCGGCTGGGCGGCGGGCACCTGTGGTTCCCGGTGCAGCGCCTGCGTTCCGCGCGGCCCGGTGACCGGCATGGTCGCCTCGGTGACCGGCGTCAGCACCGCGGTCGCCAAGGCGGAATTCACCGCCGGGACGGCCGGGATACCGGGGGTGGTGCGCTCCGCGTCGGTCTCCCGGTCGGCGTCCGGCGGCAGCGGCACGGGCACCGGGACCGCCGGGATGCCGAGGACGGTGCGCAGGTGGTGCAGCTCGGCGAGGAACACCGCGGCGTCGGCCGGGCGCAGCTCGGGGTCGCGGCGGGTGGCGCGCAGGATCAGCTCGTCCAGTTGCGGCGGGATCCCCGGCCGCAGTTCGCTCGGGCGCGGGACGTCGTCGTTGACGTGCCGGTACGCCACCGAGATGGCGGTGTCGCCGGTGTAGGGCGCGCGCCCGGTGAGCATTTCGTACAGCAGGATCCCGGCCGAGTAGACGTCGCCGCGCGAGGTGGTCGCGCCGGTGGCGACCTGTTCGGGCGAGACGTAGGCGACCGTGCCGAGGATGACGCTCGAACTCGTGGTGCCCGCGCTCGCGATCGCGCGGACCAGGCCGAAGTCGCCCACCTTGACCACGCCGCCCGAAAGCGCGGTGCCGCCGCGGCCGATGAGGATGTTCTCCGGTTTGACGTCGCGGTGCACCAGTCCGGCGGCGTGCGCCGCGGCCAGCGCGGACAGCACCGGCTCGGTGATGCTCAGCGCGAGCGGGACGTCCAGCGGGCCGCGTTCGGAGAGCAGCTCGCGCAGGGTCCCGCCGTCGACGAGCTCCATGACCAGGAACGCACGGCCGGATTCCTCCCCGCCAGGGGTGTCGAAGCCCTGGTCGTGCACGGCCACCACGTGCGGGTGGTGCAGCCGGGCCGCCGAGCGGGCCTCCCGTTCGAAGCGCTCGACGAACGACCTGTCGTCGGCGAAGCGCGGGTCCATGATCTTGATGGCGACCTGGCGGTCCAAGCGGGTATCGACGCCGCGGTACACCGACGACATCCCACCGCGTGCGAGCAGCTTGTCCACCCGGTAGCGGCCCTCGAGCAGAGTGCCCACCAGAGTGGGGTCCGTGCGTGTCACGGTCATGGATCGTACGGAGGTGCCCATGTTCTGGTGTACGGGACCTGGCTCACCTGGGATCACGATTTCGGCTATTTCCTCGAATCAGCGGTATGCGTGATCGTATGGATACTCTCCGTCATGTCCACGCCGTCACCCATGCGTCCCAGCGGAGCGATAGACGGAATGTGGCACAGTGTCACCTGTGAGTGGGATTCCCGTCGCCGACGACGTTCTCGGTGCAGATGTGGCCGTTCTTCCGCTTCCGGAGGTCGCGACCGCGCTGAACATTTCGGCCAACAAGGTGCGCCAGATGCTACGTGACGGTCATCTGATCGCCGTCCGGCGCAAGGGTGAGCTATACGTCCCGGCCGCGTTCCTGGTGAAGGACGGCGTGGTCAAGGGCCTGGCGGGCACCATCACCGTGCTCGCGGACTCCGGCTTCAGCAGGACGGAGATGCTGCGCTGGCTTTTCGCCGAGGATGAGACCCTGCCGGGAGCCACCCCGGTCAACGCGCTTCGCACCAGCCATGGCACCGAGGTCAAGCGGCGCGCGCAGTCGATGGCATTCTAGACGTCCTGAACAGGACATACGTCGCGGCGGCGAGCAACTGGCAGCCCGCCGCGGCACCCAGTGCGGTGGTTACGGAGAGTGCGCTCAACAGTCCCGCGGCCGCGGCACCCGTCGCGAGTCCGTGATCTTCACGCTCGCCGCCGTCGCGAAAACCTGGGCTCGCACTTCCGCGGGCGCTTCGCGATGCCGGATGGCGAAGAGCGCCGAAAGCTGCGGTCCTTCGGCGAACCCGGCGAGTAGGGCCGCGGCTGTCAGGGTCACCACGTCGGGTCCGGCGGCCGTGAGCAGGAAGCGCAGGTAGGCAACCCGGAACGCTATGAACGGGACTTTCATCGCAAAATCTGCACTGAAAGTCCCGTTCGTCACACGTGAAACGGATTCAGCTCTGCTTGTCCCGCCACTGGATCCAGGACCGCAGCTTGTCGAGGTTGAAGTCCGGCCCGCCGGTCGCCACGGTGAACAGCGAGACACCCTGCTCCAGCAGCTTCGGACCCAGCTCCTCGGGCTCGCCCTCGACGGCGACCGAACGCTCGATCTCCTTCGGGTCCCGGCCGACGTCGGCGCAGTGTCGGTCGAGGATCTTGACCTTCCGCTCGACGACCTCCGGGTCGCCGAAGCCGTGCCAGATATCGGCGTGCTTCGCGACCAGGCGAAGCGTCTTCTTCTCGCCGCCGCCACCGATCAGGACCGGGATCTTGCGGACCGGCTGCGGGTTCAGCTTCCCGAGCCTGCTCTCGATCCGGGGGAGTGCCTCGGCGAGGTTGTCGAGCCGCCCGCCGGCGGTGCCGAATTCGTAGCCGTACTCGTCGTAGTCCTTCTCGAACCACCCGGAGCCGATGCCGAGGATCAGCCGTCCGTCGGAGATGTTGTCGACGGTGCGGGCCATATCGGCCAGCAGTTCGGGATTGCGGTAGCTGTTGCACGTCACCAGCGCGCCGATCTCGACCCGTGACGTGGATTCCGCCCAGGCGCCCAGCATGGTCCAGCACTCGTAGTGCAGGCCCTCGGGCTCACCGTACAGCGGATAGAAGTGGTCCCAGTTGAACACGATGTCCACACCGAGGTCTTCGGCCTCCGAAGCCGCCCGGCGGATCGCCTTGTACTCGGCGTGCTGCGGCTGCAGCTGGACGCCGATCCGGATCTTCCTGTTCGAAGCAGTGGTCATGTTCGCACCTTAAGCCTGGAGTTGCTCCACGCGCTCGTCAGTAACTTCGCCCACGCGACGGCCGCGCGACGACGGCGAGGGACGACCGCGCGGGTGTTCAGCACGTCGTAACCGAGGGCCACGATCTCGTCGAGGATGCCCTCGTAGAGCACGAGCGCGGTCCGCACGCAGTCCCGGGATTCCTCGCGCAGCAACGGGATTCCCGCTTCGGCCCGGCGGTACACCGCCCGGTTGCGCGCCACCGCCACGGCGAGCGCGCGCCGTACCCGCCGGTCCGGCAGGCCGCGGGCACGTGACCATGCGAGCAGTTCGCGGTCGACGCCGAACGCGGCCAGTTCCTCGGTGGGCAGGTACAGCCGCCCCCGGTCGAGGTCCTCGCCGACGTCGCGCAGGAAGTTGGTCAGCTGGAACGCCTCGCCCAGCGCGGCGGCACCGGGTTCGGCGTCGGGGATCGGGACGACGGTACCGAAGACCGGCAGCATCTGCAGGCCGATCACCTCGGCCGAACCGTGGATGTAGTCCTTGAGGTCGGCGTAGGTCGCGTATTCGGTGACCTTGAGGTCCATCGCCATCGATCGCAGGAACGCGTCGAACAGGTCGCGGTCCAGGTCGTGGCGCCGCACGGTGTCGGCGAGCGCGGCCAGCACCGGATCGGCGGGCGTGCCGCCGTCGAAGACCTGCCCGACCAGTCCGGCGACCTCGTCGAGCGCGAACGCCGGATCGGTGCCGGGCGTGGGATTGTCGACCAGTTCGTCCGCCATCCGCGCGAAGCCGTACAGCGCGTGCGCGAACGGCCGTGTCCGCGACGGCAGCAGCCGGGTCGCGAGGAAGAAGGTGCGGCCGTAGCGGGCGTTGATGCGGCGGCATTCGGTGTACGCCGCCCGTAACGCCGGCTGGGTGATGCCCGCGGCGTCGAGTTCCTTCATCGGCCGGTGACCCTTCCCGCCGCGAGTCTGCCGGAGATCACCACCGGCGGGATGCCGACGCCCGGTGTGGTCCCGCAGCCGGCCAGCACGACGTTCTCCGCCGCCCGCATCAGGTTTCCCGGCCGGAACGGGCCGGTCTGGGCGAAGGTGTGCGCGAGCGAGAACGGGGTTCCCGCGGTGAGGCCGCGCTCCGCCCAGCCCGCCGGAGTGATCGTCTCGTCGATGGCGAAGTCGTCCGCGAACCCGGTGAGGCCGCGTTTTTCCAGTGTCCGCAGGAGTTCCGTCCGATAAGCGGGCCCGACCCTGCCCCAGTCGATCTTGCCGCGGCGCAGGTTCGGCGCCGGGGCCAGCACCGAGATCACCTGGTCGCCGCCGGGGGCGAGCCCCGGTTCGGTCGCGGTCGGCCGAGTCACCAGCAGTGACGGATCGCTCATCAGCCTGCCCTCGCGGATGATCTCCGAAAACGTCTTTTCCCAGGCGTGGCCGAAGAAAATGGTGTGGTGGCCCAGTTCCGGCCAAATTTTCGGCGTATGTCCGTGCAGCACGACAGCCGACGGCGAGTACCGCAGCGGCAGCGGACGCCGGGGACGGGCGCCGAGCAGCCGGTACGCGGTGCCGAGTTCGGTCGTGAGAACCACGGTGTCGCAAGGGATCCGCTCACCGGAGCGGGTTCGCACCGCGCGCACCCGCGAGGAAACCCTTTCCAGCCAAGCGGCTTCGGTGCCGAATCGCAGTTCCGCGCCCGCTCGTTCGGCCGCGCTCGTCATCGCCCGCGCGATCGCGCCCATCCCACCCGTCGGGTAGTAGACCCCGCCGACGGTGTCCATGAAGGAGATGACGCCGTACGCGCCGATCGCGCGCGCCGGGTCGAGTCCCGCGTAGAGCGCTTGGAAGGAGAACAGGCGACGCACCCGGTCGTCGCGCAGGAAGCCGCCGATCTTCGGGCCGAGCCGTCCGAAACCGCCCAGTGCGGCCAATTTCGCCAGCTCCGGGCGGACGAGGTCGAGCGGGGAGTCGAAGTTCGCGCCGATGAAATGGTCCTTCTGCACCGCGTACAACTCGGTGAGCCAACGCCGCAGACGACGGTAACCCTCGGCCTCGGCCGGGCCCGCGACCGCGCGGATCTCGGCCTCCATCGCCACCGCCTCGGTGTGCACGGCGATCGTGCTGCCGTCGGCGAACCGCGCGCGATAGGCCGGGTCGAGCCGGGTCAGCGTCAGGTTGTCCGCCAGGGATTCGCCGACCGCCGCGAAGGCCTCGTCGAGCAGCTCCGGCATGGTCAGCACACTGGCACCGGTGTCGACGGTATTGCCGCCGAAATCCGCCTGGCCGGCACGGCCGCCGGGAGTCTTGTCCTGCTCCAGCAGAGTCACCCGGCGTCCGGCGCCGAGCAGGTGCAGCGTCGCCGACAGCCCGGCGAGCCCGCCACCGATCACCACCACGTGGTCACTCGGACCGGTGACGGTGCGCATCAGTACGTCCGCTGGGTCGCCTTGACGACCAGCCCGGTCAACGCGGCAGGGGCGGGCTCGGCCAGATGAGCGCGGTCCAGCGCCGCCATCGCGGACTCGGTGAGCTCGTCGATGCGGCGTTCCACCGCGTCGACGGCGCCGACGTCCTGCAGTGCCTCGCGCACGGTCTCGACGGCGTCTTCGGACAGGTGCGCGTCGCCGATGGCGTCGGAGATGACCCGTGCCGCGGCGTTCTTGCCCTGCTCCGCGGCTCGCTGCAGACCCAGTGCGACCAGCAGCGTCCGCTTGCCTTCGCGCAGATCGTCGCCGGCCGGTTTCCCGGTGACCGACGGGTCGCCGAACACGCCGAGCAGATCGTCCCGCAGCTGGAACGCCACGCCGACCTCGTCACCGAACTCGCGCAGCGTCGCGATCAAGGCGTCGTCGGCGCCACCGAGTGCGGCACCGAGGTGAAGCGGGCGCATGACGGTGTACGCGGCCGTCTTGAGCTTGCAGATGTGCAGCGCCGCCTCGGGGGAGGCGTCGCCGGTGGCCTGGGTGCGGACGTCGAGGTACTGCCCGGCGAGCACCTCGGTGCGCATCGCGCGCCACGCGGGCCGCGCCGCCGCGAGGGCCGCGGGCGGGAGCGGGGCCTCGCCGAACATGTCGTCGGCCCAGGCCAGCGCGAGGTCGCCTACCAGGACGGCGGTCGCGAGCCCGAACGTGCTCGGCGAACCCAGCCAGCCGCTGTCGGCGTGGAGCTTGGCGCCCGCGATGTGCACCGTCGGCGAACCGCGGCGCGAATCGGAGGAGTCGATGAGGTCGTCGTGGATCAGCGCGCATGCCTGGATCAGCTCCAGGCTGGCCACCGCCTGCAGCACGCCTTCGACGTCCGGCCCCGCCGGATCGCCGCCCGCGCCACGCCAGCCCCACCAGGCGAACGTCGGGCGCAGGCGTTTGCCGCCGCCCAGCACGAACCCGGCCAGAGCGTCGATCCCGACTCCGACGGTCGGTTCGGTGCGGCGGATTTCGGCACCGGCGCGCTCCAGGAACCCGGCCAGCGCCCGCTCGACGTTGGCGGGCAGATCGGCGTCGTAGGCGGACGTGTCCATGAGCACATCCTCCGGGAAGGACACCGCCGTTACCCAGTCGGGTGCCTCCGAATGTGGCGAACGAGACGTCACCCCCTCACCGCAATTAGTCCTCTAGTTGCGGTAGTTGCACGCGCATGGACCGCAACTAGAGGACTAATTGCGGGTGATGTCAGGCGCGACCTTTGTCGTAGTGGCGCTTCGCCCGCGCCCGGTTCCCGCAGTCCGACGAACTGCACCAGCGCCGCGACCGGTTGCGCGTGTGGTCGGTGAAGATCCAGCCGCATCCCGGCCCCTCGCATTCCCGGATCCGTTCGAAGTCCCCGGATCGCAGCAACTCCTCGCCCGCCAGCGCGAGAAAGTGCGGCAACGCGGCGGCGTTCACCAGCGGGACCGTCCAGCGCAGCGGCAAGGACGGCGCGAGTTCGGCGTGCCGGTACGCGGAGACCAGCGTCTTCCGCAGCGCCTCGACGTCCGGTGGGTCCGACACGAGCACCCGATAAAGCGTTTCGCGGAACGTCTTCACCGTCTCCAGGACGGCCTCGGAGATCTCCAGCCGCTGGTCGCCCGCGCCGACCAGGACGACCCACTCGGACAGCCGCACCGGATCGGAAAGCCGGTCGTCCCGCCTGGCCGGATCGCGCCGCCAGGAAACGGTGTTGACCAGGTCCAACGGCACGCTCCCGCCGATGCTGTCGTACCCGTCCCAGTGGCGGTCCACGAAGCCTCCTAATGGTCAAACTCAGTTTAGCTTGTTAGAGTCGAGGCATGACAACGCTCCGGCGGCCCTATCTGGCCGGCGTCCGAGTCGGCCTCGGGCTGGGTGTCGCGACCTTCGTCCTCGGTATCACCTTCGGCGCCTACAGCCAGACTCTGAACTGGGGGATCGCGGCCCCGATCGTCGCGTCGATCATCGTGTTCTCCGGCTCGGCCCAGTTCGCGATGGCCACCGCGCTGGCGGGCGGCGGCAACCTCGCCGTCGCGGTCGGCGCCGCGGCCCTGATCAACGCCCGTTTCCTGCCGATGGGCGTCGCCGTCGCCAAGGACCTGCGCGGAGGTCGCCCGCGCCGCGCGTGGGAGGGGCAGGCCGTCGTCGACGGTTCCTGGGTGGCCGCCCATCTCGGCGAAGGGCGCTTCGACCGAGAGAAACTCATCGGCTGCACGCTCGTCCAGTTACCCGCGTGGGTGCTGGGCACGGTGCTCGGTGTCCTCGCCGCCCCGTCGCCGGACATCATCGCGCGCTTCGGGCTCGACGTCGTGTTCCCCGGCTTCTTCCTGGTCCTGCTCATCGATGAACTGCGCCGTTCCCGCGAGGCGGTCTGGACGGCGGCGCTCGCCGCCTGTCTGGCCGGGGTCCTGGTGCTGTTCGTCCCGGTCGGGCTCGCACTGATCGGCGCTTCGGCAGCCGCCATCGTGGGTTTGGGGGCCCGGCGATGACACTTTGGATCGCCATCGTCGCCGTCGCGCTGATCAGCGTCGGGTTCAAGGCGGCGGGCCCGGCCCTGCTCGGCGACCGGGAACTGCCGCCCCGCTTGGCGGGCGTGATCGCGCTGCTCGCGCCCGCACTGCTGGCCGGTCTGGTGCTCACCGACGTCACCGGCCAGGCCTGGACCGGGGTCGACTGGACGCTCTGCGCCGGACTGGCCGCCATCGCGGTGACCTACGTGCTGCGCGTACCGGTGCTCGCCGCGATCCTCTGCGGGGTCGTCGTCACCGCCGCGCTGCGCTTCCTGATCTAGCTCCAGAACGGTCCGGACAACCCGGCCCGCTGGAAGTACGCGGCCGCCGCGGCCGGATCGCGTCGCTGGTAGCCATGCTCGAGCCTGCCCTCGTACCAACCGGCCGCGAGCCGCCACAGCGTCGCGAGATCCAGGACGTATCCCTTGTTCTGTCCCGTTTCGGTGAGCCAACCATCCACACAGGACTCGCCGCAGAACAACCGCTGGTTGCCGCAGGTGTGCACGACGTCGTCCCACATCCGCGCCGCCGGGACCAGGAAGTGGGCGACCAGTTCACCCTTCGGTGGGGTCTGGTCGTTCACCATCAGTGCCTGTGGTTCGCCACAACCACGGCAGCGGGTGGACACCAGCACCTCGGGTTCGGCCTTGACCAGATGCGGGATCGCGAACGCGTCCCACGCGCAGCCGCCCCACCAGAGCGTCCGTTCGCCCATCACGGAGAACCCCAGCGGGATCGCCGCGAACGGATGCGCCATCGTGACGTGCTCGCGAGCGTCGAGCACCAAATGCCGCTGCTCCGCGAGCCGGTGCAGCGCCTGTTTCGCCACCGCGAGCGACCCGTGGGCGGCGTCGGCCAGCTCCGGCGCCGTCGGCGGCCTCCCGCGCTCGGCGAACGCGCGGTAGACCGCGACGCGGACGTCTTCGTCCCAGCTGATGTCGTCTTCGGCGCTCATGGCTCCTGAGTCTCCCCAGGCGGGCGCCGCTCGGCAACCGCTCGCGAGTGGCTCGAGCCGCCGTCCATTGCCTGGGAGGGGGCTCCCAGCCAGCGGACTTTCCCCTTTAACATGGCGGTATGACGTCGGTGGTCGAGCGGTTGCAGGGTGATGGACCCGTGTTCTCCATCGAGTTCTTCCCGCCAAGGGACACCGCGGACGAGGCCGTGCTGTGGAAGTCGATCCGGGAACTCGAGCCACTGGACCCGGCGTACATGTCGATCACCTACGGCGCCGGCGGCTCCAGCCGCGACGGCACGATCCGCAGTATCGCCCGCGTCGCGACCGAGACCACGCTGGTGCCGATGGCGCACCTCACCGCCGTGAACCACTCGGTCGCGGAACTGCGCAATGTCATCGGCTGGTACGCCGCCGTCGGCGTGCGGAACATCCTCGCGCTGCGGGGCGACCCGCCGGGCGATGTCTACGGCGACTGGGTCCCGCACCCGCACGGGCTCAACTACGCCGAGGAACTCGTCGAACTGGTGCGGTCCCTCGGCGACTTCTGCGTCGGTGTGTCGGCCTTCCCGTACGGCCACCCGAGGTCGGCGAATCTCGAAGCCGACACCGAGTACCTCGTGCGCAAGCTCCGGGCGGGCGCGGATTTCGCGATCGCGCAGCTGTTCTTCGAACCCGAGGACTTCCTCCGCCTGCGGGACCGGGTGGCGGCCACCGGCTGCGAGGCGCTGGTCATCCCCGGTATCATGCCGCTGACCACGCTGCGGACGCTGCACACGTCGATCAAACTCTCCGGCGCTCCCGCGCCGCGGCGGCTCCTCGACCGGCTCGAACCGCTGGCCGACGACCCGAAGTCCTTCCGCGCGGCGGGGATCGACACGGTGACCGAACTGTGCGAGCGGCTTATCGCCGAAGGTGTCCCTGACCTGCACTTCTACACGTTCAACCGGTCCAAGGCCACGCGCGAGGTGGTCAGCAGGCTCGGCTTGGTCCCGGCTCGCGCGTAACTCCGTACCGAATTCGCCCCCCGTCCCGGTAGCGTGCCGGGCATGGCTTCAACCGCGCAAAGTGTGCACCAGATCTGTGAACGGTACGTCGACGAGTACGCGGCGGCCGATCCGGTCACCGCGACGACGTACGGCATCTCCGGATACGACGACCAGCTGACTGACTACTCGCCCGCCGGGTACGCGGCGCGGGCCTCGATCGCCTCCCGCGCACTGGCCGACATCGAAGCGGCCGAGCCACGCGCAGACGGCGAACGCGCGGCCAAGGCGGTCTTCACCGAGCGGATCGGGCTGATCCTGGAGATCCACGAGGCGGGTCTCGACATCGCCGAGCTGAACGTGATCGAGAGCCCCGCGCAGAACCTGCGGATGGTCTTCGACCTCATGCCCGCCGAGACCGAGTCGGACTGGGCGACCATCGCCGCCCGCATGGCCAAGATTCCCGACGCGCTCGACCAATATCGCGTGTCGCTGCTCGCCGCCGCCGACGCGGGCCACGTCTCGGCGCTCCGCCAGGTCGGCAAGGTCGCCGAGCAGGCCGAGACCTGGGCGGGGCTCAAGGAAGAGACCGGGTTCTTCACCGCGCTGATCTCCGGTGCGAAGGGCGTGAGCGCGGAGCTTCGCGCTGAACTCGAGCACTCCGCCCGCGCCGCGCAGGAGGCGTACGCGGAGTTCGCCGGATTCCTCCGCGCCGAGCTCGCCCCGCGGGCGCCGGTCAAGGACGCCGTCGGCGCCGAGGTGTACCAACTGTGGTCCCGGGTGTTCACCGGAGCCACCCTCGACCTGGACGAGGCCTACTCCTGGGGCTGGGCCGAGTTCACCCGCATCGAAGCGGAGATGCGCGAGGTCGCCGGCCGGATCAAACCCGGCGCCACCCTCGCCGAGGCGGCCGCCGTCCTCGACGCCGATCCGAAGTACGTCGTGCGCGGCCGGTCGGAATTTCAGGCCTGGATGCAGAATCTGTCCGACAACGCGCTGAAGTCGTTGCGCGGCAAGCACTTCGATATCTCCGACCAGGTCATGGAGCTGGAGTGCAGGATCGCCCCGCCCGGCGGCACGGTCGGCGCGTACTACACCGGCCCGAGCGAGGACTTCTCCCGCCCCGGCCGCATGTGGTGGTCGCTGCCGCAGGGCCGGGAGGAGTTCACCACCTGGCGTGAGGTCAGCACCGTCTACCACGAGGGCGCTCCGGGCCACCACCTGCAGATCGCGACCGCCGTCGACCAGTCCGAGTCGTTGAACAAGTACCAGCGGCTGCTGGCGTTCACCTCCGGGCACGCCGAGGGCTGGGCGTTGTACTCCGAGCGGCTGATGGAAGACCTCGGGTTCCTCGCCGACGACGGGGAACTGTTCGGCATGCTGTCCGAGCAGCTGTTCCGCGCCGCGCGCGTGATCGTCGACATCGGTATGCACCTGGAATTGGAGATCCCGGCGGGCACCGGCTTCCACGAGGGCGAGCGGTGGACGCCCGAACTCGGCCTGGAGTTCATGCTCACCCGGACCGTCACCGACCCGGCCCACGTGCACGACGAGATCGACCGCTACCTGGGCTGGCCGGGGCAGGCGCCGTCGTACAAGCTCGGCGAACGCCTCTGGCTCGCCGCGCGCGACGAGGCCCGTGCCCGGCAGGGCGACGCCTTCGACATCAAGCAGTTCCACACGCGGGCGCTGGCGCTGGGCGGGATGGGGCTGGACACGCTGCGGGAGATGCTGGCCGCGCTGGACTGAGCCCGCTCTCGCTACTCGTGCGGGCGATCGCGCCACGGCGGAAGCTGTGACGAAGGTCGCGTTCATAGTGAATCTGCTGTGAACGCGTCCTTCATCGCAGCCTTTCATCCGTCGTGGGAGCGTCGGCCGAGGAGTATGTGAAGGGCGGCCTTCCCCGCATGACACGCGGTGAAGGGCGCTTTCCCCGTATCGCACGCGGTGAAAGTCCCCTTCAGCCCGCTACAAGCCCGCAGACCGCAAAGCACGTGCGCACGCCGCCCCTCCTTGCTACGTTCCCTCCGTGCACCGGATCTTTCTCGTCACCCCACCCCCCGCCTCCTGAGCGGGGTGTGCCTGGCCGCGCGGCGTTCCAGCCGCCCGGCCGATCCGTGATGCGCTGAAAGCACCCCGCGTCGTCGAAGTCCCTTCCGACAGACACAGACGCAGGAGCGTTTTTCCCATGTCCCTTGCCGTACCCACGCGCGCCCGATCGTCGGCCGCACTGGTCCTCGCCGGCGTCCTCTGGGGAACCGGTGGCCTCGCCGGATCCCTGCTCGCCTCCCGCGCGGGACTCCATCCGCTGAGCGTCGCCGCGTACCGGCTGCTCGTCGGCGGTCTGATCGCCACCGGCTACCTCTGGCTCACCGGAGGCCTCCGCGGCCTTCCCCGCACACCACCGGCCCGCCGTCGCCTTCTGGTGGTCGGCGTGCTGTTCGCCCTCTTCCAGACCAGCTATTTCGCCGCGGTCTCGCTGAGTTCCGTGAGCGTCGCGACCATGACCACCATCGGCAGCGCCCCCGTGCTGCTCACCGTCGCGACGGTCGTCAAAACCCGGCGCTTGCCCGGGGCGTGGACGCTGGTGTCCTTGGCCGGTTCCCTCGTGGGACTCGCGCTGCTGCAGTGGACGCCGGGGCAGCAGGCCGACCTCGCCGGCGTGCTGTTCGCACTGGTCGCCGCGGCCGGGTTCGCCGCGCTGACGCTGGTCACCGCGACCCGCGTCGAGGGCCTGGATCCCTTGCCCACCACCGCTTTCGGCTGCCTGATCGGCGGCGCGGCGCTCACTCCCGCCGCGCTGTGGTTCGGGATGGCCGTGCCGCCGCAACCTGGCGTGCTCGCGCTCGTCCTCTACTTCGGTGTCGTGCCCACGGCGCTGGCGTACGCCGCGTACTTCCGCGGCCTCGAAAGCGCGCATCCCGTGCTGGCCGCGTTGTCCGCCCTGCTCGAACCGCTGACCGCCGCCCTGCTGTCCATGGTCGTGCTCGGCGAACGGCTCGGCGCCGTCGGCTGGTGCGGCGCGGCGGTGCTGATCGCCGCGCTCGCCGTCGCCTACTCCAGGCCCTAGTCGCTGCCGGAGTGAGCCTGTTCGCGGTCTTCGCGCACCGCCTGGATCACGAAGCCCATCGAACAGACTTACTCCGGCAGCGCCTGGAGCGGCAGCGTCCGGCCGAGGATCGCGAACGGCCGAGGATCGCCGGCGAAGTGGTAGTCCCGCAGCACATCGACGAAGCCGACCCGCCGGTACAGGTTCCAGGCCCGGCTGGTGCCCTCCGGCGTGGAAAGGAGGACGTGGGCGCTGGGCACGCCGTCGAGCAGCCGTCGCAGGAGATCCTCGCCGATCCGCTTCCCCTGGCTCGCGGGGCTGACGTGGATCTCGGTGAGTTCGAAGTAGTCGGTCATCCAGTGCTCGGTGGCGGCCTGGCCCTCGCGGCGGGTCAGGCCGTGGCGGACCTGCTCATGCCACCACTGGCCACCGCGGCCCTTGTAGCCGTAGGCGAGCCCGAGCAGGACGCCGTCCGCGTCGAGCGCGGCCATGCAACGCCAGCCTTCGCGCAGCGCGTGCGTGAGCCACATCGGCGCCCGTTGTTCCGCCGTGCCTTCTGGGTAGCGCATGGCGTCGACGTAGATGGTCAGCGCCTCGGGGAGCCGGGCGCGGAACTCGTCCGCGGACAGCTGGACGTAACGGGTGCATTCCGAGGACATCGCGGTCACGGGCGCCCATCCTGCCCGCCGCCCGCGACGGCCGCGGGAGTGCCCCCGGTCAGCGCGACGAGCCCGTCGAACGTCGTGGGGTACACCGACTTCGGATGCCCGGCGGCGGCCCAGACGACGTCGTGGGCGCGCAGCGCGGTGTCGACGACGGTGGTCAACGCCGTCGGATGCCCGACCGGCGCGACCCCGCCGATCGGCTGCCCGGTGTGCTCGCGGACGAAATCCGCGTCCGCCTTGCCGACCTCGTCGGCGCCGGTCAGCGAGGCCAGGAGCGCGGTGTCGGCGCGGTGCGCGCCGGAGGTCATGGCGAGCAGGGCGGTCTCGGAGCCGCTGGTACGACTGCGGAACACGAGGCTGTTCGCGATCGCGCCGACCTCGACACCGAGCGCTTCGGCGGCTTGCGCGGCCGTGCGGACTTCGGCGGGGAGGATCCGGATCCCGTCGGCGGCGGCCTGCTGACCCGCCTCCGCGAGCGCGGCCGCGACCTTGGCCACCGAGGGGTGGCCGGACTGGTCGATGGTGCTCATGAGCCTATGAGATCACGTGGCCGATCCCGTGTCCCGCACCACATGCGGCGATCACCCGGCTACGGGGTCGAGGCTGCCGGGGTTGAAGAAAGGGGCGCTTCAGGGTTACATTGGTCTTGTTCGAACAGACGTTCGACATTCGGTGAGCGCGCACCGGTAGGTGTCCGGAGCGGGGGCGGGGGAAGCGCCTCGGCGCCGGGCACCGGCCGGCGCTCACGTACAGGAGGAGGGTCGTCATGTCCGTTTCGGTCGTGTCCCCCGACGAAGCCAAGAGGCCGGGTGGCGCCGCACAGCCCGCCCTGCCGATGTCGTTGCGCCCGCCGGCACCACCCGCGGCGGTCTCCTTGTACGCACAGGCAAGGCGTGGCCTTGGCGAAGCAGAGCGGGAGACCGATCCCGCGGAGCGGTTCATCGGGGCGTATCTCGCCGCGCTGCGGGGCGCCGCGGCGGTGCTGGAGGCCCGCGGGCGTCCGCACCGAGGCCGCGCCCGGCCGGCGAGCGGCTGGGTGCTGCTCGAATCGGTCGCACCCGAGCTGAAGGAATGGGCGGTGTTCTTCGCGGCCAACTCCGCGACGCGGGCCGCGGCGCAGGCCGGGATCACCGGCAAGGTCACCGTCGAAACGGCGGACGAGCTGGCGCAGGCGGCCTCGGTGTTCCTGGAACTGGTGCGCCGGGTGGTACACGGGCTGTCGATGGGTGACGGGGCGTATGTGGCCTAGCGAGCAGGGTCTTTCAAAGCGCGCTTTCGAATTTCTGAGGCCTCCGCCCGAAAAGAAACACACGTGCGTGTCCTCACCTGACCAGCCGGCTTCGGTTTGAGAGACACGTTCCATGTCACCACGGAGAGGGGGTGCCCGATGGCCGGGCAGGCCATGATCGACCAGGGCAGGTTCCTGGAGGTGATCGGCGCCGAGACCGAGCTGATGGCTCAGGTGGCGCACACCGCGTCCGCCGACGCGCCGGTCCCGACCTGCCCCGGCTGGACCCTCGGCGAGGTACTCAGGCACGTGGGCAGCGTGTACCGGGTCACCCGGCGGTGGATCACCGACGGGCGGCGTCCCGAACACTGGCAGCGCAAGCCAGGGCCGGGGCAGACGCTGGAGGAGTACTTCCGCGAGGGCCGGGACGAACTCGTCGCCGAACTGTCCGCGCACGACGCGGACGAACTGGCGTCGACCTGGTGGCCGGCGGACCGCAGCTACGGGTTCTGGCGGCGGCGCATGGCGCACGAGGCGACGATCCACCGGATCGACGCGGAGAGCGCGGCCGGACGGGACGTTTCGGAGATCCCCGAAGACGTGGCACTCGACGGGATCGACGAGGCACTGGCGCTCTGGTTCGGCCAGCGGCTGCCGTTGCTGGGGCTGTCCGGCACCAAGACCGGATCGGTCGGCGTGCGCACCGCGGGCCACAACTGGATCGCCAGAGCCGGACCCACGGAAACGGTCGCCTGGCGTTGCTCGGCCGAGGATGCCCAGCGCGCGGACGATCTGGTCACCGGCAAGCCGGACAAGATCTACCGCTGGCTCTGGGGAAGAGCGGGTCCGACGGCGGTGACGGTCAGCGGAGACCAGGACATGGCGGGACAACTCTGGGCCCTTTTGCGGCTCGCGACCCGATGACCGGTCGGTGGGGAAGCCAAACCGGTCAGAAGTGTCGGTGGTTCCGGCTAGATTCACCGGTGTGACAGCGCGCCTTATGAACCTGGTCTTCGACTCGGCCCTTCCCAGAGATCTGGCGGGTTTCTGGGAAGGGCTGTTCAGCTGGGACGCCCCGTTCCAACCGGCCTTTCGCTCCGAGCCGGGGCCCAAACAGGGAAAGAACCGGCTGCACCTGGACCTGGCGAGCCGTTCGCCGGAACACCAGGCCGAACTGGTGGACCGTGCGCTGTCCCTCGGCGCACGGCACGTCGACGTCGGCCAGGGCCCGCCGGAGGAGAAACGGGTGCCGTGGGTGGTGCTGGCGGATCCCGAGGGTAACGAGTTCTGCGTCCTCGAGCCCCGCGAGCAGTACGCGGGCACCGGCGCGATCGCTTCGGTCGTCACCGATGCTCGCGATCCGGAGCGGCTCGCGCGATTCTGGTCGGCCGCGCTGGGCTGGAAGATCAGTGTCCGCGAGGAGGCGATCGTGGGCCTGCGGCCGCCGGACGGCCGCGGCCCTTGGGTCGAGTTCCTGGCGTCCCGAGACGAGAAACAGCACCGGAACCGGCTGCGATTCGAGATCGCGCCACGGCGAGGCGGTAGCCGGACGGCCGAAGTCCGGCGCCTGCGGGAACTCGGCGCGACAGGGCTGGGTGCTGAGGCGATGGTGGACCCGGAGGGCAACGAATTCAGCGTGCTCACACCCCGCTGAGTGTTTCGCCTCGGTTGTTTCGTCCGAGTTGCGTGACGGCGCCGAACGCTGACCTGAGCGAAACATCGGCGCCGTGGGCAGGCAACAACCGGCCGGGACCGTTGAGGCCATGGAGACCTACCGAGTCCGGCCCACCCAGGTTCATCCCGGTGAAGAGACGGCGACAGCGTCCGCCTGGCGGGTCAGGGTCCGCGTGGACGACCGGCCGGGCACCCTGGCCAGGATCGCGATCCGGCTGGCCGACCTCGAGTGCAACATCCTCGGGCTGTCGGTGCTCCCGGTTCCCGGCGGCGTGCTCGACGAGATCGTCCTGCGCCCGGCCGCCGGCCTGCCGCGGCAACTGCTCGTCGACACGCTCCGCGACGAAGGTTGCGAATGCTCAGCCGTCATCGACGCCGATCTGGCCGAACTGGTCGATCCTGCCACCGCGACGCTCGCCTCGGCCAAGAGAGCGGTCGAGGAGCCAGGTGGCCTCGCGGAGGTGCTCCGCGGGGTTCTCGCGGCCGACGTCGTCACGAAGGTCCCGTCGATCGAGGCGAACCCGGCCCGCACTGAGGGCGGGCACCGGGCGGTGTTCCCGGCAGGGGACGGCGTCGCGTTCGTCGCGCGCCGCCGGTGGTCGCCGTTCGTCGAACTGGAACTGAGCCGGGCCGTCGCGCTGATCGGCCTGATGACCGCCGTCCGTGACAACGTGACCGGGCCGATCGTGCTCGACCGGCCCGATGGTGTCGCGATCGTCCTGCGGAAGGGCGTTCCCGGTGACGCGGAGGCGGTGTCCGCGCTGCACCAGAGATGCTCGATGACGACGCTCTTCCACCGCTACCACACGGGGATGCGTGCCGTGCCGCGTCGCTGGCTGCACCGGCTGCTGATGCCGCCGCGCGGAGTGAGCCTGCTCGCGGTCTGCGGCCGTGACGTGATCGGTCTCGGCCAGTTGATCCCGTCGGCCGACGGCGGCGCGGCCGAAGTCTCACTCCTGGTCGAGGATTCCTGGCAGCGACAGGGCATCGGCACGGCCTTGCTGACCCGGCTCGCCGTCCTCGCCACCGCCACGGGGGAGCGCGAACTCGCCGCCGTGTGCCTGCCAGGCGACGACTCCCTCTGCCGCACCGCCGCCCGCGTGGGGCTCCGCCCCGAACGCGTCCCCGGCGACTCCGGCACCCTGCGCTTCGCTCTCGCCACCCCCCGCGTTTAGTCCTCTAGTTGCGGTAGTTCGCACCCCCAACTACCGCAACTAGAGGACTACTTGCGGTAGTTCGGAACGCGAACGATCGCAACTAGAGGACGAAACGCGGGGGAGGGGTCAGCGCTTCCAGAACCAGTCTTTGCCGCGGGCCTCGCCCAGTGCGCGCTTCTTGCGCTCGGTGGTGAGCCTGTCCAGATAGAGCTTGCCGTCGAGGTGGTCGATCTCGTGCTGCAGGCACTGCGCGAGCACGTCGACGCCGTCGACCTCGATCGGTTCGTTGCGCAGGTCGACGCCGCGCACCACGGCACGCTTCGCGCGGACGACCGGGAACCAGAGTTCCGGCACGGAAAGGCAGCCCTCGCCGATCTCGTGCGTCTCCTCGGACAGTTCGGCGATCTCCGGGTTGATCACGTACCCGGTCAGCCCTTCGACGTCGTAGCTGAACACCCGCAGGCCGACCCCGATCTGCGGTGCCGCGAGACCCGCGCGCCCGGCCGGTTTCACCCCGTCCATCAGGTCGGTGACCAGCGACTCGATCTTCTTGTCGAAGGTCGTGACCGGGTCGCATACGGTCTTGAGCACGGGATCCCCGAAGTAGCGCAGGTCGCGCATCACCATGTTCGAACGTCCTTCTCCGCTGGCTTGAGCGGCAATTCTAGGCCCGCAGGCGCAGCCCCTTCGGGGTCGCCCGGAATCCTGCCTCCTGAAGCACCGACGAAAGCTCCGAGGTGAGCGCCACCTCGCCGTCGGCCTTCTGCACCGCCAGCTGGCCCAGCCAGCCCTCCCGCACCGCCGCGGACAACGCTCGCGCGGCCGAACGCAAGGTCTCCTGATCCTCGGTGAAACTCAGCAGCGACCGGCCGCCGCGTTCGACGTACATCGCCGGGACACCGTCCACGAGCACCGCCAGCGCGCCCGCTTTCCTTGCCGGTCGGTGCTTCGTGTCGCCCGTCGCGGCAGGCCACGCCAACGCGGCGCCGTAAGGCTGCGCCGGGTCGGCGGCGGCGAGCACGACCGCCCCTTCCTGGGTGGTGCGCTGGTTCCCGGACTGCGCGCGCAGCCTGTCGACGGCGCCCTTCGCCGCGAACTGCGCGGCACCGAGCCCCTCGACCACGTAACCCCGGACGACCTGACCCGAGTCCTCCATCCCGCGCAAAACCTTGTAGATCCCGGAAAACCCGCCCGTCACCCGCTCGGTGTCGAGCGCACCCCTGGTGAGGACACCGTGCCGCTCCAGGAACGCCTCCGTCCGCGCCAGCGCGCGCCTGGTCGGATCCGCTTCACGCCCAGGGGTCAGTGCCCAGCGGCCCGCCACCGTCGGCGGACCGGTGCGCGACGGCATCGACGGCCGTCCGGCCCGGAGCCGCGCGTACCGGCCTCGAGGAGCTTGCCGCCGGGGTTTGTGCGCCGCGCCCGAACCGGAGACCTGCGCCCGCAGCGGGCCCAGCGTGTCACCGGTGACCAGCCCGGCCCACACCAGATCCCACAGCGCGGCAACGACTTCGCCGTCGTTGGGCGGGGTTTCGACCAACGGTGACGCCCGGTCCACGAGCTGACGGAAGAACTGCGCCCCACCCTCCAAAGTGGACAGGATGGCCGCGTGGAGCGGGCCGGAAGGCAGATCGTCGTCGAGGTCGGGCAGCAGCAGATCGGCGACGTCCGTTGGCGCGAGCGCCAGCCAGCCGTCGCCACCGGACAGGGAACCGCAGCCGCACCAGGTGACCTCGCCCGCCGTGGTCAGTTCGTCGAGCAACGACGGTGTGTAGCCGGGCAGCCTGCTCGGCAGGATCAGCGACTCCACCGCGCTGGCCGGGAGCGGAGCGCCCGCCAGTTGCTCGACAACGGACAGCACGTCGTCCGCCGTCGGCGCGGACCGCACTCGCGCGCCGATGCCGTGCCAGGACGGCAGGAACCGGCCCAGTGCCGCCGGTTCGACCGGCTCGACCTCGGCCCGCAGCCGCGCCAGTGACGCCCGCCGGAGCCTGCGCAGCACCGACGCGTCGCAGAACTCCATGCCGACGCCGTGGGTCTCCGGATGCCCGACCGGGCTCAGCTCACCTCGGACCAGCCTGGCTTGCGAGGTCATTCTGTTGAGCGCATCGGTGACCACGGCCGTTCCCAGCCCGAAGCGTTCGGCGGCCTGCCGGGCGCTGAACGGACCACGGCTGCGGGAATAGCGGGAAAGCAGATCGCCGACAGGATCCTCGACGGGTTCGGTGAACGCCTCCGGCACGCCGACCGGCAGCGCCGTGCCCAGCGCGTCCCGCACCCGGCCGGCGTCCTCGATGGCGATGAACCGTTCGCCGCCGCCGATGCGGACCCGGATCACTCGCCGCGCCGACTCCAGTTCCTCCAGCCATTCCCGTTGGATGCCCCGGGCGGCGGCCTCCTCGATCGAGAGATCTCCGAGGAACCGCAACAGATCCGCGGCCTCCTCGGCGTTGCGGGCGTGCCTGTCGGGATCGAGCCGTTGCAACGAGCGCTCGACTTCGGCGACGACCTCGGCGTCGAGCAGCTCCCGGATCGCCTCGGTGCCGAGCAGTTCGGCCAGCAGCGTCGAATCGAGCGCCAGCGCCGCCGCGCGCCGTTCCGCGAGCGGGGCGTCCGTCTCGTACAGAAACATTCCGACGTAGCCGAACAGCAGGCTGCGCGCGAACGGCGACGCCGATGGCGTCTCGACCTCGACCAGCTTCACCTTCCGCGACCGGACGTCGGCCATCAGTTCGCGCAGCCCGCCGACGTCGTACACGTCCTGCAGTACTTCCCGCATCGCTTCCAGCACCACGGGGAACCGCTCGTACTTGGCCGCCACCGAAAGCAGTTGCGACGCGCGCTGCCGTTGCTGCCACAGCGGGGTGCGACGGCGCGGATCCCGGCGGGGGAGCAGCAGCGACCGCGCCGCGCATTCCCGGAACCGCGCGGCGAACACCGCCGAGCCGCCGACCTCGGCGACGATCAGCTGCTCGACCTCCTCCGGATCGAGCAGCACGTCGTCGACGCCGATGGTGATTTCCGAGCCCTCGGAGTCCAAAGCCTCCGGCAGCCGCAGCACGATGCCGTCGTCGGCATGCGCCACCTGCGCGTCGACCCCGCGGTTCTCCCGCAGCCGGGCCGCGATCGCGAGCGCCCACGGCGCGTTCACCTGGGCGCCGAACGGGGAGTGCAGGATGACCCGCCAGTCGCCCAGTTCGTCGCGGAACCGTTCCAGCAGCACGGTCTTGTCGTTCGGGACGTGCCGCGTGGCCGACTTCTGCTCTTCCAGATACCCCAGCAGGTTGTCGCACGCGTACTCGTCCAGCCCGGCGACGGCCGCGCGTTCCCTGGCCGCGGCGGGGTCCGAAGTGGACAGTTCGCGGACGAACGCGCCCAGCGCCCGCCCCAGTTCCAGCGGACGGCCAGGGGCGTCGCCCTTCCAGAACGGCATCCGCGCGGGCTCGCCCGGCGCGGGCACCACGATCACCCGGTCGTGGGTGATGTCGGTGACCCGCCAGGAAGAGGTGCCGAGCAAAATCGTGTCCCCGACGCGGGATTCGTAGACCATCTCCTCATCGAGTTCGCCCACGCGCGACCCGGGTTTGCCGTCGCTACCCGGCGTCATCACGGTGAACAGGCCGCGGTCGGGGATCGTGCCGCCGGAGGTCACCGCCAGCCGCTGCGAACCGGGACGGCCGTGCAGTTCGCCGCTGACCCTGTCCCAGGTGATCCGGGCGCGCAGTTCGCCGAACTCCTCGCTCGGATACCGGCCGGAGAGCATGTCGAGCACCGCGAGCAGCGCGTCGTCCGGCAGGGAGGCGAACGGCGCCGCGCGGCGGGCGAGGGTGGCCAGTTCGTCGACCGTCCACGATTCGAGCGCCACCATCGCCACGATCTGCTGCGCGAGCACGTCCAGCGGGTTTCGCGGGTATCGCACCGCTTCGATCGCCCCGGACGCCATCCGTTCCGCGACCACCGCGCACGAGACGAGGTCGCCACGGAACTTCGGGAACATCACCCCGGTCGACACCGCGCCGACCTGGTGCCCGGCCCGGCCGACCCGTTGCAGCCCCGAGGCCACCGTCGGCGGCGCCTCGATCTGCACGACGAGATCGACCGCGCCCATGTCGATGCCCAGTTCCAGCGAGGACGTCGCGACGACGCAGGCGAGGCGGCCCGTCTTGAGTTCCTCTTCGACGTGGGTGCGCTGCTCCCGGGACATCGATCCGTGGTGCGCCCGCGCGATCACCGGCGCCGCGCCCGTGGTGAGCCCGGACTGGCCGATCGCTTCGGCCGGATACCGCTGGTCCGGCTCCAGTTCGGTCTGTTCCGCGACGAGTTCGTTGAGCCGCGCCGTCATCCGCTCGGTGAGCCGCCGCGAATTGACGAACACGATCGTCGATCGATGCGCCTGGATCAGTTCGAGGACCCGCTCCTCCACGGCGGGCCAGATGGACGGCCTTCGCGGTGTGCCGTCGATCTCCTCCAGCGAGCCGGGCAACCGGGCGAGGCCCGCGTCGAGGTCCTCGTTCTGCTTCGGCCCCTGTGGACCGTCGAGATTGGACATGTCCTCGACCGGGACCTCGACGCGGACTTCGATCGTCTTCGCGAGCTTCGGCTGGACGATGGTGACCGGCCTGCCGCCGGCGAGGAACGAGGCGACCTCGTCGATCGGCCGGACCGTCGCCGACAGCCCGATCCGCTGGGCGGGTTTCTCTAGGAGCGCGTCGAGCCGCTCCAGTGACAAGGCCAGATGCGCGCCGCGTTTACCGCCAGCGACCGCGTGCACCTCGTCGATGATCACCGTCTCCACGCCGCGCAGCGAATCGCGCGCGGAGGAGGTGAGGATGAGGAACAGTGACTCCGGCGTGGTGACCAGCACATCTGGTGGCGTCTTGCCGAAGGAACGGCGCTCGGCCGCGGTGGTGTCGCCGGTGCGCATGCCGACGCCGATGTCCGGCACCGGCAGTCCCAGCCGCCGTGAAGCCTGTGAGATACCCGCCAGCGGGGCCCGCAGGTTGCGCTGGACGTCGACAGCCAGCGCCTTGAGCGGCGAGACATAGAGGACGCGGCAGCGCTTCCGCGGCTCGTCAGGCGGCGGCTCGACCGACAGCCTGTCCAGCGCCCAGAGGAACGCCGACAGTGTCTTACCGGACCCCGTCGGAGCCACGACCAGGGCGTGTTCCCTCGCGTACGCGGCACGCCACGCCCCCTCCTGCGCGCGGGTGGGCGCGGCGAAGGCCCCGGTGAACCAGTCCCTGGTCGCGGGGGAGAAGAGGTCGAGTACGTCTGCCACGCCCTCCATAGTGCGCCCGGCCACCGACAGTTTCGCTCGGCGCCTGTGACACGGCACCCGGTCGGGGAGGAGTTCGGCGGGTTCCGCACGTACGGTGACCTCGCTCATGGGAGCATCACCGCCAGCGCGGCCGGATCGGTACTGGGGCGGCCGCCGTTCGTCTGTGAAGGGGAAAGAGCTGTGCGGATCCTGTCGGTGGACCTCGGTACGTCCAACACCGTGGCCGTGCTTTCGGCACACGGAAGGCCGCCGCGGGTGGTCGAGGTCGACGGTTCGGCCAACATGCCATCCGCGGTGTTCGCCACCGAGGACGGCACGATCATGGTCGGCCGCGACGCCGAACGCCGTGCCCGCCTCGACCCGACCCGCTTCGAGCCCAACCCCAAGCGCCGCATCGACGAGCAGACGCTCCTGCTGGGCACCGACGTCATCCCCGTCACCGAGGTGCTGGCCGCGATCCTGCGCCGCGTCCTCGACGAGACCACCCGCCAGCTCGGCGGCGAACTGCCCGAGGAGGTCCGGCTCACCCACCCCGCGCAGTGGGGCCAGACCCGCCGCAACGTGCTCCTGTCCGCCGCCCGGCTCGCCGGGATGGGCGGCAACCTGGTGCTCGTGCCCGAGCCCGTCGCCGCCGCCGCGCACTTCGCGTCGTTCCCCGGCAAGACGCTCGCGCCCGGGCAGGCGCTCGCCGTGTACGACCTCGGCGCCGGCACCTTCGACGTCGCCATCGTCGGCGCGACCCCGAACGGTGGCTTCACCGTCGTCGCCGAAGACGGCCTTCCCGACCTCGGCGGCCTCGACGTCGACCAAGCGCTGCTGGTGCACGTCGGCCGTGAGGTCTCGCACAAGGATCCTCAGCGCTGGCAGCGGGTTCTGCGGCCGGAGTCCACTCCGGACCGTCGTACGCGGCGCGCGCTGCAGGAGGACGTGAAGGCGGCGAAGGAGGCCCTTTCCCGGCACCCGCAGACCGAGGTCCCGATGCCGGAGCCGTTCGAGGACGTGCTCGTCACCCGTGGCGAACTCGAGGCACTGGTGCGGCCGTCGATGCTGCGCAGTGTCGAGCTGATGTCACGGGTGGTCCGCTCGGCGGGGATGACCCCTGACCGGCTCGCCGGTATCTACCTCGTCGGCGGTTCGAGCAGGCTTCCGCTGGTCGGCAGCCTGATCGCGGAGAAGCTCGGCGTCGTCCCCGGCAGCCTCGACCAGCCGGAGACCGCGGTCGCGCTCGGCGCGCAGCACGTCGCCTCCGACGGCATCAGCAGTCGTACTCAGGGTGTCGAAGGGCAGGTCGCGGCCGGAACCGGCGCGTACCAGGTCGGCCCCGGCGCCTCGGGTCCGTACGCGCCGCCGCAGCAGGTCGCGTCGATCCCCGGTTACCAGAACGGCGGACCCGGCCAGTCCGGCGGTTTCCCGCAGTCGGGCTACCCCAACAGCGGCCCGCAGCAGGTGCAGCAGCAGCCCGCGCCGACGAACTTCCCGACGTACTCCTTGGCCGGGCAGGCCACCGATGACAAGGCGCCCGCGAGCAAGAAGAAGCCGCTCGTCATCGGCGCCATCGCGGCCGTCGTCGTGCTGATCGCCGCCGGGCTCGTGTACTTCCTGACGTCCTCGTCGGTGACCACCTACACGGCGAGCGACTGCAAGACGCCCAGCGCGGCCGACGACAAGGGCCTCACCGGCTGCCTGCGCCAGCTAGCCGGGAAGATCGCCGACACCGGCGACTGCAAACCCGGGATGGGCAACGGACCGGCGAAACCGGCCGAGGAGCTCGGCGTGACGTCGACCTGCTCCGCGCCGGGCCGCGCCGGAACCCAGGTGACCTATCTTCAGAGCGACTCCGCGGAGAAGCTCAAGGCCTACACCGACGGGCTGCTCAAGTCGGCGGGCGGGGATCGCACCGAGGCCAAATGGGCGGGTAACGCCCTGGAAGGCCAGTACTCCTCGGCCGCCGGGCGGAACGCGGCCGTCCTCGTGTTCACCGTCACCGACCGGCCGCTGGTCGGTTTCATCTACCAGGTCCCGGCCGAAGGACAGAACCCGACGCCGGGCGAACTGGCCGACTACTTCGAAAAGAGCGTCCAGCCGGGCGAGTAGATAGCGGCTTCACGTGTTTCGGAAGGTGGATCTCGTCGGGCGGCCGCGACCGAGGTCGCCCGCGCTAAGTGACGCGAAGGGGTCTTTTCCCGCGTGTGATGCGGGGAAAGCCCCCTTCGTCCCGGTGACCTGCTGGTCTTTGAGCGGGTAGGTCGCGGTGGCGCGTTTTGGTGATCGGCGGGGTGAGTGAGGCTCAACCGCGTGAAGGGGCCTTCACGCGTTCCGAGCCGAAGGCCGGTCTAGACTTCCCCCGATGCGTATCACGGTCTTCCGGCGGCTCATGGCCGACGAATTCGGTCCCGGACGTGCGGAAACCCTCTCCAGGGATCACGTCTTCGGCGAACTCGGGGGACAGACCGTCGAGCAGGCCCTCGACGCGGGAACCTCGGCCAAGGACGTCTGGCGGGCGGTCTGCGACGCCTTCGAGGTGCCGTCGGAGCGGCGCTGACCTCGGCGAAGGGCAAGAAAGTCTAGCGCAAGGCGTGTCGGTCACGGTCTCGAACACACGTTCGTCTAGGGTGTTGTCCACAACGGGGTCAGCGATCCACAGCTTGGGCGCGAGGCCTGGAATTGTCGGTGGTCGCCCGTAGCGTCGGACCCGACAGCTCAGAACAGAACAAGCCCTACCCGGCTCAACAAACGAGGTGGACTCCATGGCACCAGCAGCACCCGACAAGGACAAGGCGCTCGAACTGGCCCTGGCCCAGATCGACAAGCAGTACGGCAAGGGCTCGGTCATGCGCCTCGGCGAAGAGGGCCGTGCCCCGATCGCCGTCATCCCCACCGGTGCCATCGCGCTCGACGTCGCGCTCGGGATCGGAGGCCTGCCTCGCGGCCGGGTCATCGAGATCTACGGTCCGGAGTCCTCCGGTAAGACCACCGTCGCGCTGCACGCGGTCGCCAACGCGCAGAGGAACGGCGGCATCGCCGCGTTCATCGACGCGGAGCACGCGCTGGACCCGGAGTACGCCAAGAAGCTCGGCGTCGACACCGACGCGCTGCTGGTCTCCCAGCCGGACACCGGTGAGCAGGCGCTCGAGATCGCGGACATGCTGATCCGCTCCGGCGCGCTCGACATCCTGGTCATCGACTCGGTCGCCGCACTCGTGCCGCGCGCCGAGATCGAGGGCGAGATGGGCGACAGCCACGTCGGTCTCCAGGCCCGGCTGATGAGCCAGGCGCTGCGGAAGATGACCGGTGCGATGAGCAATTCCGGCACCACCGCGATCTTCATCAACCAGCTGCGCGAGAAGATCGGCGTCATGTTCGGCTCCCCGGAGACCACGACCGGTGGTAAGGCGCTGAAGTTCTACGCGTCGGTCCGCTTGGACGTCCGCCGGATCGAAACGTTGAAGGACGGCGGCGAGCCCGTCGGTAACCGCACCCGCGTCAAGGTCGTGAAGAACAAGGTCGCCCCGCCCTTCAAGCAGGCCGAGTTCGACATCCTCTACGGCAAGGGTATCTCCCGTGAGGGTTCGTTGATCGACATGGGTGTCGACCAGGGCATCCTGCGCAAGTCCGGTGCTTGGTACACCTACGAGGGCGACCAGTTGGGCCAGGGCAAGGAAAACGCCCGCAAGTTCCTGCTGGACAACCCGGACATCGCCAACGAGATCGAGAAGCGCATCAAGGAGAAGCTCGGTATCGGCGCCGTCGTCGACGCCGAAGCCGCCCCGGCGCCGGTCGACTTCTAAGGAGAGTGGGTTTGCGAGCGCCCAAGGTGGATCCGGCGGAGCTGCCGCCGGACGAGCGGAGGAAGAAGGCCAAGGAGATCTGCTTCGATCTCCTGGCCGCGCGCCCGCGCTCCACGGATGAACTACGTCAGGCTCTCAAACGCAAGGGCTTCGACGAGGAGACGACGGAGTCCCTGCTCGGTAAGCTGGACCAGGCAGGGCTCATCAACGACGCCGAGTTCGCCGAGATGTGGGTTCGGTCCCGTCATGCCAACATGGGTCTGTCGCGGAATGCCCTCGTGACCGAACTCAAACGCAAAGGAATCGATGGGGATATCGCCGTCCAGGCCGCCGACGAGGTGGACCGAGAGGCAGAGGAGCAGCGGGCCCGAGAGCTGGTACGGAAGCGCATGCGCTCCTTGGGCAACGTTGACGAGCAGACGGCGATCCGTCGCTTGCTGGGCTTCCTCGCCCGCAAGGGCTATCCCCAGGGGCTGGCCTACACCGTGATCCGTGACGAACTCCGCGAGTTCGGCGCCGAAGCGGCACTGCTGGACGACGCCGCCCTCGACTGAATCACTCGATACCCGAGTCACCCTTCACCTGAGCTGCTCACCGGCCGGGCGGGCCACTTGCCCGCCGGTCGGTGTTTTGCTGTCCGATCGAGGATCTGACCAGCGTCGAGGTGACCGATCAGGAATCGAGAAGCACCGGACGCCCGCTCGGAAATAGCTTTACCGGCATGAACCTCATCGACGCCATCACCCTCGAAGTGGCCGACACCGCGGCCGCCGAACGCTTCTACGCCACCGCCTTCGGGCTCGGCACCCAGCTTCGCCTGCGGACCGCGCAAGAGCCGACCAGCGGCTTCCGCGGCTACACCCTGTCCCTCACGGTGTCCCAGCCCGCCAACGTCGACGCCCTGATCGAAACCGCGCTCGCCGCCGGTGCGACGGCGATCAAACCCGCCGCGAAATCGATGTGGGGTTACGGCGGCGTCGTCCAGGCCCCGGACGGTGCCCTCTGGAAGATCGCCACCTCGGCGAAGAAGAACACCGGACCCGCCTCCCGCGAGATCGACGACATCGTGCTCCTGCTGGGCGTCGCCGACGTGGCCGCGAGCAAGAAGTTCTACGTCGAGCACGGCCTCACCGTAGGGAAGAGCTTCGGCCGCGTGTACGTCGAGTTCGAATCCGGCTCGAGCCCGGTCAAGCTGGCGCTGTACCGGCGCAAGGCCCTGGCCAAGGACGCCGGCGTCACCCCGGAAGGCACCGGCTCGCACCGCATCGCGATCTGCGGCGCCGCCCCGTGCACCGACCTGGACGGGTTCGCCTGGGAGACCTCCGCTCTCGCCGCCCAGTCCTGATGTGCCGCTACCGGATGCCCCCGCTCGTCGCCTACCAGGGAGAAAACACCATGAGCGTCACGTACGAAGGATTCACGGCCGAAGAAGAGGCCGCGATGAAAGAACACGCCCAGGACATGAGGAAGGCCGCGCGCCGCGGTTCGAGCGCCGGCAAAGCCGCGGCGGCGGAGCGGGACGTGGTCGCGAAGATCGCCGAGATGTCCGACGAGGACCGGCTATTGGCCGAGCGGGTCCACGCCATCGTGAAGGCCAACGCCCCGATGCTCGCGCCGAAGCTCTGGTACGGCCAGCCCGCCTACGCGCTGGACGGCAAGATCGTCTGCTTCTTCCAGGGGGCGGCCAAGTTCAAGACGCGTTACGCGACTCTTGGTTTCAACGAAGAGGCCCAGCTGGACGACGGTGCGATGTGGGCGACCAGTTTCGCCTTGGTCAAGATGACGGCCGCGGTGGAGAAGCGCATCGCCGCCCTGGTGAAGCAGGCCGTGAGCTGAGCCGCGGATGAACTTCGGTCCGGAGCCGGATATCGGCGCCGCGTCCGAACACGACACCTTTGCCGGACACCTCAATTGCCCGAATCACAGGCCGGAGTGCGAGTGGCAAGTCACTTTAACGCTCGATTGGCCACTCCCCGCCCACCGGACGGCACCTAGGCTCGGGTGATCACTGGGAGGACCACATGATCACCATCGCTCCACTAGAGCCCGAAGACCGCGAAGCCTGGGAGGACCTGTTCCGCGCCTACATCGCCTTCTATGAACGTGTCTCGCCCCAAGAGATCTACGACCGCGCTTGGCGAGAGTTCCGCGAGGGGAACCGGATGCACGCGCTCGGCGCCCACCTCGACGGAAAACTGGTCGGAATCACGCACTTCCTGGTGCACCCCAGCACTTCCGCGCTCACCGACGTCTGCTACCTGCAGGACCTGTTCACCGTGCCGGAAGCCCGGGGCAAAGGCGTCGCGCGAGCACTGATCGACGCGGTGGCGAACTGGGCGCGGATCCGTGATTGCGACAGGGTCTATTGGCACACCAAGGAATCCAACGCCACCGCGCGCCGCCTGTACGACCAGGTCGCGGTCAACCGGGGTTTCATCCAGTACCAGCTCCCGCTCTGAACGCCGTGAAGGCCACCGCCGAAACGGTGGCCTTCACAGAGCGGGTCAGAGCTTCGACGCCTCCGCGGCGAAAGCCTCGATCTTCCCGAAGTCCTTGGCCGCCAAAGCATTCTTCGGCGTCAGCCACGAGCCACCGATGCAGCCCACATTGGACAGTGCGAGGTAGTCCGGCGCGGTCTGCACGGTGATCCCGCCGGTCGGGCAGAAGCGCAGCCCGGGCAGCGGACCGCCGATCGACTTCAGGTACGCCACCCCGCCGCTGGCCTCGGCGGGAAAGAACTTCAGCGCCGTCAGCCCGCGTTCGGCCAGCCGCATCGCCTCCGAAACCGTGCTCGCTCCCGGAAGGAACGGCAGGCCGGTGTCGAACGCGGCGTCCAGGACCGAGTCCGTGCAGCCAGGGGTCACCAGGAACTTCGCGCCGGCGTCGGCGGCCTGCTTGGCGTGCTCCGGAGCGGTGACCGTCCCGGCGCCGATCACGATCTCCGGGACCTCCGCGGCGATCCGCTCGATGGAGGCGAGCGCCGCCGGGGTGCGCAGGGTCAGCTCGATCACGCCGATCCCGCCCGCGAGCAGTGCCCGCGCGGTGGGTACCGCGTCGGCGGCGTCGTCGAGTACGACGACGGGCATCACGGGGGACAGGCCGAGCAGGTCGGCGCCGGTGGTCACTGGGTTACCTCCACAGGGGTCAACGTGTGCGCCGGAGCGCCGAAGTGTTCCGGCGTGAGCGGTCCGAACACGCTCGCGCCCTGATCGGCGGGGCCGACCGCGCGGCGCAGCGCCGCGAACAGCTCCCGGCCGGTGCCGGTCCAGGATGCCTCCGAAGGCGGGGAGTCCACCAGTTCACGGCGGGCGAGTTCTTCGTCACCCACGAAGACGTCCAGCGTCCCGGCCTTGGCGTCGAGGCGGATGGTGTCGCCGTCGGCGATCCGCGCGATCGGGCCGCCCACAGCGGCTTCCGGGGTCACTTGGATCGCCGCCGGGATCTTGCCGGACGCGCCGGACATCCGGCCGTCGGTGAGCAACGCCACCTGGTGCCCGCGATCCATCAGCACCCCCAGCGCCGGTGTGAGCCCGTGCAGTTCCGGCATCCCGTTGGCCTGCGGGCCCTGCTGCCGGATGACCACGACGACGTCGCGGTCCAGCTCGCCCGCCTCGAAAGCGTCCTTGAAGGACTTCTGGTCGGTGAACACCCGTGCCGGGGCCTGGACGATCCGGTGCTCCGGAGCCACCGCGGACACCTTGATCACCGCGCGGCCGAGGTTGCCCGCGACCATCCGCAGCCCGCCGTCGGCCGCGAACGGCCGCCATGCGGGACGCAGGACGTTCTCGTCGAGGCTGCGCGTCGGGACGTCGCGCCAGACCAGTTCGCCCTCGGACAGGATCGGCTCCTGCCGGTAGCGGTGCAGGCCCGGTCCGGCGACGGTCTGGACGTCCTCGTGCAGCAGGCCCGCGTCGAGCAGCGTGCCGACCAGGAACTGGATGCCTCCGGCGGCGTGGAAGTGGTTGATGTCCGCGCTGCCGTTCGGGTACACCCGCGCCAGCAGCGGGATCACCGGCGACAGGTCGGAGAAGTCGTCCCAGGTCAGCTGGATGCCCGCGGCCGCGGCGATCGCGACGAGGTGCATCGTGTGGTTGGTCGAACCACCCGTGGCGAGCAGCGCGATGACGCCGTTGACGACGGCCTTCTCGTCGATCACCCGAGATACCGGCGTGTACTCCTCGCCGCGCGAAAGCTTCACCACGCGGCGCCCGGCCTCTTCGGTCAGCGCCTTCCGCAGCGGCGAGTTCGGCTGCACGAAGCTGGCGCCCGGCAGGTGCAGGCCCATCACCTCGACGACCATCTGGTTCGAGTTGGCGGTGCCGTAGAACGTGCACGTTCCCGCCGAGTGGTACGAAGCCGCTTCGGCGTCCAGCAGGTCTTCGCGGGTCGCCTTGCCCTCGGCGTAGAGCTGGCGCACACGCGCCTTCTCCTTGTTCGGCAGACCGGAGTTCATCGGCCCGGCCGGTACCAAAATCGCCGGGAGGTGCCCGAAGGACAGTGCGCCGATCAGCAGGCCCGGCACGATCTTGTCGCAGACGCCGAGCAGCAGCGCCGCGTCGAACATGTCGTGGGACAGCGCGATCGCGGTCGACATCGCGATGACCTCGCGGCTGAACAGCGACAGCTCCATCCCCGGGCGGCCCTGGGTGACGCCGTCGCACATCGCGGGCACGCCGCCGGCGAACTGGGCCACCCCGCCGGCCTGCCGGACCGAACCTTTCAGCATCGCGGGGTACTCCTGCATCGGCTGGTGCGCCGAAAGCATGTCGTTGTAGGACGAGACGATCGCGACGCCCGGAACCCGCACGGCGCGCAGTGCCGCTTTGTCGACACCCTCCATCGCGGCGAATCCGTGGGCGAGGTTGCTGCAGTCGAGTCCGCGTCGCATCGGACCTTCTTCGTGGGCGGCCGCCGCACGTTGGAGGTGCGCGGCGCGGGTCTCTGCGCTGCGGGCGACGACGCGTTCGGTGACTTCGGCGACGATGGGGTGGACGTTCGGGGCGGTGCTCATTGTCCGGCTCCGGATCACTGGTCGTGGTGGTCCGCGGGACGGCAACGCTGACGCCGCTGGGTCGTGACAGTGGCCACAGTACCTCGGCGGAAAGCGCGGATCAAAATCGATACAGAAGATCGACTCGCGTGACCTCCGTCACCCCCCTAGGTTCTACTGTGCTACTTGTCACATTGCACAACGCGCGGCAGAGTCGAGACAGCGAGGATCGCTTGCCTTCGAAGACTCAAGCGGCCAACCGAACCGACCATCGGGAGGTACCGATGTCCACCACAGAGATCGCCGAGCTTCGGCGAGCCATCGGTCAATTGAGGCAGTGCGTCGGCGCGCTGCGGTCCCGATACGGCGACGCGTCGGCGGTACAACGCCTGGCGAACGACGTGGAGCGACTCGACATCGACGCGACCGATCTCGACACGACCCCGAACGCGGTGCCCGCGCAAGCGAAGGCCGCCGACCGTGTCCAAATACCCGATACGCCCTACGACCCGGCGCTCTGGCACGGCGCCGATGACGAAGGCGTCGGCGGCTACAAGCGCGACCAGCGGTGAGCGCCCCCGCCGGCAAAAAGGCCGGACGGGGTACGGGGGTCCACGCACCGTCGCGGGCCCGGATCGCCGAACGAACGCTGCGCACCGACCGGTGGTGGCTCTCCCCGCTGCTGACCGTCCTCGGCCTTTCCACCTTCATCATCTACGCGACGATCAGGGCTTTCGTCCGCACCGCGTACTGGGTGCCGGAATACCACTACCTGACGCCGTTCTATTCGCCCTGTGTCTCGGAATCCTGTGTCGAAGGCTCCCGGCATTTCGGGACATGGTTCGGCGAACTGCCGGGCTTCATCCCGCTCGGCTTCCTGGTTCTGCCGTTTCTGCTGGGCTTCCGGCTGACCTGCTACTACTACCGCAAGGCCTACTACCGGGCCGTCTGGTTCTCGCCGCCGGCCTGCGCGGTCGCCGAACCGCACGCGAAGTACACCGGTGAGACCCGGTTGCCGCTGATCATCCAGAACGTCCATCGCTACTTCTTCTACGTGGCCGTGGTCGTCTCGCTGATCAACACCTACGACGCGATCACCGCGTTCCACGGCGAGACGGGCGGGTTCGGTTTCGGGCTCGGCAACATCGTGCTGCTCGGCAACGTGGTCCTGTTGTGGGCTTACACGCTGTCGTGCCACTCGTGCCGTCACGTGACCGGCGGCAGGCTCAAACACTTCTCGAAACATCCGGTCCGCTACTGGATCTGGACACAGATCACGAAACTCAACACCCGGCACATGGCGCTGGCGTGGACGACACTCGGCACGCTCGTGCTGACCGACCTCTACGTGATGCTCGTGGCCAGCGGCGCGATCTCGGATCTGCGGTTCATCAACTAGCGGCGCGGGCAGCTCCCGTCCCCGGCGACAAAGCTTTGAGGTGGCTCTCTCTATGACCGAGGTTGAAACGTTCGACTACGACGTGGTGGTGATCGGTGCCGGCGGTGCCGGTCTCCGCGCGGTCATCGAGGCCCGTGAACGCGGCTTCAGTGTCGCGGTGGTGTGCAAATCGCTGTTCGGCAAGGCGCACACCGTGATGGCCGAAGGCGGCTGCGCGGCGTCGATGGGCAACGCGAACTCGAACGACAACTGGCAGGTGCATTTCCGCGACACCATGCGTGGCGGGAAGTTCCTCAACAACTGGCGGATGGCCGAACTCCACGCCAGGGAGGCGCCGGACCGGGTCTGGGAACTGGAGACCTACGGCGCGCTGTTCGACCGCACCGCCGACGGCCGGATCAGCCAGCGTAACTTCGGCGGGCACACGTACCCGCGGCTCGCGCACGTCGGCGACCGCACCGGGCTCGAACTGATCCGCACGATGCAGCAGAAGATCGTTTCGCTGCAACAAGAGGACTTCAAGGAGACCGGTGACTACGAGGCGCGGATCAAGGTCTTCGCCGAATGCACGATCACCGAACTGCTGACCGAGGACGGCCGGATCTCGGGCGCCTTCGGGTACTGGCGCGAGAGTGGCAGATTCATCCTGTTCGAGACGCCCGCGGTGGTGCTGGCCACCGGCGGCATCGGGAAGTCGTTCAAGGTCACCTCGAACTCGTGGGAGTACACCGGTGACGGGCACGCGCTGGCGCTGCGGGCCGGGGCGAAGCTCATCAACATGGAGTTCGTCCAGTTCCACCCGACGGGCATGGTCTGGCCGCCGAGTGTGAAGGGGATCCTGGTCACCGAAGGCGTCCGCGGTGACGGTGGTGTCCTCAAGAACACCGAGGACAAGCGGTTCATGTTCGAGTACGTTCCCGAGGTTTTCAAGGGGCAGTACGCGGACAGTGAGGAAGAGGCCGACCGCTGGTACACCGACCAGGAGAAGAACCGGCGCACCCCGGATCTGCTGCCGAGGGACGAGGTGGCGCGCGCGATCAACTCCGAGGTCAAGGCTGGCCGGGGATCGCCGCACGGCGGGGTGTTCCTCGACATCGCCAGCAGGCTGCCCGCGGAGGAGATCCGCAAGCGGCTGCCGTCGATGTACCACCAGTTCAAGGAACTCGCCGACGTCGACATCACGAAGGAGCCGATGGAGGTCGGCCCGACCTGCCACTACGTGATGGGCGGGATCGAGGTCGACCCGGACACCGCGTCGTCGAGCGTGCCGGGGCTGTTCGCCGCCGGTGAGTGCTCGGGCGGGATGCACGGGTCGAACCGGCTCGGCGGGAACTCGCTTTCGGATCTGCTCGTCTTCGGCCGCCGTGCGGGGCTCGGCGCCGCGTCCTATGTCGCCGAACTGCAGGACCGCCCGTCGGTCAGTCAGTCCGATGTGGACGCCGCCGCGGCGCTGGCGCTCGCGCCGTTCGACCCGCCGGAAAACGGCGTCGAGGAGAACCCGTACAGCCTGCACACCGAACTGCAGCAGTCGATGAACGACCTCGTCGGCATCATCCGCAAGTCGGAGGAGATCGAGCGGGCGCTGGTGAAGCTCGGTGAGCTCCGTGAGCGGATCCTGCGCGTGACCGTCGAAGGGCACCGGCAGTTCAACCCGGGCTGGCATCTCGCCGTCGACCTGCGAAACATGCTGATGGTGAGCGAATGCGTGGCGCGGGCCGCGCTGCTGCGGACCGAAAGCCGCGGCGGGCACACACGCGACGACCACCCGGGCATGGACGCCCAGTGGCGCAACAAACTCCTGGTTTGCTCGGCCGCGCCCGGTGACAACCCGGTGGTGCCGGAGATCGGCATCGAGATCAAGGCGCAGACCCCGTTGCGTCAGGACCTGCTGGAGCTGTTCGAGCACTCCGAGCTGGGGAAGTACTACACCGACGAAGAACTGACGTCGTACCCCGGGAGTCAGGCATGAGCTACAAGGCGAGTTTCCGGGTCTGGCGCGGCGACGCGGATTCCGGTGAGCTGAAGGACTACCGCGTCGAGGTCAACGAGGGTGAGGTCGTCCTCGACATCATCCACCGGCTGCAGGCCACCCAGACCTCGGATCTGGCGGTGCGGTGGAACTGCAAGGCGGGCAAATGTGGTTCGTGCTCGGCGGAGATCAACGGTAAGCCGCGGTTGTTGTGCATGACCAGGATGTCGACCTTCACCGAGGACGAGATCATCACCGTGACGCCGATGCGGACGTTCCCGGTGATCCGCGACCTGGTGACCGATGTGTCGTTCAACTACGCCAAGGCCCGTGAGATCCCGTCGTTCACGCCGCCCCCGGAGCTGAAGCCGGGGGAGTACCGGATGCAGCAGGTCGACGTCGAGCGCTCGCAGGAGTTCCGCAAGTGCATCGAGTGCTTCCTGTGCCAGAACACCTGTCACGTCGTGCGCGACCACGAGGAGAACAAGGAATCCTTCGCCGGGCCCCGGTATCTGATGCGGATCGCCGAACTCGAGATGCACCCCCTCGACGTCGCCGACCGGCGTGACGCCGCGCAGGAGGAGCACGGGCTGGGTTACTGCAACATCACCAAGTGCTGCGGTGACGTGTGCCCGGAGGGCATCCACATCACCGACAACGCGCTGATCCCGATGAAGGAACGCGTCGCGGACCGGAAGTACGACCCCATCGTATGGCTGGGGAACAAGCTGTTCCGGCGGGACAAGTAACACCGGCTCGTGACGTGATTTTCGGCGCCGGTTGATCCCAGGCCCGGGTCCGTGAAGGCCTCCTTGAGGGACTCTGGGTCCCTCAAGGAGGCCTTTACGGACCCGGGCGGGCAAGCCGGTCGCGAGCCTTAATCGTTTGCCCCCACTCAACTGCCCGTTGCACACTTACCGCACACCGACCGAGGAGGACACATGCCGCTGTACCGCATGGCTCGCCCTCTCCTTGGTGTGGAAGAGAAACACGGCTCCCCGCCGACGTCGTAACACGAAGTCGCATATACGGAGCCGCCCTTCGGGAAACCGAATCGGGCGGCTTTTTCATGATGAACCCTTGTAGCTCAACGGAAAGAGTACGGCGCTACGAACGCCGGGGTCCAGGTTCGATTCCTGGCAGGGGTACTTCTGGAACGAAGCGGTCCGGTGCGCACTGTGCGCCGGACCGCTTCGTTCCAGGCCAAACCCCCGGCACGGCGGGGAAACCTGTTCCGTCGTCCGGTGCGGCGGTGTGGGGTCCGTGTGCCCCGCACCGCCAGAACGCGCACGGTCCGGTGACCGGCCGGGATTCATAGCCCCGGCCAGCCTGGCTCGACACCAGGGTGCGCGACTCAGGTCGTCTTGCGCGCGCTGTACACGTCGCCGTGTTCGTCGCGATGCAGCACGATGCCCTGGAAGCCGTTGTCCCGCAGGCCTTCTGTCATCGTGAGGCCATTCGTGGCGACGACCACGAGCAGTCCGCCGGAAGCGAGACTCACCGCGATGCGGCCGAGCTGGTCTGGGGAGTCCAGGAACGCCACCACGATATCGAATATCCCCATCCGCGGTAGCCGGGCGATCTGATGGACCTCGTAAGAAATTCCGATCGGATCGCGCTCTTCTTCGCGCTGCGCGACCGCGATCAGTAACTGGTCCGCGTCGACTCCGACGACCCGGCGCGCGCCCTTGCCGCGGAACAACCGGGGACAGCGGCCATCGCCGCACCCGACGACCAGGACCGACCTGCCCGCCAGGTCCGGCAGCGCTTCGAGCAACGTCGCGGCCTGGTCCGCCATGGTGCCGACGCTAGCCGACGGGGCCACCGTCCAGGCAGGACCAAGAGGCGTATCCCGAAGTACAGGAAGGCTCCTTTCCTTGCGTCTAGCGCCAGGGTCCGGCAAAGTCGCAGAGCTGCTGGTGGTAGTCCGGGCTGGACATTTCCGGTGCCCTGCGAGGTCCGAGTGGGGCATGTCCCGGAACCTCTATGGCACAAGCTCCGCAACCGGTGTGACCCCCGCGATGATGTAGGAATTGGGACACTCATCGTCCCAATTCCTACATCGTCAGCCTCGCGCAGCAACGGAGAGCCGCCTGACCTGCAAGACCTCGACTTTGCCGGGACCTAACGTCTAGCGCAAGGAAACGGGCCTTCCTGTACTCGCGGAGTTAGAGCGCGCCGCCGCTCGCGTCGTCGCGCTGCATGACCACGCTCGACGGCGCCGAGTGAACCGGCTTGGCGCCGCGAGGCGCCTTCTTCCGCCGCGCCAGCTTGTTCTCCAGCCACGACGCGAACCAGCTCAGGAGCAGGTTCAGCACGATGAAGATGATCGCGACGACGATCAGCGTCGGGATCGTGTTGCCGTAGAGACCGTTGAGCGGTCCGGAAGCGCGGATCAGCTCGTCGAAACCGATGGTCAGCTGACCGGCCAGCGCGGTGTCCTTGAGAATGACCACCAGCTGGCTGACCAGTGCGGGCAGCATCAGGGTGACCGCCTGCGGCAGCAGGACGGTCATCATGATTTGGGTCTTGCGCAGACCCAGCGCGGACGCGGCCTCGCCTTGGCCCTTGGGCAGCGCCAGGATGCCCGCCCGGAAGACCTCGGCCATGACCGAACCGTTGTAGAGCACCAGCCCGGTAACCGCCGCGAACAGCGGGCGGATCTCCGAGTCGATGTCGGTGTAGAACGCGAAGAATGCCGCGGCGAAGACCATCAGCAGGAGCACCGGGATCGCCCGGAAGAACTCGACGATGGCGGCGACCGGGACCCGGATCCACTTGTGCTCCGACATCCGGCCGATGCCCAGCAGCGCTCCGATCGGCAACGCGATCACGATCGACAGCACAGCCGCCTTCAGCGTGTTGAGCAGACCGGGAAGCAGGAACTGGGTCCACGTCGAACCGTCGATGAAGGGCTTCCAGAGCGCGCCGGCCCACTGGCCCTTCTCGTCGAAGCCCACGTAGACGTAGTAGACGACCAGCGCCAGGACGAGCACGAAAAGAACGCTGTAGAGCCAGTTGCGTGCCCGCGCCTTGGGGCCGGGGATGTCGTAGAGAACGGTCTGTGTGCTCATCGCTTGACCTCGACCTTCTTGGCGACCCAGCCCAGCAGGAGGCCGAGGGGGAGGACCAGGACGACGAACCCGGCGGCGAAGAGGAAGAAGACCAGGAGCAGCGAGTCGGACTCGTTCTCCACCATCTCCGACATCAGCAGCGATGCCTCGGCCACACCGATGATCGAGGCGACCGTGGTGTTCTTCAGCAGGGCGATCATGACGTTGGTCAGCGGCGCGATCACCGACCGGAACGCCTGCGGCAGCACGATCAGCGTCAGCACCTGCAGGAAGCCGAGGCCCAGTGCGCGAGCGGCTTCGGCCTGCCCGACCGGGACGGTGTTGATACCGGACCTCAGCGACTCACAGACGAACGTCGCCGTGTAGGCGATGAAGCCGAGGATCGCGAGCCGGAAGAAGTTGTCGTCCAGCGACGTCGTCGAATCCTTCGAAGCCAGGTTGAGCCCCAGAGTGGAGTACAAACCCAGCGACGTGAAGACGATGATCACCGTCAGCGGGGTGTTCCGGAAGATGTTGACGTAGGCGGTGCCGAACGCCCGCATGATCGGAACGGGACTCACCCGCATCCCCACCAGGATGGTGCCCCAGATCAGGGAACCGATCGCGGAGAAGAACGTGAGCTTGATCGTCATCCAGAAGGCGCCGAGCAAGTCGTAATTGGGATTGTCGAGGAAATCGAACAAGGTGCTCAACCCAGCCTCGGTATGGGAACGGTGCGCCGCGGTACACGGCGCACCGTTCGATTCCTTTGGTTCAGCGGCTCAGCGAGCCGGGTGTCAGGAGATTGCCGGGGGCTCGGGGATCTTGTAGCCCGACGGGCCGACGTTCTTCTCCAGAGCGGCCTTCCACGCGCCGTCCTGCTGCATCTTCTTGATGGCGTTGTTGATCGCGGTGACGCTCTCGGTGTCGTCCTTCTTCAGACCGACGCCGTACTTCTCGTCGGTGAAGCCCTTGCCGACCAGCTTCAGCTTGCCGGGCTGCTGCGCGGCGTAGCCGCCGAGGATCACGTCATCGGTGGTCATCGCGTCGACGGTCTTGTTGAGCAGCGCGGTGACGCAGTCGGTGTACTTGCCGACTTCCTGCAGCTGAACTTCCTTGGCGTACTTTTCCTTGACGTTCTGCGCCGGGGTGGAACCCTTGACCGAGCAGAGCTTCTTGTTGCCGGTCAGCGACTCCGGCCCGGTGATGTCGGTGTTGTCGGCACCCACCAGCAGGTCCTGGTGCGCGATGAAGTACGGGCCCGCGAAGGCGACCTCGTTCTTGCGCTTGTCAGTGATCGAGTAGGTGGCGACGATGAAGTCGACCTCACCCTTCTTGATCAGGTCCTCGCGCTGCGCGGACTGCGCTTCCTTCCAGGTGATCGCCGACTCTTCGACGCCGAGCTCCTTGGCGATGTACTTCGCCACGTCGACGTCGAAACCGGCGTAGGTGCCGTCGGCCTGCTTCTGGCCGAGGCCGGGCTGGTCGAACTTGATGCCGACGGTCAGCTTCTTGTCGTTCTTGGCCTTCGCCACCAGGTTCTTGGCGCCGCTGGAGCCGCTGCCGGCGTCCGACCCGCCGCCGCCACAGGCGGAGAGGGCGAGCCCGGCCGCCACGACGGCCGCGCTCATTCGCAGAACTCGGTTCAACCGCATTGTTCTCAGTTTCCTTCCGAATCTTGTCCGGCCACACCGGCCGGCGGGGAAGTCTTAATGGGTCAGGATCTTGCCGAGGAAGTCCTTGGCCCGGTCCGTCTTCGGCTTGGTGAAGAACTCGTCCGGCGTGGAGTCCTCGACGATCTCGCCGTCGGACATGAACACCACCCGGTTCGCCGCGCGCCGCGCGAAGCCCATCTCGTGGGTGACGACGAGCATCGTCATCCCGTCCTTCGCGAGCGTGGTCATCACGTCGAGGACCTCCTGGACCATCTCCGGGTCCAGTGCCGAGGTCGGCTCGTCGAACAGCATCACCTTGGGGCGCATGGCGAGCGCGCGGGCGATCGCCACCCGCTGCTGCTGCCCGCCGGACAGCTGCGCCGGGTACTTGTCCGCCTGGTTGGCGATGCCGACGCGCTCGAGCAGGTCCATCGCGGTCTTGCGGGCCTCGCCCGAGTTGACCTTGCGGACCTTCATCGGCGCGAGCATGACGTTCTCGACGATCGTCTTGTGCGCGAACAGGTTGAACGACTGGAACACCATGCCGACGTCGGCGCGCAGCGCGGCCAGCGCCTTTCCTTCGGCGGGCAGCGGAACGCCGTCCACCGCGATCTCGCCAGAGTTGATGGGCTCCAGCCGGTTGATCGCCCGGCACAGCGTCGACTTGCCAGACCCGGACGGCCCGAGCACGACCACGACCTGCCCACGCGGCACCTCGAGGTTGATCTCCTTGAGCACGTGCAGGTCGCCGAAGTACTTGTTCACGGCGGCCGCCTTGATCATCGGCGCCGCCACCTCCGCGGTCATCTGGCCTCCAGGAGCGTTCGTTTGCAGGGGACTGCGGGGTCAGGCACCACGCGATGGCGGAAACCTACTCCCGTCGGACCGCTTGTAAAGACGGCTTGACCAATACTTAGGGTTTCAAGTCCGTATCGTTCTCAAGTCACCGGACAGTCCCGGTCCACACCCGTCCGGCGCTGATCAGCCTAGACAAGGCAGGGGTGCCCCGTAACCGGGGTCACACAAGACCTGTGACGCATCGTGACCGCTACCGCGTGCGGACGCGGCCCCGCTGGGCCGGATGGCCGAGCGGTACGGGCAGCGCGAGAGGTGACTCACCCCATAGAGTCGTTCTTCAGTCGTCGCGGTGCGGGGACGGCGTGAAAGGGAAAACACGGGTGCGGGTACTGCTGGTGGAGGACGACGACCGGGTCGCGGGCGCCTTGACGCCCGCGCTGACCCGGCGTGGCTTGACGATCAAACGCCTCGCCTCCGGCGCCGGGGTGCTCGACCTGGTGCACGAGGTCGACGTCGTGCTGCTCGACCTCGGGCTGCCCGATATCGACGGGATGGTGCTGTGCCGCCGGATCCGCTCGGTCAGCGACGTCGCGGTGATCGTCGTTTCGGCGCGGGGTGAGGTCGACGACCGGATCCAGGGCCTGCGGTCCGGCGCCGACGACTATCTGGTGAAGCCCTACGACGTCGACGAACTCGTCGCCCGTGTCGAGGCCGTGCGCCGTCGCCGGGGCGAACGCCCGGCCGCGCCCGAACCGGTGGGCGTCATTCGGGCGGGTGATGTGTCGGTCGATATCGGGCGGCATGAGGTGCAGGTCGACGGGCAGCCGGTTTCGTTGTCCCGCAAGGAGTTTCAGGTACTCGCGCTGGTGGTCACCGCGCGCGGCGCGGTCTGTGCCCGCGACCACGTGCTGAGCGAGGTGTGGGGGCACCGGGGCCCGGCGGAGAGCCGCTCGCTCGACGTCCATGTCGCCACCCTGCGGACCAAACTGGGCAGGCCCGCGCTGATCGAGACCGTCCGCGGTGTCGGGTATCGCCTCGGCGGCGCCTACGGCCCGGCCGAAGAGGGCTGAACCGGTGCGCGTCCGGCTCCAGGCGATCGTACTGACGCTGGTCGCGGCGCTCGTGTTCGGCCTCGGCATCCCGCTCGCGCTCAGTGTGGCGGCCAGTGTGCAGCTCGACCTCTTCCTCGACCGCCTCACCGACACCTCCCGGTTCGCGTCGCTGGCCCAGCGTCCGCTGGTGGAGAACCGGCCGGACCTGATCGAGGACGAACTCCGCCGCTACACCGAGGTCTACGAGGTCCCGGTGGTGATCGCCGACCAGGACGGCGAGGCCGTGGTCAGCGCGCTCGGCGGACCGGGCCAGGCCGCCCGGATCGACCTGAAGGACGCCGTCATCGCCTCGCCTCTGCAGCAGGCGCTGGCGGGACGGCGTTCGGAACCCGGCCCGCTGCTGATGCCGTGGAACACCGAGCCGCTGGTGCTGGCCGAGCCGATCCTGATCGACGGTGAGGTGCGGGGCGCGGTGATCACGCTGTCCTCGACCGAGAAGGCCCGCACGGCGCTGTTGTGGTGGTGGCTGCTCATCGCGGCGGGCGCGGTACTGGCGTTCGGGCTCGCGCCGCTGGTGGCTGTGCCGGTGGTGCGCTGGATCCTCCGTCCGGTCCGCCGTCTCGACGACGCGACCGGCGCCCTGGTCGCCTCCGTGGTCAGCGGGCGTGAGGTCGAGCGGGTGGGGGAGTCGGGCGGTCCGCCGGAACTGCGTCAGCTCGAACGGTCCTTCGACCGGATGGCCGCCAGTGTCGACGAGGCGCTGTCGGCGCAGCGCGCGTTCGTCGCCGACGCCTCCCATCAGCTGCGGAACCCGTTGACCGCGTTGAAGATCCGGCTCGGCAACCTCGACGGGCACGTCGACGACGATCTGGCCGCGGCGGACCTCGAAGCCGCCGTCGTCGACGCGCGACGGCTCAACCAGATCCTCGACGAACTCCTTTCACTGGCCCGTGCCGAAGCTTCGGGTGGCGAACTGGTGCCGGTCGGCGTCGACGAGGTGGTGGAGGCCAGGGTCGCCGACTGGACCGTGGTCGGCGCGACGCGCGACGTCTCGCTGGTCTCTTCGGGGCTGGGCGGCGGCTTGCGGGTGCTCACGCCCGCGCGCGGGCTCGAAGTGGTGCTCGACGCGCTGCTGGACAACGCGCTCAAGTTCACCGAGCCGGGCACCGAGGTGCGGGTCGCCGTCGTCGTCGCGGACGGGAAGGTGGAGATCGCCGTCCGCGACCACGGGCCCGGCCTGCGCGACGACGAACTGGAGCGCGCGGCCGACCGGTTCTGGCGCAGCGCCGCGCATCAGAACGTACCCGGATCCGGCCTCGGCCTGGCGATCGTCACCGAGATCATGGTCCGCTCGGACGGTTCCCTGCGGCTCGGCTCACCGGAGGGCGGCGGCCTCGAAGTGACCGTGGCCCTGCCGGTCGTCAGTTCTTGAGCGACCGGAAGTAGCGCAGCGCACCGGGATGCAGCGGCAGCGGGGCCGTCTCGATGGCGGGGTGCACGTCGATCGACAGTGCGGCCCCGGCCACCTCGCCCAGCTCGTCCCGCGCGTCGAACAGTCCGCGGACCAGTGCTTCGGCGACGTCGTCCGACATCGAGGTGGGTACCACCAGGAAGTTCGGCAGGACGAGCGTGGTCACCGGCTCCGACAGGTTGTAGGCAGTCACGGGGATGGTCGCCGTGCGGTACACCGGGCTGGTGGCCCGCAGGGCGTCCGCGAGGTCGGTGATGTCGAGCAGCCGCAGCCCGACCGTCTTCACCCGCTCCGTGATCGACGGCGTCGGCACGCCGCCGGACCAGATGACGGCGTCGATCTGCCGGTTTTCCAGCGCGGGCAGCGCCTCGTTGAGCCCGAGATTGCGCCGGTCGATCGCGCCGGTCAGGCCCGAGGCCTTCAGTAACTGCTTCGATAGGTACTCGACGCCGGAGTCCGGCGAGCCGATCGCGACCTTGCGCCCGCCCAACTGGGCGAACGACTCGATCGGCGAGTCGGCCCGCACGATGACGTGCAGGTAGTCGTCGTGCACGCGGGCCAGCGCGGCCAGCCCGGCCGTTTTCTCGGTGGCGACGTCCGCGGCGACGAACGCGACGTCGGCCCGGCCCGAGCGCACCCGGCCGATGTTGTCCGGGGACCCCTCGGTCTCCTGGATCTCGGGCCGTTCGGTGCCCAGCTGCGCGGCCCACGCGTCGGCCAGCGCCTCGGCGAGCTTGTCGTAGACGCCGCCGTTGAGCCCCGCCGCGATCCGCACGTGCGTCCCGGACAGGTCGGGCCCGCACCCGGTGACCAGGGCGCAGACCACGGCGACCACCGCCGCCAGTACCGCCGGTCTCCTCATGAGGGTCGATCGTGCCATGGAACCCCGTCCGCGTACCCTCGAAGGCGAGATGAGCGCGCGCACTTACCAGATCCGCACCTTCGGCTGCCAGATGAACGTGCATGACTCCGAACGTCTCGCCGGGCAGCTCGAAGACGCAGGCTACGTACCGGGTAACGGCGAGGCCACACCCGACCTGATCGTGTTCAACACCTGCGCGGTGCGGGAGAACGCGGACAACAAGCTGTACGGCACCCTGGGGCATATCCGGCCGCAGAAGACCGCGAAGCCGGGCATGCAGATCGCCGTCGGCGGCTGCCTCGCGCAGAAGGACCGCGGCGAGATCGTCAAACGCGCGCCGTGGGTCGACGTCGTGTTCGGCACGCACAATATCGGCGCGTTGCCGACGTTGCTGGAGCGCGCGCGGCACAACGCCGAGGCCGAGGTCGAAATTCTCGAGGCACTCGAGACCTTCCCTTCGACGCTCCCCGCGCGACGCGAGTCGGCGTACGCGGGCTGGGTGTCGATTTCGGTGGGCTGCAACAACACCTGCACGTTCTGCATCGTTCCGGCGCTGCGTGGCAAGGAACGCGACCGCCGCCCCGGCGAGATCCTGGCCGAGGTCGAGGCGCTCGTCGCCGAAGGCGTGCTCGAAGTGACCCTGCTCGGGCAGAACGTGAACTCCTACGGCGTCGAATTCGGCGACCGTCTCGCGTTCGGGAAGCTCCTGCGCGCCTGCGGTTCGGTGGAGGGCCTGGAGCGCGTCCGGTTCACCTCGCCGCATCCGGCGGCGTTCACCGAAGACGTCATCGACGCGATGGCCGAGACGCCGAACGTGTGCCACCAGCTGCACATGCCGCTGCAATCCGGCTCGGACCGGGTGTTGCGCGAGATGAAGCGGTCCTACCGTTCGGCGCGTTATCTCAAGATCCTCGACCGCGTACGCGAGTCGATGCCCGACGCCGCGATCACCACCGACATCATCGTCGGCTTCCCCGGCGAGACCGAGGAAGACTTCCAGGCCACGCTCGACGTGGTCGCGCAGGCGCGGTTCTCCAGCGCGTTCACCTTCCAGTACTCGATCCGGCCCGGCACGCCTGCCGCCGAGATGGACGGGCAGCTGCCGAAAGCGGTCGTGCAGGAGCGCTACGAACGGCTCGTGAAACTGCAGAACGACATCTCCTGGGACGAGAACAAGAAGATCGTCGGCCGCCGTGTCGAGCTGCTGGTCGCCTCCGGCGAGGGCCGCAAGGACTCCGAGACGCACCGCATGAGCGGCCGCGCCCGTGACGGCAGGCTCGTCCACTTCGCGCCGACGGGTTCTCTGGTGGACCGCGCGGTGCGGCCGGGCGACGTCGTCGAGACCGTGGTGACCTACGGTGCCCCACACCACCTCGTCGCCGACGGCGACCTGCTGTCGCACCGCCGGACGAAGGCGGGCGACAACTCCGAGGCCGGGCTCCGGCCGAAGACCAACGGTGTGACGCTGGGCTTGCCGGGCTTCGGTGCCCCGGCCGTCACACCGGAACCGGTGAGCGGATGTGCACTGTGACCGAACCGAAGATCGACGAACTCGCCGCCGAGATCGACGAGGTCGGCCGGCGCGCGGCCAAGACGATCGAACTGGGCAGGCGCGGGTTCTCCATCGCCGTGCTGGCGTTCGTGCTGCTGATCGCCCAGCTGCTGCCGTGGGTCGGCGAGCACGCCGGCTGGGAGGTCCTGCTCGGCCGCGGCGGCGGAATCCCGCAGCTGTTCGCCGCGACCTCCACCGGCATCGGGGTGTTCGCTTCCGCCGTCGCGCTGGTGACCCGCCGCTGGTGGCTGGCCTGGGTCTGCGCCGCGGGCGGCTGGTTCGCCTCGGTCGACGGGATGCTCGCGATCTGGTCGCAGCAGTCCTCGCACGCCACCGGCGCGGCAGGCGGCGGTCCGGGCTTCGGGATGCTCCTCGCCTGGTTCGCCACCCTCGGGCTGGCCATCTACTGGATGCGTGCCGCCTTCTCACGCAGCTAGGCGCTGAAAAGGCTCCGCGAAGTACATGAAGGCCCCTTCCTCGCGTCTAGCGCAAGGGTCTCGGCGAAGTCGAGGTTTTGCAGGTCAGGCGGTAATTCGTCGCGGGGTCACACCGTTGCGGAGCTTGATCTACAGGGAGTCAGGGACATGCTCTCCCAAGAACCCCGGCACACGCCCGAGTGGGGAAGATTTAGGACGTTGAACGTCCGAAATCCTCCCCACTCGCCCCTTGCGGGTAGTAACGATGTCAAGTCCGGATTACCGCCAGCAGCGCAGGCCAGCAGCTCTGCGACTTTCCCGGGCCCCTGACCTCGAGCGCAAGGACGGGAGCCTTCATGTACTTTCAAGCGGGGAGGCACCTCAACGGTCCGCGATGGCCGCTTCCGCCGCTTCGAGCCACTCACGCCACTGCGCGGCCTGCTCGTCCGCCTTCTTCGCGCGCCGCTCGTCGCCCGCCGCACGGGCCTTCGCCGCCTGCGACTCGAACTGCTCGACCCGCTCGCGGAACTGCGCCACCCTGGCCTGCGCCTCCGGGTCGGTCCGCCGCCACTTGCTGTCCTCGGCCGACTTGACCGAGTCCTGCACGGCCTTCAGGCGGCCGTCCAGTTCGCGGATGCGCTCGCGCGGGACCTTGCCGATCACGTCCCACTGCTCCTGGATCTTGCGCAGGTGGTTCTTCGCCGCGTCGAGGTTCGCGGCCGGGTCGATCTTCTCGGCCTCGACGAGCAGTTCTTCCTTCCGCTGCGCGTTGGTCGCGAATTCGGCGTCCCGCTCGGAGAACACCGAGGAGCGCCGCGCGAAGAACTTGTCCTGCGCCGCGCGGAAACGCTGCCAGAGCGCCTCGTCGCTGTCCTTGGGCGCGCGACCGGCGGCCTTCCACTCCGTCATCAGATCCTTGTAGCGGCCCGCCGTGTCGCCCCAGTCGTCGGACTCCGAGAGCGCTTCGGCCTCGGCGATCAGTTCCTCTTTGCGGTTCTTGGCGCCCACGCGCTGCTTGTCCAGCTCGGCGAAGTGCGAGCCCCGGCGCCGGTTGAACGCCTCGCGGGCCTTGGAGAACCGCTTCCACAGCTCGTCGTCGGTCTTGCGGTCGACACCTTTGACGGTCTTCCACTCGTCCAGGATCGCGCGCAGCCGGTCGCCCGCGGCCTTCCACTGGGTCGACTCGGCGGCGAGCTTCTCGGCCTCGTCGGCGAGGGCCTGCTTGCGGACGACGGCGGCCGCGCGGGCCTCTTCCCGTTCCTGTTTGGCCGAGGCCAAGGCCTTTTCGGCGTGGGCGATGACCTGTTCGATGCGTCCGCCCAGCGCGGCGATGTCGCCGACCACGGCGGCTTCGGCGAGGCCGTCACGCAGCTGCGTGGCCGTGGCCAGCGCGTGCTTCGGATCGCCGGCACCGGACTCCAGCCGCGTCTCCAGCAGCTCGACCTCGGTGCGCAGGTCGTCGAACCGGCGCGCGTAGTGGAGCAGACCCTCGTCCGGGCTCCCGGCCTGCCAGACACCGACCGCGCGTTCGCCGTCGGGCGTGGTGACGTAGACCGTTCCTTCGTCGTCGACCCTGCCCCAAGCGGACGGGCTGGGCTCGGCGGGCGGCACGGGGGGTGCGGGGTGCCCGCCACCGAGCGCGTGCGGCACCGGATGCGGCGCCGGGGTACCGGTGGACGTGTTCTCCTGGGCCATCGCAGGCTCCTTATCGCCTGTACGCCCGCTGGTGCGGGCGCCCCGCCAAGCGGCGGGGCCGGGTAGTGCGTTGCCGTCATGCTTCGGGGTATCAACCCCTTGCGGCATTCAAGCAGCTCAGCGTCCACCGTGGAACCAGATGAAGCACCGGAGAGCAGTGATCCTACTTCCGGTGGACCCACCATGCCGGTGGGTCGCCGGTCGTTCGGGGGAGGGAAGGTAACGTCGGCGGGCGTGATCCGCCGTGTCGCCGTGCTCCCGCAACCCCCTCTGCTCATCCCCGAACTGGCCGCCGGAGCGGCGGACGAGTGCGCCGAGCTGCGTGAAGCCTGCCTCGAAGCCGTGCGCCGCCTGACCAGTGCTTCCGAAGACTGGCTTGTCATCGGTGCGGCGGCAGGCGCGCCTGAGGTCCAGGAACACGCGAGCGGCTCTTTCCGCGGTTTCGGTGTTGATCTCGGTGTCTCACTCGGCCGGGTGACAGTGCCCGAAACCGAGCTGCCGCTTCCCGCGCTCGTGGCCGGCTGGCTGCGCGAACAGGGGGGCGCGATGTCCGCCCGCGTCCGCCTCGTCGATCCCGGAACCCCGCCCGACCAGTGCGAACTGCTCGGACGTGAGCTGGGGGAGCAGACCGCGGTGCTCGTGCTCGGTGACGGTTCGAGCCGGCATGGTCCGCGTTCCCCTGGTGGACAGGACGAACGAGCGGGGTTCTTCGACGCCCGAGTCCGTGACGCGCTGGCCAGGGCCGACGCCGGATGGCTGGCCGGGCTCGATCCGGACTTCGCCGCCGAACTCGGCGCGGGCGGCCGCGCGCCCTGGCAAGTCCTCGCCGGGCTGGCGGCCGACGGGGACTGGAGCGCCGACGTCCTCTACTCGGCCGCGCCGTTCGGCGTCGGCTACCACGTCGCCGTGTGGGAGCACGCGTGATCCGGCCGGTCGCGGTCGTCGGGCCCACGGCGAGCGGAAAGACCGCGCTGGCGGTCGAACTCGCCCTCACCCTCGGGGGTGAGGTGGTCAACGCCGACGCGCTGCAGCTGTACCGCGGGATGGACATCGGGACGGCCAAGGCGACCGCCGAGGAGCGGCGAGGCGTGCCGCACCACCTGCTGGACGTCCTCGACGTCACCGAGACGGCTTCTGTCGCCGCGTATCAGCGTGACGCGCGCGAACGCGTCGAAGAACTCCTCGACGCCGGCCGCGTGCCGATCCTCACCGGAGGGTCGGGGCTCTACCTCCAGGCCGTGCTCGACGACCTCAAGTTCCCGGCCACCGACCCCGCCATCCGCGCCCGGCTGAGCGCCGAGGCCGACGAGATCGGCGTCGCCGCGATGCACGCCCGGCTCACCGGGCTGGACCCGGTCGCCGCCACGGCCATCCTGCCGACCAACACCCGCCGCATTGTGCGCGCACTGGAGGTCATCGAGATCACCGGCGAACCGTTCTCGGCGAACCTGCCGAAACCGGGGCCCGCGCGCTACGACACCGTCCTGATCGGCATCGACCGCGAACCGGCCGAACTCGACGCCCGCGTCGACCGGCGCGTGGAGATCATGTTCGAGGCCGGACTCGTCGGCGAAGTCCGGACGCTGCTGGGTCAAGGGCTACGCGACGGGCTCACCGCGTCACGGGCGCTGGGCTACCAACAGGTGATCGCGGCGCTCGACGCCGACGGTGACTTCCAGACCGCCGCCGAGGCCACCGCGCTGGCCACCCGGAGGTTCGTGCGGAGGCAACGTTCCTGGTTCCGGCGGGACAAGCGCATCGAGTGGTTCGACGGTGGTTCGGAGCGGCTGGCCGAGCGCGTCCTCGAGGCGACGGCCCAGTAACCTGAGAGCCATGGGCGGCATCGAATTCGTTAAGGGACACGGCACACAGAACGATTTCGTGCTGCTTCCCGACCCCGACGGCCGCCTCGAACTGACCGAGTCGCGGGTGGCGGCCCTGTGTGATCGCCAGCGCGGTCTCGGGGCCGACGGTGTGCTGCGCGTCGTGCGCTCTGCCGCGCTCGGCTCGGAGGCTGAGGGGTCGGCGGGTGAATGGTTCATGGACTACCGCAACGCCGACGGCTCGATCGCCGAGATGTGCGGCAACGGCGTGCGGGTCTTCGTGCGCTACCTGGTCGATTCCGGGCTCGTGACCGAGCACGATTTCGTCATCGGCACCCGAGCCGGCGACCGGCCGGTGAAGATGCACGCGGACGGTTCGGTGACCGTGCTGATGGGACCGGCGACGATCACCGGGACCTCGGTCACCGTGGTCGCCGGGAAGCCGTTCTCCGGAGTCGCCGTGAACGTCGGCAACCCGCATCTGGTGTCGGTCGTCGAGGACGACGTCGACGAACTCGACCTGCGTGACCAGCCCGACTTCGACGAGGACGTCTTCCCGCACGGGGTGAACCTCGAGTTCATCAACCTCTTGGGGGACAACGCGCTGAAGATGCGCGTCCACGAACGCGGCGTCGGTGAGACGCGGTCCTGCGGCACTGGCACGGTCGCCGCGGTCGCGGCCGCCCTGCACCTCGCGGGCACCGACACCGGCGAAGCGACCGTCGACATCCCTGGCGGTCGTGTGGTGGTCGAGGTGCGCCGCGGCGCGTCCACCCTCACCGGCCCCGCCGAGATCGTCGCCCGCGGGGAACTCGACGAAGCCTGGTGGGCCGGGCTCGGCGCTTAGGGCACCATACCTAGGCGGTGTCTCTCAAAGCGCGCTTTCGGATTTCCGCAGCCGGGCCGCGGCATCCGCTGGTCACCCACTCAGCCAGATCAGCGGCCCACCTCCGCAAAACCGAGGCCTCCGGCCGACAAGAAACGCGCGCGCCTGTCCTCACCCAACCTGCCAACCTCAGTTCGGGAGACACGCTCTAGCCGACCGCGACCGGCTCCTTGGGAAGGTCGCGAAGCTTCCGAAGTGGGGAGAAGACCACCCACAGGAGTGCCGCGGTCTCGCCTGCCACGGCGACCCACAGCGTGGCCCGGATCCCGATCACCTCACCCAGGACACCGCCGAGCAGCCCGCCCAGCGGCAGCATCCCCCAGACGACGAACCGCACACTCGCGTTCATCCGGCCGAGCAGCCGGCCCGGGCAGACGGCTTGCCGGTAGGAGACCTGCGCGACGTTGTAGACGATGATCCCGAACCCGGCGATCATGGTGGCCACCGGGAACAGGAGTACCCGCCAGCCCGGCGCGGCCAGCGGGAGCAGCAGGTAAAACGGCCAGGTCAGCGCGGGAACGAGCCAGATCGACCTGGCCTGCCCGATCCGCCGGGTGATGGCATTGGCGAAGATCGCGCCCGTGATCCCGCCGACGCCGCCGAGCGCGAGCACGACGCCGACAGTCGCGGGTGACAGGCCCAGCTCCCGGTTCAAAAACAGGATCTCCACCGCGACGAAGACGCCGTTGAACAGGTTGGCCGTCGCCGTGCAGGCGACGATCGATCGCAGCGCGGAGTCGGTGAACACGAACCGCAGTCCCTCGACGATCTGGGGGAGCAGCTTCGTGTCGTCGTGCCGCTCGGGCTCCGGTTCGACGGTGCGGATCCGCATCAGGAACAGCGCTGAGGTGAGGAAACCGAGCCCGGTCGTGAGCACGGCGTTGGCCGCGCCGACCAGTTGCACCAGCCCGCCCCCGATACCCGGACCGGCCAGGAACGCCACGGACTGGCTGGCCTGAAGCTTCGCGTTGCCTTCGAGGAGATGTTCGCGGCCGACCAGTGTCGGCAGATACGACTGGTAGGCGATGTCGAAGAACACCGTCGCGGTGCCGACGAGTATGGCTACCACGATCAGCTGGGCCAGGGTCAGGACCCCGGCCCACCAGGCGACCGGAATGCTGAGCAGCAACGCGGCGCGGACGAGGTCGGCCCGCAGCATCAGCGTGCGGCGCCGCATCCGGTCCACCCACACCCCCGCGGGCAGTCCGATGACCAGGAAGGCCACCGTCTCGGCCGCGGTCAGCAGCCCCATTTGGAACGGCGTCGCGGCCAGTACGGTCGCCGCGAGCAGCGGGATCACGGTATGCCCGGCGAACGCGCCTACCTGGCTGGCCGTGTCGCCCGCCCAGAGGCGACGGAAGTCCGCGTGGAAGAACAGGGAGTCTTTGCGCACACCGCCACCCTGGCGAGAGTGATTGGAAACTGTCAATCACTTAAACCTCCTAGGCTGTCGCGGTGCCCGAACCACGACGTGCGGCGACCGAAGCCGAGATCGCCGCGATGGCCTCCGGAATAAGGCTGCGCATCATCCGGTTGACGTACTCCGAGGCGCTGACCAACAAGGAACTCGCCGAACGGCTCGATCGCGACCCCGCGACGACGCTGCACCACGTGCGCCGTCTCGTCGACACGGGCTTCCTCGAAGCGCTCCCGTCGAGGCGCGGCACGCGCGGCGCGAAAGAAATTCCGTATCGCTCGACCGGGTTGTCCTGGCATCTTGATTCCCGAGACAGGGGGATCGATCAGGCGATCTTCGAGGCCTATCTGGCCGAGATCGCCGACGTGGGATTCGATGACGTGCAGCAGACGCGCATGGTCGTCCAGGTACCGGACGAGCAGATCGCCGAGTTCGAAGAACGGCTGATGACGCTTCTCGACGACTTCATCACCCGGCCGGTGGATCCCGACGCGAAACGCACGGCCATCTACTTGTCGAAGTATCCGAGCAGGTAATGAATTCGGTCCCGCCGCCGAAACGTGGGACCATGGAGGCACGATGACGGAACTGACACACAACGATCTGAACGACATGGACCCTTCGACCGGCGAACTGGAGCTCGAGGACCGCGCCTCGCTCCGCCGGGTAGCGGGCCTGTCCACCGAACTCGCGGATGTCACCGAGGTCGAATACCGGCAGCTGCGCCTGGAGCGCGTCGTCCTGGTCGGTGTGTGGACCGAGGGCAGCGCCCTCCAGTCCGAGGCCTCGCTCGCCGAACTCGCTCGGCTCGCCGAAACAGCGGGCTCCGAGGTGCTGGAAGGCCTGGTGCAGCGGCGGATCCGTCCGGATCCCGCCACCTACATCGGCTCGGGCAAGGTCAAGGAACTGCGCGAGATCGTGGTGGCCACCGGTGCCGACACGGTGGTCTGCGACGGTGAGCTCTCGCCGGGCCAGCTGCGCCAGCTGGAGGAGAAGGTCAAGGTGAAGGTCATCGACCGCACCGCCCTGATCCTCGACATCTTCGCGCAGCACGCCCGCTCGAAGGAGGGCAAGGCGCAGGTCGAACTGGCCCAGCTGCAGTACCTGATCCCACGGCTTCGCGGGTGGGGTGCGGCGCTGTCCCGGCAGGGCGGTGGCCGGGCGGGCGGCGCCAACGGTGGTGTGGGTCTGCGCGGTCCCGGTGAGACTAAGCTCGAAACCGACCGGCGGCGGATCAACAAGCGCGTGTCGAAGCTGCGCCGGGAGATCGCCGCGATGGACACCATCCGCGAGACCAAACGTGGTCGCCGGGTGGCCAACGAGGTGCCGAGCGTCGCGATCGTCGGCTACACCAACGCCGGCAAGTCGAGCCTGCTCAACGCGCTGACCGGCGCCGGGGTGCTGGTCGAGGACGCGCTGTTCGCCACGCTGGATCCGACGACCCGGCGGGCGCAGACACCCGACGGCCGCACCTACACGCTGACCGACACCGTCGGTTTCGTCCGGCACCTGCCGCATCAGCTGGTGGACGCGTTCCGCTCGACGCTGGAGGAGGCGGCGAGCGCCGACCTGCTCGTGCATGTCGTCGACGGTGCGGACCCGACGCCGGAAGAGCAGGTCAACGCGGTGCGTGAGGTGCTCGCCGAGATCACGAAACGCCGTTCCGAGCCGCTCCCGCCGGAGCTGCTGGTGATCAACAAGGCCGACGCCGCCGACGAGGTGTCGCTGGCCCGCCTGCGGCACCAGCTGGCCGGTTCGGTGCAGGTGTCGGCGCGGACCGGCACCGGGATCACGGAGCTGGCGGAGGTGATCGCGGAGCGGTTGCCGAGGCCGGAAATCGTGGTCGAGGTGCTGATCCCGTACTCGCGAGGCGAACTCGTCTCCCGCGCCCACGCCGACGGCGAGGTGCTGAAAGAGGAGCACGTCGAGACCGGTACGCGACTGCTCGTCCGGGGACGGCCCGAACTGGCCGCCGCGCTGAGCGACTTCCAGACGGACGGCTCGGCTCTGTAAGCAAGCAGGCACGTCCGTGAAGGCCACCTCCCTACTCTCAAGGGAGGGTCCAGGCAAGGTCGAGGTCTTGCAGGGCAGGCGGTTCTTCGTCGCGGGGTCCTGCCGGTTGCGGAGCTTGATCAACAGCGGTTCAGGGGCATGTCTCCCAAGGAACCCTGGCACACGCCCGAGTGGGGAGGGTTAGGACGTTGAACGTCCTAACCCTCCCCACTCGGCCCCTGGCAGGCACTAGCGATGCCAAGTCCGTTTTCGGGCCTGGCTGGCGGAGTTCGATGCTCGTGAGTCGCTCGAGGCCGAACGTGGCCTACGCGACATTCCGTCCCATCTCGGCGTTCGCACCGAACTGCGCGCCGTCCCGGACGTCTCCGTAGTGTGGGGCTTCAGGGGTTCCACGATACGGAGGTGGATGTGCGGGGGCTTGTCGCGGCGGCGATCGTGCTGGGGGCGTTCATCGGCGGGGCCGCTCCCGTCGCGGCGCAGGAGGTCCCGGCTCCGCAGCCGGTGTGTGTGAACCGCGATTCCCGGCTCAGCGAGTTGTCCGGCCTTGTTTCGGACGGCGAGCACCTGTACGCCCTCAACGACGGCGGCACCAAGACACAGGTCTTCGTCCTCGGCCGGGACTGCAAGGTCCAGAAGGTCATCTCGGCCGCGACGGATCCTTACGATCCCGAGGACCTCGCCCGCACCGCGGACGGCACCTTCTGGCTTTCCGACACCGGCGACAACCGCAAGAAGCGGGACACGGTCGCGCTGATCTCGCTGACTCCGCAGGGCAAGGCGACCCTGCACCGGCTCACCTATCCCGACGGGCAACACGACGTCGAAGCGCTGATCATGGACCGCTCGGGCACTCCGTACCTGGTCACCAAGGATTTGTTCGGCGACTCGAAGGTGTACCGGCCCACCGGGCCGCTCGCCAGCCCCGGCCCGACGCCACTGGAAAGCGTGGGGTCGTTGCAGATCAAGGAGACCTCGACAACGGGAGGGCCCGCCGGGTCGATCGGCTCGATGACGGTGACCGGGGCGGCGTCGATGGCCGACGGGTCGGTGGTCGCGTTGCGCACCTACACCGACGCCTATCTTTACGCCGTCACCGACGGAGACCTCGCGGGCGCGTTGCAGCGCGAACCCATGCGCGTGCCACTGCCGAACGAGAAACAGGGGGAGGCACTCGCCTTCGATCCGGACGGAACCCTGTTGTCCGGTGGAGAGGGCGTTGGAGAGCAGATCCGCGCGGTCAAGGGCGCGGCGGCTCTCGCCGTGGACGCGGCCAAGTCCGAGGGCAGCACTTCGGGCGGGACGCCCGCGGCCGGTGGCAAGGGCCAGGGATCCACTTTCCCGTATGCGCAGGTCGGTATCGCCGCGGTCGTCGTGATCGGCGGCTTCCTCCTGGTCGGCAGGCTCCGCAAGCGGCGTGCCTGACCCCAAGGGCGACGAGCCGGCCGAAGCTTGCCGGGTCTGACCCGTGATCCGGGATCCCGGCGTGCTCCGGCTCTGGACTAAAGCCTGCGGAGAACGGCGACGACCTTGCCGAGGATCGTGGCGTCGTCACCCGGGATGGGCTCGTAGGCCTCGTTGTGCGGCATCAGCCAGACGTGGCCGTCTTTGCGCTTGAACGTCTTGACCGTGGCCTCGCCGTCGATCATCGCCGCCACGATCTCCCCGGGATCGGCCGTGGGCTGCTGGCGCACGACGACCCAGTCGCCGTCGGTGATGGCGGCGTCCACCATCGAGTCACCGGCGACGCTGAGCAGGAAGAGCTCACCCTCGCCGACGATTTCCCTCGGCAGCGGGAAGACGTCTTCGATCGCCTGCTCGGCCAGCACCGGCCCACCGGCGGCGATCCGGCCGATGAGTGGCACGTACGCCGCCTTCGCGGCTGACTGCGGCTGCTCGACTTCGATGCCCATCGGATTGTCGTCCGTCACGGCGAGTACGCCCACCGCGCGCGGACGGTTCGGGTCGCGTCGCAGATATCCCTTGCGCTGCAGGGCCTGCAACTGGTGCGACACCGAAGAGGTGGAGGTCAGCCCGACCGCCTCGCCGATCTCACGCACACTCGGCGGGTAGCCGAACCGGCTCACCCACAGCTTGATCACGTCGAGCACCTGCTGCTGCCGCACGGTCAGGGTCTCGTCCACCTCGTAGACCTCGGGCAAGGCGCGCACCTTACCCGAGCCCCTAGGCGCGTTCCCCGCCTTGCTCACCTTAGCCACCGTATCGCTCCTTCATCTCCTGCGTCGCCTCCCAGCACGTCCGGTTCCCCGGACCGACTTCGCGTGTCTTCGCCGGTGGCGGACGGTCATCCCCGTCCACGGCACCGGCGGCGTCCGCACAACAGACGCCCTGGTCAACGACGTTAGCCCGCCGGGACGTCGATTTCAAACATCTGTTCGATGGACACGCCGTGTCGCTCGATTTTTGTCGGTGGAAGGTGGTACACATTCGCACGGGCGTTCGATAGAACGCGTGTTCGATCTTGATCGCCGGGTCCGCCCGGTGCTGGACCTGAGTGAAGCAGGACTTGCGAGGAGGTTCCGATGTCGATTCTGGCCGATCGAGGACTGGTGCGGCCCAGTTCCCCCGGGCCCGTTCCGGCAGGGGTGACCCGGCCCGTGCGGGTGGTGCGGGACAGGCGTGCCGAGCCCTTGCGCCCGCCGACCAGGGCGCGGGTCGTGGCGGGCCGCCGCCCTGGCGTCGCCACCGCCTCCCCGGCGTGCCCGGCGCCCAGGCGGCTCCCGCTCCGGTGGCCGTCGCTCGTCGCGATGGCCTTGTTCGTCGCCGCCGTTGTCACTGGATTGGGTCTGTTCCTGGCTGGGATTCCCGGCGTCGCGGTGCCCGAACGGACCGTCACGGTGTCCGTTTCCGCGGGGGAGACGCTGTCGGATCTCGCGGCCCGGTTCGCGCCAGGCAGCGACATCGGCGCGGTCGTCGCCAAGATCAAGGAGCTCAACTCCCTGGAGGACGCCGTTCTCGTGCCCGGATTACCGCTCACGGTCCCGGTCGCGGCCGAGGTCGCGGAGGGTGGGAGGTGATCTTAGGGGCCGCTCTCGCCCGTCGTGGGTGAGGTCCCCTTTCGTGTTTGATCAGGCCCGTTGCCGCGCTTGCGTGCGTCCGACCTGCGATCTACTCTCCACCGCTATATGTAGTAGTTACATGGCTGTAGTTGGTCCATAGCTTGGGGTAGACTCGGTACCAGTTGTCCACAGCTGGCCGGTGTTCACCCACCGGATGTCCACAGATCGATCCACATGTCGATCTTTCCCTCGTTGCGTGGCGGCGGGAGCGGGATGTCCACTCGGGGACCGGCCGGCGCGGAGGGGAAGGTGATCGGCGGATGAGGTGCCCGTTCTGCCGGCATGCGGACTCTCGGGTCGTCGACTCCCGAGAGGTGGATGAGGGTCAGGCGATCCGGCGGAGGCGTTCTTGCGCCGCCTGCGGCCGGCGCTTCACCACGTCGGAGACGATGGTGCTCGCCGTCGTCAAACGATCCGGGGTCACCGAGCAGTTCAGCCGGGACAAGGTGGTCCGGGGGGTGCGCCGCGCCTGTCAGGGCAGGCCGGTCGACGACGACGCGCTGCAGCAGCTCGCGCAGCGGGTCGAGGAATCGATCCGGTCGGCGGGGCTGGCGGAGATCCCGAGTCACGAGGTCGGCCTGGCGATCCTGGGCCCCCTGCGCGAACTCGACGGCGTCGCCTATCTCCGGTTCGCCAGTGTCTACCGCTCCTTCTCCTCGGTCGAGGACTTCGAGAAGGAGATCTCGGACCTTCGTGAGGCCATGGCCTCCGCACCGGACGAGAGCGATCAAGACGCGAAAGACGGCTGATGCCGCCTCCCGCGTGGGAGTGAGGGAAGACCCATGACCGAGACCGTGGGAACAGGCAACCCGGCCTCAGCGCGGACAAGGGAAAAGAAGAAGCAGGCCGGCGGACTCACCGTCCGGCGCGTCTTCACCACCGAGGGCGTCCACCCGTACGACCAGGTCACCTGGGAGCAGCGGGACGTCGTGATGACGAACTGGCGCGACGGCACGGTCAACTTCGAGCAACGCGGTGTCGAGTTCCCTGACTTCTGGTCGGTCAACGCGACGAACATCGTCACCAGCAAGTACTTCCGCGGCGCCGTCGGCTCACCCCAGCGCGAGCAAAGCCTCAAACAGCTGATCGACCGCATCGTCCACTCCTATGTCAGCGCGGGCCGCGAACACGGCTACTTCACGAGCCCCGCCGACGCCGAGGTCTTCGAGCACGAGCTGACCTGGATGCTGCTGCACCAGGTGTTCAGCTTCAACTCGCCGGTGTGGTTCAACGTCGGCACCGCCTCGAAGCAGCAAGTCTCGGCGTGTCAGCCCTATGACGCGCTGGTCGACACCCCCGGTGGCGCGGTTCCCATCGGGCGCATCGTCGAGCTGGACGCGGTGGGAGCCAAAGTCTGCGACGCCCACGGTTTGACCAAGGTCGTCGCCACCAAAGCGAACGGGATCAAGGAAGTTCTCCGCCTCACGACGAAGTCCGGTCACCGGCTCGACGTGACCGCCGATCACCTCGTCTGGCGCTCGACCGGAAGTGGTGGCTCCTTCGTGCCCGCCGGGGAACTCCGGGCCGGAGACACTCTCGAATGGCACCGGCGCGATGCCTTCGGCGAGGCCGAGATCAACGAGCGGGACGTGGCCGAAGCCGCGCTCGCGGGCTGGTTGCAGTCGGGTGGCGTCGTCGGACAGTACGAAGGGACCCATCGCTCGCTGACGATCGAGGCCACAACGGTCACCGACCCCGAACTCGCGTGGGTGCAGCGTGCTCTCGACCGGGTTTTCCCCGACGTCCACCGGCACGAGCGAAAGGTCGAGACGCGGGACCAGTCACTGGACTGCCGTCGCACCCGGCTCTACGGGACCAAGCTGGAAGCCTTCGTGAGCGACTGGGGCCTGCGTGCTCGCGGCCGCGCCATGACGGTCCCCGAGGATTTGAACACCGCGCCACTCCCCGTCGTCGCCGCGTATCTCCGGAGCATCTTCCAAGCCGAGGGCTACGTGTCCGAGCGTGAGCGGTCGACGCTGGTCGGTCTCGACATGATCAGCGAAGAGCTGATCCGCGGAATCCAGCACCTTCTGGCCAGGTTCGGCATCTTCGCGCGGGTCGGCCGCAAGGAAGAGAAGCGGGACAACCGGCACGACCTGTGGGGAGTCCGCATCCAGAACGCCGGGGATCGCCGGATCTTCGCCGACGCCATCGGCTTCCTCGACCCGATCAAGGCCGCGAAGCTCGAGGCGTCGTTCGAGAAGCCAGGGCGTCCCACGCTGGAGACCGAACGACTGCAGATCGCGAGCGTCGAGAGCCGTGGCGAGATGCCGGTCTACGACATCCAGACGGAATCCGGGGAGTACCTGTCCGGCAACCTCCGGGTCCACAACTGCTTCATTCTCGCGGTCGACGACACCATGGAGTCGATCCTTAACTGGTACCGCGAGGAGGGCCTGATCTTCAAGGGCGGCTCCGGTGCCGGCCTGAACCTCTCCCGCATCCGTTCTTCGCGTGAGCTGCTGTCTTCCGGCGGCACCGCGTCCGGTCCGGTTTCGTTCATGCGCGGCGCCGACGCGTCCGCGGGCACCATCAAATCCGGTGGCGCCACCCGGCGCGCGGCGAAGATGGTCGTGCTCGACGTCGACCATCCGGACGTCGAAGAGTTTGTGCGGACCAAGGCCCGTGAAGAGGAGAAGATCAAGGTCCTCCGCGACGCCGGGTTCGACATGGACCTCTCCGGTTCGGGCATCACCTCCGTCCAATACCAGAACGCGAACAACTCGGTCCGCGTCTCCGACGAGTTCATGCAGGCCGTCGAAACCGAGGGCGAGTTCGGCCTGCGGGCGCGGATGACCGGTGAGGTCATCGACCGGGTCGATGCCAAAAAACTGTTCCGCACCATCGCGCAGGCCGCCTGGGAGTGCGCGGACCCCGGGCTGCAGTACGACGACACGATCAACGACTGGCACACCTGCCCCGAATCGGGCCGCATCACCGCGTCCAACCCGTGTTTCCCCGGCGACCAGCGGGTGGTCACCGACACCGGTCTGGTGCGGATCGGCGACCTCGTGCGCCGGACAGCGGGTGGTGAACGGTTCGCCGTCTACACCAACGACGTGACCCATGCCGATGACCCGGTGGCCAGGATCGTCGCGACAGAACCTACGAGGTACATGGTCACCGGCACCAATGAAATCGTCGAACTTCGTTTCAGCGACGGCTCACGATTGCGGTGCACACCCAACCATCGGGTATGGACCGCGAACCATGGCTGGGTACACGCCGACCAGCTCACCGCGGAAAACCGGGTCGTACGATCGATCGAATACGCTCCGCGTCCGTACGCTTCCGCGGCATTGCCGCCGCTCGCGGTGCAGGTGGCGCATCAGGCGCGCGGTAGGGCTCTTCGCGCGGTGCCGGAGAAGTGGGACACGGGGCTGGCTCATTATCTCGGCTGGTTGGTCGGAAACGGTCGTCTGACAGGCGCGGGTGCGACGACGGTTTATGGGAGCGGTTGGGAGCGAGATGTCCTCATGCCGAGGCATCGTGCCCTGCTGGCTTCGATCACCGGCTTCGAGAGCAAGCCCAGCCTCCAGTCCAACGGCACGGTGCGACTGAGGGCTATGCGGGGTCGTTTCGGCCTGATGCTCGAGGCGCTGGGGGTTTCGACAGGGCGTTCCCCTGCGAAAGTGGTCCCGGAGTCGATCTACGTCGCCCCTGAGGGCATCGCGTGCGAGTTCCTGCGTGGCCTCTTCGACGCCGACGCTTGCGTGGTGGACCAGGAACAGAATGGCATCCGCTACATCGGCCTTGCCAGTCGCTCAGAGGAACTCCTGATCGGTGTCCAGGAACTGCTCGCCAGCCTCGGTATCCGGGGGCGTATCCATCGCACGGGTACGGAGGCGGCGTCGTTCCGGCATGTTACCAAGAGCGGCGATGAACCCGTCTGCGGTAGTGACGGCGAGAGCTTCGACCTCCGGATCACGGGCGGGCATCTGGCGAAGTTCGCCGAGCTGATCGGATTCGAGCACAGCGAAAAGTCCGCCAGACTGGCTGATGCCACCGGCCGCCACGGCTGTTACTCCGTCGACGAGACGGTTCGGCTGGTTTCCCGGGTTTCCCGAGGTTTCGAGACCACGTTCAACCTGACCGAATCCCGCAATCATTCCTACATCGTCGGCGGGACCGTGGTCGCCAACTGCTCCGAATACATGCACCTGGACAACTCCAGCTGCAACCTCGCCTCGCTGAACCTGCTCAAGTTCGCCACCGCCGACGGCGGTTTCGACGCGCCGCTGTTCGCGAAAGCCGTCGAGCTGGTCATCACCGCGATGGACATCTCGATCTGCTTCGCCGACTTCCCGACCGAGGCGATCAGCGAGACCACGCGCAAGTTCCGCCAGCTGGGCATCGGGTACGCGAACCTCGGAGCGCTGCTGATGGCGCTCGGGCACGCCTACGACTCCGACGGCGGCCGCGCGCTCGCCGCCGCGATCACTTCACTGATGACCGGCGTCTCGTACCGGCGTTCGGCCGAACTCGCCGCGGTCGTCGGGCCGTACGAGGGCTACGCGCGCAACTCCGAGGCGCATCAGCGGGTCATGCGCAAGCACGCCGCGGCCAACGAACTGGTGCGGACCTACCACGCCGACGACGCCGCGGTTCGCGCGCTCGCGACCCAGGAATGGAAGCGCGGTATCGAACTGGGTGAGACCAACGGCTGGCGCAACGCGCAGGCCTCGGTACTCGCACCGACCGGATGCCTGACCGCGGACACCCTGGTCACCACGGACCGGGGGCTTGCCCGGCTCTCCGAACTCGGTGATCTGTACGGGGATCGCTGGCAGGACGTCGAATTCACGGTCGCGACCGACGAGGGCCCGCGCCGGGCCGCGAAGTTCTTCGTCAACGGCGAGGAGCCCACCCGGCGGATCGAGACCAAGGGCGGATACCGGATCCAGGGCACTCTCGCCCACCGGGTCAAGGTGGTGGAGCCGGAGACCGGTGCCTGGGTCTGGAAACGGCTCGCCGACATCCGGTCCGGGGACCTGCTGCCCCTGCAACTGGGCGGCTTGGCCGGCGATCCCCGCCGGGTGCCGCTGCCGGTGCTCGACCAGTCGCACTACGCGGGCGACCGCGATATCCGGGTGCCGGACGAGGTCACCGCGGATCTCGCGGAACTGGTGGGGTACTTCGAAGGCGACGGCAGCCTGCACGCGAAGGGCGTCCGGCTCTGGGTGGCCGACACCGATCTCGATGTCGTCGACCGGTTGCGGATCCTGAGCAAGGGTCTTTTCGGTCTCGAACCCGTGGTCCGTCAACGTCAGGGCTACCAGGAGGTGACCCTTCAATCCGTCCGGCTGGCCCGATGGTGGCAGGCGGCCGGATTCGCGAAGGAGCTTCCCGGTTCCGACCATGACGGCAAGGGATGGACTCCCCGCGTCCCCGCAAGCATCAGGGAGACCAACGACCCCTACGTCTACGCCGCTTTCCTGCGCGGAGTCTTCGAGGCAGCCGGGACCGTGCTCGAAGGAGTTCCGAGCGTCTCGACCTCTTCGGAACTTTTCGGCGATGACATCCGGACCCTGCTGCTGGCACTGGGCATGGTGACCACGACCCGCCGGACGACCAGCGGGTTCGGCGGGCCGACGTTCCAGATTCGGCTCCGTAACGTCGACCAAGCCATGATCTTCGACGAGATCGTCGGTTTTCTCAGCGAGCGCAAGGCGCGGTCGATGGTGTGCCTGGAGCCGGACGGCTCGGCCAAGGGCGATCGAGTGCACCTTCCGCGGCAGGTGTGGGACGCACTCGTGCCTTCCGGACACGAATACCGTAGTGCGGTCGTTCAGTCGCTGCGGAGGACCGGTGGGGTGGCGCGGATGCTCGCCCGCCGGCTCTACTCCGAGACCTTCGATCCCCGGCTGGGCCGGGCGCTCGAGTACCTCTTCGAGCCCATCGAGTCCAATGAGGATGGCGGTGTTCAACCCACCTACGACCTGTCGGTTCCGGACAACGTCACCTACGTCGCCAATGGTTTCGTCAGTCACAACACCATCGGTTTCATGATGGACTGCGACACGACCGGTATCGAGCCGGACTTCTCGCTGGTCAAGTTCAAAAAACTGGTCGGCGGCGGTTCGATGCAGATCGTCAACCAGACCATCCCGCGTGCGCTGGCCGCCCTCGGCTACGAGGCCGAACAGGTCGAGGCGATCGTCGAGTACATCGCCGAGCACGGTCACGTCGTCGACGCCCCCGGTCTGCGCTCCGAGCACTACGAGGTGTTCGACTGCGCGGTGGGGGAGCGGTCCATCGCGCCGATGGGACACGTCCGGATGATGGCCGCGGTACAGCCGTTCCTGTCCGGCGCGATCTCCAAGACGGTCAACATGCCGGAGTCGGCGACCGTCGAGGAGGTCGAGGAGATCTACTTCCAGGGCTGGAAGTCCGGTCTCAAGGCGCTCGCGATCTACCGCGACAACTGCAAGGTCGGGCAGCCATTGTCCAGCGGCAAGAAGGAGAAGGCCGAGCCCGAGTCGGAGACGGTCGTCGAATACCGGCCGGTCCGCAAGCGCCTGCCGAAGAAGCGCCCGAGCCAGACGGTGTCCTTCACCGTCGGCGGCGCCGAGGGGTACCTGCACGCCGGCTCCTACCCGGACGACGGGCTCGGCGAGATCTTCGTGAAGCTCGGTAAGCAGGGTTCGACCCTCTCGGGCGTGATGGACGCTTTCTCGATGTCGATCTCGGTCGGCCTGCAGTACGGGATCCCGCTGGAATTCTACGTTTCGAAGTTCTCCAACCTGCGCTTCGAGCCCGCCGGCATGACCGACGATTCGGACATCCGGATCGCCACGAGCGTCATGGACTATCTGTTCCGCAGGCTGGCGCTGGACTACCTGCCGTACGAGAAGCGCGCGCAGCTCGGCATCTTCACCGCCGACGAGCGTTCGGCGCAGGTCGAGGCGAACTACGGCGCCGCGCCCGCCGCGGAGAACGTCGACATCGAGGCACTCCGGTCCACTGTGGACTCGTCGGCCGCGGATCCCGTCAAACGGGTGGCGCATTCGACGGCGGAACTGGTGGAGCTGAACCTCGGTACGGCTTCCGACGCGCCGCTCTGCATGACCTGCGGTACGAAGATGCGGCCCGCCGGTTCTTGCTACGCCTGCGAGGGTTGCGGAGCGACCTCAGGCTGCAGCTGACACCGGTTCTGTGGCGCGGGGGGTGAAGATCATCGCCCCCGCGTCGCTCGGCGGTTCAATGTGTGAGGTTCCTCGCTGCGGCGAGGCCCAGAACGGTGGCGGCTCCCGCTTGTTCGGCCGCGTGAGTGACATCGGCCATCGTCCAGCCGGTGTGGTGGACCTCATCGAGGACGAGGACGGTCCGGCCTTCGAGGTCTTCGTCGACCGGAACTCGTGGAGCAATTCGCGGCACTCGGCGCGAGTCATGTCCTTGACAGGCTTCCGGTACGCGCTCTTGGTCTTGAGCGGGGCGGTCAGTGGGCGGGCCAGCCGACCGTCTCCCGCGGAGGATCCCCACCCGAACACCGGATGGGTCGACCCCGCGCCGGAACAGATGGCCGCCGACACGATCGCCGGCTTCCCGGCGCGGTTCGAGTGGGTGCTTGACATCCGCGTGCTGGAGATCGACGGCTCGCGAAGCGATCGCGGACGTCGTCGCCGAACACTTCAGTGCCCTACCGGCGGACTGACCTCATCGCGCCAAGTCGAGGACGAGCGTCGCCACCGCCAGCGTGAGAAAGCCCGCTGGGAAAGCGATGTTGTAGAGAACGCGGGCGCGCACGTGGGTGCTGACTGCGCCGACGTAGAACAGCACGAGCCCGACCGCCGCCGCTGTCCCGAGGTACGGCACGCCAAGCAGGCCGAGCAGCAGCCCGGCCGCGCCCGCCGCCTTGAGAGAGGCCAGCGGCGAGATCCAGGACGGGGGTACGTCGACTTCGGCGGAGTTTCTGAGGACGAACGAGACCCGCGCGAAGTCGGCGGCGGCGATTCCGGCGTTGATCACGATCGTCAGGATGGCCAAGGTGAGATAGGCGGAGTACATGCGCTCTGGACGAGGCCCACGGCCGGAACGTGACAGAGACCGGGGGCGCAACTCGGTCGGGCAGTGTTCACAGGTCGACTTGACGAATGTGCGAAAATCGCACCACGCTGGTCCGGTGGAATGGACTGAGGTTGGCGAGCGTGTCCGGGAGAGTCGGCTGGCGGCGCGTATGTCGCAAGCCGACCTTGCGAATGCTGTCGGCCTCGAGCGGACGAAGATCGCCAAGATCGAATCCGGCGGTCGCCAGATCGACGCTCTCGAGCTGGCAAAGCTGGCTTCCGCGCTTCAAGTTCCGATGGGGCATTTTCTCCGCGAGCGGCCACCTGTCTTGTCACGGCGTACCGCCTGGTCGATGACACGGACAGCGCCGTGTCCAGGGACTCCTACTCTCTCGATCTTCTCGAGCCCGGCAAGGCTGTGGTGTACGACAGCCCGGTGACAGATGCGGAAGGTGCCCGCGTGGCGGCTCTCTGGCTGCGAGAGCGACATGGTCTCGGGCAGGAGCCGATCCGGACGCTGATGGCGGAATGCGAACGTGCCGGGCAGTACGTTCTGGTTTCCGACCTTCCTGGAGATGGCGCCTCATTGGTTGACGGCGATCTCGGGGTGTCCGTGGTCAGCAGGCTTGCCGATCCGGGCAGGCGACGGGCTACTGCGGCCCATGAGCTCGGTCATCTGGTGCTGGGAGACGAGTATTCAGCCGATCTCGGTGTCTCGACGTCGCGTGAAGAGCGCGAACGGGTCATTGACGTGTTCGCGGCGGAGTTCCTGCTTCCTTCAGGTGTGCTCGAGCGGGCGTCGACGAGTGATCTGCGGGCTGAACTGATCCGGTTGTCCGCTGTCTACCGCACCTCATGGTCGTTGACCGTGCGCCAGGCCGGTTACGTCGGCCTGCTCGACGGCGATCGCCTCACGAGCTGGTTCTCTGAGGCGCCGACGCGAGCGGAGCTCAGGGACGCCGTCGGATGGGATCCGCAGCCTGATCTGGAAGGGGTGCGGGTCCCGCCAAGCTATGCCCGCGCTGTGATGAAGGCCTTGAGGCAGAGCTGCGTCACGCCTGCCAGGGCAGTCGAGCTCATGCACGGTGAGATCGCAATCGACGACCTCCCGGAGACCGGGACGAGCTCCGGCTCGTGACCGCCGGGTGTCCCCTGGTCCTCGATGCGACGTGTCTGAACCATTTCGCGCGTGCGGACGGCTCGACGTACTGCGGGATCTGCTCGTCTCCGACGAATGTCGAACGACTTACGTGGTCATCGAGGAGCTACGCCGTGGTTCGTCGGCTCATCCAGCCCTTCAGGACGCGCTGGAGCTCGAGTGGATCGGATGTTTTGTGAAGTGGGCGGAACGGATCGGCGCGAGTGGGCGAGATCGGGGAGAAGCCAGCGTTTTCGCCGTAACCGAGTTGCGAAGCGGTATCGCGATAACCGATGACCAAGCCGCGATCCGGGTGGCCCGGCGGTTCGGTCTTGAAGTTCACGGAACCGTATGGCTCCTGGCCAGGGCCTGCCGGGATGGGAAGTTGACCGAAGTGGCTGCTGGGAATCTCATCGACTTGGTTCGGGTCACAGGTATGCGCCTGCCCTGTACCGGTGCCGAGTTCGGCAGGTGGGGCCGAGCCCACTACCTGTTGTGACCGACTACAGGGATCAGGTTCGCCAGCGTTCGAGGACGGCGTCGATGGCCGTCTGAATGCGGTCGCGGGCGGCCTGTCGTTCCACACCTGCCATGAGGAGGTCGTCGTAGTCGGTGTCGAGGTGCCGGATCGAGGCGACGACGGCGAGGAACACCGCTCGCTCGGCCAGTTCCCGTCCGGCGGCCGACCGGCCGACCCGGCCGCTGCCGCGCAGGCCGGCGTGTTCGGCGATGGCGCGTGCCCGGTCCGGCGGGCAGCCGGGGAACATTTCGGTGATCGCGGCGAAGAACCGGGCGGTGAACTCGACGTCCTCCAGCGCTCGCCGCTCGCGATCGCGTCCGCGACGTCGTTCCCGGACGTCTTCGTCGGCGAGGCACTGGTCCTCGGCGCTGCGCAACGCCGCGTCCTCGACCAGGATCCCTTGCCGATCATGGCGTTTCCGTGACCGGTTGAACTTCATGACGACGGCGGAGAGCCGGCTCGCCTTCTTCGCCCGGCGGGTCAGGGCGGTGTCACCTGAAGGCAGGAAAACCAGGTGGCCGAGGTCGGCGCAGTCGAGGCAGTGGGGCACCTCGTTCTCCAGGAACAGCAGGCCGCCGGTGCCACCGCAGTCGGCACACGTCCACTCCTTGAGGGTCACCAAGACGATGAGGTCGGGGGCTTTCCGTTGCCTCGCCACGACTTGCGCGCGTTTGGCCTCGGACAACCCGGGCATGATCCACTGCGTTCGGAACACCGGCTCGAGGTCGGCCAGTTCGCCGGAGGTCGCCTTCAGCGGGGCTCGGTCGCGAGTGGCCCCGACGTGCTCGATTTTGGCGCTCTCGAGGCTTTTCCCGGTCGCCCATCGCCGAAGCGCGCCGAGAGCGAAGCTCAATTTCTCCGCGTTCACCGGCAAGGCCGTCGACAGATCGGGGATCCGGCCCTGCTGCCAGGACTCGAGGACGGTGTCCGGTAACCAGCCGATCCCGGTCAGGACGTCGAGCGCGGTCACCGATTTCCGCGTGGACAGCAGTTTCTCCGCCGTCTCCACGACGCGCTGTTCCAGTTTCGCCGCACCCTGCATCGCCGGAAATTCTAGCGATCACGCGGTTTCGGTCCGCGCCCGGTAGGCCCGGATCTTGGCGCGGTTGCCGCAGCGCTCCATCGAGCACCAGCGGCGGCCCGCGATCAGGCAGTTGCTTTCCGGTGACGGGCGGCGCCCAGGCGAGCCGCCGCGTTTCCGGGTCGATCACCGGCCGTGGGTTCGCCCCGGTCGAGTCGTTCGAACAAGACGAGGTCTTCGTCCGACGGTGCTTCGCCGCGGGCGTGGGTGGGCGCGACGCGGTAGAGCGCGTCCCGGAGTTGCTTGAGTGCGGCCTTACCTGGCGGCCGAAGGGCTGGGACCACGAGAGCACGATCCAGGTGGGACTCCGTCCGGCGGGGCCGGGCAAGACGACCGTCGTCCACCAGGAGCGGCTCGCCGGGCCAGAAGAGCGTGCGGCGCTGATCAGGACAGCGCGCGTCGCGCCTGCTCGCTCAGCGCGTCGGTGATCCGCTCGGGACTCAGGCCGAGTTCGCCGGTCTGGTAAAGAAAGACCTCGGGGGCGAGTGGCGCCAGCAGGATGTCGGCGAGCGCGTCCGGGTCCTTCGCATCCGCTTGCTCGGCGAGGACGCGGACGTGCGTGCGCCACAGCCGGTACGGACCGGTGGTGAACCGGGAGTGCCCGACTTCGGTGCCGAGGACGAGATGCGCGTGCCGCGCGAGCAGGTCGGTCATCGCCGCGTAGAACGCGGCCAGCCGCTCGGCGGGCGGTGCGCCGGGGCCCAGCGGGGGAGGGCCGGTGAGCAGTCGCTCCTGCAGTTCCCGCTCGTGTTCGTCCAGCAGGGCGACGGCGATCGCCGAGCGATCCGGGTAGCGGCGGTACAGCGTGGCGCGGCCGACCCCGGCCGCTTTGGCGATGTCCTCCATGGTGACGTCGGCGGCTGGACGTGCGGCGAAGAGCTCTTCGGCGGCTTCCAGGATCTTCGCGCGGTTGCGGGCGGCGTCCGAGCGTTCCCGTCCCGGACCGTTCGCGAGCAGATCTTCCGTCGGCATGTCCGCAGCTTAGGGAATATCCGGACGCGACGTCCACTTGTACCCGGTGAAGCAAGTGGACGACATGTCCACTTCACGATCTGGGAGGCCGGATGAGCCACCTTCTCCACCTCGACTCCAGTGCCCGCAGCGCGTCGTTCTCCCGTGAGCTGAGTGCACGCTTCGCCGACGTCTGGCGCGCCGCGCGTCCTGGCGCGGGCTACATCTACCGCGACTTGGCCGCGGAGCCGGTGCCGCCGATCGGGCAGGCGTGGACCGAGATCTGCGACGCCCTCCTCGCCACCGGGATCACCGACCCGGCCGGCTACGCCTCGGTGGTGAAGACGCCGGGGCAGCGCGAGGCGTGGACCGTCATCGAGCCGCTGCTGGCCGAACTGCTCACCGCCGACGTCGTGCTGATCGGGGCGCCGATGTACAACTTCTCGATCCCCGCGACGCTCAAGCTGTGGATCGACCAGGTGACGTTCCCGAAGATGTCCTTGGCGGGCAAGGCTTTCGTGGTCGCCGGGGCGCGCGGCGGCACCTATCTGCCGGGAACGCCGCGGGAGCAGGTCGATCATCACGAGCGCTATCTGCGGGACTTCTTCGCCGGGCACTACGACGTCCACGACGTCACGTTCCTGCATTCCGAGCTCACGAACGCGCTCGTCGATCCGCGGCTGAACCCGCGTGACCCCGACCGGGTCGCGTCGCGGGGACAGGCGCTCTTGGCGGCGGAAGAGCTGGCCGCGACCGAAAGGATCGCCTGATGGGCTGGGGAATCCTGCTACTGGCAGGGGTCGTCGAAGTCGCCTGGTCGCAGAGCATCAAACCGACGGAGAACTTCACCCGGTTCTGGCCGACCGTGCTCTGTTTCGTACTCGGTGTCGCGGCGGTCTTTCTGCTGTCGAAGGCGATGGACTCGCTGCCGGTGGGGACCGCGTACGCCGTGTTCACCGGGATCGGTGCGGTGGGCGCGATCTTGTTCGGCGTCGTGATCCACAAGGACCCGCTCAGTTTCGGACGGTTCGCGGCGATGGCGCTGATCGTGGGAGGGGTGGTGCTGGCGAAGGTGGCGGAGTGAGCCAGGTGTCGTGAAAGGGTCTTTCAAGACGAAATGTGTCTCGAAAGACCCTTTCATGACACGTCAGGCGAGTTTCTCCCACAGGAATTCGAGCATCAGCGCCCATTTGAACGCCAGCTGCTCGTTGTCGGCGGCCGCGCCGTGACCGCCCTCGATGTTCTCGTGGTACCGCACGTCGTGCCCCTGTTCCAGCATTCGCGCGACCATCTTGCGCGCGTGCGCGGGATGCACCCGGTCGTCACGGGTGGAGGTGACGAACAGGACCGGCGGATAGTCCCGTCCACTGTGGACGTTCTGGTACGGCGAGTACTTCCCGATGAAGTCCCATTCCACCGGATCGTCGGGGTCGCCGTACTCGGCCATCCACGACGCTCCCGCGAGGAGCTTGTGGTACCGCTTCATGTCCAGCAGCGGTACCTGGCTCACGATCGCGCCGAACAGGTGCGGGTAGCGCGTGAGCATCACGCCCATCAGCAACCCGCCGTTGCTGCCGCCCTGGATCCCGAGGCGGTTCGGCTCACTGATGCCGCGCTCGACGAGGTCGGCGGCGACGGCCGAGAAGTCCTCGTAGACCTTGTACCGCTCGGCCTTGGTGACCGAGGTGTGCCAGTCGGGCCCGTATTCGCCGCCGCCGCGGATGTTCGCGACGACGTAGGTCCCGCCGCGCGAGAGCCAGCCTCGGCCGATCACGCCGCTATAGCTGGGGGTCAGCGAGACCTCAAAGCCGCCGTACCCGGTCAGCAGTGTCGGCCCGCCTTCGGCGCCGGAGGGGCGTACAACGAAGTACGGGATCTTCGTGCCGTCCTCCGACGTCGCGAAGTACTGCGAGACCGTCATGCCTTCGCTGTCGAAAAACGAGGGCGCGCGTTTGAGGACTTCGACGTCGCCTCCGACGTGTCCGTAGCTCAGCGTCGACGGCTGGGTGTAGCCGCTGGAGTCGAGGAGGTACTCGTCGCTGACGTCAGGGTCGGTGCCGGTGATCTGCGCCGTGCCCAGCTCCGGGGCGCCGGCGAGTGGCTGCGAACTCCAGTCGTCCGACGGCGTGAGCACGCGCAGTTCCGTTCGGACGTCGGACAGCGTCGAAAGCAGCAGGTGGTCGTGCGTCCATGCCCAGTACTCCAGCGACGTGTGCGCGTCGGGTGTGAAGAGCGTCGTGAAGGTGCGCTCACCCGCCATGAAGGTGTCGAACCCGGAGGCGAGCAGGGTCCCGGACGGGTAGGTGGTGCCGTCGACGGTCCAGTCCGAGCGGAGCCGGATCAGCAGCCATTCGCGGTGCGAGGACGTCTGGGCGTCTTCGGGGACCTCGATCCGCTTAAGTTCGCCAGGTGTCCTGAGATACCGCTCCGTGCGATAGAAGTCGATCGACCGGTAAACGAAGTCGCGCTCGTATCCCTCGGTCGGGTCGTGGTGGGCGGAGACCGAGACGTCGTCCGGCTTGCCCTCGAAGACCACCGTCGCCTCTTCGAGCGGGGTGCCGCGCAGCCATTCCTTGGCCAGCCTCGGATAGCCCGAGCTGGTCAGCGTCCCCGCGCCGAAGTCGGTGCCGATGTACACGCGGTCGCGGTCGATCCAGCCGATCCGGGTCTTGGCTTCGGGCACGAAGAACCCATCCTCGACGAAGCGGCGTCCTTCGAGGTCGAACTCGCGGACGACGGTCGCGTCGGCCCCGCCACGCGACAGTTCGACCAGCGCGATGTCGTAACCCGGCCGCAGGACGGCGGCTCCCTGCCACACCCAGTTCTCGCCGTCGGCCTCGGCCAGCGCGTCGACGTCGAGCAGGAGCTCCCACTCCGGCGCGTCGAGCCGGTACTGCTCGAGGGTGGTGCGGCGCCACAGCCCGCGGGGGTTTGCCGAGTCCTGCCAGAAGTTGTACAGGTATTCGCCGCGGCGGCGGACGTACGGGATCCGGTCGTCGGCGTCGAGGACCTCGCGGACCTCGTCACGGATACCGGCGAACCGCTCACCGGTGGACAGCTCCGCCAGGGACTCGGAGTTGCGGGCTCGCACCCAGTCCAGCGCTTCGCCGCCGGTCACGTCTTCCAGCCACAGGTACGGGTCCTCGTCACTCATGTTGACAGTCTCGCCGGGGCGTCGGCCCCGGCGCCACCAGGTGTGGTGTTTTCGTATGCTGATGGCTCGCACGCTTGGGGGAGACCATGACCGGCACTGACGAGGTACCCCGCAACACGGGCTCCGCCGTGGTCGGCTTGTTCATCGTCGCCGCCTTGACCGCCGTGGGGATGGCGATGGCGGGCGGGCCGCGGGAGATCGGCGGCCAGGCCCTTCCGGTGGCGGAGGCGCTCACCTCGGAACGCGCCAAGGCGCCGGCCGGGACGGCCAGACCCACGCCGGAGGAGGTGCGGGAGCTGGAAACGAACCCGCTGCTGGCCGACGGGATCGCGCTCGCCGCGGTCACCTGCCGGCTGCCGGCGATCAGCCGAGACCCCGCGAAGCTGGAGAGGTACTACAAGACTTTCGCCTCCTGTCTCGCCGAAGCCTGGAAACCGGCTTTGGACCAGGCGAACGAGCCCGCGCTGCCGGCGACCGTGCAGGTGACGCTGCCGGAGACGAGTGCTTGCGGGAAGGTGCCGAGCGAGGCCGAGGCCGTCGCCTACTACTGCGGCGGCGACACCACGATCTACGCGCCGACCGAGTGGATGCTGAGCGACGCCGGCCTCGAACGGTCCCGTCATCTCGCGACGATGGCCCACGAGTACGGGCACCACATCCAGCGCTCCAGCGGGATCCTGTCGGCCGCCGCCGAGAAGATGACCTCGCCGGACGAGGACAGCCCGGCCGACAAGGAACGGGTCCGCCGCATCGAACTGCAGGCGAACTGCTTCGGCGCGCTCGCCCTCGCGGCCGCCGCCGGCCGCGGGTCGATCAGCACTTCGCTGGCCGGTGCCGCGCTCGACACCTACGGGAACACCGACGACAGCGACACCCACGGCAGCCGTCGTAATCAGCTGAAATGGGCGAAGGCCGGATTCGTGGGCAAGACGACGTCGTCGTGCAACACCTGGGCGGCGACCGCTTCGGAGGTCAAATGACAGACGACGTGATGGCCGAGATCAACACCGGCCTCCAGCTGCACATCTCCGGCGACCGGGCGGGCGCGCGCGAGAAGTTCGCCGCGCTGTGGGAGCGGATCGGCGAGGACGGCGACCCGCTGCACCGATGCGCGCTCGCGCACTACATGGCCGACGTCTGCGACGACCCGGCCGACGAACTCGCCTGGGATCTCCGCGCGCTCGCGGCCGCGGACTCGCTGACCGACGAACGCGCCCAGGAGTATCACGCGACCCTGGCCGTGCGCGGTTTCTACCCGTCGCTGCACCTCAACCTCGCCGAGGATCACCGCAAACTCGGTGATCACGAGGCCGCGAAGGCCCAGTGGGAACTCGGTCAGGGGACACTCGGCGCGCTCGGCGACGACCCGTACGGCACCGGGATCATCCAGGCGTACGACGCGCTCGCGACCAGGTTGGGCATCGAATCGGACTCTCCGGACTATCGCGCGCGGCGGTGAGGCCATAACCTGGAGTGACTCAGGTCACCCATCCGGGAGGAGCGCGTATGCGGATTTCCGATCTGTTGCGGAACAAGGGGGCGGCCGTCGCGACCGTCTCGCCGGAGACGAACGTCACCGAATTGCTCGAGAGACTGGCGGAGCACAACGTCGGCGCCCTGGTGGTCGTCGACGACGAGGGCGGGATCGTCGGGATCGTCTCCGAACGGGACGTGGTGCGACGGCTCAACGAGCGCGGACCCCAGCTGCTCGACGGATCGGTGTCCGCGATCATGACGAAGATGGTCGCCAGCTGTACCCCCGAGGACTCGGTGGACCAGCTGTCGGTCCTGATGACCGAACGCCGTATCCGGCACGTCCCGGTCCTGGTGGACGGCAGGCTCGCGGGGATCGTGAGCATCGGCGACGTCGTGAAGACACGCATGGAACAGCTGGAAAAGAGTCAGGAACAGCTCGAGGCGTACATCTCGCAGGGCTGAAGCCGGCCGACAATGCTATGAACGGTCCGTTACTTGCAAAATTTGCAAGTAACGGACCGTTCATAGCATCCCGAGGGCGCTACTCGCGCCACCCCGAGAGCTCCACACCCTTCGCGACATCCACCCGATATCCGAGCGTCACGACGCCCTTCGCGCCCGGAGCGAGCGTCAGCCGCCAGGTATATTCGCCCAGCTCGGTCTGCTCCACTGGCTCGGGTACGGCGCGGAGGTCGCGAACTGTGATCGCTTCGTCGCGGGAGACCGGCGCCTGGTCCAGCACGGTCACGACCGCTTCGCGCGGGCTGTGGTTGCTGACGGTCGTGTTGTAGGAGGCTTCCCGTTTGCGCACGCCGGACAGCGTCGCCTTGCTCGCCGAGCGATGCGCGAGTTCCCGTTCGACCCGGATCCGGTCGTCCACGCCGAGGGCGAGTTCGAGTTCCTCACCCGGCGCCCAGACTTCGAGCCGCGTGGTGCCGACGAACTCCGTCTCGTGGAACACCGACGCCTTCCCCGGCCGCAGCGTGTGTTCCGACGCGTTGATCACGGTCGCCCGCAGATACGCCTCCGAAGAGATCGCCGGAGCGGTGAGGTAGCCCAGTTTCGCCGTCAGGTCCAGTTGCGCGAGCGTCGTACGGTGACCCTGCGCGCCGGAAGGCACCGCCACCGGACGGCCCGGCCGGTAGGTGACCGCGGTGGTGCCTTCTTCGGCGGTCGCGGTCCGCGCCGCCATCGGGGCGGCGGCAGGGGGCGGCGGCATGCCCACCGATTCCGGGACCCCGCCGCCCATCGGCGACGCCCCGCCGTACGCGGCGCGGGCCATCATTGGCTGGACCGGGCGCACGCGGTCGAGGAACCACGGTTCGAGTTCGGGGACCACCACGGTGTTCGCCGGTCGCGCGGTGGACAGGGCCAGCTCGCATTCGGGCCAGTCCTCGCCGGTGTGCTGGGTGATCCGCCCGTACCAGGTCACGCTGACGTCCTCGCCCCGGACGCGGACGTCGTAACCGGGTTCCCAGCTCGCGTTCGCGACCACATAGGACAGTTCGAGGCCGATCTCCGCGCCGTCCTCCTGGCTTTCCAGCTCGACCGTGACCGTCGCGCTGTCCACTTCGGACAGCCCCTGCTTCGACTGGATCTCCCGGTCGAGCGCGCCGAGGTCGTCACGGAGGCGGGCGAGCCGGATGCCGAGTTCGCGGCGTTTGCCCAGCGCGTCGGCCAATTGCGTGCCGAGCGCGTCGGTCACCTCCGCGACCCGGGGCGGTTCCGCCGTGCCCGCCGCGAGCGCCTTCGCGAAGCTGCCGCCACTCCGCTTCGCCACGCCAGTCAGCAGCTCGACCTTCGCGGTCTCCGCGGCGACGGCGTCCGCGACCTCGTCGACCACGGCCTGGTCGACGCGCCGCTGTTCGATCAGGGTGCGCAGGGCGGCGTCGGCGGGCACGGCATGGCGCTCGACGGCGACGTCGACACCGGCGATGACAGCCGGGCCGGAACCGGTGACGCGCACGGAATCGGAGTCCAGGTTCCAGGGCAGACCGGCGAAACCGAACCGCGTCTCCTTGTCAAGGCGCGCCGAGGCCCGTCTCGTTATCCGGGCATGGTGGGGGTAGACGGTGACGGCGACGATCGGTGCTTCCACGATGCTCGGCATGCCTCCGACGTTAGTCTCTTGACACCTGTTCGGGCGGCCGGAAACCTCAGCTGCGTCTTACCCGCCCGCCTTTGGGGGTCCCGTGAGAGTCGCCAGGCTCGCCGCCTTGTTCACCGCCGTCCTGGTTCTTCCAGCGACGGCTCTGCCTGCCCAAGCCGATGCCCCGCCGACGCCGGTCTTCAAGGACGGCCAGGCGCAACCGGTGTTCGACCCGGCGGACGTCATCCGGGAGAACGTCTGGGTCACCGCACCGATCGACAGCGACGGTGACGGCAAGGACGACCTCGTGCACGCGGAGGTGGTGCGGCCGCGCGCGACCCAGCAGGGCATGAAGGTCCCGGTCGTCTACCAGGCCAGCCCGTACTACGCGGGCGGCAACGACGTGGCGAACCACAACGTCGACGTCGAGCTGTACGTGCCCGGCGCGAAGCGCGCCCCCGCGGGCCCGCGGATCGCGACCAAGACCGTCGGCCCGAACCCGGCGCCGATCAACTGGAGCTACCAGAACTACTTCATCGCCCGCGGCTTCGCCGTGGTGTACGGGGAGTCGCTCGGCAGCGGCCAGTCCACCGGCTGCCCGAGCACCGGTGACGTCAACGAGACCATCGGCGCGAAGTCCATTGTGGACTGGCTGAACGGCAGGGCGACGGCGCGGGACGCCGGGGGCAAGGCCGCGGTCGCGGACTGGAGCACCGGCAAGACCGGCATGACCGGCGTCTCCTACAACGGCACGCTGCCCAACGCGGTGGCCAGCACCGGCGTCGAAGGGCTGGAGACGATCGTCCCCATCGCGGCGATCTCCAGCTGGTACGACTACTACCGCAACGACGGCGCCGTCGTCGCGGCCGGCGGTTTCCAGGGCGAGGACGCCGACGTGCTCGCGGACTACGTCCACACACGCAAGGATCGTGCCGTCTGCCGCCCGCTGATCGACCGCATCGCCGTCGACCAGGACCGGGTGACCGGCGACTACAGCCCCTTCTGGGACGTGCGGAACTACCGCAACGACGTGCGCAAGGTGCGGGCCTCGGTGCTCGTGGTGCACGGCCTCAACGACTGGAACGTCAAGACCGACCAGGGCACGCGCTGGTACGAGGCGCTCAAGCAGCACGGCGTCGAGCACAAGATCTGGCTGCACCAGTCCGGCCACGCCGACCCGATCAGCCTCCGCCGCGACGTCTGGCTCGCCACGATCAACAAGTGGATGTCGCACTACCTCTACGACGTGGACAACGGCATCGAACGCGAGCCGAAGGCCACCATCCAGCGTGAGGACAAGTCGTGGGTGGACGAGCCCGAGTGGCCGCTGCCCGGCACCCAGGACGTGAAGCTCTACCCGTGGCCCGGCGGCTCCTCGAAGGGCAAGCTCGACACGCGCAACGCCGTTCCGGGCAAGGCCGCCGTCGAGAAGCTGGCCGACGACGCGAGCAAGACCGTCGAACAGCTCGCCAACGCGGCCTCGTCGGGCAACCGGCTGCTGTACTCGACCACCGCGGCGAAGCAGCCCGTACGCTTGTCCGGCACCGCGAAGGTCGGGTTGTCGGTGTCCTTCGACAAGCCCGCCGCGAACGTGACGGCGGTGCTCGTAGACCGTGCCCCGAACGGTACGGCGAAGGTGATCAGCCGCGGCTGGACCGACCCGCAGAACCGCCGCGACCCCGCCCGCACCGACCCGATCACCCCCGGTGAGAGCTACCAGGTCGAGGTCGAGCTGGTGGCGAAGGACTATCTGCTCGCGGCCGGGCACAAGATCGAGTTCCTGTTGGCCTCCAGCGACCACGACTACACGCTCCGGCCGAAGCCGGGGGCGGGTATCTCGCTCGAACTGAACCGGACCACCGTGGTGCTGCCGGTGGCGGGCGGGAAGCCCGCGTTGCGCGCGGCCTTCGGCTGAGTCGTCCCACGCCGGATGCCACGTCTTCCGAGGGAGACGTGGCATCCGGCGTTTCGGGCGGAAAACGCCGACCCGACCTCGGGCTTGTATGGAAAATGTATTTCGCCCGGCTTTGCTTCGCGGCGTCCGGCTTCCCCATCCGATGGAGGTTCCATGTCCAGGTTGCGACGCCTCGCAGTGCTCGCCGCGGCCACCGTTCTCCCCGCGCTCGGCCTGACCCTGGCCGGAACGACGCAGGCGTCGGCGGCTCCGAACTTCCAGGTCCCGTTCAAATGCGGGGTGACGGTCACGGCCGCGACATTCAGCGGGCACAGCCCGGCGAACTCGGTCGACTTCCAGAAGTCGGGAATCACCGGAATGCCGGTGCTGGCGTCGGCGGGTGGCACCGTCAGCCGGGTCGCCAACGAAGGCAGCACGAGCTACGGGCGCTGGGTCGAGATCAACCACGGTGGTGGCTGGACCACCCGTTATGCCCACCTCTCGACCCAGTCGGTCTCGGTCGGCCAGGCCGTCAGCCTCGGCAAGCAGATCGGCACGGCCGGGGCGACCGGCGGAGTGACCGGCCCTCACCTGCACTTCGAAGAGCGGCTCAACGGAACGGCACAGAAGGCGAAGCTGAACGGGGTCGCGGTGCCGTACTACGGCCACACGAACTTCACCAGCAAGAACTCGTGCGGCGGCAACCCGTACGAGGCCACGGAGGTGTGCGGAAGCGGGTTCTCGGTGGTCGACTCGCAGGCGCTCGCCGGGGGCTCCGGCACGGCGTACCTGCTGTACAACGCCTCGACCAAGGGTAACTGCGTGACCACGCTGAAGGCGGTTTCGCTCGGCACCGCGTCGCCGGTTTCGGCGTTCCTCGAAGTTCAGGGTTCGGCTCGTACGACCGATTCCGGCAGCTTCACCTACTACGCCGGGCCCGTGACGAAGACGGCCGCCTCGACCTGCGTCAAGTGGGGCGGTTCGGTCGGCTCGAACGCCTACGAGAGCCCGTTCGAACACTGCGACTGACCCTGCGGGGCCGGGCACGATAGACCACCCCACCGACAGGATCCGCGTCCCCGCGACCGGTCCACGGCGGTTGTGCACAACGGCCCCGGCTGTCCACAGATATGTCCTGCCCCCACCCGGCGGCCCCATTCCCGCCGCAGGGTGGGGGCATGACCACTTCCACCCCGACCGGCAGGACCAAGGTCGATCTGAAGGATCCGGCGGACCTGCTCGCCGCGATCCCGTACATCCTCGGGTTCCACCCCGAGAACTCCGTCGTCGTCTTCGGACAGCGAGGGCCGGACCGCAAACGGCAGGGCATGACCCTGCGCGTGGACGTTCCGCCGCCCAGCCTCGAGAAGGAGCAAGCGCTCGACCTCGCTGGCAGGCTGGCCGCGACCGCGCACACCGGTGCCACGGTGGCCGTCGTCGGCGGCGGTTCCCCGAACCCGGCCGGGCGGCCGCCACGCCGCCGTTTCGTCCGGCGCCTGGAAACCTCGCTCGCCGAGTACGGCATCCCCCTGCTGCACTCGCTGTGGGTGCCGTCCATCACCGCCGGCGTGCGGTGGGGGTGTTACCGCGACAGGGACTGCGGCGGCATCCTGCCCGATCCTCGTGAGTCGGTGATCGCCGCGGTCGCCACCAGTGCCGGCCACGTCACCCGCGAGTGCAGGGAGGACCTGGAGCGTGTCTTCGAAGCCGGTCCGCCGGAAACGCTCGCGCGGCGTTCCGACCTCCTGACCCGGCTGGCGGAGCCGCCCTGGGAAGGAGATGCCACCGTCGCCGAGGCGGGGCTCGCCGAAGTGAACGCCGCGCTCGCCCGCGTCGAGAGCGGCGACCAGGTGCTCACCGACGACCAGGCCGTCCGCTTGGCCTGGGCGCTTTCCCTCGTCGAAGTCCGGGACGCCTGCCTGCTCACCGCCGCGCCGGTGGACTCGTCACTGGCGCGGACCGCGGAGGATCTCTGGCTCTGCCTCGCCCGTGAGCTGCCCGAGCCGGAATCCGCCGAGGCACTGTGCCTGAAGGCGCACGCCGCCTACGCCCGCGGTGACCTGACCGTCGCCGGGATGGCGCTGGCCAGGGCGCGCGAAGTCGATCCGGAGCACAGAATGACCGGACTGCTGACAGCCGCCTTGGACGGGATGCTGTCCCCGTCCGAAGTGGCCGGGATCATTCTGCGGCAGCGGGCGGAAAGCCCGCTCGCACTCAGTCTCGGGCCGCTGGGCGGGACCGCGTGAACTCCCACGCGTCGGCCACGATGCCGTCGAGGTCGGTGCGCTCGGGCTTCCAGCCGAGTTCGTCACCCGCCCGCTCGCTGGAGGCCACCAGCACCGACGGGTCGCCCGCCCGGCGCGGCGCGACCGCGGCGGGGATCTCGTGACCGGTGATGCGGCGGCACGACTCGATCACCTCGCGCACGGAGAAACCGGTGCCGCTGCCGAGGTTGTAGACGCGGTGCTCGCCGTCGACGGCGTGGCGCAGGGCCAGCTGGTGCGCGTCGGCGAGGTCGACCACGTGGATGTAGTCGCGGATGGCGGTGCCGTCCGCGGTCGGGTAGTCGTCACCGAAGATCTGGATCCGCTCGCGGTCCCCGGTGGCGACCTGGAGCACGAGGGGGATCAGGTGGGTTTCGGTGGTGTGCCGTTCGCCGAAGGAGCCGTAGGCGCCCGCGACGTTGAAGTAGCGCAGGCTCACCGCGGCGATGCCGTGGGCGCGCGAGAACGATGTGATCGCGTGGTCGATGGCCAGCTTCGTCGCGCCGTAGGTGTTCGTCGGCCGCGTCGGGGCCGTCTCCGGGATAGGGGAGGACTCGGGTTCGCCATAAGTGGCCGCGGTGGAGGAGAAAACCAGTCGCTTCGTGCCGTGGTCGCGCATCGCCTCGAGCAGGCGAAGCGAGGTCAGGACGTTGCCCTCCCAGTACTTCGCCGGATCCGTCATCGACTCACCGACCAGCGACTTGGCGGCGAAGTGGAGGACACCGTCGAAGCCGTCGCCGAGGATTCGCCGCGCGACCTCGGCGGCGTCGCCCTCGATGAAGACAGCGTCCGGGTGCACCGCGTCGGCGTGCCCGGTGGAGAGGTCGTCGACCACGGTGACGTCGTGCCCCGCCTCGATGAGGCGGGCCGCGCAGACGCTGCCCACATAACCGGCTCCGCCCGTCACCATCAGTTTCAGGGTCTTGGTCGGTTCGTCGGTCACGTTCGCGCCTTTCTGCTGCGGATGCGGTCGCGGCCCAGTCTCCACGCTCCCGGGCGTCCGTCGCGCCCGGGGGTGGAAAGGCCTCTCTTGAGGTATGGGGCGAAGGTGACCTGTTCGCGCGAGGGGCCGGTGACCTACGTGGCACCGGGCCGTGGCGCTGATCGTGTGGATTTCGGCGCGTCAGACGACCCGAAATCCATACAGTTCTGCCTCACCGGCTCGATCGTGACAATAGGCAACCGGGCTTTCACCAGATGGCTAAGGCTCGTCGCGACCCGCGCCGCGCGAAGGCACCGCGGTGAACAGCCTGGGGTGGCGCAGATCCGCAGTCTCGTACGCGGCCTTCACCGCTCGCCCCACAGCGTCCACATCGGACTCACGGACCAGTGCGATCGCCGAACCGCCGAAGCCGCCGCCGGTCATCCGCGCGCCGAGCGCCCCGGCTTCGCGGGCCGAATCGACGGCGAGGTCGAGTTCACGGGTGGAGATCCGGTAGTCGTCGCGCATGCTGACATGCGAGGCGTTCAGCTGAGGGCCGATCCCGGCGATCCGGCCTGCCCGCAGCAGTTCGACGGTGTCGAGGACACGCTTATTCTCCGTCACCACATGGCGCACCAACGGCACCAGTTCGTCCGGCAGCTTGGCGAGCGCGGTGTCCAGCCCGTCGACGCCGATGTCCCTCAGCGCCTTCACCTCGAGCAGTTCCGCGGCGCGCTCGCAGCCCCTCCGGCGTTCGCCGTAGCCGCCCTCGGCGTGCGAGTGCTTCGTGCGGGTGTCCATGATCAGGATCCGGACGCCGGATTCCTCCAGCGGGAACGGCACCTGCTCCATCTCGCCGGAGCGGACGTCGAGGAACAGCACGTTCGATTCCGTGCAGCACAAGGAAGCGGTCTGGTCGAGCAGGCCGGTCGGCGCCCCGACGAAGTCGTTCTCCGAACGCTGCACCCAGCGGGCCACTTCGTGCAGGGCCGGCCCGCCCGAGCCGGTCCCCGGAGTGACGCCCCTCAACCCCAAGAGGGCGAGCGCGACGGCGCATTCGAGCGCGTGGGAGGAGGACAGTCCCGCCCCCGAGGGCACGTCCCCCGCGATCACCACGTCCGCGCCGCCGCCGAGACCCTGGTCACGCAGTACCCAGGCGACCCCCGCCGGGTACGCGGCCCACCCCTCGACCGCACCGGGGCGCAGGTCGGCGATGGTGAGCGGGCCGGATTCCTGGACCCGGCCGTCCGACCCGAGCGTGGCGACGGTCAGGACACCGTCCTCGCGCGGGCTCGCCGCGGCGGCGAGCCGGTGCGGCAGGGCGAACGGCAGCACGAAACCGTCGTTGTAGTCGGTGTGCTCGCCAATCAGGTTCACCCGGCCGGGTGCGGACCAGACCCCGGCCGGAACCCGGTCGTGAAGGGTCCGGAAGGTCGCTGCGGCGTCGGACGCGGCCCTCACCTGGCCTGCGCCAGCACGGCGTGCAGCGCCGAAACGGGCACCTGGGCGATGTTGTTCCCACCGGTGACCTCGATGGTCCCGCCGGGCGCCGTCTTGCCGACCTTGACCCGGCCGCCGGGCACGATGCCGACCGACTTGAGCTCCGTCATCAGCGTCTCGTCGAGCTGCACGTGCTCGGCGATGCGGCGGATCTCGACGTCGCCGCCACCCATCCGGGCGAACTCGTCGAGCCGCACCAGGTCGGCTTCGGCTGGCGGGGCGGGATCGCCGTCGCCGAGCTTGTCCAGTCCCGGGATCGGGTTGCCGTAGGGCGAGGTGGTCGGGTGGTCGAGCAGCTTGACCAGCTTGCGCTCGACGGCTTCGCTCATCACGTGTTCCCAGCGGCAGGCCTCGTTGTGGACGTGCTCCCATTCCAGGCCGATCACATCGACGAGGAGGCGCTCGGCCAGCCGGTGCTTCCGCATGACCGCGATGGCGAGCTCGCGACCGTGGTCGGTCAACTGGAGGTGCCTGTCGTCCGCGACCACGACCAATCCGTCGCGTTCCATCCTGGCGACGGTCTGGCTCACGGTCGGGCCGCTCTGCTGCAGCCGCTCCGCGATCCGGGCCCGCAGCGGGACGACACCCTCTTCTTCGAGCTCGTAGATCGTACGTAAGTACATCTCTGTGGTGTCGATGAGATCGTTCACGCTGTCCCCTTCGTCCGCGTAGCTCATCGTAGTCGCTGGCACTGACAGCGACGCAGGCGTGGGGACAACAAGCTCCGGAGCGGGAAGGTCCCCCAAGCTGGGCCTGAAGCCACGAGGCGCGGGAAGATGGGCCCATGCGCCCCATGATCACCACCAGCGAACTCGCCGCGCAGCTCTCCTCACCGGAATCGGCACGCTCCGTAGTCCTCGACGTCCGCTGGCGGCTCGTCGGCCCGCCCGGTGCCGATTCCTATCTTGAGGCACATCTCCCGGGAGCGGTGTACGTCGACCTCGACACCGCGCTCGCCGGGGAGCCGGGTGACGGCGGTCGTCATCCGCTGCCCGAGCCGGAGACACTGCAGCGGCATCTGCGGGCGGCCGGCGTCCGCGCGGGTCACCCGGTCGTGGTCTACGACGACTCCGACGGATCGGTCGCGGCCCGAGCGTGGTGGCTGCTGCGCTGGGCCGGGCACGCCGAGGTCGCCGTGCTGGACGGCGGGTTCGCCGCCTGGGTCGAGGAGGAGCGCCCGCTCACGGACGAGGTCCCCGTACCCGAGGCCGGGGACATCGTCGTGGAGCCCGGCGGTATGCCGGTGCTGGACGCGGCCGAGGCCGCCACCCTGGCCAGGGAAGGTCTGCTCTTCGACGCCAGGGCCGAGCCGAGGTACGCGGGGGAGACCGAGCCGATCGACCCGCGCGCCGGGCATATCCCCGGCGCGGTCAACGCCCCCTTCTCCGGGCATCTCGCGGAGGACGGCCGCTGGCGCGACGCCTCGGAACTGGCCGAGCGATTCGAAGAATTCGGCGTGACCCCGGAGACCTCGATCGGTGTCTACTGTGGATCGGGCGTCACCGCCTCGTCGGTCGTCCTCGCGCTCGAGGTCGCCGGTCACCCGGAGCCCGCGGCGCTGTACGCGGGTTCGTGGTCGCACTGGTCCCGCGATCCGGAGCGCGCGGTGGCCACGGGGGACCAGCCCGGCTGACCCGCCGGGCGGTCCGGGACGGGGCACGAGCCGCTTCCGGGCACTAGAGTTCGGGTCATGCGAGCACCGGCCGTCGTATGGGACTCCTCGCTGCTGGGTTACGACCTCGGCGGCGAGCATCCGTTCAATCCGGTGCGGCTCGAACTGACCATCCGGCTCGCCACCGAACTGGGTGTGCTCGACGGGGTCGAACTGCTCGTCCCAAGCCCGGCGGGAGACGACGAGATTCGTCGCGTCCACATCGGCGAGTACATCGAGGCCGTCCGTCAGGCGCCGATGACCGGCGCCGATTTCGCGCACGGCCTCGGTACCGAGGACAACCCGGTGTTCACCGGCATGCACGAGGCTTCGGCGCTGGTGGTCGGCTCCACGTTGCTCGCCGCTCGCAAGATCGCCGACGGCGAGGCGACCCGCGCGGTGAACATCGCCGGCGGGCTGCACCACGCGATGCCGGACAGGGCGTCGGGCTTCTGCGTCTACAACGACTGCTCGGTGGCGATCTCGTGGCTGCTGGACCACGGTTTCGATCGCATCGCCTACGTCGACACCGACGTGCACCACGGCGACGGGGTGCAGGCCGCGTTCTACGACGACCCCCGCGTGCTGACCGTGTCCCTGCACCAGCATCCGTTCACGCTGTGGCCCGGCACCGGATACTCGGCGGAGATCGGCAAGGGCGGTGCCGAGGGCACCGCGGTCAACCTCCCGCTGCCGCCCGGCACCCGTGACGGCGGCTGGCTGCGGGCGTTCGAAGCGGTCGTGCCGTCGATGCTGGAGCAGTTCCGGCCGCAGATCCTCGTCACCCAGTGCGGGGTCGATTCGCACGAAGAAGACCCGCTGGCCGACCTCTCGCTCTCGGTCGACGGTCACCGCGCCATCTACCGGCGGCTGCGTGAACTGTCCGAAGCGCACGCCGGCGGCCGCTGGCTCGCCGTGGGCGGCGGTGGCTACCAGCTGATCCGCGTGGTTCCGCGATCGTGGACGCATCTGCTCGCCACCGTGCTCGACCGCGACGTCGACCCGGAGACGGCGTTGCCGCCGAACTGGGTCGCGTCCATCTCCAGGGCAGCGCCGAACGCCGAGATCCCGGCAGGCATGTCCGACGACCGCGACACCGCTTACGTCCCCTGGGGAGACGGGGCGGACGAGCCGGTCGACATCGCCATCCGCGACACCCGCCGCGCGATCTTCCCGCTGCACGGCCTCGATCCGGACGATCCGAGGGACTGACATGACCAGTGAAGGCACCGGAAACCGCGACCCCTTCGACTACCCGCGCGAGTGGGAGGCCGACGTCCTGCTCTCCGACGGCGGCACGGTGCACCTGCGCCCGGTGATCCCCAGTGACGCCGACGGGCTGGTCGCCTTCCACGGCCGGTTGTCCGAACGCACCCGGTACTTCCGGTACTTCGGCGCCTACCCCCGGATCCCGCAGCGGGATCTGGAACGGTTCTCCGTCGTCGACCACCACGACAGGGTCGCCTTCGTCGCACTGCTGGGCGACGACATCGTGGCGGTCGGCCGCTACGAACGGCTCGAACACGGGCCGTCGGCCGAGGTCGCGTTCGTCGTCGACGACACCCACCAGGGTCGCGGGCTCGGGTCCATCCTGCTGGAGCATCTGGCCGCCGCCGCTTCGGAATCCGGGCTGCGCCGGTTCGTCGCCGAAGTGCTCGCCGAGAACGCGGGGATGGTCCGCGTGTTCCGTGACGCGGGTTACCAGGTCAGCCGCGAGATGGAAGAAGGCGTGCTGCACCTGGAGTTCGACATCGATCCGACCGAGGAGTCCCTCGCGGTCGCCCGGTCGCGGGAGCAGGCCGCCGAGGCACGCAGCGTGCACAACCTGCTGCACCCGAAGTCGGTCGCGGTGATCGGCGCGTCCACCGATCCGACGAAGATCGGGTACGTCGCCCTCACCAACCTGCTGAGCGCCGACTTCGCCGGCACCGTCTACCCGGTCAATCCGGAGCACAAGTCCGTCCGCGGCGTGCGCGCGTATCCGTCCGTCGTGGACATTCCCGACGACGTCGACCTCGCGGTGGTCGCCGTCCCCGCCGAAGCCGTCGAGTCCGTTTTGGACGGTGCGCTGGCCAAGGGGGTCAAGACCCTCCTGATCGTCTCGGGCGGGTTCGCCGAGGCAGGGCCGCATGGGTTGCACGCCGAACTGAGGCTGGTCGGGGAGGCAAGGGCGCACGGCATGCGCGTCGTCGGCCCGAACGCGCTGGGCGTGCTCAACACCGACGTCTCGGTCCGGCTCAACGCCACCCTCGCGCCGCGCCTGCCAGCCCGCGGCCGCACCGGGTTCTTCTGCCAGTCCGGCGCGCTGGGCACCGCGATCCTCGCCGACGCCGAGTCGCGCGGCCTCGGGCTCTCGACGTTCGTCTCGGCGGGGAACCGGGCCGACGTCTCCGGCAACGATCTCCTCCAGTACTGGGAAACCGATCCGGCGACCGACCTCGTCCTGCTGTACCTGGAATCGTTCGGCAATCCGCGCAAGTTCGCGCGGCTCGCCCGGCGGCTGGCGCGGACGAAGCCGGTGGTGGCGGTGAAATCCGGCAGGCACGCGGTCCGCCCGCAGCTCGCCGCGACCTCGGCCGAGGTCGACGAGTCCAGCGTCCAGGCCCTGTTCGAGCAGGCGGGTGTCGTCCGCGTCGACACGCTCGCGCAACTCTTCGACACCGCGCTGGTCTTCGCTCACCAGCCGCTGCCCGCCGGGCCACGGATCGCCATCGTGGGCAATTCCAGCGCCATCGGGCTGCTCGCCGCCGACACCGCGCGGGCGCAGGGCCTCCGGCTGGCCTCCGACCCGGTCGATGTCGGGCCTCAGGCGAGCCCGGAAGAGTTCGCCGGTGCCGTGCGCGAAGCACTCAACTCCCCGGAGACCGACGCGCTCGTCGTGGTTTTCGTGCCACCGCTCGCGATCCCTGGCACCGCCTACGCCCGCGCGCTGCGGGAAGCCGTGGTCGAGATGGACAAGAACAAGCCGATCGTGTCGACCTTCCTCGCCGTCGAGGGTGTGCCGGACGAACTGGCCGTGCTGTCTGAGGACGGCGTGCCGACGCGGGGTTCGGTCCCGTCGTACCCCAGCCCCGAGCGCGCGGTGAACGCGCTCGCGCGAGTCGTGCGTTACGCCGCCTGGCGTCAGCGGCCGCAGGGCAATCTGGTGCGGCCGTCGGGATTGCACGCCGAGCAGGCGCAGGTGATCGTCGCCGAGCTGCTGGCGGGCGAGGACGGCAAGACGACGCTGCTCTCCGACGACGACGTGGTCCGGCTCCTGGGCTGCTACGGCATCGACGTCGTCCCGTTCCAGGTCGTGACGTCCGCGGACGACGCGGTGAAAGCGGCCGAGGACCTGGGGTTCCCGGTCACCCTCAAGGCCGTCGACGAGCGGCTGCGCGGCAGGCCGGACCTCGCCGGGGTGCGGCTCGACCTGTCCTCCGCGGACGGAGTGCGCCGGGCGTACCTCGATCTGCGGGAAATCTCCGGCGAAGACGACGTCTACGTCCAGCGGATGGCGCCCAAGGGCCTGTCGTGCGTGATCGGGCTGCAGGACGATCCCTCGTTCGGCTCGCTGGTGTCGTTCGGTCTCTCCGGGCTGGTCAGCACCCTGCTGGGGGACCGGGCCTACCGCGCCGTCCCGGTCACCGACGTGGACGCCGCCACGCTGCTGCGTGAACCGCGGACGTCACCGCTGCTCACCGGGTACCGCGGCGACGAACCGGCGGATCTGGCCGCGTTGCAGGACATGGTGCTGCGCGTCGCGGCGCTCGCCGAGGACAACCCCGAAGTCCGCTCGATGACGCTCGACCCGATCCTGGCCTCACCGGACGGAGCTTTCGTCGCCAACGCCCGGATCCTGCTGGGCCCGCCACCGTCCCGTCCCGACACCGGGCCGCGACGGCTGCGGCCGATCAACGCCGTTACTTGAGTCCCGGGAGTATTACGCTGAGCACGCTCGTCGAGAGTGGCGCGAGGATCCCGAACGCCACCGTGACGTTCTTGCCCACGGTGGTGTCGGTGCCCAGAAGCTGGGTCAGGCGAGCGCGGCCCGCCAGCCAGTCCTCGGTGGGGCGCGCGTCGGGCGGCAGCGGGTAGATCTCGTCCACCAGCCGTACGCACCGGGTCTTCCACGCGAGGAACACCGGGACGTACAACAGCAACGAGATCGCGGTGAACAGCGCGCCGTAGAGCAGCACGCTCTCCGCCGGAAAGGCTTCCTTAGGGGTGCCGGTCGCGAGAAAAGCCCGGCGCTGGGCCCCGGCGTCGATGACCGCCGTGGACACGATGAGCGCCAGTACCGTGAGACAGGCCCCGTTGGCGCGCTTGCATTCGAGGAGTTCTCCGAGCACGTCGTCCGCGTGCCCTCGCGTCTCGCCGTCGAGCACTCGCGAGATCCGGCGCAGCCGGGTGTGGTTGAGCCACAACCCCAGCACCGCGGGCGCCGCCGCGATCAGGCCGAGGGCGAGCAAGGTCCGCGACACCCCGATCGCCGTCGTGGGCCTGAGGTCCCCGATCGGTGACCCGGTCTTCCACTGGAACGCGAACAGGATCGCCGCGAAGATCCCGTACGCCAGAGCCGGCTTCCAGACCGCGACACCGGCGAGGCGGCGCCAGGCCGTCAGGTGGACCGAGTGCGCGAACAGGAAGGCGAACAGCACCGCGGACGCCCCGATCAGCAGCGACCACACCCCGAACGCGCCGGTGTCGGCCAGCGCCCGGTTGCCTCGCGAGCCGAGCACCGCCCGGGTCAGCAGGCCGAGCCCGGCGAAGGCGCCGAGTGCGAGCACGCTGATCACGAGCGGCCAGAGCCAGTGCTTCCTCAGGCGCGTCACACCGACAGTGTCCCGCGAACGGCGTCGATCAGGAATCCCAGTCCTGGGGAGATCGCGCCGCGAGGTCCGCGTCGTGGCCGGTGAACTCCGCGATATCGCCCCGGATCGTGTTGTGGAACGCGGCGACCCGCCCGTCGTGGACGACCATCGTCTGCACCGCGCGTTGCTCCCCGGCGAGGGGGCCCGCCGGGATGAACATCACCGTCGCGGTGTGCACGAGGTCCAACCCGCCGCCGAGCGGGCGGTTCGACACCTGGTTGAGCTCCAGCCTGCTGCCCCGGTAGATGGTGTCGAAGATCTTCTGGCTTTCGCGTGCGATCGTCGCGCGGCCGCGCTGGATGCGGCCGAGGACGTCGACGAAGTCCACGTCCTCGGCGAAGTTCGCGGCCCACGCCTCACCGTCGCCGGCGTTCCAGGCGCGTTCCAGCGCGGTGATGATCTCTTCGGTGGTCATCGCTATCCTTTCTTGTAACGGCTACCCATTACTTAGAACAACGTTCCAACTTCGGGAGCATACATGTCAGCGGATCTTGCCGGCATCGTCCGGTTGCGCGACCGCCGCGAAGCGCTGACGCTGTGCACGATCCTGACCGCGGCCCGCGGGCTGTTCGCCGATCGCGGGTACGCGCGGACCCCGATCCGCCTGATCGCCCAGGAAGCGGGAGTGTCGCCGCAGACCATCTACGCCCACTTCGGCTCGAAGGCCGGTGTCCTTGGCGGGCTCGTCGACCTGCTCGACGACGAGGCTGGGATTCCCGACCTCATCGCCGATGCGGGGCGGACCGAGGACCCGGTCGCGCTGCTCGGCCTGCTGGCCAGGGTCGCGCGCCAGGTCCGCGAACGCTGCGGCGACATCGTCACGATGCTGGGGTCCGGAGCGGTTGTCGATCCGGACATCGCCGCGACGCAGGCCGAGGGCGCGCGACGCAACCGCCTCGGGGTCGAAATGGTGATCGGCCGTGTCCTGGCGAGCGGCCGCGAGATGGTGCCCAGGGCCGTCGACATCGCCGTGGCCCTGATGGGCGCCGGCGTCCACGCCGACCTCGTCATCGAGGCCGGGTGGACGCACGACGACTACGAAGCCTGGCTCAAGGACACGTTGGTCTCTTCGCTGCTCCGGTGACGCAGGTTCCTGCCGAAGAACGCCCTCAGTTCGGCTCGCTGGGCCGCGACGCTCCGCGCCGGGTCGACGGTGCCGATGAACGCGGCCGGGGCGTTGCCCAGCTGCGGCAACAAGGTCTGGTAGTCGGTGAAGCTGAAGTGCTCGCCGTCCGGCAGGCGCGTTTCGCGGGTCCAGCCGCGCTGGTTGCGCTGGAACTCCTGCCAGGACGCGTCCGAGGCGGCGCTGTGATTGCCCGCGCTCATCAGGAGGAACGGCCGGTCCAGCCCTTCATCGGCGACGCGGCCGAAGATCCGCTGCGACTGCGAGTGGGCCATGCTGCCGTCCAGGTTCGCTCCGGCGACGATGCGCCTGTCGGTCACCATCGTCTCGCCCGCGGTGAACCCGCCCGCGGAGTGGCCGAACATGCCGACCCGGTTCAGCCGGAGCGAGTCGAGGACGAAGCGGGTGTCCTGGACACGGGTCTCGATCACCCGCTTCGACACCTCGATGCTCGAAGGCGGCAAGGCCTTCTTCTCGACGCGGCCCCCGGGGAACTCGACCGCTTCCGCCTCGTGGGTGTGGTCGATGGCCACGACGACGTAACCCTCGCTCGCGAGCTGCTCCTGCAGAGTGGTGCCGTGCGAACGGGACAAGGTGCCGCCGGGCGAATACAGCACGACAGGTCGCTTGCCGCCCACTGCCGGCGCCCCGAGCCGCGAATGGGTGGGGAAGCGGTAGTCGATCCGGCTCGCGTCCATGCCCAGTTTGGCGGCGTCTCCTTCGGCCACCACCTTCCCGACTCCTGGCGCCATGTACGGCGCTTTCGGCTTCCCGCTCGGCAAGGCCGGGTACCGCACGGTGACCATGAGTTCCCGCCTGACGCCGGGAACCCACGGATCCTGGCGGGAGTGGTCGACCAGGTGGAGATCGGTGCTGCCGACCGCGTACGGGCCGGTCGGCGCGGTCAGGCTCAGCGGGACGGAGGTGGCGGAAGCCGCCGGGGCGATCAGCACGGCGGGGAGCGCGAGCGCCGCGGCGAGAACGCCGATCCGGCTCGGAATTCGTGTCATAGGCCGAACTTAGGAAGCGGACGGGCGCCGGGGCATCGGGAAGATCACCGGTCCCGACCCTGGGATCGCCTCCGGGTACCCGGGTAGCGGACTTCCCAGGCCTCCGCGACGCCCTCCGCCGCCAACTCTCGTTTGAGCACCTTGTGGGTCGCCGTCCGTGGGAGTGCCTCGACCACCCGCACGAACCGGGGCCGCTGTTTCGGCCCGAGATCGCCTTGCGCGACCACGAAAGCGGCGAATTCGCCCGCGCCGCCGGTGTTGACCAGTTCGCCGACCGCCTCGGCAGCGTTGAGCGGTTTCCCGCACGCGTCGAATTCCGCCGGGGGACAGGGTTTTCCGGTCTCCGGGGCGAGGATGGCGACCCCGTCGAGCAGACGGCCGAGCGAGCCTGCCGGTGTGCCGGCGTCCCGGCCGAAGTTCACGCCGCCTTCGGTCGAGCCGAACGCGTCGACCACGTGACAGCCGAACCGCGTGCCGAACACGGCGAGGTCGGCTTCCGCGCCTTCGTTGCCGTAGACCAGTTTCAGTGGGTTGTCGGCGTCGTCGTCCCGCTCGGGTGTGGAGAGCACGTAGGACAGCGGCTTGCCGACGTAGTTGGCGTACGTCGCCCCGAACTTCCGGACGTCCGGCAGGAACCCGGAGGCGGAGAACCGCCGCCTCAGCGCGATCCCGGCGCCCGAGGCGAGCCCGACCGACCAGCCCGCCATGATGGCGTTGGAGTGGAACATCGGCATCGACACGTACGCGGTGTCCTGTGTGGACAGTCCGAACCGGGTGGCCAGCATCGCACCGGGGTAGGCGACCTTGCCGTGCGTGCACCGGACGGCCTTCGGGTCGCCGCTGGTGCCGGAGGTGAAGATCAGCATGAGCAGGTCTTCGGGCTTCGCTGCCACGGGGACGACCGCCTCCCGCAGCGGTTCGAGATCGCTCAGCGGCAGCACCGGGACACCGGCCTCGGACAGCAGCGGCAGGTAGCGGTCCTCGGCGAACACCATCTCGCAGTCGGCCAGCGCGACGTCGCGGGCCAGCGCCGTACCCCGGCGCGTCGGGTTCAGGCCGACCAGGACATGTCCGGAAAGCGCCGCGCCGCCGAGCAGGAACGAGAACTCCGGGATGTTGTCCGCGAGCAGGCCGAAATGCCCGCCGGGGCGCAGCATCGCGGTGAGCGCGGCGGCGTGACCGGCGCAGGCCTGGACGTGGTCGGCCCACGACCAGCGCCGGTCCTCGAACAGCAGCCCGGTCGACGGGTCCGCTGCCCGGGCGAGCAGGAGTTCCGTGACCGTGGGGGTCATGCCGGGTCCGCGGCCAGGAGGTCGCCGAGTCCGCGCGCCTGCGCGGTCGCCCCGCCCAGCGTGAACTCCAGCCGCTTCGCCGCGACGAAGTAGCGGTGCAGCGTGTGGTCGACGTCGATGCCGACCCCGCCGTGGACGTGCACGGCGGTGTGCGCGACGCGGTGCCCGGCCTCGGCGGCCCAGAACTTCGCCGTCGCGACTTCTTCGGCCGCCGGAAGCCCTTCGCTCAGCCGCCAGGCTGCCTGCCACAACGTCAGCCGGACGGCTTCGACGTCGACATAGGCGTCGGCGAGCCGTTGCCGCACCGCCTGGAAACTCCCGATGAGGTGGCCGAACTGCTCGCGTTCCCGCGCGTACGCCGCGGTCAGTTCCAGCGCCCGTTCGACGACGCCGAGTTGCTGCGCGCAGACGCCGATCGTGCCGCGCAGCCGCAGCCATTCACCGATGTCGCCCAGCGAAACGGACGATCTCGCGCCGGGCAGTTCGACGAGGGCGGCGTCGGCGTGGTCGACGGTCCGCTGCGGCGAGACGGTCACCGAGTCCCGGTCGAGCAGGAATACCTGACGACCGCCGTCGATCGCGGCCTCGACGAGGAATCCGTGCGCGAACGCGCCCGAAGCCACCGCGGTCTGGGCGCCGGTCAGCCGCCAGCCGTCTCCGTCGGCCTCGGCGGTGAAGCCGCACGGCACGCCGTAGTCCGGCAGTGCCACCGCGAGGACGTGCTCGCCGCGCAAGACCGGGACGACCCAGCGCTCGGCCAGCCTGCCGTCGCCGGACCGCGCTGAGGGGTTCTCGGCGGGAGAACGTGCTTCGAACTCGGCGACCGCCGTCGCCGCCATGACGACCGACGTGAGATACGGCACGGGCGCGACCGCGCGGCCGATCTCGGCCAGAACCGAACACTGCTCCAACAGACCGAACCCGCCGCCTCCGACGCGCTGCGGCAGCGCGGCGTCCACCACTCCCGCCTGCGCCAGCGCTGTCCACAGTGGAGCGTCGAACCCGCCGGAACCGTGTGGTCCCAGCACTTCGGGAGTGACCTTGTCCGTCAGGATCCGGCGCGTCAGCGACGCGAGGTCCTGCTGTGCCTCGGTGAGCGTGAAGTCCATCAATGCCTCCTAGGGGGCTGAAGGGAACCATCCCCGCATCTCACGCGGCGAAGGGAGCTTTCACCGCATCGCATGCGGGGAAAGCGTCCTTCGCCTAGCGCGTGACGGGCAGGCCGAGGGCGGTCGCGGCGATCATGTCCCGCTGGATCTCGTTGGTACCGCCGCCGAAGGTGAGGATCAGCGACGACCGGTGCAGCCGTTCGATCCGGCCGCGCAGCAGCGCGCCGGGGGAGCCTTCGCGAACCACGGCCCCCGCGCCGAGGATCTCCATCATCAGCCGGTACGCCTCGGTCGCGAACTCCGTGCCGAACACCTTGGTCGCCGACGCCTCCGCCGGGCCGAGGTCGCTGCTCGCGGCCGCCCACGCGATCCGCCAGTTGCGCAGCTTCAGGTACTCGGCGTGCGTGTGGATCCACGCCAGATGCAGCCGCACCCAAGGCTGGTCGACGACGCGGGTGCCATCGGGCAGCTTGGTCGTCTGGGCCCAGGTCCGCACGTCGCGCAACGACGTCTGGATCGGGGCGGCCGAGGTCAGCGCGACGCGTTCGTGGTTGAGCTGGTTCGTGATGAGCGGCCAGCCCTCGTTCTCCCCGGCGACCCGGGAGGTCACCGGCACGCGGACGTCGTCGTAGTAGGTCGCGCTCGTGCCCGGCCCGGCGACCGTGCGCACCTTCGTCCAGGAGAAGCCGGGAGCCGTCGTCGGCACGATCAGCATGCTGAGGCCCTTGTGCTTGCGGGCCCCGGGGTCGGTGCGGGCGGCCAGCCAGATGTAGTCGGCGTACTCGATCAGGCTCGTCCACATCTTCTGGCCGTTGATCACGTAGTCGTCGCCGTCGCGGACCGCGCGGGTACGCAGCGACGCCAAGTCGGTCCCCGCGCCCGGCTCCGAGTAGCCGATCGCGAAGTGCAGTTCGCCGGCGGCGATCTTCGGCAGGTAGAACGCCTTCTGTTCTTCGGTGCCGTAGCGCATGATGGTCGGCCCGACGGTGTTCACCGTGAGGAATGGGACCGGCACCCCGGCCACGGCCGCCTCGTCGGTGAAGATGAGCTGGTCGAGCATCGGCCGGGCCTGCCCGCCGTACTCGCGGGGCCAGCCGATCGCGAGCCAGCCCGAACTGCCGAGATCTCGGACGATTTCCTTGTACACCAGGCCGTTGCCGTACTCGCCGCCATCACCGGCCAGGGCTTCACGGCGCTCGGGGGTCAGCAGTCCGGCGAAGTACTCCCGTAGTTCCCCGGCCAGGGCTCGCTGTTCCGGCGTGTAGTCGATCCGCATCCGTCACCTCTGCCGTCGGTGCTCGTTACTGGTGCCGTGGCCGCTCGCGGCGGTAGGGTAGAACCTGTTCTAGTTGTACCAGGTATGGCGGCGAGGAGGGAATATGGAGATCGACGTCGATCGCTCGCTCTGCGAGGCGAACGCGATCTGTGTCGGCTTCGCGCCCGAGGTCTTCGATCTCGACGACGAGGAGGAACTGGTCCTCGCGTCGGCCGAAGTTCCACGGAATCAAGTAGAACGTGTTACTCAAGCGGTGGCGAGTTGTCCGAAAAACGCCCTGTTAATCCGTGGTTAGCGCCGTCTATTGGACCTTGCAACTAGCGAGAACAGATTCTAGTGTGTTCGGAGAGGCAAGGAGGCCTGGAGTGAGCTTGGACGGCAAGACGGCCATCGTGACCGGAGCAGGCGCGGGACTCGGCCGGGCGGAGGCCCTGGCGCTGGCCGCGGCGGGCGCGTCGGTGGTGGTCAACGACGTCTCTGCCGCGGCGCGGGCGGTGGCCGACGAGATCGAGGCCGAGGGCGGCAAGGCCATCGCGGTCACCGGTGACGTCTCGGAGTCTTCGACCGCGGACGCGCTGCTCACCGCCGCCGTCGATTACTTCGGCGGATTGCACGTCTTGGTCAACAACGCGGGAGTGCTGCGCGACCGCATGCTCTTCTCGATGTCCGACGAGGAATGGGACACGGTGCTCGGCGTCCACCTGCGCGGGCACTTCCTGCTCTCCCGCAACGCCGGGGCGTACTGGCGTGATAAGTCCAAAGTGGACGGAGCATCGGTATACGGTCGCGTGGTCAACACCGCGTCGGAGTCGTTCCTGCTCGGCGCTCCCGGTCAGCCGAACTACGGCGCGGCCAAGGCGGGCATCGCTGCGCTCACCGTCTCCACCGCGCGCGGACTCTCTCGCTACGGCGTCCGCGCCAACGCGATCTGCCCGCGTGCCCGCACCGCGATGACCGAAGCCGTCTTCGGGGCCGAAGCGCCAGAGGGCGTCGACCCGCTTTCGGTCGACCACGTGGCGCCGTTCGTGTCCTTTCTCTGCTCCCCGGAGTCCGACCGCGTCAACGGCCAGGTCTTCCTCGTCTACGGCGGGATGGTCGCGCTCCTGCGGCCGCCGTCGGTGGAGCGGCGGTTCGACACCGCCAACGGCACCTGGACCGCCGACGAACTCGTCACGAACGTGGGCGGCTACTTCGCCGATCGAGACCAGGAACGCATGTTCTCCGCGTCCGAAATCATGTCGCTGCCGTGAACAAGAGGAACAGGTGGAGATGACGATGGGCAGGATCGAGGGCAAGGTCGCCCTGATCACCGGCGGCGCCCATGGACAGGGCGAGGCGGCCGCGCGGCTGTTCGTCGCCGAGGGCGCGCGGGTGGTGATCGCCGACATCAACGACCTCGACGGCAAGAGACTCGCCGCAGATCTCGGCGAGTCGGCCGTCTACCAGCATCTCGACGTCGGCGACGAGGCCGAGTGGGACGCCGCGATCCAGCGCACGGTCTCCGAGTTCGGCCCGCCGACGGTGCTGGTCAACAACGCCGGCATCCTGCACTTCTCCGAACTCGGCAAGACCACGCTCGCCGACTACGAACGCGTCATCCGGGTCAATCAGATCGGGGCGTTTCTCGGCATGCGTTCGGTCGTTGAACCGATGACCGGGGCCGGGGGCGGCTCCATCGTCAACGTGTCCTCCGTGGAAGGGCTCGCCGGGATGCCGTATCTCGTCGCCTACACCGCGAGCAAATTCGCGATCCGCGGGATGACCAAGGTCGCGGCGCTCGAACTCGGCGCGAAGAACATCCGGGTCAATTCGGTCCATCCCGGCGCGATCGACACCCCGATGGTCGCCGCCGCCGCGGGCGGGCAGAAAGTCGACATGTCGTGGGTGGGCAAGAAGGTCGCGCTGGGCCGCGTCGGGCAGCCGGAGGACATCGCGAAACTCGTGCTGTTTCTGGGCAGTGACGAAAGTTCGTACAGCACGGGCTCGGAATTCGTCGCCGATGGCGGTGCGACGGCGACGCATGCGCTCAAGTTCTGATTGGGCGCGGAACGGCCTCCGTTGAGGGTGGTGGTGGGAGCATGGATGGATAGCGTGGAGGTGCCGAGAGCAAAGTGAACACCGCTGACGCAGCGGTGCGCGAGCGGGTGGAGCAAGACTCGGGGCAGACGACTGGGAGGTTCTGTGGGAGCGACGGTGTCTGTCCCGGGAATGGGTGCGCTCACACAGGTCGGCAGGCTCGCGACCCTGTCGTGGGAGGTCCTGCGCGCGATCTTCAAACGCCCGTTCCAGTTCCGCGAGTGGATCCAGCAGTGCTGGTTCTTCGCCAGCGTCACCATCCTGCCGACGGCACTGGTCGCGATCCCGTTCGGCGCGGTCATCGCGCTGCAACTCGGTTCGCTGACCCAGCAGATCGGCGCGCAGTCGTTCACCGGCGCGGCGAGCGCGCTCGCGATCGTGCAGCAGGCGAGCCCCCTGATCACCGCGCTGCTGGTGGCGGGCGCGGGCGGCAGCGCGGTCTGCGCCGACATCGGCGCCCGCAAGATCCGCGAAGAGATCGACGCGATGGAGGTACTCGGGGTCAACCCGATCCAGCGCCTGATCGTCCCCCGCGTCCTGGCTGCGATCGTGGTTTCGGTGCTGCTGAACGGTTTGGTCAGCGTCGTCGGCGTGCTCGGCGGCTACTTCTTCAACGTCGTCATGCAGGGCGGCACCCCGGGTGCGTACCTCGCCAGCTTCAACGCGCTGGCGCAGGTACCGGACCTGTGGATCAGCGAGATCAAGGCGCTTCTCTACGGTTTCGTCGCAGGGGTGGTCGCGGCCTTCCGCGGGCTGAACCCGGCGGGTGGGCCGAAGGGCGTCGGCGACGCGGTGAACCAGGCCGTCGTGATCACGTTCCTGCTGCTGTTCCTGATCAACGTCGTGCTGACCGCGATCTACCTGCGGATCGTCCCGCCGAAGGCGATGTGACATGGCAGCCGAACCCGCTGTTTCGGACCGGACACTCGAGATCATCGCGCGTCCGGGCGCGATGCTGGAAGGTTTCGGGGGCCAGCTGTCGTTCTACTTCCGGGCGCTGGCATGGACCCCGCGCACGGTCCGGCGCTACGGCCGCGAGATCTTCCGCCTGCTGACCGAAGTCAGCTTCGGCACCGGCGCGCTCGCGGTGATCGGCGGGACGCTCGGCGTGATGATCGGGATGACGCTGTTCACCGGGCTCATCGTCGGCCTGCAGGGCTATTCCGCGTTGAACCAGCTCGGCACCGCGGCGCTGACCGGGTTCATCTCGGCCTACTTCAACACCCGCGAGGTCGCGCCGCTTTCCGCCGGGCTCGCGCTTTCGGCCACCGTCGGCTGCGGCTTCACCGCGCAACTGGGGGCGATGAAGATCTCCGAGGAGATCGACGCGCTCGAAGTGATGGGCGTGCCGAGCCTGCCGTACCTCGTGACGACGCGGGTGATCGCCGGCGTCACCGCGGTCATCCCGCTCTACGCCGTCGGCCTGCTCTCGTCCTACCTGGCTTCGCGGCAGATCACCATCTGGCTCCACGGCCAGTCCGCGGGCACCTACGACCACTACTTCACACTGTTCCTGCCGCCCGAAGACGTGCTCTGGTCGTTCCTCAAGGTGATCATCTTCAGCGTGCTCATCATCCTTTCCCATTGCTATTACGGCTACACCGCCAGCGGTGGGCCCGCCGGCGTCGGTGTCGCCGTCGGCCGCGCGGTGCGGACGGCGATCGTGCTGATCTCGGTGCTCGATTTCTTCCTGAGCCTCGCGATCTGGGGCGCCACGACGACGGTGAGGATTTCCGGGTGAACAGGGGGATACTGCTGAAGCGGCTCCGGCACCAGGTGCTGGGGCTGGTCTTCCTCGTGGTGGTCGTGCTGTTCTTCGTCACCACCATCGCGTTCTACCAGAAGGCCTTCACCGCCGTGACCCTGGTGAAACTGGAGACCGACCGCATCGGCAACCAGATGCGCGAGGGCGCGGACGTCAAGGTGCGCGGGATGGTCGTCGGCGAGGTGCGGTCGATCCAGGCCCACGGCGACCGCGCGACGATGGACCTGGCACTGCAACCGGACAAGACCGAGGTCATCCCGTCGAACGTGTCCGCGCGGCTGCTGCCGAAGACGTTGTTCGGTGAGCGCTATGTCGCCCTGCAGATCCCGGAGAAGCCAGAACGGCACATCGGCGAAGGCGACGTCATCCCGCAGGATCGCAGCAGCAGCGCGATCGAGCTGGAAACCGTGCTCGGCAACGTGATGCCGTTGCTGCAGGCCGTGCAGCCGGAGAAGATGGCGAGCACGCTCAACGCCGTCGCGTCCGCGTTGGACGGTCAGGGCAAGCGACTCGGCACGACGCTGGCGGGGCTTTCGGACTACCTCGGGAAAGTGAACCCGTCGCTGCCCGACCTCAAGGCCGACATCACCGGCCTTGCCGACGCCGCCGCGATCTACGACAAGGCCGCGCCGGATCTGCTGGCCGCGCTGTCGGATCTGACCACCACGAGCAAGACCCTGGTCGAGAGCCAGCGCGGTCTCGCCGACGTCTACTCGACGGTGACCGCGGCTTCGCTCGACCTGACGAGTTTCCTGAAAGTGAACCAGGACAACCTGATCCGCCTCACCACCACCCTCCAGCCCACATTGGACGTCCTCGCGAAGTACGCGCCGGAGTACCCGTGCCTGCTCAAACAGCTGGCGGGCTCGGTGCCGCGCGCGGAACTCGCGTTCGGCAAGGGCACCGCGCATCCCGAGGTCAGCCGGGTGACCATCGAGTTCACGCCGAGCCGAGGCAAGTACCTGCCCGGCGTCGACGAGCCGAAGTACAACGACAAACGCGGCCCCCGGTGCTATCCGGAGGTGCCGCCGCCGGGTCGCTGGCCGCAGTATCCGCCGGACGGCGCGATCGACGACGGTTCGTCCAAACCCGCGCCGCCGCGCGATCCGGACGGCAGGCTGCCCGCCGGCGGGAGCGCGGGTGGTTCGGTGGTGAACACCCCGGACGAACAACGGCTGATCGACCTGCTCGTGTCGCCCGCGATGGGCACGACGCCCGATCAGGTGCCGAACTGGGGCAGCCTGCTCGTCGGCCCGCTGTACCGCGGTGCGGAGGTGGAACTCCGATGAGGTCGGAGTCGGACGTTCGGGCGGGTGTGGGTAGTGGGCCGCGTGCGGTGGGCCATGAGTGGCGATTCGGGTCATCGAGGGGAACAGCAAAGGTGCCATGGTGGTCCCGAGTAGCAGGTGGTGCTGGGCGGCGGGTCCGTGAAGGCCCCTTTGTGGGACTCTGGGTCCCTCAAGGAGGCCTTCACGGACCGCGCGCCCAGGCATCGCCACCTTTGCCTTACCCCTCAACAGAACCCGAGTCGCCACTCACGACCAATTCGACGGCCGGGCTGAAGGGGCCCATCGCCGCGTCGCTCGCGGCGAAGGAAGCTTTCACCGCGTCGGATGCGGTGAAAGTCCCCTTCAGCCCGCCCGACCTGGCCGGGAGGGGGCTCCGATGAGGTCCTTCGTTCCCGACCTGCTCAAGATCCTCATCTTCGCCGTCGTCACGGTGCTGCTCACCGCGATCCTCGGCGCCACCATCGCGAACACCAACTTCGGCGAGACTTCGGGCTACACGGCCAAGTTCACCGACGCGTCCGGGCTCAAGGAGGGCGACGACGTCCGCATCGCCGGGGTGAAGGTCGGGCAGGTCGGAGAGATCGAGATCGAAGAGGGCGAACGGAACTTCGCCCAGGTCCACTTCGACATCCAGACCGCCCACCGGCTGCCCGCGTCGGTGACCGCGACCATCAAGTACCGCAACCTGGTCGGTCAGCGGTACCTCTCGCTCGGCACGGACATCGGCGACGAGAAGTCGTTGCCGCGCGGCGGGGTCATCCCGCCCGAGCGCACCAAACCGGCGCTGAACCTGACCGTGCTCTTCAACGGGTTCAAACCGCTCTTCCGCGCGCTGAACCCCGAGGACGTCAACAAGCTCTCCTACGAGATCATCCAGGTCTTCCAGGGCGAGGGCGGCACGATCACCAGTCTGCTCGCGCACACCGCGTCGGTCACGTCGGCCATCGCGGGCAAGGACAAGATCATCGGTGACGTCATCGCGAACCTCAACACCGTGCTCGGCACGGTCGAGAAGCGCTCGCCGCAGCTGGGCGAGCTGATCGACCAGACCCAGCGGCTGGTCACCGGGCTGGCCGAGCAGCGGCGGCCGATCGGGGAGGCGGTCAAGGCGCTCGGCGACCTCACCATCGCCACCACGGGCCTGCTCGCCGACGCGCGGCCCGCGCTCAAGGACGACGTCGTGCAGCTCGGCGCGCTGTCGCGGAACCTCGGCGATTCAGAACAGCTGATCGACCATCTCCTGCAGGTGCTGCCCGGCAACCTGCAGAAGTTCACCAGGACGCTGAGTTACGGCAGCTGGTTCAACTACTACCTGTGCGGGATCTCCGGCAGCATCGGCATCAAGTCACTCGACATCGAACTGCCGATCACGCCGCTGCCCGGCACGCAGCGACCGGAGAGGTGCGGGCCGTGAAGCCGCTCAAGGAACGCAACCAGGCCGCGGTCGGGGCGGTGACGCTCATCCTGATCGTGCTGATCACGGCGACGACGTACTTCTCCGACCGGATCCCGTTGTTCGGCAGCGGGACGACGTACTCCGCGTACTTCGGCGAATCGGCCGGACTGGCGCCGGACAACGAGGTCCAGGTCGCCGGGGTCAAGGTCGGCAAGGTCAGCTCGGTGGAACTCGCGGGCAAGAAGGTGCTGGTGAAGTTCCGGGTCAAGGATGCCCGGGTCGGTGACGCGACGTCCGCGTCGATCGAGATCAAGACGCTGCTTGGCGAGAAACTGCTCGCGCTGACGCCGAAAGGCAAGACGAACCAGGACCCGAACACCACCATCGGGCTCGACCGCACGCGGACGCCGTTCGAACTGCAGGACGCGTTCCAGCAGCTGTCGGGCACGGTCGGCGAGATCGACACCGCGCAGCTGGCGACGAGTTTCACCGTCCTCTCCGACGCCCTCAAGGACAGCCCGCAGTACCTCAAGGACGCGCTGGGCGGGCTTTCTTCCTTGTCCAGAACGGTTTCCTCGCGCGACGGTGACTTGAAGACGTTGCTGGCCAACACGAGCACCGTGTCCAAGACGCTGTCCGACCGCAACGCCCAGCTGAAACGGGTCCTCGACGACGGCAACCTCCTGCTCGCCGAACTGCAGCACCGGAAGGACGCGATCAGCACGTTGCTCAAGGGCACGCGACAGGTTTCGGCGCAGCTGTCCGGGCTCGTCGCCGACAACCGGACGCAGCTCAAGCCGACGCTGGAGAAACTCGGCAAGGTCACCGATATCCTGCAGCGCAACCAGGACAACCTCAGCCGCAGCCTCGCGTTGATGGCGCCGTTCGCCAGGGTCGGTGCCAACGCGACCGGGAACGGGCGCTGGTTCGAGGGCTATCTGTGCGGGCTGCTGCCGCCGACGATCATCGCGGGTGCCTTCCAAGTCAACCCGGAGGGCTGTACCCCGCCGATCGCGGGGCCGAACCAGGGAGTGGGGGGACGATGACCATCCACACACGCACCGGCCGCACGCTCTACACGTGGGTCGCCCTCGCCTGCGTCCTCGTGCTGATCGTGACCGCCGGGCTCTGGCTGGTCTTCTCCGAACCCGGCGGGACGCGGATCAGCGCGTACTTCGGCAAGACCGTCGGGCTCTACGCCGGTTCGTCGGTGCGGGTGCTCGGGGTGGAGGTCGGTGAGATCACCGGCGTGACACCGCGGGGCGAGGCCGTCCGGGTCGACATGCGGATCGACGACGACACCCCGATCCCGGCCGACGCGGGCGCGGTCGTCGTCTCGCCGAGCCTGGTGAGCGACCGCTACGTGCAGCTGACCCCGGCGTACGAGAGCGGCCCCGAGATGGCCACGGACGCGGTGATCGCCAAGGAGAAGACGGCGACACCGGCGGAACTCGACGACCTCTACACGAGCCTCGACAAGCTGTCGACGAGTCTCGGGCCCAACGGCGCCAACAAGAACGGTGCGCTCTCCGACGTGCTCGACACCGCGGCGGCGAACCTCGGTGGCAACGGGAAGAACCTCAACACCACGGTGACCCGGCTGTCCGAACTGGCCAAAACGCTGGACGGCTCCAAGGACGACCTGTTCACCACGGTGCGAAACCTGAACTCGTTCACCGGCGCCCTTGCCGAAAGCGACCAGCAGCTCAACGAGTTCTACCGCCGTGCCGCCGATGTCAGCGGTTTCCTCGCCGCGGACTCCGTGGAGGTGGGAGCCGCGCTGAGTTCCCTGGCGACGGCGATGGGCGACGTCGAGAAGTTCGTCGCGGAGAACAAGGACCTGCTCTCGTCCAATGTGGACAAGCTGGCCGGGCTGACGAAGGTGCTCGTGGACCAGCGGGCCTCGCTCGCCGAAGTGATCGACATCGCGCCGACCGGGGCGACCAACTTCATCAACTCCTACGACGCCGCGTCCGGTACGATCGCCGTACGGGACAACCTGAACGAGTTGACGCATCCACCGATCCTGACCGTCTGCCGTCTGATCAGCGTGAGCACACTCAAACCGATTCCGGACGCGCTGGGCACCATCTGCAAGCAACTCGCGCCCGTCCTCGACGGCACGCTGAAGCTCCCATCGGTCCCGCAGGTACTGGCCTCGCTGCAGAGCGGTGAACTACCGCCGCTGCCGCTCCCGCTGATCGACGTCATGAGCAAGGGGCTCCCGAAATGAGGCGGCAGCGGCAGAGGATCGCGGGGGTGATGGCGGGTGTCCTGATGCTGGCCGGCTGTAGTGACGGTGGCTTTTCGGGGCTGTACAACACTCCGCTGCCGGGTGGCGCGGATCTCGGCGATCACCCGTACCGGCTCTCCGCGCAGTTCTCCGACGTCCTCGACCTCGTTCCTCAGGCGAGTGTGAAGGTCAACGACGTCCCGGTGGGCCGGGTCGAGAAGATCGATCTCGCGCCGGACACGCGCTCGGCGTGGGTGAGCATGGTCGTCAACGGCGACATCGCGCTGCCCGCGAACGCGCGTGCCGAACTCCGGCAGTCGAGCCTGCTGGGCGAGAAGTTCGTCGACCTGCACGCGCCGGACAACCCCGAAGGCGCGCTCGCCGAGGGCGCGAAGATCCCACTGGACCGGACGAACCGCAACCCCGAGGTCGAAGAGGTGCTCGGCGCGCTTTCCCTGCTGCTCAACGGTGGCGGGGTCGAGCAGATCCAGAAGATCAGTCACGAACTGAACGAAGCGCTCACCGGCAACGAGGCCGAGGTCCGCTCGCTGTTGTCCCAGGTGGACAAGCTGGCGACCGAACTCGACGGGCACAAGGGTGCGATCCTGCGGGCCATCGACGGCCTCGACAACCTCTCGAAAATCCTGGTCGGCCAGACACAGAACCTGACGAACGCACTCGACAACCTCTCGCCCGGGCTCAAGATCGTGACCGAGCAACGGGATCAGCTCGTCGGCATGCTGCAGTCGCTGAACACGTTGTCCGGCGTCGCGACCGACACGATCGAAGCCAGCCGTGACAGCCTGGTGGCGAACCTTCGCGCGTTGCAGCCGACGTTGAAGAAACTGACCGAGGCGGGCCAGGACCTGCCGACCGCGCTGCGGATCTTGCTCACGTACCCGTTCCCGGACTACGCGGGCAACGTGATCAAGGGCGACTACGCGAACGTGGAAGCCAAGATCGACCTGAATCTGGACACGTTCCTGGAGAACATGAACAACTCGTCGCAGCCGATCATCCAGCTGCCGGGGAACAAGGGCACCGGCGCGCCGGGCGCGATCCCGTTCAACGACGGCGCCGCGCCACCGGTGCTGCCGCTGCCCATCGGTGACCTCCCGCAGCCGCCCCAGGCTCCGCGGGGGCAGGGCGGGGACGTCCTGGGCGGCGTGCTCGGCGGGATCCTCGGTCCGCTGCTGGGAGGTGGCCGGTGATCACGCGCAGGACCAAGATCCAGCTGACGGTGTTCATCGTCATCGCGGTGGTCTCGGTCGTCTACGCGGGCGGCAAGTACGCTGGGCTGGACCGGCTCTTCGGCACCCGTGGTTACCTCGTCACCGCGCAACTCGTGGACTCCGGCGGGATCTTCGTCAACGCCGAGGTCTCCTATCGCGGGGTCGCGGTCGGCAAGGTCGCGTCGATGACGCTCACCGAGCACGGCATCGACCTCGGCCTCGACATCGATCCAGGGGCGCCGAAGATCCCGGCGGACACGAAGGCCGCGGTCGCCAACCGGTCGGCGGTGGGGGAGCAGTACGTCGATCTGCTGCCCATGCACGAGAACGGGCCGTACCTGGCCGAGGGTTCGATCATCGCCCGCGACAAGACCTCGATCCCGCTCGCGCCGGACATCGTACTGTCCAATTTGGACAAACTGGTGTCGAGTGTGAAACCCGGATCACTGAAGACCGTCGTCGACGAGACCTACGAGGCGTTCGCCGACGCCGGCCCCGATCTGCGGCAACTGCTGGACAGCACCGGATCCCTCACCGCGACGGCGACGCAGTACCTGCCCGACACCCAAGGTCTGCTGGCCAACTCGCGGACGGTGCTGGACACCCAGCGGCGGCAAGCGGACAACATCACCCAGTTCTCCAGTGGGCTCAAGACGATCGCCGCGCAGCTGAAGACGTCCGACCCGGACCTGCGGCGGGTGATCGACGAAGCGCCGAAGCTGAGCCGCCAGATCAGCGATGTGCTGGCGGTTTCGGGGACCGACCTCGGGGTGCTCTTCGCGAACACGCTCACCACCGCCCAGATCACCTCCGCCCGCACCGACGCGATCGAGGAACTGCTCGTCGCGTACCCGATCATCTCGGCGTTCTCGCGGTCGACGTCGCCGGACGGCACGGGACACCTCGGTGTCGTGTTCAACTTCTTCGACCCGGCCTCGTGCACCAAGGGCTACGAGGGCACGAAACAGCGTCCCGCCAACGACCTCACCGAAGCACCGGTCAACACCCAGGCGTACTGCGCCGAGCCGCCGGGAAGCCCCACCGGCGTGCGGGGTTCGCAGAACGCCCCGTACGCAGGGAAACCGCCGGCGGTCCCGGAGCGGCCGAAGCAGAGCCCGCAGGCTGCGGAATCCGCGCAGTTGCCGGGTGTGCTGAGCCTGCTCACCGGCTCCGGTCCCGGCGGGCTCGGTTCGTTGCTGGGCGGCGAGTAGTGCTCATCCGCTCGCTCACCGTCGTCGCCGCGCTGGCGGTCCTCGTGGCCGCCTGGTTCGGCTGGTCGTGGTGGAGCGCCGCGCAGGACGACGGCCTCGCGCGCGGCCGGGAACGGGAAGCCGTGCTCACCGCCGCGTCCGGTCAGCTGGAGGTGCTCAACACGATCGACTACCGCACCGGTGCCCAGGACGTCGACCGCTGGCTCGGCGTCACCACCGGACGGCTCGGCGAGGGCCTCACCGGCGACCGGCAGATCCAGATCGACCGGGCGAACACCGGCAAGACCGTCGCGACCGCGAAACTCATGCAGGCCGCTGTCACCGAACTCGACGCCGTCGCCGGGACGGCACGGCTGATGGCCGTGCTGGAGGTGAAGGTCAGCACCGGCGGCGGACCGGCCGCCCCCAAGGTGAGCAGGCTGACCGTGGACTACCAGCGCGCGCAGGACGGCTGGAAGGTCAGCGCGGTACAGGCGGCGGGCTCATGACCGCTCGGGTACCGCGGCTCCTGACCGCGATCATCGTGCTGGCCACCGGCTGCGCCGTGTGGTTCGGCCTCCAGGCGTCCTCGCTGGGCTCGGACGGCAACGCGGCGCTGGTGGACCAGGCCGCCACCGCCGAGGTCGCGGACCAGGTCGGCGCCGGGGTGAAGGCCGTTTTCTCCTATGACTACAGCAACCTCGCACGGACCGAGCGAGCCGCGGCCGACGTGCTGACCGGCGAGGCGACCGGGCAGTACCGGGACCAGTTCGCGTCGGCGCGGAAACGGGCGGAAGAACAGAAACTGGTGCGCACCACGACGGTCCGTTCGCTCGGTGTCCGGTCCTTGCGCGGTGACCAGGCCGAAGTGCTGCTGTTCCTCGATCAGCAGACGCTCACCCCCGGTGGCGCCGCCCCGCAATCGTCGGTTTCCCAGCTTTCGGTCACCGCTGTCCGGATCGACGGCCGCTGGAAGATCTCACAACTCACTCCACTGTAATTCTGGAATCAGGAGAGCCGCTGACGTTGGTCACGGTGAGAGCGGCCCAGGAAGTCGTCGCGTATCCCTACGGCCAACTTTCGCCCGCCGAGGTTCCACGCGGTGAAGAAATCACCCCGGTTGATCGCGTCGTAGTAGGCGATCACCGTCTGCGCCACCGGAACCGAGGGTGCCGGATGGACGGTCCGGGTCGTCGGCGGTGCGACATGAACCGTCCGCGGCGGTGCGGCGACGGCCGGTGGCTGGATCACGATCGTGTTCGGGGGTGAGGCGACCGCGACGGCGGGAGCCGCCGTTACCTGACGGGTACCGCGCACGCCGCCGGTAAGTTCACCGCCCGTTTCTTCATTTCCGTAGTTCTCCCCTTTTCCTCGTGATATCGACAATGCGCGAAACGGTGTCCCGGTCACTAGTGTCGCGTGATCCTGCTTGCTTGACGTTTGGTTTCGTTCCTCGGACGGCGATCTCGCGTGATCAGACGGCGGTTACGCGTGATTGGACGGCGATCTCCGGAGATCGCCGTCCAATCACGGGTAAGACCTGCAGGATCACGCGACACTAGGGGATTCGGCCTCGTTACGAATGATGAAAAACGCGCCGGAACCATTGTCGGATCTTGTGTGCGTGGCGTAGGACCACCCTCGTCTCACGCGATCGGCCGCCGGGTTTAGCGTTAGGCATGACCACTGCACCTGTCGATGTCGAGAGCGCCCGCCGCGACTACGCGGCCCTCGTCGACCGTGGCCTCTCCCTGGACATCACCCGCGGCAAGCCGTCCCCCCGCCAGCTGGACCTCGCCGACGGGCTGCTCGACCTCCCCGGAGACGCACGCAAGGCCGAGGACGGCACGGACGTCCGCAACTACGGAGGACTGAAGGGCCTGCCCGAACTCCGCCGCATCTTCGCCGGACCGTTGCAGGTCCCGGCCGAGCAGCTGCTCGCCGCGGGCAACTCCAGCCTGGAGCTGATGCACGACACCATCGTGCAGGCCTACCTCAGCAAGGTCCCGGGCGCCGAGCGCCGCTGGGCCGACGAGGAGCGGGTCGTCTTCCTGTGCCCGGTCCCCGGCTACGACCGGCACTTCGTGCTGGCCGAGCGCTTCGGCATCGAGCTGGTCCAGGTGCCGCTGACCGAGACCGGCCCGGACATGGACGTCGTCGAGCGCCTTGTCGCCGAGGACGCCGCGGTCAAGGGCATCTGGTGCGTGCCGAAGTACAGCAACCCGACCGGTGTCACCTACAGCGACGACACCGTGCGCCGCCTGGCCACGATGACCACGGCCGCCCCGGACTTCCGCGTCTTCTGGGACAACGCCTACGCCGTGCACCACCTCACCGACGTCGAGGCGCGGCTGGCCGACGTGCTCGCGCTGGCCACGGAGGCGGGCAACGCCGACCGTGTGTTCGTCTTCGGTTCCACCTCGAAGGTGACCTACGCCGGTGGCGGCGTCGGCTTCTTCGGCGCGTCCGAAGCCAACCTGGCCTGGTGGACCGGTCTCATCGGCAAGCGGACCATCGGCCCGGACAAGGTCAACCAGCTCCGGCACGCTCAGTTCCTGCGTGACGAGGACGGCGTCCGTGCGCACATGCGCAAGCACGCGGAGCTCATCGGCCCGAAGTTCGCGGCCGTCGACGAGATCCTCACCAAGGAGCTGGGTGAAGCGGGGCTCGCGTCCTGGACCAAGCCGACCGGCGGGTACTTCGTCTCGCTGACCGTGCCCGCCGGGACCGCCAAGGAGGTCGTGCGGCTGGCCAAGGAGGCCGGTGTCGCCCTGACCCCGGCCGGTGCGACGCACCCGTACGGCGACGACCCCGAAGACGCCGTCATCCGCATCGCCCCGACCTTCCCTGAGCTGGCCGAGGTCGAAGAGGCGATCCGCGGCCTCGCGGTCTGCGTTCGCCTTGCCGCGGCGACGAAGAAATAACTTCGAGATCTTTTCCAATCCGGGTCACGGGTGGTTCCGAACGTCCGAGTGGGTGGGTGTACATCGCAAGGACGAGAGGAACCACTCGTGTTCGGAAAGCCGTTCGTTCGTACCCTGGTTTCGCGCAGTGCCGAGAACCGCACGGATCGCCGCCGGTTCTTGAAGGCCGTCGGCGCGGCGGGGCTCGGTGTCGTCGGCGCCACCTACCTAGGGGTGCAGGCCACTTCGTCCGCATCGGCGACGGGTGAGGCCGCCGCCGCCACGGGCGCCCCCAGCGACGCGGCCGTGCTCAATTTCGCGCTCAACCTGGAGTACCTGGAAGCCGAGTTCTATTCGTTCGCCGTCCACGGCCGCGGGCTGCCGGACGACCTCACCGGCGGGGCAGGCACCCAGGGCGGGGTGGCAGGCGGCAAGAAGGTGATGTTCCACGACAAGACCCTGTACCAGTTCGCGAAGGAGATCGCGGGCGACGAGGTCGCGCACGTCGAGTTCCTGCGTGGGGCCTTGGGCGAGGCCGCGGTGTCGCGGCCGGAGATCGACCTCAAGGACAGCTTCACCGCCGCGGCGCGGGCGGCCGGGCTGATCAGCGAATACCAGCAGTTCGACCCGTTCGCCAACGAGAAGAACTTCCTGCTCGCGGCGTTCCTGTTCGAGGACGTCGGCGTGACGGCCTACAAGGGCGCCGCACCGCTGATCACCAACAAGACGTTCCTGGACGCGGCCGCCGGCATCCTGGCCGCCGAGGCGTACCACGCCGCCACCATCCGGACGTCGCTGTTCGACCGGGACCTCGGCGACGCGGCCGCCAAGATCTCCAACGCCCGCGACGCCCTCGACGGTCCTGGCGACGACGATCAGGGCATCGTGCTGGGCAACCAGGCCAACATCGTGCCCACCGACAACAACGGCGTCTGCTTCGGCCGTAGTGCCGACAGGGTGCTGAACGTCGTCTACCTGAACCCGGGCCCGGTGAAGGAAGGCGGGTTCTTCCCCAAGGGAGTGAACGGCGACATCGTCGCCAGCGGCGGCGCGTGACCCTGCTGTCGTGTCGCCGTTGCCGGTACCGTCGGGTGACGGCGACACGACAGGGGGTTCGCGGTGAAGGCTGTGATCATCGGTGGCGGCATCTCGGGCACGGTGACCGCGATGGCTCTGCAGCGCGCCGGGATCGAGGCGAGCGTCCACGAGGCGCACCCGACCGGTGGTGAGGACGCGGGCGCGTTCCTGACGATCATGCACAACGGCATGGACGCCCTGCGCGCCATCGGTGCCGAAGCGCCCGTCGTCGAGAACTCGTTCGCCGCCGTCGGTCTGGAACTGGTGACGCCGGACGGGCGCACCGTCGAGCGGCGTTCGTTCGACGTCGACGGCCTCGCCGGACCACGTACCCTGACTCGCGCGGCGTTCTATCGCGCGCTGCAAGAGGAAGCGATCTCGCGGGGGATCGCCTTCGAACATGGGAAGCGGCTGGTTTCCGCCTCGCCGGGGACGGCGCGGTTCGAGGACGGGACCTCCGCTGAAGGTGACATCCTGATCGGCGCCGACGGCCTGCGGTCGGTCGTCCGGAGCCTCATCGATCCGTCGTGCCCGCCGCCGCGCTCGACCGGACTGGATGTCGTCTACGGCTATACGACCGACACGAGCGTCCCGCGGGCGCCGTCGCTTTACCGGATGATCCAGAGCCTGCACGCCTTCTTCGGCTACACCAGCGCCCCTGACGGCTCGACGTACTGGTTCGCACGGCTTCCCACGGCCGAAGGTGTGCGAAGCGGCCTGTCGGCGGCTGAGTGGCGCTCGGCGGCCTTCGCCGCTTTCGACGGGGAACCGTTGCCTGCCGCGGAGATCATCCAATCGACTGGCGACGACGTCTTCGGCGGTCACTCCTACGACGTCCCGTCGACGCCGGTCTGGTGGAACTCGTCCATGGTGCTCGTCGGGGACGCGGCACACGCGGCCTCGCCCGCCGCGGGTCAGGGAGCGTCGATGGCGCTGGAGGACAGCGTCGTGCTGGCGCAGTGTTTGCGGGATCTTCCCGACGCGCCAACGGCTTTCGCGGCCTACGAGCGGTTACGGCGGGCGCGGGTGGAGAAGCTGGTGGCCAGCAGCGCCGCGGTTTCGTCGGGGACGACCTCCGATGAAGGACGGAACTGGCTTTACCGGCACCACATCGAGTGGGACGCGAAGATCTCGGACGGCTGAGCTTTGCCCGGCCCGCGTTTAGTCCTCTGGTTGCGCCTTCACGCGGGAACCGAGAGGCGCTCACCGGGATGCCGCGGCAGGGTTCATCCCGATGTTCCCAATGTCGCATTCGAGCCGCTCAGCGGCTCGAATGCGACATTGGGAACACGCATTCAGAGGCGTGGCCCGCCCGCTCACCTCACTTACCGAAGCTACTTCTTGTACAGCGCTTCGATGTCGTTCGCGTAGTTCTTGTTCACGATGTTGCGCTTCAGCTTGAGACTCGGCGTGATCTCGCCGCCCGCCTCGGTGAAGTCCTTCGAGAGGATCGTGAACTTCTTGATCGACTCGGCCTGCGAAACCGCGCTATTGGCCTGGTTGACCGCTTCCTGGACTTCGGCGCGCAGTTCGGCGTCGTCGGCCAGATCCGAAACGGAGGCGTCGGAAGGCTTGTTGTGCTGCGACTTCCACGACGGGAAGTATTCCTCGTCGATGGTGATCAGCGCGCCGATGAACGGCCGCTGGTCGCCGACCACCATCGCCTGGCTGATCAGCGGGCTGGCCTTGATGGTGTCCTCGAGCCCGGACGGGGCGACGTTCTTGCCGCCCGCGGTCACGATGATCTCTTTCTTGCGCCCGGTGATCCTCAGGAACCCGTCGCGGTCGAGCTCGCCGAGGTCGCCGGTGTGGAACCAGCCGTCCTCCAGCGATTCGGCGGTCGCCTCGGGGTTGTTGAAGTAGCCCCCGAACACGACGTCGCCCTTCAGCAGGATCTCGCCGTCCTCGGCGATCCGCACCGAGGTGCCGGCGACCGGCCGTCCCACGGTGCCGACGCGGAACCCGTCCTGAGTGCCGACACAGGCCGCCGCGGAAGTCTCGGTCAGGCCGTAGCCCTCGAACACCGGGACGCCGATGCCGCGGAAGAAGTGCGCCAGCCGCACCCCGAGCGGGGCTCCGCCGGACACCGCCGCGACACAACGGCCGCCCAGCGCCGCGCGCAGCTTGCTGAAGACGAGCTTGTCGAACAGCGCGTGCTTGACTTTCAGGCCCAGCCCGGCGCCGCCGGTGTCCTGAGCCTGGCTGTAGGCGACCGCGGTGGCTTCGGCGGCATCGAAGATCTTGCCCTTGCCGTCACCGTGGGCCTTCTGCTTCGCGCCGTTGTAGACCTTCTCGAACACGCGTGGCACGGCGACGACGAACGTCGGCCGGAAGGTGCCGAGGTCGGCGACGAGGTTCTTGACGTCCGAGGTGTGCCCGAGGGTCACCCGCGCGCTGAGCGCCGTCACCGCGATGGCGCGGGCGAGGATGTGCGCGAGCGGCAGGAACACCAGCAGCGAGTTGCCCTGCTCCATCAGCTGCGGGAACGCGGCGATGTCGGCACGGATCTCGGCCAGGAGGTTCCGGTGGGTCAGCTCGACACCCTTGGGGCGGCCGGTCGTGCCCGACGTGTACACGATCGTGGCCAGGTCGCCCGCCTTCACCGTGCGGCGGCGCTCGTGCAGGTCGTCGTCGCTCAGCTCGGCGCCCCGGGCGATGAGGTCGTCGACGGCGGGCGTGGCGGCCTCGATCTGCCAGGTGTGCTCCAGCGTGTCGAGGCGCCCCTTGACGGATTCCAGCGTCGCGAGGTGTTCGTCGGTCTCGACGAACACACCCTTCGCCGCCGAGTCCGAAAGGATCCAGTGGACCTGTTCGGCCGAGGAGGTGTCGTAGATCGGGACGGTGACCGCGCCGGCGGCCCAGATCGCGAAGTCGATCAGGGTCCATTCGTAGCGGGTCTTGGACATGAGCCCGATCCGGTCGCCCGGTGCGATGCCTGCCTGTGCCATTCCCTTGGCCACGGCAAGGACCTGGGCGGCGAAATCCTTGGCGGTGATGTCCAACCAGGTACCGTCGACCTGGCGGCGGAAACTCACGACATCGGAGAACCGCTCGGCGTTCGCCCAGATGACGTCCGCGAGGTTCTCGTCGTCGGTCACCGGATTGGCGGCGGGGGCGCTGTATTCGCGCACGAGGAACCTCCGTGTTCGCGTGCAAGTGGTGTGACCGGTGTTACCCGCCAGTCAACTTAGCGTGCCGTGCACCTTAAGACCATGCTGGCGAATCGGCCATACCCCGGGCATGACATTCTGCCGCGTGTGAACCAGGCTCCGCCAGCTCTCGACATCGTTGACGAGACCTTCCTCGTGGTCCCGCCGTCCACAGTGGCCGCCGCCTTCGCCGAGCCGCGATCTTGGTCACGTTACTGGCCGGACCTCGTTCTCGAGGTCTACACCGACCGCGGGGACGAAGGACTGCGCTGGACCGTGCGCGGTGCCTTGATCGGTACCATGGAGGTCTGGCTCGAGCCGGTGCTCGACGGCACCTTGCTGCACTACTTCCTGCGCGCCACGCCCGCCGGTCCGGACGGGGAACCGCTCGCGCTCCAGGTCAGGGACCTGCGGCGGGAGTTCGACCGCAGGTCCCGTGCCGCCAAAGCCATCGCGCTCGGGCTCAAAGAGGTCCTGGAGGACGGGCGCGAACCCGGGGTCGGTCCCCGGGGCGAGTAGGGGAGAGCATGCGGGTTCACGTGGTGTCGGACGTGCACGGCAACGCCGACGCGCTCAAACGCGCGGGTGACGGCGCCGACGCACTGATCGTCCTCGGCGACCTGCTGGACTTCGTCGACTACCGCGAGCACGACAAAGGCATCATGGGCGCGCTGTTCGGCGCGGAGAAGGTCGGCGAGTTCGCGCGGCTGCGGCGCGAGGGCACTCGTGATGAGACCGTTGCCTTCTCGCGATCGTTGTGGGCCACTTTGGCCGATCCCGCCGCCGCCGTCGGCGAAGCGATCCACGACCAGTACGCCATCCTGTTCGGCGCCCTCACCGCGCCGACGTTCGCGACCCCCGGCAACGTCGACGACCCGTCGCTGTGGCCCGAGTTCGCCGGCGACGGCATCCAGGTCCTCGACGGCGAGATCGCCGAGTTCGGCGGCCTGCGCTTCGGGTTCGTCGGCGGCGCGCTGCTCCCGCCGAACGTGGTCCCGCGCCGCAACGGCTTCTGGCGGCCGTACCTGCGCACCCGCGAGGAATACGACGTCGCGGTGAGCGCGCTGGAGAACGTCGACGTCCTGTGCACCCACGTCCCGCCCGCCATCCCGGAACTGACCTACGACGTGGTCGCGCGGCGGCCCGAGATCGGGTCGGTGGCGCTGGTGGACCTCATCCGCGAGCAACGGCCGCGCTGGTCGGTCTTCGGGCACGTCCACCAGCCGCTGACCGCGCGGACGAGGCTCGGCAGGACCGAATGCCGTAACGTCGGTCACTTCAAGGAGACGGCACAGCCGCACGTGCTGCGCTGGTGACGCTCGGCTCCGGCTAGAGTTTGGGCCATGGCCGAGCAGTCCACGCAATCCATCGAGGTCGACGCCGAGCCCGAGCGGGTCATGGCCGTCATCGCCGACTTTCCCGCGTACCCGGAATGGGCCAAGGCCGTCCGGCAGACCGAGGTGCTCGGCGAGGACGACAAGGGCCGCGCCAAGCAGGTGAAACTCACCCTCGACGCCGGGCCCATCAAGGACGTTTACACCCTCGAGTACGACTGGGACGCCGACGGCAAGGGAGTCAGCTGGCACCTGGTCAAGGGGCAGATGCAGAAGGCCCAGAACGGTCGTTACGCCCTCGAAGCGCTGGCCGCCGGCCGCACCAAGGTGACGTATACGCTGTCCGTCGAGCTGGCGCTGCCGATGATCGGGCTGTTGCGCCGCAAGGCCGAGAAGATGGTCATGGACACCGCGCTCAAGGAGCTCAAGAAGCGCGCTGAAGCGTCCTGAGTCGAAGGGTAGGCATGCGGATCCTGCTTTTCACCGGCAAGGGGGGTGTCGGCAAGACCACGCTGGCCGCCGCGACGGCCGTCGCACTGGCAGGCCGGGGCAGGAAGACGCTCGTGGTCTCGACCGATCCCGCGCATTCCCTCGGTGACGTCTTCGGCCGCACTTTCGGCGCCGAACCGTCCGAAGTGGACGCTGTGGCCGATGGTCTCTCCGCGGGAGGGAGTACGTCGGGACTGTTGCACGCCGCCCAGATCGATTTCCGCGGCCTCGTCGACAGCACCTGGCGCGAACTCCGGCAGGAACTGCGGACCGCCCTCGCGGGGGCGGGCCTCGACTCGCTCGACGCCGAAGAGCTGACCGTGGTCCCCGGCGTTGACGAACTCCTCGCCCTCACCGAAGTCCAGCGCCTCGCCGAGCACGGTCCCTGGGAGACGGTCGTCGTCGACTGCGGTCCGACCGCGGAAACGCTGCGCCTGCTGGCCTTGCCCGAAGCGGTTTCCGGATACCTCACGCGGATGTTCAAACCGGGCGCGCGGCGGACGGCGGCCGCGGTACGGCGGCTCGGCGCGCATCTGGAGTCGCTGCGCACGCTGCTCACCGATCCCGCGACGACCACCGTCCGGCTCGTGCTGACACCGGAACGCGTCGTCGTCGCCGAAGCCCGCCGCACGCTCGGTTCGCTGGCACTGCGCGGGATCGGAGTCGACGGCCTGATCGTCAACCGGCTGATGCCGGCCCCCGGGTTCTGGCGCGGCGCCGCGGCCTCGTGGATGCGGACCCGCCGCACGCAGCAGAACACCGTTCTCGCCGAACTCGCCGACGCCGGGTTCGGGCCCGAAACGGTGAAACCGGTCGAACACCGCGCCGTCGAGCCGGTCGGACTGGCGGCGTTGCAGGAAATCGCGTATGAACTTTACCAAGGTCTGGATCCTCTGACCGGTAACGGGAAAGCGGTCACCCCGCTGCTCGAAGTGTCCGAATCGGACAGTGGCTACCGCCTGCGGATCGCGGTGCCGTTGCACCGGGATTCCGAAGTGGACCTTGCCAGAGTGGACGATGACCTCGCCGTCACCGTGGACGGTTTCCGGCGGCTGATCGCGCTGCCGGAGATGTTGCGCCCGTGCCGGATCACCGGTGCGGAATCCGACGCGCACGGCCTGGTCGTGAGCCTGGCCGGGAACCGGGGACCCGGGTGAGCGAGAACGACGAACACCCCCGGACCGACGGCCTCAAGCTGGCCGAGGAGATCCGGCTGCTGGTCGAACTGGTCGTCGAACACGCCGCGCCGTGGCTGGAGGACCTGATCTCCGCCGGGCACGGCTGCACCGAGCACGAGTCCGGTGGAGACACCGCCTGGTGCCCGCTTTGCGCCATCGTCGAGGTTTTCCGCGGTGAGCGGCCCGAGTTCGTGGCGCGGCTGATGGAGCAGGCCGCGCAACTCGTCGCGCTGCTGCGCGCGGTGCTCGCGGACCGCTGGGAACCCGAGGGCGGGGTGCATATGCCGGGTTTCCAGCCGGCGCGGAAGGAACCCGCGCGGGAAGATGCGCCGGTGGGAGCTTCGCGGGTCCAGCACATCGCCGTGACCAGGCGCGACGCATGGCAGCCGGACCGGGAGAACTGAGTTGCTGACGGTAGGGGTGGACGTCGGGGGCACGAGCGTGCGCGCCGGCGTGGTGGACGAGCACGGCTCGCTGATGGACACCGCCAGGGTCGGCACCCCCGGCGAGGAGAACGCGCTCGAAGACGCCATCGCCGGGGTCGTCGAAGACCTCCGCAACCGGCACGAGGTCTCCGGCGTCGGGCTCGCGGTGGCCGGGTTCGTCGCCAACGACCGGCGGACGGTGATGTTCGCGCCGCATCTGTCGTGGCGTGCCGCGCCGGTCGCGGAGCGGATCGAGAAGCGCGTCGGCCTTCCCGTCACCCTCGAGCACGACGTGAACGCCGCCGCGATCGGCGAATACCGCTTCGGCGCCGCGCGAGGTGCCCACGTCGCCGCGTTGATCGCGCTCGGTACCGGGATCGGCGCGGGCCTGCTGCTCGACGGCAAGATCTACCGGGGTGCCTACGGTGTCGCCCCGGAACTGGGGCACCTGACCGTCGTCCCCGGCGGACGGGCCTGCCCGTGCGGGAAGTACGGCTGCTGGGAGCGGTACTGCAGCGGGACGGCCTTGGCCGCGACGGCGGTGGAATTGCTCGCGCGGCACCCTGGCCGCTCGACCGTGCTGGCGCGTGAGACCAGGGGAGACCCCGGTTCGGTCACCGGACGCCGGGTCGCCGGTGCCGCCCGCGACGGCGACCCGATCGCCCAGCGCGCGATGACCGAACTGGCGAAGTGGCTGGCCGAGGGGCTGGCGCTGGTCGCGGACGTCTTCGATCCCGAGATCATCGTGATCGGCGGCGGGGTGTCCGAATCGGCTCCGCTGTTCCTCGACGAGGCGCGCGAGCACTACGCTGGCAAGATCACCGGCGCCGGGCACCGGCCGCTGGCCCGGATCCGCGCGGCCCAGCACGGGGACGACACGGCCATCGTCGGCGCCGCGGCGCTCGCCGTCGACGCGGCGAAGGCTCCCGGCGCCGAGGTCGGTGTGACAGGCTGAAGCCGTGACCCGTCTGGACGGCAACGGCTTCGTGAAGTGCGACTTCGGCCATCTTCACTGGGGTTTGAACGGCGCCGCCGGGTTGCTGCTGTCCGATCCCGCCCGCGGTGTCCTGCTGCAACGCCGGGCGTGGTGGGTGCATCACGGGCGCACGTGGGCGCTGCCAGGAGGAGCGGTCGAGGCGGGGGAGAGCCCGCGTGAGGCCGCCACCCGCGAGGCTCACGAAGAGGCCGACGTCCCGCCCGCCCGTGTCCTGCCGTTGTCGGCGTCGCGTGTCGATCACGGGAATTGGCGCTACACCACGATCCTGGCCGCGCCGATCGGCACGCTTTCGGCGAGGGTGAAGAACGCGGAGAGCGTGGAACTGCGGTGGGTCCGCCCGGACGAGGTCGCGGATTTCCGGCTGCACCGCGACTTCGCGATGGCATGGCCGGGATTGAGGGAACACTTGGATCGCAGGCTGGTACTGGTGGTCGACGGGGCGAACGTCGTCGGATCGCGGCCGGACGGCTGGTGGCGCGACCGGCGCGGCGCCGCGGAACGGCTGCGGGACGAACTCGCGATCTTGGCCGGGACCGGGTTCGCCGATCCGGCGTTGCCCGGCGGCGGGGAATGGTCGTGGTGGCCGAAGGTCGTGCTGGTCGTCGAGGGTAAGGCGCGAGGAGTCGCGGCGGTACCCGGTGTAGAGGTCGTCGGCGCCGAGACGGACGGGGACTCCCAGATCGTCGCCGTGGCGCACGAGGCTCGCGAGGCCGGTCCGGATGACCACGTCGTCGTCGTGACCGCCGACCGCGAACTACGGTCCCGCGTCGAGGCCCTGGGCGCCTCCACCTTCGGCCCAGGCACTCTCTTGGGGCACCTCGACCGCAATTAGTCCTCTTGTTGCGGTAGTCAGACGTCGAACTACCGCAACTAGAGGACTAATCGCGGGGGTCAGGGGCGCGCGATCGTCCCGTCCCGCATCTCCGCGATGAGGGAAGCGACGACGGCGCGCAGACTCCCGTTGTACTGCTTCGCCACCGCGCGCTGACGCAGGTAGCTGGGCCCGTACCGCAGGATCGTCTCCACCCCTCGCAGTTCTTCGACACAGTCCAGCCGCCGGGCCACCGGTTCGAGCCGGTTCAGCAGGTCGAGGGTGTCTTCGGTGACGGGCCGCTCGTTGCCCGCGGCGTCGAGGATGACGATCGCGTCGACGCCGTAGCGCGCCGCGCGCCACTTGTTCTCCTGGACGTGCCACGGCGGCAGCGTCGGCAGGATCTCGCCGTCGTCGAGGCGCGCGCTGAAGTCGTCCACCAGGCACTGGGTCAGCGCCGAGATCGCGCCGACCTCCTCCAGCGTCGGCAGCCCGTCGCACACCCGCATCTCGATCGTCCCGAAATGCGGGGCGGGCCGGATATCCCAGCGGATCTCGGAGAAGTGGTCGATCACGCCCGTGGTGAACATGTCGTCGACGTAGCTCTCCAGCTCGGTCCACTTCCGGAACTGGAACGGCAGCCCCGCTGTCGGCAGCTGCTGGAACATCAGCGCGCGGTTCGACGCGTAGCCGGTGTCCTCCGCGCCCCAGTACGGCGAGGACGCCGAGAGCGCTTGCAGGTGCGGCGCGTAGTTGAGCAGCGCGTCCAGGATCGGCAGGGCCTTGTCGCGGTGGTCGAGGCCGACGTGCACGTGGACGCCGTAGATCAGCATCTGCCGTCCCCACCACTGGGTCCGGTCGATGAGCTTGGCGTACCGCTCCTTGTCGGTGACCTTCTGCTGGTACCACGTCGAGAACGGATGCGACCCGGCCGAGAACAGCTCGACGCCCAGCGGGTCGAGTACCGAGTGCACGACGTCCAGCGACTCGTTCAGATCGGCCTTGACCTCGGCGATCGTGTCGCAAATACCGCTGATCACCTCGATGGTGTTGAGCAGCAGCTCCTGTTTGATCTTGGGGTGCTCCTCCTCGCCGTCGGGCCGGACGGCGTCGAGCACCTGCTCCGCGACCGAGGAGAGTTCACCGGTCCGCCGGTCGACGAGGGCGAGTTCCCATTCCGCGCCGACCGTCGACCGGCGCGAGGGTGTGAAGTCGATCTTCATGTCCGGAATTGTCCGACAGTTCAGACCTGCGCGCCGTTGTGCGGGTCCGCACCGGGCGGCGGCCCCTGACGGACCCGCAGCAGGAGCAGCGCGATCGCGGTCGCCAGTGCGAGGATGCCGAGCGGGGTGCCGAGCCGCGTGCCCATGCCGATCAGGTTGGGCGCGATCAGAAGCAGCAGGCCGAGCACGAAGAACAGCAGGACGATGAACGCGCCCTTGCGCGGACGCGGCAGGGGAGGCGGCTCCGGCGGCACGAAGTGGCCCTCGTCGTCGCTCGATCCGGCCGGGGCGTCCTCGAAGAGGGTCTTGTCCCAGCTGGTGCCGCCACCTCGCCAGCCCGGCTCGGGTTCGGCTTCCGAGGTCTCTGGCCGTGGTGTCTTCTCCGAAGGCTTTTCCGCCTTCTCGGCCTTTTCGGTGGCTTTCCCGGCGGGCTTTTCGAGTTCGTCCTCCGGGAACAGTCCGACACCCTCCGCACGGAGGTCGGCCACGATCTCGGCGAACGTCGCGTCGACGTCCTCCGGCCCGTCCTTGCCCCTGTTCATCCGGCGTCCACCTGTCCCTCCCGGCGCACGGACCGGGCGAAGTCCACCGTACGCGTGAAGATCAGGCCCGCGTCGTGGTCCTGGGTGGCGACGTGGAAGCTGTTCTCCAGCACCACCTCGGTGACGTCCTCGCTGCCGATCCCGTCGAGGATGATCCGCGAGTTCAGCGGCTCCACCACATGGTCGACGGCCGAATGCAGCAGCAGCACCGGCTGGGTCACCTTCGCCAGCTCCGGCCGGACGACGGCCCACAGCTTCGCCAGGCTCGCGGCCGCGCGCACCGGGGTGCGGGGATAGGCCAGCTCGGTCTCGCCCGGCTTCGCGATGTCGTTCGCGATCGCCTTCACCGACGGCACCATGTTCGCCAGCATCGGCAGCAGCTTCGTGTCCAGCCCGTGGCGCATGATCGAGGGGTTCACGAGCACGATCCCGGCGATCCGGTCGCCGAACTCCTCGGCCAGCCGCAGGGTCAGCGTCCCACCCATCGACAACCCGGCGACGAACACCGAGTCGCACGTGGAGAGAAGTGCCAGAAGTTCTTCACGGACCGCCCCGTACCAATCCTCCCAGCCTGTCCGGTTCATGTCCTGCCACCGGGTGCCGTGCCCGGGAAGCAACGGGCAGCGCACCGTGTAACCGGCCTCGGCCAGATGATCGCCCCACGCCCGCATACTCGCGGGGGTACCGGTGAATCCGTGGCACAGCAGGAACCCTGCTTCGGTCGAACCGGGGTGAGCGAACGGTTCCGCGCCGGCGAGGACGGCCATGCGATCGCCTTCCGTGAGAGCTGGGTAGGTCTCTATGTTCGCACGAGCGGAGCGGCTTGTGGGCCACTGGCCACGGTCGGGATCGGGCCGGATCGGGTGTGAGATCCGTCGCTGGGTACGGGTAACCGGGTGGACTTCGTTGTGCCGGGGGTGCGCGATTCGTAGTCTTGGCCATCGGGCGCGGGGGTTGAGCTGCTAGGAGGAGTTTTCGCAGTGCTGTACTGGCTCATGAAACACGTGTTTATCGGGCCACTGCTCAAGGCGCTGTGGCCTACCAAGGTGGTCGGCGCGGAGAACATCCCCGACGACGGTGGCGTGATCCTCGCGGGCAACCACCTCGCGGTGGCGGATTCCTTCTTCATGCCGCTCCGGGTCAAGCGCAAGGTGACTTTCCCGGCCAAATCGGAGTACTTCACCGAGAAGGGCCTCAAGGGCCTGCTGAAGAAGTGGTTCTTCACCGGCGTCGGCCAGTTCCCGATCGACCGCTCCGGCGGCAACGCGGCGCAGGCCGCGCTCGACACCGCGACCCGCCTGGTCCGCGAAGGGCATCTCCTCGGAATCTACCCCGAAGGCACCCGCTCCCCGGACGGCCGCCTGTACAAGGGCAAGACCGGCGTCGCGCGGATCGCGCTCGACTCCGGCGGCCCGGTGGTCCCGGTGGCCATGGTCGGCACCGACAAGGTCAACCCGATCGGCTCGAAGATGTGGTGGCCGCGCCGCCTCGAGATCCGTTTCGGCAAGCCGCTCGACTTCTCACGCTACGAGGGCCTGGCCGGTGACCGCTTCATCGAGCGGTCCATCACCGACGAGATCATGTACGCGCTCATGGAGCTCTCCGGCCAGGAGTACGTCGACATCTACGCCGCCAAGGCGAAGGAACTGCTCGCCGCCGACGAGGCCGGGATCCGCCCGAAGGTGCCCGCGCAGCCGTCCGCCAAGGACGTCGCCCGTATCCCGGACACCAAGGTCGGCTGAGCGCCCACTAGGGTTCTCCGGTGCGCTTTTTCTACGACACCGAATTCATCGAGGACGGCGTGACGATCGACCTGGTGTCGATCGGTGTCGTGGACGAAAGAGGCCGTGAGTTCTACGCGGTCTCGACAGATTTCGATCCCGGCAAGGCGGGCCCCTGGGTCCGCGACAACGTGCTCCCGAAACTCCCGTCGCCCGCCGACCCGGCGTGGCGCAGCCGCGAGAAGATCCGTGCGGACCTGCTCGAGTTCTTCGGCAAGCCGCCCGGCGGGATCGAACTGTGGGCCTGGTTCGCCGCCTACGACCACGTCGCGCTGGCGCAGCTGTGGGGGCCGATGCCCGCGCTGCCGCGCCAGCTGCCGCGGTTCACGCGTGACCTGCGGCAACGCTGGGAGGACGCGGGCAAACCGAAGCTCCCCGCGGCCCCGGACGACCAGCACGACGCATTGGCGGACGCGCGGCACAACTTCCAGCGGTGGGGGATCATCGAGTCCTACTGGCACCGGTAGGGCTTGCTCGTGACGCTGCGGCGCCTACTGCCTGGCCCCTGCAGCCGATGATCGTGAGTGGTAAGTCGCGTGAGGGCCAAGTGCCGTGGAGGCCCCCTTCCTCGCGCCAGGCGCAAAGAAGGGGGCCTTCACGTACTTCAAGCGATCAAGGCGCCCCCGGGAAGTCGTGAGTGCCGATTCGGTTTAGGGCCAACCGTGTCCCAGGTACCTGCTGTCGGGTGGTTTCGCGTGGCTGGCGGGACGTCACTCGTGATGGACGACTCGCTGCGGGACCCGGCCACACGCGTGTCGTCCGTCCAGTCACGGGTGTCCTCCGTCGGATCACCCGTGTCGTCCGTCCGGTCCCGCGCGACGCACCCAGGCACTCACCGCCGCGAGTCGACGGCCTCCGCCAGCGTGTCCAGCAGCTCAGCCGTCGTCTCCCACCCGAGGCAGGCGTCCGTGATCGACTGTCCGTAGGTCAGCGACGAAGCCGAGCCCAGTGTCAGGTCCTGCCGCCCCGCCACCAGGAAGCTCTCCAGCATCAGCCCGGCGATGCCCCGCTCACCGGCGCCGATCCGCCCGGCGAGTTCACGGACGACCGAAGCCTGGCGCACGTGGTCCTTCGCGCTGTTGCCGTGGCTCGCGTCGATGATCACGCGCTCCGGCAGCCCCGACTTCGCCAGCCGCGCCAGCGTGTCGGACACGGTCGCGGGGTCGTAGTTCGGACCGGCCGAGCTGCCGCGCAGGATCACGTGACAGTCCTCGTTGCCCGCGGTGGTGATCAGCGCGGCGAGACCGTCGGGGTTGATGCCGGCGAACACGTGGCTCGCGGCGGCCGCGCGGGTGGCGTCGACGGCGACCTGGACGTCGCCCTCGGTCGAGTTCTTGATCCCCACCGGCATCGACAGCGCGCTGCACAGCTGCCGGTGCACCTGGCTCGCCGCGGTCCGCGCGCCGATGGATCCCCAGGTCACGGTGTCGGAGATGAACTGGGGGGTGATCGGGTCGAGGAATTCGCAGCCGACCGGCAGGCCGAGCGCGGAGATGTCGAGCAGCAGTTCGCGCGCGAGCCGCAGGCCGTGGTTGACCTCGTAGGTGCCGTCGAGGCCGGGGTCGTTGATCAGGCCCTTCCAGCCGAGCGTGGTCCGCGGCTTCTCGAAGTAGACGCGCATGACGATGTGCAGGTCGCGACGGTGTTCTTCGGCCTTGGCGGCGAGGCGGCGGGCGTAGTCGAGCGCGGCGTCCGCGTCGTGCACCGAGCAGGGCCCGACGACGACGAGGAGCCGGTCGTCCCGGCCGTCGAGGATGTCGACGGCCGAGGCCCGCCCGGCTAGGACGGTATCGGCGATTTCCGCCGTCATCGGATGTTCGTGCCGCAGCATCGCGGGCGACAGCAGCGGGTTGATGGCCGCCGTGCGGTGCCCGTCGAGGGCGATCAGGGTGTCAGCGGAGGGAGACATCGCGGGTCTGGTTCCTTTCGAAAAGGGAGACCGACCCGCGGAACTCGCCGAGCCGGTGTGATTCCGGCTCGGGGTGGTAGGTCAGCGCAGGTCGACGCCGCCGTGCCCACCCGGGGCCGGCTTCGTAAACCAGGAATAGCGCTGCACGGCGCCAAGCTAGCACAACTGCCCCGTGGACCGATTCCCGAGGTGGTCCGCCCTGCACCGATCCAGAGAACTGACGCTACGCTGGCTTCGGGACATGTGACTGTCATCTCTACGGAACACAAGACGGAGGCTTCTGATGCGTGTCGGTGTGCTGACCGGCGGTGGCGACTGCCCGGGGCTCAACGCGGTGATCCGCGCTGTGGTGCGCAAGGGCATCGAGGTGCACGGCTGGGACATCGTCGGGTTCCGCAACGGCTGGAACGGTCCCCTCGCCGGGGACAGCCGTCCGCTCGGCCTGAACGACGTCGAGGACATCCTCACCCGCGGCGGCACGATCCTGCGCTCCTCGCGGACCAACCCGTACAAAATCGACGGCGGCGTCGACAAGATCAAGTCCGTCCTCGCCGAGCAGCAGGTCGACGCGCTGATCGCGATCGGCGGCGAGGACACCCTCGGCGTCGCGAAGCGGCTCACCGACGACGGCATCGGCGTCGTCGGGGTGCCCAAGACGATCGACAACGACCTCGGCGCGACCGACTACACCTTCGGTTTCGACACGGCCGTCTCGATCGCCACCGAGGCCATCGACCGGCTGCACACCACGGCCGAGTCGCACCACCGCGCCCTGGTCGTCGAGGTCATGGGCCGGCACGCGGGCTGGATCGCGCTGCACTCCGGCCTCGCCGGCGGCGCGAGCGTGATCCTGGTGCCGGAGCGGCACTTCAGTGTGGACCAGGTCGTCGAGTGGGTCGAGCGCCGCTTCGAGAAGGAGTACGCGCCGATCATCGTCGTCGCCGAGGGCGCGCTGCCCGAAGGCGGCGAGGAGCGGCTTCTCACCGGTGAGAAGGACGCCTTCGGGCACGTCAGGCTCGGCGGTATCGGCACCTGGCTGGCCGACGAGATCGCCGCCCGCACCGGCAAGGAGTCCCGCGCGGTCGTGCTCGGGCACGTCCAGCGCGGCGGCACCCCGACGGCGTACGACCGCGTGCTCGCCACCCGGTTCGGCCTCAACGCCGTCGACGCCGTCGCCGACGGCGACTTCGGCATGATGGTGGCGCTGCGCGGCACGGACATCGTCCGCGTCAAGCTCTCCGAAGCGACCGCCGAACTGAAGACCGTCCCGGCCGAGCGGTACGAAGAGGCCGAGGTCTTCTTCGGCTGAGCTGTGTTACAGGAGAAGGCCCCTTACTTTGTGCTGTGCTCGGTAAGGGGCCTTCGCTTTCCTTGCGGCCCCGCCCGCACGGCGAGTTGAATCGGCCACCGGGGGATCTGGGTGGAAGGGCGGGGTTCTCATGGCCGGAGCGGGATCCAGCAGACGCGAGTTCCTGAGATGGCTGACCGTGAGCGGGACCGGGGTGGCGTTGGCCGGGCTGCTGCCCGGCACGGCCGTCGCGGCCACGGGCGAGATCGTCGTCATCACCCGGGTCACGCTGATCGACGGCACGGGTTCGGCTCCGCGGTATGACGTCTCCGTCGTCCTCGTCGGCGACCGGATCGCCTGGGTCGGCGGCTCGGAGCAGCTCCCGGAAACCGGTGCCGCGCGCGTGATCGACGGCCGCGGCAAGTACCTCATCCCTGGACTGTGGGACATGCACACCCACGGTGCGGACCTCGAAGAGATCGTCCCGCCGCTGCACTTGGCCCACGGCGTCACGGGCGCCCGTGAGATGTGGGGTTACGCGGAGAACCGCGTGTCACGGGACAAGATCGAACGCGGTGAGCTGCTCGGCCCGCGTCTGGTGCTGGGAAGCGGGATCGTCGACGGGCCGGTCACCCTGCTGGGCCCGCCGGTGATCCAGGTTTCGACCGAAGCCGAGGCGCGGGCGGCGGTCCGCGCGGAGGCGGCGGCGGGCGCCGAGTTCGTCAAGGTCTACTCCTATCTCGGTCCCGAGGCGCTGCGCGCGGTCGCGGACGAGGTTCGCGACCAGGGGCTGCGGTTCTCCGGGCACTGGCCGTACAAGGTGTCCCATTTCGAGGCGAGCGATCTCGGCCAGCACAGTTTCGAACACTTCTTCGGGGTGTCCATCCACTGTTCGACCCGGCGCGACGAGATCCTCGCCCGGTTGCGGGCGATGCCTTACGACCCGGCGGCGCCGCGAGCTTTCTTCACCGTGGCGCGGCAACTGGAGTTCGAGTCGGTCTCCACGTACAGCCCCCACGCGGCGTGGAGCTATTTCAACCGGTTGCGGCGCGACGGCACTTGGCATTCGCCGACGCTGACGATCAACCGGGTCGTCACGCAGCCAGCCGAGACCCACAAGCAGGACCCGCGGCTCAAGTACGTCCCCGCCGACATCCGCGAGAGCTGGGCCGTGGGCATCGAGCGGTTCGCACCGAAGACGCCGTCGGAGATCGCTTTGCAGGAGCGGTACTACCAGGAGACGCTGCGGCTGGTCGGGGTCGCGCACGACGCCGGCGTCGGGATCATCGGCGGCACCGACTGCCTCAACCCGTACACCTTCCCCGGCAGCGGGCTGCACGAGGAGCTTGCCTTCCTGGTCGAGGCCGGACTCTCGCCGGTGCAGGCGCTGAAGACCGTCACGGGCGACGCGGCGAAGTTCCTCGGCAGGGAACGGACTTCAGGGACCGTCGCGGTGGGGAAGGAGGCGGATCTCGTGCTGCTGGACGCGAACCCGGCCGCCGACATCCGCAACGTCGCGAAGATCGACCTGGTGATCACGCGAGGACGCGTCCTGGACAAGACGGCGCGGCGCCGGATGCTCGACGCCGTCGAGACAGCCGCGAACCGCCCGCCCACTACGAGCGCGCGTCTCCACGCCCTGGCCGGCCGGGGCTGCTGTTGCTGAGCGGCCGAGCTTTCCGGCGAGTCGAGTCCGAAATCGACGAAGAACGCGTTTAGTCCTCTAGATGCGGTAGTTGCACGTGCAAGGACCGCAACCAGAGGACTAAACGCGGGGGTCAGATGAGCGCGAGGGTGTCCAAGAGGGACACGGCGTGCGCGATGTCCTCGGTGAGCGGCCGGTCCTCGACGCTCGGGTCGAGCACGGCCGCGGCGGTCTCGTAGGCGTCCCGCGCGGGCAGGGCGACGAGCTCGGCCTTCCGCATCCGCAGCGCCCGGACGGCCGCGACCAGTTCGCACGCCAGCACCTGCCGGTACGCCGTCCCGGCGGCGGTCGCCGCCCGCGCGGCCTGGGTGGAGAAGCTCGCGTGGTCTTCGATCCCGCGTGAGACGACGGCGGTGCCCAGCGTCGCCGGGAGCGCGGCCTGCCGCAGTTCGGTGAGCGCGTCGTGCGCGACGTACTCCAGGATCATCACGCCCGAACTGCCCGACGGACCGGCCGCGAGGAACGGCCGCAGTCCGGTGAACTCCGGCTCCACCAGGTCACCCAGCCGGGCTACCGACAGCTCGGCGACCTGGTGGATCGTCGCGCGCACCTGGTCGAGCGCGGTCGACACGTACGCGGTGTGGAAGTGCGCGTGGTGGTAGGCGTCCTGGTGTGCCGTCGAGATCATCGGGTTCTCGGTGCTGGCGTTGATCTCCACCGCGAGCACGTCGCGCAGGTAGTGGATCGCATCCAGCGCGGGGCCCTGCACCTGCGGGAACGCGCGGAGCCCGAACGGGTCCTGGATCCGCCGTCCTGGTTTCGGCGTGCCCTCCATGCCGAGCAGCCGCCGCATCTCCGCCGCGCACGCGACCTGGCCGGCGTGCGGACGCGCTTCGTGCACAGGTGTCGCGTACGCCTCCGGATTCCCGTCGAGCGCGATGTAGGTCAGCGCCGCTACAACGTGACTCGCCCGCGCCAGCGTGTCGAGACGCATCGCCGCGAGGGTCGCTTCGGCGAGCGTCGCGGCATTGCTGCTCATGAACGCGAGCGCGTCCCCCGCCCGCACCGGCACCGGCGGCACGCCGCCCGACAGCCACGGCCGTTCGCCGGTGAGCGCGAGCCCGGTCTCCGCGAGCGGCGCGAGGTCGCCGGTGCCGATCGCGCCGAGCCGGTGCACCAGCGGCAACGCCCCGGTCCGCACCGCGGCGGCCAGCGCGCCGATCAGTTCGGGGCTGAGCCCGGCGCGTCCGGCCAGCAGCTGGTTGAGCCGGATCAGCATCATCGCCCTGGTCTGGCCGGGGGACATGACGTCACCGCTGCCGCCGGCATGACTGCGCAGCAGCCGCAGGCCGTGATCCGGTGACTCCCCTTCGCCGACCGGGTCCTCCTTGTTGGCCCCGACACCGGTGGTACGGCCGTAGACGATCCGGCGCGTGCTCAGCTCCTCGGCGAGTTTCCACGCGCTTTCGGCGCCGCGCAGCGCGGCGATCGACACGTCAATGTTCAGCGGTCCCTCGGCGCCCGCGGCGGTCACGACGTCCGCGCAGCGCAGGGTCCGGCCGTCGACCCGGATCACGGTGGCCTCCTTTCAAGACCGCCTCACTATGACGCCTCAGGCCGAAGGCGGCCGCCAGGGCGGGCGGTTGCCCCAGTCCCACTTCGGCATCGGCCCGGGGACGGTGACCTCGCGGCCGGGAGAACATCACCGCGAGACGGCTGCCCCATTCCACGTAGGCGGCGAAAGCCGACCGGCATTCCGGGGGTCGGCCGGGAGCCCGGCTTCGTCGGCGGCGTCTAAGAGCAGGTTCACCCAGCGGCGGCGCTGCTCTTCGGTGATGGCCCTGCCGAGGTGCCGCCCGACCATGTGCCGGTGCCCGCCGTGGTCGTGGCTGTAGGTCTCCGGGCCGCCGAACACCTCGGCGAGCCAGACCGCGACGTGCTCGGGGTGGCCGGGGTCCATGTCGCGAAAAGACCGGCTCCGACAACGGGCCCCTTCAGGACGTGGCCGCGGAAGACCAGGGTCAGCCGTCGCAGAACGTCCAGCCCGCCCGCCCATTCGTACAACGTCGGCGTCTCGGTCACGTAGATCCTCCCGGCGGGGATGATCTTCCGGTCCGGCAAGGCGACCACCGCGAATTACCGAGGCAGCCGCTGAAGGAAGTTGTGCACCGGTACGGCGAACTGCGGCGCCGGATGCCGGGCGGCGTGAACACGAGGCGGACGGCCTCGTGCTCCGCGAGAGCCTGGAAAGCCGCGTGTCGAGTACCGGCCCACCGAGGAGGGGGAGCGGTTACGCCCCACACTCCAGGCGCTCCACGACTGGGGGACGAGGCGCGAGGCGGCGTCACGTTCGAGCCGCTACCTGTTCACTGACTGTCCTCGTCCAGGTGTTGTTCCAACGCGTCGATCCGCCCCTCCCAGAACCGGCGGTACGGCGCGAGCCACGCGTCGACCTCCGCGAGCGGCTCCGGGCGGAGCCGGTAGCACCGGCGCTGGGCGGCGACGCGGACGGAGACCAGACCTGCCTCGCGTAGTACGCGTAGGTGCTTCGATACGGCCGGTTGGCTCAATTCGAGTGCCTCGACGAGCTCGTTGACCGACCGCTCGCCGTCACGCAGGAGATCGAGGATGGTCCGCCGTCGTGGTTCGGCGAGGATCTCGAAAGTCTGCATCATCCAGGGAATGTGCCTTGTGCGGTATATTTCCGTCAAGGAATGTTCGAAAGTCTTGGTCTGAACCCTTGATGGAGTGGTCTGGTACTTCGCCGCACGGGGCGTCTGCCAGCGAACGAGCAAGCTGACCCATATCGACCACTCGTTCGGCAACGTGACCGGCTGCGCCCTCGGTGGCGCCGTAGCGGCCACGATCAAGTTCTACGACGCGGCCTCCAGCGCGGGAGCTTCAGGCAGCTGAAGAAGCTCAAGGTGTTGTGGTCCTTCGGCGGCTGGACCGGCGTCACCCAGGACGCCACTGGTGGCGCCGCGACCGGAGCGGCGCTGGGCACCTACAGGCGGGCATCGGGGACTACAAGGTCCTGAAGAACACCTGTCCGTCCACCGTCGCGGGCACGGCGTACGTGAAGTGCGGCAACAACTGGTGGAGCTACGACACCCCGGCGAGCCGATCCAAGCAAAGTCTCGGAGTACATGAGGGCTCCCTTCCTTGCGCCTAGGTACGGGAAGGGGGCCTTCAAGTACTTGTCGGTGGCGGGGATTAGCTTCACCGCATGGGTTTCGAGGGTTTCGGCGAATACGCCATCGACTTCTACGACGGTCTCGAGGCCGACAACTCCAAGTCCTATTGGGACGCGAACCTCGCGACCTATCAGGCCGACGTTCGCGCGCCGATGGAGGCACTGCTCGCGGAACTGGTCCCGGAGTTCGGCGACGGTTTCGGCGAGGGGAAGGTCTTCCGCCCGTACCGCGACGTGCGGTTCGCCAAGGACAAGACGCCGTACAAGACCCACTGCGGCGCGGTGATCGAGCAGGGCCGCGGAGGTGGCGCGTACTACGTCGAGGTCGGCCCGGCCGGGCTGCGTGTCGGTGGCGGCTGCTTCCACTTCGAGTCCGATCAGCTCGCCCGCTTCCGCCGGGCCGTCGACACCGAAGTGCACGGGACCGAGCTGGCCAAGGTCCTCGCGAAGCTGGAGAAAACCGGCTGGGAGGTCAAGGGCGACAGGCTCAAATCGAAGCCGCGCGGCTTCGTGGAAGACCACCCCCGCATCGACCTGCTGAGGTATCGCTCGGTGTACGCCGTCCGTGGCTGGGAGCCGGACGACGTTCTGCACGAACGAGGCGCGCTCGACAGGGTGCGGAAGGCGTGGCGTCAGGTCCGGGGGTTCAACGAGTGGGCGCGGGACCGGGTCGGGGCGAGTGAGAAGCCGCGCCGATAACCGCCGAGCCTGTTCAAGGGGTTGTCCCTCGCCCAGGTGAACTGACACTTTTCTTGAACTTTCGGTATCGGTAAAGACGCGGCACCGATGAGGGACTACGCTGTGCGAACGTGAGCCGACGCGCGAAGATCGTTTGTACCCTTGGCCCCGCGACCGCTACGCCGGAGAAGATGCGGCAACTCGTCGACGCCGGGATGGACGTCGCGAGGATGAACTTCAGCCACGGGACGCACAGCGACCACAAGCAGGTCTACGACCTCATCCGCACCGCCGCCGCCGAATCCGGCCGCGCGGTGGGAATCCTCGCCGACCTCCAGGGGCCGAAGATCCGTCTCGGCACCTTCGCGGGCGGGCCGGTCGAGTGGCACAACGGCGACATCGTGCGGATCACCGTCGAGGACGTCGCGGGCACCCACGACCGCGTCTCGACCACCTACAAGGGACTCGCCGACGACGCGAAGCCCGGCGACCGTCTCCTCGTTGACGACGGCAAGGTCGGCCTCGTGGTCAAGGACGTCGAGGGCCCGGACGTCGTGTGCGAGGTCACCGAAGGCGGCCCCGTCAGTAACAACAAGGGTGTCTCTCTGCCGGGCATGGACGTCTCCGTGCCGGCGCTGTCCGAGAAGGACATCGAAGACCTCGAGTTCGCGCTCGAACTGGGCGTGGACTTCATCGCGCTGTCGTTCGTCCGCTCGCCCGCCGACATCGACCTGGTCCACCAGGTGATGGACCGCGTGGGCAAGGGCCGCCTCCCGGTGGTCGCGAAGATCGAGAAGCCCGAAGCGGTCTACAACCTCGAAGCCATCGTGCTCGCTTTCGACGCGGTCATGATCGCCCGTGGCGACCTCGGCGTCGAACTCCCGCTGGAGCAGGTCCCGCTGGTGCAGAAGCGCACCATCCAGATCGCCCGCGAGAACGCGAAGCCGGTCATCGTCGCGACGCAGATGCTCGAGTCGATGATCAACAGCTCCCGTCCGACCCGCGCGGAGGCCTCGGACGTCGCCAACGCGGTGCTCGACGGCGCGGACGCCCTCATGCTCTCGGGTGAGACCAGCGTCGGCCGCTACGCCATCGAGGTGGTCAAGACCATGGGCCGCATCATCGAAGCCGTCGAGACCGACTCGCCGGTCGTGCCGCCGCTGTCGCATGTCCCGCGCACCAAGCGCGGTGTCATCTCCTACGCGGCCCGTGACATCGGCGAGCGGCTTAACGCCAAGGCGCTGGTCGCCTTCACCCAGTCCGGTGACACCGTCCGGCGGCTCGCGCGGCTGCACACGCGGCTGCCGCTGCTGGCCTTCACCCCGGAGGAGAGCGTCCGCAGCCAGCTCGCGATGACCTGGGGCACCACGACGCGGATCGTGCCGAAGGTCGACTCCACCGACCAGATGATCCAGCAGGTCGACCACGCGATGCTCGAAATGGGCAAGTACGCGAAGGGCGACCTCGTGGTCATCGTCGCCGGCTCCCCGCCGGGAACGGTCGGCTCGACCAACCTGATCCGGGTGCACCGCCTCGGTGAGGACGACCACGCCTGACGCCGGTCAGAGCCCACGCCTGTGAGATGAACGGGACTTTCACTGCAAATTTTGCAATGAAAGTCCCGTTCATCTCGTCCGGGACGTCCTGAAGGCGGCTTCCGCGGTCGGTTGCCGGGGAGGGGCGTGAGCGGCGATTCGGGTCCGGGGGCTGATGGGGACTTTCCCCGCGTCTGACGCGGCGAAGGGCGCTTTCCCTGCATGCCATGCGGGGAAAGTCCCCTTCAGCCCGTCGGTAGGCATCGGGACGTCCCGAAGGTGGCCTTCGCGACAAACGTCCCGCCTCGCAGAGGCCTGACGCGCCCCACCACCTAGGCTTCGCCTATGACTGAAATGGCCAGGGAGGCCGCGGCCGGATTCGACGGCACCGGGGGCGTCGGCGGTCAGCCGGTGCTCGACCGGCTGGTCGCGCTGCTGGACTTGGAGAAGATCGAAGAGAACATCTTCCGCGGCGTCTCACCGGCCCATTCGCCGGTGCGGGTGTTCGGCGGGCAGGTCGCGGGGCAGGCGCTCGTCGCCGCCGGCCGCACCGTGCCCGAGGAGCGGAAGGTCCACTCGCTGCACGCGTACTTCATCCGCGGCGGCGACCCGAGTGTCCCGATCGTCTACGAGGTCGACCGCATCCGCGACGGCCGTTCGTTCACCACCCGCCGCGTCGTCGGCATCCAGCACGGCAAGGCGATCTTTTCGCTGTCCGCGTCGTTCCAGAAGGACGAAGGCGGCATCGAGCACTCCGAGGGCATGCCGGACGTCCCTGGCCCCGAGTCTCTCCCGACGTTGCAGGAGCGGGCCGAGGGCTACTTCATCGGCCACCACGACCGGCCGCGCCCGATCGACCTGCGCTACGTCAACGACCCGCCGTGGGTGACGCGGAAGTCGGGTGAACTCCCCGCTCGCAACCAGGTGTGGATGCGGGCCGACGGCAAGCTTCCGGACCAGCAACTGTTACACGTCTGCGTGCTGACCTACGCCTCCGACATGACGCTCCTGGACTCGGTCCTCGCGCGCCACGGCGTCTACTGGGACCTCGACAAGGTGATCGGCGCGAGCCTCGACCACGCGCTCTGGTTCCACCGCCCGTTCCGGGCCGACGAGTGGTTCCTCTACGACAGCGCGTCGCCGACCGCGTCGGGTGCCCGCGGTCTGGCCACCGGCCGGTTCTTCGCCGCGGACGGAACGCACATCGCGACCGTCGTGCAGGAAGGCCTTCTCCGGGTGGTGTGAACGGTGACGTTCCGCATCGGCGGTTCGCGTTGTCCACCCTTTAGAGGGAATAGCGAAACGCATTAACATCTGGAGCCAAAGCATTACGCAATGGCTTCGGGTATAAAGGGAGGGCCGGAACCGATCGAGGGACGGCTTCGGCCCTCCACCGGGGTGAATCCGGCTTCGACGGGTATCCTGGCGAAAGCCATCGGTGCAGCTCGCGACCCGCGCCCGTGCCGCGAGCGGATCCGCCGTCGCCGATGAGGACGGGCTACCGCGTTGCACAATGCTCAACCTGCAACGGCAATCTGCAAATTGCAGGATGAAAATCCGGCCGTGCCGGAAAATGGTCGGGTGACCATCTCACCGAATGTGTCCCGGGCTGGTTAGATGAGCTTCGAGCGAGGTTTCCGAACACGGTTCTCCTCGCCGCGTCACGATCGGTGTTGCTCGGACAGCCTGTGGAGGTGCCGTGATGACGAGGGGTCAGGGACCCACCGTGCGCCGCCGGAGACTGGCGAGTGAACTGAGGCGGTTGCGCGAGGCGGCGGACCTCACCATCGACGAGGTGAGCGAGAAGCTCGAATGCTCGGCGTCGAAGGTCAGCCGCATCGAAACCGGGCACGTCGGCGTCACCCCGCGCGACGCGCGCGACATGCTCGAGCTGTACGGCATCGCCGGCGACGAGCAGGAAGCACTCGTCCAGCTGGCCAGGGAAGCCCGCAAACGCGGCTGGTGGCACGCGTATAACGAGGTGTTCACCGGCACCTTCGTCGGCCTGGAGGCGGACGCGAGTTCGCTGCGGGCGTTCCAAGCACTGCTGGTGCCGGGTCTGTTGCAGACCGAGCGCTACGCCAGGGCCGTGATCAGGGCGATGCGGCCCGACGCCGAGGAAGCCGAGATCAGGCGCCGGGTGGCGGCGAGGATGGCGCGGCAGGAACTGCTGACGGACCCTTCGCCGCCGGAGTACTGGGCCGTGATCGACGAGGCGGTCCTGCACCGCACGATCGACAGCGCCGAGGTGATGGCGGAACAGCTGCACCGGATGGTCACGATGGCGGCGAGGGCGAACGTGACCGTCCAGGTCGTGCCGTTCGGCGCGGGTGCCCACCCCGGGATGGAAGGTCCGTTCCTCGTCATGGGCTTCCCCGAACTTGCCGACACCGACGTGGTCTACGTCGACAGCACCTCCAGCGGGCTCTACCTGGAGGAACCCCCGGACGTCCGGCGATACGCGTTGATGTTCGACCATCTGCGTGCCGCCGCGTTGAAGCCGGACGACTCGGTCGAGGTGATCGCCGAGGCCGCCGGAAGGTTCGCCGAACAGGCGGCCCTGCCGGAGAAACCGCACTATCGGGACCTCGGCTTACTCGAAGTCCCCGGAAACTAGTAAGGAGTGGGGAGCATGACGCCCAACGATGATCTTTCCCAGGCCCGGTGGCGCAAGAGCAGCCACAGCGGTGGCGGCAACGACTGCGTCGAGGTCGCCTTCACCGGTTCCGGCGCCGCCCTGAGGGATTCCAAGGATCCCGATGGCGGTTCCTTCCGCCTCTCGTCGAGCGCTTGGCGAGGGCTGCTCGGCGCCGTGCGCCCGAGTGGTACGGACCACGGCTAGACACGCTGGAATTCGACCCCTTACGACCGCCGAGCAGGGGATGGGCGGGAGTAAGGGGTCGAACCACGTCCGGGTGTAGGTGATCACCCGATGCCGCGAGCCACCCCTCAGGACGAATCTGGTTCTTACCAAACCAGGTAGTGAGTTCCTAAGGGGAGACAATGATGTACAGCAACGACGCTCTGCTCACCGGAGTGCTGGCCGAGGTCGAATACCGACGGGAAGAGCTGCGGCGGGCAGGCCGCAGCGTGTGGGTCGACAGGGCCCGCCGGGCAGGCAAGCGGATCCGCGCGAACCGCGCCGAGGTCCAGGTGCCCGCCCAGCACCGCCGGGAGACCGGGCAGGTGCCCGCTCGCAGCGGCGAGATCACCCGGTAGAGGCCGAGTGCGATGAAGCTCTCGGCAGAAACCCAGGCGAAGTTGTCGGTCCGGTAGGCAAGAATGCACCTCGTGCCCCGTCTTGGCTCCGGAATCCCGATCGTCGCCCGCACTCAGGAGATGCGGCAGCTCCGCGCCGCCTTCGCCCGTGCAGAACGGGCAGAGGCGGGCGCGGTGCTGCTCTCCGGAGACGCCGGCGTCGGCAAGACCCGCCTCCTGTCCGCGCTCGGCGAGTACGCCGCCGGCGCGGGCGCCCTGGTACTCACCGGGCGCTGTATCGACGTCCATGAGGGCGGTCTTCCTTATCTTCCGTTCGCCGAGGCGCTGGCGCCGCTGGCGACGACGTCCGATCCCGCGGTCACCGCCGCGGTCCGTGCCCGGCCGGCGCTGGGCAGGCTGCTTCCGCAGATGCAGCAGGCGGAGGACTTCCCCGCCATCGAAGACGGTCAGCTCACCGCGAGCGAACGGGTGTCGACGCAACGGCTCAGGCCCGAACAGGACCTCGGCCAGCTCCAGCTGTTCGACGCGGTACTGGGGGTGCTGACCGTCATCGCGCAGCGCCGGCCGGTGGTGATCCTGCTGGAGGATCTGCACTGGGCCGACGGTTCCACCCGGAACCTGCTGTCCTTCCTGATGACGAGGCTGCGCACCCAGCGGCTGCTGGTGGTGGCGAGCTATCGCGAGGAGGACGTCCACCGGCGGCATCCGCTGCGGGGACTGCTGTCCGAGGTGGTGCGACTGGGCGCGGTCGAACGCGTCGAGGTCAAGCCGTTCGGTGCCGAGGACGCGCGCGCGTTCGTCGAGGCGCTGGCCGACGAGCCGATCGGCCAGGACATGATCGCCGACATCGTCTCCCGGTCCGAGGGCAATCCGTTCTTCGTCGAGGAACTGCTCGCGTCCGCGAAGGACTGCCGCGAGCTCCCCGCCGGGCTGGCCGAAGTGCTCCTCGCCAGGGTGGAGCAGCTTTCCCAGATCACCCGCCGGGTGCTGCGCGTGGTCTCGGTCGCCAAAGACGCGGTGGCGCACGCCGCGCTCGCCGAGATCTCCGGACTGGACGAACTCGAACTCGACGAGGCACTGCGCGAGGCGGTGCAGCATCACGTACTGGTGATCGAGAACGGCTTCTACACCTTCCGTCACGCGCTGCTGCAGGAAGCCGTCTACGGCGATCTGCTGCCGGGCGAACGGGTGCGTATGCACGCGGCCTACGCGTCGCGTATCCGCACCCGGACGCAGGGCCGCGGCCAGGACGCGCGGCTCGCGCACCACAGCCTGGAGAGCAAGGACTTCGTCGGCGCGCTGGCCGCGTTGCTGCGCGCGATGGACGAGGCCGAGAAGCTGGGCGCGCCCGGTTCCGCGTTGCGGCACGTCGAACAGGCACTGTCCATTTGGGACGCCGTCCCCGCCCCGGACCGGCCATCGGACGTCGACGAACTCCGCCTGCTGCACGAGGCGTCGTACTTCGCGAGCACGTCGGGGGAACCGGAGCGAGCGGTGGCGTATTCGCGGTCCGCGACCGAGGCACTCGGTCAGGACACCGGCAGCGAACGGGCCGCCAAGGTCTGGCGACGGCACGCGGAGGCGCTGCTTTCGGTCGACGGCACGCTCGACGAGGTCGTCGAGGCGATCGACAAGGCCTGGAGCCTGGTCGAACACACCGAGGCGAGTTCCGCGCGGGCCTGGGTACTCGCCACCAGGGCGGGCATCTTGAGACTGATCGACAGGCATGACGAGGCGCTGCAGTGCGCGCTGGCCGCGGTCGCCGACGCGAAGGCCGTCGGCGCGGGCGGGGCGGAGGCGGCCGCACTGGTCTCGCTCGGCACGCTGGCCGATTCGGCGGGCGACGTCGAGGAGGCGCGTGAGCGGCTGCGCCAGGCCGAGCGGAAGGCCAGGGATTCCGGTGCGCTCAACGGTGAACTGCGGGCGCTGCACTTCCTCGGGATGAGCTACGACGACCGGGCCGAGATCCATTCCGCGCTGAAGTACTACGCCAAGGGCATCCAGCGGGCCAAGGACACCGGGCTGACCTGGAGTTCGTTCGGGATCGAGCTGCGGACCAAGCACCTCACGCTGCGGTACGTCAGCGGGGACTGGCCGGAAGACGACGACGCCGGCCGCGCGGGCCGCGGTGTTTCGAGCGTCGTCGCCGGTCGTTTCCTGGGGATCTGGGCGCAGTTCGTCGTCGGGCGGGGCCGGTTCGAGGACGCGGACAAGATCCTGCCCAGCCTGCGGCAGCACTGGAGCACGGACGTTTCGATCGCGGGCGCGGCCGGTGACGCGGCCATCCAGCTCGCGTCATGGCGCCGGGACCACGCGGGCGCGGTGCGGCAGGCACACGAGCTGATCGACTGGCTCGAAGAGATCGAACCCGCGATGCTCGGCGGGATCCGGATCAGCGTGCACGGCCTCGCGGCCGCCGTCGCGCAGGCCGCCGAAGCCCGGGTCCGCGGGGACCAAGCGACCGTGGACGCCGCGGTGGAGTCGGGCGAGAAGATGCTCGCCCACGGACGACGTTGCGCCGAACACGGCATCCCGCGTTCGGTGTCGCTCGGTCCGGAGGCGCTGGCGTGGCTCGCCCGGCTCGAGGCGCTCGGCGGCTGTCTGCGCGGCTCGGGCGATCCGGGGCTGTGGGCGAAGGCGGTCGACGCGTTCGGGTACGGCGCGGTGTACGAGCAGGCCATGTGCCGCCTGCAGCACGCGAAGTCCCTGCTGGCGACCAACGGCGACACTTCGCTGGCCGCGTCGGAACTGCTGGCCGCGTACGCGGTCGCCGACAAGCTGGGTGCCTGTCCGCTGCGCGAAGCCGTCCGGGACCTGAGTCACCGGGCGCGCGTCGAGCTTCCCGGTGTGCCCGCGGCCCCGCGTCGTGACGTCGTCGATCCCCTCACCGACCGGGAACGGGACGTGCTGGAGCGCGTCGCGCTCGGCCGTACCAACCGGCAGGTCGGGGACGAGCTGTACATCAGCGAGAAGACGGTGAGCGTCCACCTCTCGCGCGTGATGGCGAAACTCGGCGCGAGCCGCCGGGCCGAGGCCGTCGCGATCGCCTACGACCGAGGCCTGCTGGCCGCCCCGACCACCTCGTGAATTGCCTGCCTGAAAAGGAGTCCTTCACGGGCCCGCCTCACCCGCCGCAGGTCTCCGCCGCGGAAAGGTGACGGCCTCCGTGGTCTGGCCGAGGCTGTGTGGAAAGAGGGACACTCAACGTCCCTCTTTCCACACAGCCCTGCCGGAAGTTGCCCGCGTCAGCGTTCCGCGCGACGGCCTCGTTGGCGACAACTGACCGCAATTCGTCCTCTAGTTGCGGTCCTTGCACGTGCAACTACCGCAACTAGAGGACTAAACGCGGAGGGGGTCAGCGGCGCGGAAGGCGGCGAAGGGCCTTGAGGCTCGCGCTCAGGGCTCGCGCCCAGAGCTTCGGCGGGATCCCGCGGCCGGGGCGCAGTGGCATCCCGCGCTGTAGCGCGATCGCCTGGGCTTCGGTGTACTTGAGCAGTCCTTCGGCACCGTTGCGCCGCCCGACACCGGACTCCTTCATACCGCCCATCGGCAGCCCCACGGTTCCGAAGGTCGCGGCGAAGCCTTCGTTGACGTTGACGGTCCCGGCCTTCAGCCGTGCCGCGACCTCCCAGCCCGCGCGGCCGTTGCGCGACCACACGCTCGCGTTCAGCCCGAACCGCGTGTCGTTCGCGCGCTCGATCGCCTCGGTGACGTCGGTGTAGCCATAGATCGACACGACCGGCCCGAAGGTCTCTTCGGCGAACAGCTTGACGTCCTCGGTGACGTCGGTGAGGACGGTCGGTTCGTAGAACAGCGGGCCGAGGTCGGGCCGGGCCTTGCCGCCGGTGAGCACGGTCGCGCCCTTGGACCGGGCGTCCTCGACGTGTGCCGACACCGTCGCCAGCTGGTCTTCCGAGGTCAGCGAACCCATCTGCGCCCGGTAGTCGAGCGCGCCACCGAGCTTCACCGCGGCGGTCTTGGCGACGAACGCGCGCGTGAACTCCTCGCGGATCGACTCGTGGACGTAGATCCGCTCGACGGAAACGCACAGCTGGCCCGCGGAGGAGAAGCACGCCGTGACCGCGCCCGTGGCGGTCTTGGCGATGTCCGCGTCAGGCAGCACGATCATCGGGTTCTTGCCGCCGAGTTCCAGCGAGTAGCTCGTCAGCCGCTCCGCCACCTTCGCGGCAAGCTCCTTACCTGTCGGCGTGGATCCGGTGAAGCACAGGTAGTCCGACTCTTCGACCAGCGCGTCGCCGATCCGCGAACCGCGGCCGAGCACGATCTGCCAGACACCGGACGGCAGCCCGGCTTCCTCGGCGATTTCCTGCAGCCACAGCGCCGAGAGCGCGGTCTGGTTGTCCGGCTTCTGCACGACGGCGTTACCCGCCGCGAGCGCGGGAAGGACGTCCATCGCGGTGAGCGCGAGGGGGTAGTTCCATGGCGAGATGATCCCGACGACGCCCTTGGGGTGCCGGATCTCGCCGACCTTCGTCAGCACCGGGATCAGCCCGGCGGCGCGACGCGGCGAAAGGAACTTCGCGCTGTGCTTTCCGTAGTAGGCGGCCACGAGCGCGGTGGCGCTGACCTCGTCGAAGGCGTCCATCCGTGCCTTACCCGCCTCGATCTGCACGAGGTCGAGCGCCTCTTCCTGGCGCTTCAGGACCAGGTCGTGCAGGCGGATCAGGATGCGCTGGCGGTCCTCGACCGGCCGCTGCGCCCACGCGCGCTGCGCTTCCCGCGCCTCGTCGAACACGGCGCGGACGTCGGCGTCGGTGGCCTGGGGGAGCGTCGCGATCGGCTGCCCGGTGAACGGGGCGCGCATCTGGACCGGCGCGGAGTCCTTGCCGCCCACGACCCGCCCTACGAGCCGTTCCGCCCTTGCCGCTGCCGGGGCGCCGGGAACGCCGCCGATGGTGGCCGGGCCTTCGGTGTGGCGGCTCGCGCTCGCCGGTGTCGTGCTCGTCATGCCGTCTCCGTTCCATGCCGCGCGTGGAGCCGGAAGGCGCCACGCAGAGCCCAGGTGTTACCGACGAGTACAGCATACTGCCGGTATGGAGACTGTCCAGCGCTGATATGAATAAGTTTCACATATTGCCGGGTGGTGGCGGATTGTCAGGGGAACGGGCGCAGGATGTCCTGCTGCTGCAACGCCGAGCCCGCGGGCGGCGTCGGAGGTGACGGCGGTTCGTAGGCCTGCGGTTGCGCCGGATAGTGCTGCTGCGGGACTCCGGGCGCGCAAGGCGTGTGGCCGACCGGGTAAGGGGCCTGAGGGGATGGCGCGGGTTCGCGGCGGTTGGCCACGATCGCCAGTCCGATGGTGAGCAACGCCACGAGCCCGCCCGCGAGCAGGATCCAGAATCCACTCCCGGTTCCGTAGCGTGAGACGAAGCGGCCGGTGTCCTGCCCGAAACTCAGGCTCGCCGAGATGTCCATGCCGAACATCCAGACACCGATGGCGGTCCCGGCCCCACCGGCGATCAGCAGTGTTCGCGCCGTCGTCGCGGCAGGTGAACCCGAATTCCGCCGGTACGACGCGAAGCCCACCGCGGCGCCGGCGAACAACGTCAGCGCGGTGGCGGACAGCGGGATGCCGTAACGGGCGACATGGGTCTTGTCGTAGAAGTCCTTCTCCTCCGTCGACGGTTCGATGTCGAAGCTCCGCGACCAGCCGGTCTCGGCGAATTTCGACACCGTTTTGCCGTCGGAGAGTTGCTCGTAGGTCGACTGCGGAAGAAAGGTCGCGATGAGCACCAGCAGGCCGGCGAAAACACCCATCATCGCGGCGAACAACCGGGGGAGCCGCGCGTCGGACGGCGGCCGTTGCGTCGCGACCGGAGTCTGGACGGGTTGCCTTGCGCCGAACGGGTCAGTCGGATGGGATGGCTGCTGCTGCGGCGCGTTCATGGTCGGCTCCTCCGCCGGTTCTGTTGTCCAGCAAGGAATTTCACCACGGATCGGCCCCGGAGATAAGTGTCACCTGTGCTCTGGTCAAGGGCTCCGGAGCGTGCTAGGTGCGGAGATTGTCGATGACGAATTCCGTCACCTTCTTCGCCGCGCCGCAAGAGTCGTGCTGCCACGGGCCCGCTTCGGCCCGTTCGTCGATGTTGGTGCCGACGTACATCAAGGTCTCCTCGTCCAGTCCGAGTGCCAGCCGGCAGGCGAGTGGTCCCTTGTCCTGGCGGCCGGTGATGTTCTCCTCGGCCCAGACCACCACCACCGGATAGCTTTTGATCATCAGTTCCTCCCATCGGTTACCGGTGTCTTTGCCACTCGCGTGGTCGGCGTAGAGGGTTTCGAGGGTTTCCCTCAGTGGGCTCAGCCACGAGGTCTGTACCCGGACGATCGGCCCGAAGGCGAGGACGCAGCGGCCTTCACCGCCGGTGTCGCGGACCCCGCCGGTGAAACCGATGCTTTCGACCTGCTCCACCGTGATCGCGCTACAGGGGTCGGCGATGAACCTGGCGCCGTCGAGCGGAACGGGGATGGGCGGCGCTGGAGCGGGCGAACCCGGTGGCGGACCGGTCGCCGTCCCACCGCACCCGGCGACAAGCAACGTCAGCAGGACGATCGCCAGGCGCCTCACTCCGGATCCGCTTCGGGTTTGATCCGCCATCGCCGGGGATCGGCGACCACCACCGCGCTCGTGCCAACTGTCGGGACCTTGGGAAAGGTCTCCGCGATGACCTGGAGCTGGAACCCGGCCCCGATCAACGTCGTCATGTCGGTGAGCAGCTGGGTCAGGCTCGCGTTGCAGTCCCGCCAAAACGTGGTGAACGCGGAATTGATGCCGTCGATCAGATCCATGAGCGCGACCGGAGTCAGCGGGGGGAAGACCGCCGAACCGAGGACCACGCCGAACTTCCCGCCGAGCTGGGCGAGGGTCGAAGCGCAGTTGCCCAGGAACTCGAGCAGGTTCTTGTACGTGTTGATGACGGTCGTCGCGATGTTCACCACGACCGTCGTCAGGTTCGCCAAGGACGCCTGTCCCGCGTCGAGGGCTTTCGTCGTTTCGGAGGCGTAGGCGTCGAACTGGTCGAAGCCGTCGCCTTGCCAGGCGGTGCGCAACGACAGGTTCGTCCTCGTGACGAGATCGGACGCCGACTTGAGTTTGCTCTGCGAGCCGAACTTGTCCGCCAGTTCCAGCGGCCTTCGCAGATCGCCGAGCAGGAAGTTCTTGAGATTGTCCAGAAGTTCGAGGATGCCGTCCGCGCCGATCAGGTCGGCGTGGAAGCGGACCTCCTGATCGGCCTTTTCGGGGTACAGCAACCCGGACTTGTCCAGGCCGGTCACCGGATTCCTCCTTCGAGCCTCTTCATCTCGTCGTAGGCCTGCCTGTCGAGGTGCTCGTAGTGCTCGGCGGCGCGGTGGAGCGCCGCGCTCAGTTCGCCCAGTTCCGCGGAGTTGGCCACGGAGATCTCCCGGATCTGGTCCACCGCCCGGTTGTAGGCGTCGACGGTGCCCGCGCCCCGCACTCCCCGCATCAGCTCGGCGAGGGTGCCCGGCAACCCCAGGTCGCCCGGCTCGAGCCGGACATGGGCGAGGTCCGTGAGCGCGAAGCCGCGGACGAGATCCGCCGCCTGGTCGATGGTGTCCGCCGCGGCACGGAGTCCCTCCGGGTAGACGTGATAACCCTGTCCCGGGCCGGGGTCGAAGGGATGCGGATAGCTCACGCGATCCCTCCGTCCCGCTCGGCCCGCTGGATGCCTGCGAGCAACTTCCGGGACAGGCTTGCGGCGGAGTAGGACTTCACCACCGAGGCGTTCAAGGACACGTCCACCAGTTCGCCCGTTCCGGTGGTCGTGAACGTCCCGATCTCGCCGGGGAGCAGCCATGTCCGCTGCGCCCGCGCCGCCGCCGAAGCGGCGCTTTTCGCTTTCTCGACCTTGGCGTCTATTTCTTTCGCGAGGTGATAAAGATCGTCTTCGTGATTCATCGGCGACCCTCACTCAGGAAGTCGATTTGCTCGAAACTCTCTTCCTCGGCTGGCCCCGGTGATCTTCGGCCCGAGTCGTCCTCTTCGCCCAGCACCGCCCGCATTTTGACCAGGCTCACTTCGGCCGCCGCTGTCCTGGCGGCGTGCACGGCTTCCACCACGGCAGGCCCGGCCAGTTGCGGATGCGGGATCCCGGTCGCGTGATCGGCGAGCAACAGGCCGACCAACCTGCCCTGACCACTGACGACGGCCAAGGCCAGCCCGTCATGGGATCGGCCGGGGTGCCTGCCCCGCGCGAGTTCCGCGTCAAGTTCCCCGGCCCGGTGTCTGAGTTCGTCCGCGTTCCAGGACACGTCGGTGTCGCCTCCCCTGCGTAACCGCCTGAATATCCAGAGTAGTAAACGCAGGTGGGGCTTGTCTTCTTTTCACGCTTTCGTAAGCATGGCCCCCAGGCTTTTGTGAATTCGCAATTCTGGTGGCTACGGAGTGGTGTCCTCGTACAACATCACCGCGACGCGCTTCCATTCGTCGAGCAGATGCCGCCGCCGCTTCGGATCGCCGCCGAGTTCGGCGTCCAGTGCCAGGCCGCGGGTGAGGTTCACGGTCAGCCAGAACAGGATCTCCGCGCGTTCCTTCGGCAGGTCCCCGGCGATCGCGGTGACGTGCTCCAGGGTCGAACGGCCCAGCGCCCGGTCGACCGGGCGGATCGCCTCGCGGAGTTCGGGGTCGGTCCGCGCCGCCACCCACAGTTCGGTGGCGGCCGTGGACAGCGTGCCCGAGTAGCCCTCCCAGAGCAGGTCGATCGCCGCCGCGACGCCCGAGGCTCCGCCGGGCAGCGTGGAGATCGACGCGGCGAGCTGTCCGCGCTGCCTTTCCGTCAGATGCTCGACGGCGGCCGCCATGAGTTCGGCCTTCGCGGAGAAGTGGTGCTGCACGGCCCCTTTTGAGACCCCGGCGCGAGCGCAGATCTCCTGGACCGAGGTGCGCGCGTACCCGAGGTCGACCAGGCAGTCGATGGTGGCGTCGAGCAGAGCGGTGCGGGTCTGCTCGCGCCGCTCGGCCTGTGTCCGGTGGGTCCTGCTCAGTGCGGTCACCGAACCCCCTTTACGTGCAGCTCGGTACGGATGTACATTCCGCTTGGAACTTACATCCTAAGCGTCATGTTTTCCAGGTCCTGATCAGGAGGCGTTGGCCGTGCCCTTGCAGATCCAGAAGAGTTCGTGGAGCACGACGGAGCTCGAAGACCTCCGGGACCTTGCCCGGACCTTCTGCCAGAAGGAACTCGCGCCGAACCAGGAACGCTGGGCGGCCGACAAGAAGGTCGACCGCGAGCTCTGGACGAAGGCGGGCGAGGTCGGCTTGCTGGCGTTGTCCATCCCGGAGGAGTACGGCGGTGGTGGCGGTACGTTCGGCCACGAGGCCGTGCTCTACGAGGAGCAGGCCCGGTCCGGCGACAGCGCATGGGGCGTCACCGTCCACAATGGAATCGTCGCGCACTATCTGCTGGAGTACGCCATTGAAGAGAAGAAGCGGGAGTGGCTGCCGAAGTTCGCCTCCGGTGAGATGGTCGGCGCGGTCGCGATGACCGAACCCGGCACGGGTTCGGACCTGCAGAGCATCAAGACCCGCGCGGTCCGCGACGGCGACGACTACGTCATCAACGGCGCGAAGACGTTCATCACCAACGGTTTCCACGCCGACCTCGTCGTCGTCGCGGTGAAGACCGACCCGGACGCGGGCGCGCAGGGCGTCTCCCTGATCGCCGTCGAGACCGACACGCCGGGCTTCAGCCGCGGCCGCGTCCTCGACAAGATCGGGCTCAAGGGCCAGGACACCGCGGAGCTGAACTTCGACGACGTCCGCGTGCCCGCCGCCAACCTCCTCGGTGACAAGGAAGGCCTCGGCTTCGTCCAGCTCATGCAGCAGCTGCCGCAGGAACGGCTGATCATCGCCGTCACCGCGGTCGCCGGGATGGAGGCCGCGATCGACCAGACCATCGCCTACACCAAGGACCGCCAGGCGTTCGGCCGTCCGATCTACAACTTCCAGAACACGAAGTTCAAACTCGCCGAGGCCGCCACCGAGGCCGCGGTTTCGCGCGCGTACCTCGACCAGTGCATCGAGCGGCACCTGCGCAAGGAACTCGACGTGCAGGGCGCGGCGATGGCGAAGCTGTGGACCACCGAACGGGTCAACAAGGTCGTCGACGACTGCCTGCAGTTGTTCGGTGGCTACGGCTACATGACCGAGTACCCGATCGCGCGCGCGTGGGCCGACATCCGGATTTCCCGTATCTTCGGCGGTACCAGCGAGATCATGAAGGAAATCATCTCCCGCACGCTGTAAACCGTTGCCGTACATGGAAAGGACGTGGCGATGAAGGCTGGGCCACTGAGCGGCCTCAAGGTCGTCGAGCTGGCCGGGCTCGCCCCGGCGCCGTTCGCCTGCACGATTCTCGCCGATCTCGGCGCGGAGGTCGTCCGGATCGACCGGGCGACACCGGGCGACGACGTCATCGCGTTCCCGAACGACCCGCTCGCCCGCGGCAGACGGTCGATCGGGATCAACACCAAGACCCCCGAGGGGGTCGAGCTGGTGCTGAAGCTCGCCGACGAGGCCGACGTGCTCATCGAGGGTTTCCGTCCCGGGGTGGCCGAGCGGATGGGCATCGGGCCGGAGCAGGTCCACGCCCGCAACCCGCGGCTGGTCTACGGGCGGATGACCGGCTGGGGCCAGGACGGCCCGCTGGCCACCGTCGCCGGGCACGACATCAACTACATCGGCATCGCCGGCGCGCTCGAACCGATCGGGCCCGCGGGACAGCGGCCGGTGGTTCCGCTCAACCTCATCGGTGACTTCGGCGGCGGTGGCCTTCTGCTCGCGATGGGCGTGCTGGCGGCGTTGTTCGAACGCCAGTCGTCCGGCAAGGGGCAGGTAGTCGACGCGTCCATGGTGGACGGTGCGGCGTTGCTGACCACCAGTCTGCACGGACTCCTGAACTCCGGGCTCTGGCCGGGCGGGCGCGGTGAGAACCTGCTCGACGGCGGTGCGCCGTTCTACGACACCTACGAGACCGCCGACGGCAAGTACGTCGCCATCGGCGCGATCGAGATGCGGTTCTGGGGCGCCCTGGTGAAGGTGCTCGGGCTCGATCCCGAGGAGACCCCGGTCCACGTCGACAAGAACGAATGGCCGAAGCTGCGCAAGATCGTCGCCGAGGCCGTCGCGAAGCACACTCGCGACGAACTCGTCGCGAAGGCCGAGGGCACCGACGCGTGCCTGACGCCGGTGCTCGCGCCGGGGGAGGCGCCGTCGCATCCGCACAACGTCGCGCGCGGGACGTTCGTCGACATCGGCGGTGTGGTGCAGCCCGCGCCCGCGCCGAGGTTCGACCGCACCCCGGCGGAGACGCCGGAACCGCCGCGGCCCAAGGGCGCCGACACCGCCGACGTCCTCGCGGAACTCGGGGTGGACGCCGACGGGATCGAGCGGCTCAAGGCCGCGGGCACCATCGTGTGAGCTGAAGGGGACTTTCCCCGCCTGAGACGCAGCGAAAGCGTCCTTCACCGCGTGTCATGCGGTGAAGGACGCTTTCAGCCCAGATCGGACCGCAGCATCGAATAGAGGATGTGGTCGCGCCAGGCCCCGTCCCGGAACCCGTAGCCGCGCAGCACGCCCTCCTTGGTGAAGCCCGCCTTGGTCAGGGAGCGCTGCTCGGCGATGTTGTCCGCCTCGGTCGACGCCTCGACGCGGTTCATCTGCGTATGCGCGAAGAGATAGCGGACCAGCAGCCGCTGCGCCTCGGTCCCGTGGCCGTGGCCGCGTGCCTCGGGGATCAGCACCAGGCCGGCGTTCCAGCAGTACGACGTCGACCCGGACCTGGTCTTGTGCCAGGAGACGAAGCCGAGCCGCTGCCCGTCGAGCACGATCATCAGCATGCCGTTGTCCGCCGCGAGCATACCGGTCTCGGTCCAGCGACGGCGCAGGAAGTGCGGGTCGTGCCAGCCGTGCCATTCGAACGCGCCCGCGGCCCGCGGGTCGTTCGTCAGCGCCTCGAGCGTCGGCAGGTCGTCTTCGTGGACCGGTCTGAGCGCGACTCCGGTGTCGTTCATTGAGTCGAGATTAGGGGCTGAAGGTGCCGTGCCGTCCCGCACCGCCACTGAACCGGCTCGCGCCCTCGGCGGCCTCCTCGGCGAGCCCGCCGCGGATCAGCGCGTTCGAGAACTCGGCCCGCATCGCCTCTTCCTCGGTGAGCCCGTACTGGCCGTACGCGGACTTGCGGTCCGCGCGCAGGCACGCCTGCGGGAACGCGGCCAGTTCGCGCGCGAGGGCTTGGGCGGCGCTCAGCGCCTCGCCGTCGGGCACGACCCGGTTCGCCAGCCCGATGGCCAGCGCCTCCTCGGCGTCGACCGGCCTGCCGGTGAGGATCAGGTCCATCGCCCGGGAGTGCCCGATCAGCCGGGGGAGGCGCACCGTGCCGCCGTCGATCAGCGGCACCCCCCAGCGGCGGCAGAACACCCCGAAGACGGCCGTGCTGTCGGCGACTCGCAGATCGCACCACAGGGCCAGTTCCAGGCCACCCGCGACGGCGTGTCCGCGGACCGCGGCGATCACCGGCTTCGACAACGCCATCCGCGTCGGCCCCATCGGCCCGTCGCCCGCCGGGCCGAGCGAGTTGGCGCGGTCGGTGCCGACGGCCTTCAGATCGGCTCCGGCACAGAAGGCGTCACCCGAACCGGTGAGCACGGCGACCGAAGCCTCCTCGTCGCCGTCGAAGGCGCGCAACGCGTCCGCCAGCGCGACCGCGGCCGGCCCGTCCACCGCGTTGCGGGCCTCGGGCCGGTTCAGCGTGATCGTCGTCACCGGCCCGTCCCGGTGGACGAGAACGTTTTCGGTCATCAATCGCTCCCTGAGGTGAATCCGGGTGGGCAACAGGGCCCGGGGCTCCTTAAAGTGGTGACAAAGTCCGCAGTGCGCGCGGAGTCATCGTCTGGACACTACGGTGTGATGGGATGGAGCCATGTCGCCCGGCTTGAAGAAATTCGTTGTGATCGCTGTCGTCGCGCTCGTGCTCTTCTTTCTGATCAGCAGGCCGACGCAATCCGCCGATGCCGTCCACACCGCACTCGGCTGGCTCCGGTCAGGTGCCGAAGCCATCGTGACGTTCGTCCGGAGCCTCTTCTCCTGACCGGTTCCGCCACCCCCGGTGTCCTCGGTGACGCCGGTGATCAGCGTGCGCGGCCACCAGCGGTTATCACTCAGGGTCACTCATGTCGGATTTCGGTCGGGTGACTCGACCATCCGGGTGGATTGCCTCCGAAAACCCGCTGGTCGACGAATTCGTGCCCTGGAAGCTCTGGCGGAACAGACCTTCGCGCCCCTACGGTGCTCACATTGCGTGATCGGTTGGTCCTCCAGGCGCCGGAGCCGGCCTCCTGGGCGAGAAGTTTCCGCAGGTGCAAGCCCCAGAGCAGCGGGAACTTCCAGCCGGGCAAGTAAGTCAGGACTTGTCAGTCGGGGAATCATGAGGAGGCAGGGATGACCGGAGATCCCGGAGTCGATGCGTTGATCCGGCAGTGGGCCGCCGAGCGGGAGCAGACCCCCGAGGAGCAGGAGGCCGACCGGATCGCGTCGGCGTGGCTGGCCGACGTGCCCCGCCAAGCTCCCGGTATCCCCGGCCAGCGTCAGCAGTCCGGCCAGGCGCGATGGGCGCCGGTCGAGGCCACCGACCCCGGCTACCTCGACGCGATGCGCAGCCGTCTGCCTGGGGTGCCGCAGGACCTGCTGGTCGCCGCCGCGGGCTGGTGGCAGATGGTCGGCGGCGTCGCCGAGGCCGAAGCCTGGTGGGACGCCGGCATCAGCCCGCTCGATCAGCGTGCCCTCGACTACCGCGCGGCCGGGCTCGCCCCGTCCGATCTGAGCCGCCGTCTCGGCCCGATGACCGTGTTGCAGCACCTTCGCCGCGGCAGCGCCCCGGCCTGGTGCGTGGCGCGGCTGGCGAGGCAGCAGAAGTCCGCCTGACGAGAACTTCTCGCACGCCTGGGTGAACCGGCGTGACAGGGGCGATTTCGATTACCGCGTAACGCTAACCTGCGCGAGCTCGTTGTTCGAGTATCGGTCGTGATCGCCGCCCACGCTGGAGGACCCGCTTCGTGCGCACCACCCCGGAAAACGACGAGCTCGTCGCCGACCCGGCCACGCCCACTCCGCCACGCCGCGGGGTGGGCGCCGCCGTACTCGGCAGGCTGGTGATCGTGCTGGCCGTGCTCGCCCTCGCCGCGGGAGGGATCTGGCTGGTGACCAAGGCGTCCGCCCCGGTCGCGAGCCCGACGACGATGGAGATCCCCGCGTTGGAGGTCAAGGCGGCGGACGTCAAACCGGGGACGGTCGTCCCGGTCAACGCCACCCCCGCCGGCGGCGCGGCCCAGCAGACCTCGCCGCAGCAGGCGCAGCCGAAACCGGGCAAGGACCCCCTCGCCACCTGGACCGAACGAGCGGCGCGCGCCACCGGCATCCCGGTCAGGGCGCTGCTCGCCTACGGCAACGCCGAGCTGGCGATGCGCCAGATGCAGCCGAACTGCAAGATCTCTTGGGCCACCCTGGCAGGCATCGGCCGGATCGAGTCGAACCACGGCCAGTACGGCGGCGCCGTCCTCGGCCAGGACGGACGGCCCTCGAAGCCGATCATCGGCGTCCCGCTCGACGGGTCGCCCGGCGTCAAGGCGATCGGCGACACCGACGGCGGACAGTTCGACGGTGACCCGGCCGTCGACCGCGCTGTCGGCCCGATGCAGTTCATCCCCAGCACCTGGCGCCGGTACGCCGCCGACGGCAACCGCGACGGTGTCGGCGACCCGCAGCAGATCGACGACGCGACCCTGGCGGCGGCGCGCTACCTGTGCGTGAACAACCGGGACATGTCGGCGGCCTCGGGATGGTGGGCCGGGATCCTGTCGTACAACAACTCGACGGAGTACGCGCAGAAGGTCTTCGGGCTGGCGGACGACTACGCGAAGGCCGTTCAGACCGCGAAGTGACCTACGCCGCCACTGTCGTCACCACCGTGGGCTGAAGGGAGCTTTCCCCGCATGACATGTGGGGAGAGCTCCCTTCGCCGCATGACATGCGGGGAAAGTCCCCTTCAGCCCCCGCTCGGGAGCAGCCGGGACCAAGGTCCCGACCGGCCCGGTCGCCGAACTTTCGCCGCGCGGCCAGTGCTAGCGTCGATGCGTGCCCGCATCGTCCGTCACCCTGCGCCGCCTCGGCATCGCCGGCGTCTGCCTGGTGAGCCTGGCGCTGTGCTGCGGGCTCGCCTGGTGGCAGTGGGAGCGCTTCTCCTCGGCGAGCGGGACCTTCCAGAACCTCGGCTACGTCCTGCAGTGGCCGCTGTTCGGGCTGTTCCCCGCGTTCATGTTCTGGCGGATCCGCAAACTCCGCCGCCAGGCCGCGGAAGCCGACACCCCGGAGCGGACGGCCGAGACCGTCGTCCCCGAAGCGCCCGCGCCCCGGCGGAGACGTGCCCCGGAACCCGCGCCGTCCGCTCCCGAGGACGACGAGCTCGCCGCGTACAACAAGTACCTGCGTGAACTCAACGCCCGCGACAAGTAGTTCCCCAGAGAGGTTCGAGACCCTATGACCACCCGAACTGACGACGCTGCCCCGGCCCACTCGGTCTCGCTGGGCGGGCCGCTGATCCGGTTCCGCGTCGCGGCGTACGCCACCGGTGTGGCCCTGCTCGGGCTGGTCGTCGAGATGCTGCTGCAGTACGTCTTCCGCGTGGAACTTCCCCAGTTCGTGAAGATGATCCCCATGGTCCACGGCGGGCTCTACCTGATCTACCTGCTGCTTTCGGTCGACCTCGCGATCAAGGCCCGCTGGTCGATGAAGGGCACCGTCCTCGTGCTGATCGCCGGTTGCGTCCCGTTCTTCTCCTTCGTGATGGAGCGCAAGGTCACGCACAAGGTCCAAGCGGGCGTCAAGCTCTAAGCCCGGCGCCGGAAGGTCAGCGCCACCAGGAAGGACAACGCCGTCACGATGGCGGCGGTGGCGAACGCCGAGGTCATCCCGTGGACCGCGGTCTCCGCCGGGCTCCCGGACGGGGTCCGCGTCACCGTGCCGAACACCGTGATCAGGATCGCGAGCCCCAGCGTCGCCCCGACCTGCTGCAAGGTCTGCAGGAGCCCGCCGGCGGCACCCGCGTCGTCGGTGGGCACCGTCGCCATGATGATCACGCTCAGCGGGGAGAACGCCAGCCCCGCGCCGGCGCCCATCAGCACCATCGGCCCGAGCAGATGGGAGAAGTACCCGCTGTCGGTGGTGAGCGCGGTCAGCCAGACGACCCCGCCGGTCATCAGCGCCGTGCCGGTCAGCGCGAGCGGTTTCGGGCCGAACCGGGGGAGCAGCCGCGGAATAAGCCTGCTGAGCCCGAACATGCACAGGGCCATCGGCAGGAACGCGAAGCCGGTCTCCAGCGCGGCGAATCCCGCGATGTCCTGCAGGAACTGGGTCAGGAAGAAGAAAAGCGACATCATCGCCATCGGCCCGAGGAAGAAGTTGACGTAGGCCGCGGCGCGGTCGCGTTCGGCGAACAGCCGCAACGGGATCAGCGGCTGGCTCACCCGCGTCTCGATCGTGAGGAACGCGGCCAGCAGAGCCAGCCCGGCGGCGAGGCTGCCGAGGGTGATGGTGTCGCCCCAGCCGTGCGACGCGGCGTGGGTGAACGCGAACACCAGCGAGCCGACGCCGAAGGTGCCGGTGATCGCGCCGGGAAGGTCCAGTCGCGCGCGCCGCCGAGGGGGATCGGCGACGTACCGCGAGGTGAGCAGGACGATCGCGAGCCCGAACGGGACGTTGATGTACAGCGCCGCGCGCCACGAGATCCATTCGGTCAGCAGCCCGCCGAGCAGCAGGCCGATCGCGAAACCGCCGCTGGACATCGCCGAGAACAGCGCCAGCGCACGCACCCTGGCCTTGGCCTCGGTGAATGTGCTGGTGATCAGCGCCAGTGTGCTCGGCCCGGCGAGCGCCGCGCCGACACCTTGCGCGATCCGCGCCGCGATCAGCATCTCAGCCGAACCGGCGAGGCCGCCGAGCAGGGACGCGGCGGTGAACACGGCCGTGCCCACGACGAACATCCGGCGTCGGCCGAACAGGTCGCCCGCCCGTCCGCCGAGCAGCAGCAAACCGCCGAAGACGAGGCTGTAGGCGGTCATCACCCAGGACAGCCCGGTGTCGGTGAAGCCGAGTTCGGACTGGATGCGGGGGAGCGCGACGTTCATCACCGTCGCGTCGAGGATGAGCATGAGCTGGCAGGTCAGCACGATCGGCAAGACCAGCCGGTGTGGAGATGGTGGGGCCTCGGCCGTCTCCGGCCTAGGCTCGGTACGCAGGGATCGCTCGGTCAAGGAATACTCCAAAGACGTAACGAGATGAAGCGGAGAGACTCTCCACTTGAGGTCGTGAGCGATGATATGGAGAGTGTCTCCGCTTACGCAAGTGGATTGGGAGAACGTCTCCGTTTTCGTCGCCCGAGGAGGTGCAGATGGCCACGGCCGATCCGGTCCGTCCCATGCGCGCGGACGCGCGGCGCAACTACGAGCGCATCGTGGCTGTGGCGAAGAAGGCGTTCGCCGCCGACGGCGTGGACGTGCCAGCCGACGACATCGCCAAACGCGCGGGCGTCGGCGCCGGCACGTTGTACCGGCACTTCCCGACGCGCGAAAAACTGGTCGAGGCCGTCTATCGCGACGAGATCGATGGGCTGGCGCAGCGCGCTTTCGACCTGCTCGAAGAACTACCGCCTGGAAAGGCGCTCGAGACGTGGCTGTCGACGCACGTCGTCTACGTGGTCGAGAAGCACGGGCTGGCGATGACGCTGAAGGCGTCCGTCGACGCCGGGTCCGAGGTCTTCGGCTGGTGCCAGGCCCGGCTGCGGACCGCGTCCGACGCGATCGTGAAGGCGGCTCAGGAGGAGGGCTTGCTCCGAACCGATGTCACCGGGGTCGACATCCTGAGGCTGGGCCACGGGGTGGGTTCGGCCGCGAGCAAGGCGTCGCCGGAGGACACCGAGCGGCTGCTCGCGATCGTGCTGGACGGCCTCCGGGCGCGTTGATTCTCGGACGAGGCGACCCTCGCGACCCTCGCGACCGTGCGTTGCTCGTTTGAAGTACCTGAAAGACCCCTTCCTCGCGCCTGGCGCAGGGTCCCGGCAAAGTCGAGGTCTTGCAGGTCAGACGGTTATTCGTCGCTGTGTGAGACTGACGAGGTAGGAATGAGGACGTCTAGTGTCCCCATTCCTACATCGTCGCGGGGTTCACACTGGTTGCGGAGCTTGATCAACAGGGGTTCAGGGACATGCCTTCCCCGCTCGGCCCTTGCGGGCACTAGCGATGACAAGTCCGGATTACCACCAGCAGCTCCGCGACTTCGCCGGGACCCTGGCGCCTGGCGCGAGGAAGGGGTCCTTCATGTACTGGTGAACGCGTGAAGGGACCCTTCACGCGCGTTGGTTGTGACTGGTGGTGCGCGGAGGCTCAAGTTGGTGTTCCAAGAGAGGTGAGGGGAACTTCAAGGGACTCTGGGTCCCTTAAGGAGGCCTTCACGGACGACCCGCGATTCGATCGCACACCCTGGACGCCTCCGGAGGTCTCCCGGCATGTGGCGGTGGGTCAGGAGCCGATCCCGGTGAGGGACCGCACCTCCATCTCGGCGTGCTTGTCCGGATCCGCCTTCGAGCGGCCGACGAACGTGCCGACGATGCCGCACAGGAACGAGAACGGGATCGAGACCAGGCCGGGGTTCTTCAGCGGGAACCAGTGGAAGTCGACGCTCTTGATGATCGAGTCCGCGGACCCGGACATCACCGGCGAGAAGAGCACGAGCACCAGGCTCGCGATCAGTCCGCCGTAGATGCCCCACAGCGTGCCGGTGGTGTTGAACCGTTTCCAGAACAGCGAGTACAGCAGCGTCGAGAGGTTCGCCGACGCCGCGACCGCGAACGCCAGCGCCACCAGGAAAGCGATGTTCTGCCCGTTCGCCAGGATGCCACCCACGATCGCGAACGCCCCCACGGCGACCGCGGTCAGCCGGGCGACCCGGACCTCGGCGGCCGGTTCCGCCTTGCCGCGCTTGAAGATGTTGGCGTAGACGTCGTGGGCGAAGGAGGCCGACGCGGTGATCGTCAGCCCGGCGACGACGGCGAGGATGGTCGCGAAGGCCACCGCCGAGACGATGCCGAGCAGGACGGTTCCGCCGATGTTCAGCGCGAGCAGCGGCGCGGCGGAATTCTCCCCGCCCGGCGCGTTCTTGATCGCCTCCGGGCCGACGAGGGCGGCCGCGCCGAAGCCGATGACCAGGGTGCAGAGATAGAAGACGGTCATGCAGGCGGTCGCCCACACCACCGAGCGCCGCGCCTCGCGCGAGTTCGGCACCGTGTAGAACCGCATCAGCACGTGCGGGAGCGCGGCGGCGCCGAGGACCAGTGCCAGCGCCAGCGAGACGAAGTCGAGTTTCGTGATCTCGCTCTTGCCGTACGAACCGCCAGGCTGCAGCAGTTCGTCGCCGAGCGGGCTCCTGTCGGCGGCGGCGGAAAGCAGGTTCGAGAAGCTGAAGCCGAACTTGCCGAACAGGAACACGGTGATCAGCGCGCCGGTCAGCAGCAGGATGGTCGCCTTGATGATCTGCACCCACGTGGTGCCCTTCATCCCGCCGACCAGCACGTACAGCACCATGACGACGCCGACGACGCCGATCACCAGCGCTTGGCCGACGCCGCCGTGGATGTCCAGCAACAGCGCCACCAGCCCGCCGGCGCCCGCCATCTGCGCGAGCATGTAGAAGAAGGAGATCACCAGGGTCGACGTCGCGGCCGCGGCGCGGACCGGGCGCTGCTTCATCCGGAAGCTCAGCACGTCGCCCATGGTGAAGCGGCCGGTGTTGCGCAGCAGTTCCGCGATCAGCAGCAGATCGACCATCCAGGCCACGAGGAACCCGATCGAGTACAGGAAGCCGTCGTAGCCGTGGATCGCGATCGCCCCGGCGATACCCAGGAACGACGCCGCCGAGAGGAAGTCACCCGAGAGCGCGATGCCGTTCTGCCGCCCGGTGAAGGCGCTGCCCGCCGCGTAGTAGTCCGAAGTGGAGGAATTGCGCGTGCTGGCGCGGTACACCACGTACAGGGTGATCGCGACGAACAGCGCGAACACCGCGATGTTCAGGACCGGGTCGTTGTCGGGGATGCTCATCGCTCCCCCGCCTCGACCGAGGCCCGCAGCTGCTCGACCTTGGGGTCGAGCCGTTTGTTGGCGAAGCGCAGGTAGGCGATCGTGATCAGGATCGTGCTCGCGAACTGGCCGAGGCCGAGCAGGATGCCGACGTTGATCTCGCCGATCACCTTCCGGCTCATGAAGTCGTGCGCGTAGGCCGCCAGCAGCACGAACGTCATGTACCAGGTGAAGAACAGCAGGCTCATCGGGAACACGAACCGTCGGAAGGTCTTGCGCAGCGCGACGAACTCCTTGCCGTGCTGGATCCGGTCGAAGTCCGGGCCGGTACTGCGCTGCGGCGGGGGAGCGGTCTGGCGCCCGCGGACGAACAACGCGGGCAGCTGCCCGGTGTCCTCGAGGGCGTTGCTCACCGCGTAGGGGCGCGCGACGTCGGGCATGGGTTCCTCCGGGGGCTTGCTGGCATCCGGCGCGGGACGGAGCGCACATACTAACTACGGCTTCGGGCGCGCTGAATAGGCGACCCCGCTTCCACGAACGCACGACCTGGTATTCGTTTTCCTGTTGTATTAGTGTTCTGGAAATTCATTTTGGTCGAAATGATTCGGCTTTCTCACTCGTAATAGTGAGGTCGCTTGTCACGCGCGGTCGTCGCCCGAACGGCCCACTGCGGCAAAAGGTGGAGGTGACCACGCTGTGTCCCTCGTTTTGGTGACAGATCGTAGTTCTGGTTCCGGGTCGCGACGGGGTTCGATACTGTGCCCGCCATCGCGGACCGGGGAAGATCCCCTGGTTCGACGGTCATCCCGAAAGGAATCACCACGTCGAGCGACAACGAGCCGACCAGCGTGGCAAGGCCACAACATCGGGCACACATTTGAGCTTGACCCACCCGTTGGGGGCACGGAAAGTAGTTCGACTGGGCTACGTGGCTACCCTGCGTAGGCTGATCGGGTGACAGGGGCATCCTGTGTATCCGCGCAACCCGTAACCGGAATTCCCTCGTTTGTGACGCGGAGACGGATTTCGGGCCGTGTACATCGTTCAGGTGTGCACTTTTCCCAGGTCAGCGCCCGTGTGCTGAACGGAATTGACGGCGCCCGGATTGGTGTACGATTCTTTGGCCCGGCTGACCCGCAGTGATCGATTGGCAAAAAAGTTGATCTCGACGACCATGCACTTCGCAGGTTGCGACCTGCACGTGCAGGTGCAAGACCTCCTGAAGCGGACCGGTGTTCCTGGGGACACCAGGATCGCCGGACGGGGTCCCTCATGTCGCGGTCGATCACGTGGTCAGGCCGGGGCCGAGTTCCCCGCAGGTGAGTACCTCGCGGGAACGGACGCCTCAGACCGTGCCAGGACGCCGGACAGGGAGTCACCTACGTGACCGTTGCAGGAGAAGGCCAAGTGCCTGTCGGGGAGCTGCTGGGCCGCACTCCCCGGCCATCGCGGTGGGCCACCGGCTGGCGCGCGGTCGTTCGCTGGCGGGACTGGAGCCTGCCGGTGAAGCTGTCGGCCGTGACGCTGGTGCCGATCCTCATCGCGCTCGCACTGGGCATCGCCACCATCGCGGGACAGGTCGGCCGTTCCGACGGCTACCAGCGGCTGGACCGCCTCGTCGCGCTGAGCGGGCAGATCCGCACGCTCGCCGACGGTCTCGGCCGTGAACGCACCCAGTCCGCCGCCGGGCTGACCACCGGCACCGTCGGCGGCACCCTCGAACTCGGCTCCGCCCGCGCCGACGTCGACACCGCCATTCCTCTCTATGTGGCCGCCGCGTCCAGGGCCGTCGAGAACGAGCCGTCGCTTCGCCAGGCACGCGACGCCGCGGCCGTCCAGCTGGCCAGGCTGGCCGACATCCGGCAGCGGGCCTCCGCCGGACAGCTCGACCCCGTCCAGGCCATCGGCGAGTACACCGACGTCACCACCGCGCTGCTCGCCGTCGACACCGCGTTGGCCGCGGGCGCCAGCCAAGACGTCCTCGGCGGCACTCCCGCCGCGTTGCACGACCTCGTCGTGATGAAGGAACAGCTTTCACTGAGCCAGGCACTGGTCTCCTTCGGCATCGCCCGCTCGAGCCTCGCGCCGAGCGAGCTCGACCAGCTGCGCACCGCCGAACTGCGGCTGTCCGACCGGTTCACCGACTTCCGCGCCGCCGCTTCGGAACAGCAGCGCCAAAGTTTCGGCGCTACCGTCACCGACGAAGCGATGGAGACGCGCGACAGGCTCGCGAAGACCGCGCTCGGCGAGCAGGGCACCCCTTCCGCACAGGCGTTCCGCACGTTGTCCGCGCAGGGCTGGAACGACGCCTCGAACGCGGTGATCACCAAGACGGGCGAGATCGCGAACAAGTTCGGAGCACAGGCGAGTTCGGTATCGGCCGAACTGGTCGACGACGCCAGCAGCGGCGCGGGCCTGCTCGCGGTCCTGTTGTTCGGCGCGATGGTGCTCGCCGTCGCGGTCGTCTTCCTCATCACCCGTCAGCTGCTGCGCTCACTGAAGGTGCTGCGCGCCAGCGCCCTCGACGTCGCCGAGAAGCAACTGCCGGACGCGGTCCGCAACATCCAGGAGGGCCGCTCGCAGGGCACCGACGTGCGGCCGGTGCCGGTCGGCGGCGACGACGAGATCGGCGAGGTCGCCAGAGCCTTCGACAAGGTGCACCACCAGGCGCTGCGCCTGGCAACCGAGCAGGCCTCGATGCGGACCGGCTACAGCAACGTGTTCGTCAACCTCTCCCGCCGCAGCCAAAGTCTCGTGCAGCGGCAGCTGCAGCTGATCGAGCGGCTGGAGCGCGACGAGGAGGACGCCGACCAGCTCGCCACGTTGTTCCAGCTGGACCACCTCGCCACCCGCATGCGCCGCAACAACGAGAACCTGATGGTCCTCTCCGGCGCCGAGCCGGGCAGGCGGTCCGGCCAGCCGGTCTCCGCCACCGACGTGGTGCGCGCGGCGGTGTCCGAGATCGAGCAGTACCAACGGGTCACCGTGCAGAACCCGCCGCCGGTCCGGCTGGTCGGGTACGCGGCCAACGATCTGATGCGCCTGATCGCCGAGCTGCTGGACAACGCCACCGCGTTCTCCGCGCCGGAAACCCAGGTGACCGTCGCGACCAGGCTCGTCGAAGACGGCTCGTTCGGCATCGACATCCTCGACAAGGGAATCGGGATGAACGAGGCCGAGGTCGCCGAGGCCAACGCCCGGCTCACCGAGGCCCCCAACGTCGACCTCGCCACCTCGCGCCGGATGGGCCTGTTCGTGGTCGGACGCCTGGCCAGCAGGCACCACATCGGCGTCTCGCTGCACGGCGGCAAGGACATCGTCGGCGTGCGGGCCACCGTCTCGGTCCCGGCGGACCTCGTGATGCCCCCGCCGGGAGACCCCGGCCCCGCCACCGGCCCGATCACCCAGCGCCTCGCGCCGCTGCCGCCGCAGCAGCCGGGTGGCCTGCCCCGCCGTCAGCGTCCCGTGAACGGCTCGCGGCCGAGCGTGCCCCCGCAGGGCGTCGAGCGGTGGCCGTCGGCGAACGATCTGGCGGGCCACACCAAACCCGGGATGAACGGGCACGCCCCCACCCAGGACCCGCGGCCGCCGTCGGATCTGGAGATCTCGGGAACGGCGCTGTTCAGCCCGATCCCCAAGGACCAGACGACATCTCCGCCCGCCCAGCCGCCGTCGACCCCACCGCCGTCGACCCCGCAGCCCCGTTCGCCGGAGCCCGCCGCCGAGCCCGAGCCGGTCGCCAAGGACGTGCCGAAGCCCGCCGAGTCCACGTCGGCTTCGATGGAAGGCGAACTGCCCAGCGGCAAGGAACTGTTCGAGGCCAAGAACAGCACCACGCTGAGCGAGTGGTGGAACCAGGCGACCACTCCGCCCCCGGTGGCGGCGCCGCCCACCGCGTCGGAGACGACGCCGATCTTCGACGAGATGCTCTCGGCGTGGTTCCGTTCGCCCGCCCCCGTGCCGGAAAAACCCGCGGCCAAACCGGCGGCCAAGAAGGAGAAGCCGGGGCAGACGGAGCCCGAAGAGAAGAAGGTCGCCGAGCCCGCCGCCGAAGCCGGGGCCACCGCCGAGCAGGAGGCACGCAACTGGGATTTCGCCAGCGACAAGGCCTTCCGCACGGTGCAGGAGGTTTCCCAGACCACCCCGTCGACGTTCACCCAGGCCGGGTTGCCGCGTCGCCGCAAGGGCGAGCAGCTGCTGCCGGGCAGCGCGGCGTCGTCGCTCCCGGCCGCCGAGCCCGCCGCCGAGTCGGACCTGCCGGTCCGCGACCCGGCGAACGTGCGCGGCAGGCTGAGCAGTTTCCAGCAGGGCGTCAAGCGGGGCCGCAAGGAGATGGCGGCCAAGGCCCCGCCTGCCCCCGCCACCCAGCCGGAAGCGACGCCCGTGCCCGCGAAGGCACCGGAGCCCGCGAAGGCACCGAAGACGGCCGCGCGTCCAGTGGCGCCGCCCGCCGCGCTGCCGAGCCGGAAGCCCGAGAAAAAACCGCAGGCAGCGACGCCGGAACCGGAACCGGTCTCCGCCGTCGAGGAGACCGACGCGTGGAACTTCGGCTCCGACGAAGGCTGGAAGGCCGCCCAAGCGGTGTCCCAGTCTTTGCCTCCGAAGATGACTTCGGCAGGATTACCCCGGCGCCGTCGCGGGGAGCAACTGCTTCCGGGCAGCGCGGGACCGCCCGGCGGGGCGGTCACCCCCCGACCACAGCGAGACGCGCACGACGTGCGCGGCCGCCTGAGCAGTTTCCAGCAGGGCATCCAGCGCGGACGGCACCACACAGCCCAGGCGACCGAAGCCAACCACGAAACCCTGGAGGGTGAATGACCTCGCCGAACCCGGCCCAGCCCCAGCAGAACCAGTTCGGGTGGCTGGTGAACGACTTCGCGGAGCGAGTGCCCGGAGTGGCGCACGCCGTGGTCGTGTCGGCGGACGGCCTCCTGCTCACCGCGTCCAGCAGGCTTCCGCTGGACCGGGCCGACCAGCTGGCCGCGGTCGCGTCCGGCCTGGTGAGCCTGACCCAGGGTGCCGCACGGTGCTTCGAAGCGGGCGCGGTCAACGAGACCGTCGTCGAAATGGAACTCGGCATCATGGTGCTGATGTCCATCAGCGACGGCTCCTGCCTGGCCATCCTCGCCGCCCCGAACTGCGACATCGGACAGGTCGCCTACGAGATGACGATGCTCGTGGACCGCGTCGGCCAGATCCTCACGCCGGAACTCCGCGCGCAATTGCAGGGCGCCGGTGGGTCGCTGATCGGCGAACCGGTGGGATGATGTCCCGATGAGCACCGGGTCCGGATCCTTCGGCGAACCGCCGGGGACGGGTGAACACCAGCCCCCGCGCGCGGGGGCTGCCAATGCCGCCGGTTCAAGGGACGACGGTACCTTCGCCGACGTCCTGAACGGCTTCACCCTGGATTCGGGCCGTGGTCGTCGGAAGCGCAAGAAGAGCAAGCAGTCCGAAGATGCCCCGGTTCCCCATGCAGTCCCGCAGCCGACCGATCAAGGAGACCGCGTGACCTCACTTGCTTCTCCACCCGACAGCGGCGCAGGCGCCGTCGGGCCGAGACCAGGTGGTCTTTTCGACCCGGGCCCACCCAGTGGCGAGTTCATCATGCCCGCCGTTTTCGAGCAGGCGCCTTCGCCGCTCGAAGAGACGGCGATCGTCCGTCCCTATGCCCTCACGGGCGGCCGGACCAAGGCGAACTACGCTCTCGAGCTGGAGACGCTCATCTCCACCAAGGACCACGTCACCGCGGGTAGCCTTCCCGCGGTGGCCGCGGAGCAGATCGAGTGCGTCTCGATCATCGAGGAGTGCCGGACCCCGCGTTCGGTCGCCGAGATCGCGGCGACCCTGCGTGTACCGCTGGGTGTGGCACGCGTGCTGATCAGCGACGCGGCGGACGCGGGACTGGTCAGCGTGCACAAGACGATTTCGGGCAATGACGGCGCCGAGGCACATCTGGTGTTGATGGAAAGGGTTTTGAGTGGACTCCGTCGGCTTTAAGGCACCGCGGGACACCGCGCCCCCGACCATGACATCCGCGAAGATCGTCGTGGCGGGTGGTTTCGGTGCGGGTAAGACGACCTTCGTCGGTTCGGTGTCGGAGATCGTCCCGCTCACCACCGAGGCGATGATGACGGACGCCAGTCGGGGGATCGACAACCTCGACCAGACGCCCAACAAATCGACCACCACGGTCGCGATGGACTTCGGCCGGGTCTCCCTCGACGCGGACCTGATCCTCTACCTGTTCGGCACGCCAGGGCAGCAGCGGTTCTGGTTCATGTGGGACGACCTCGTCCGCGGCGCGATCGGCGCCGTGGTGCTGGCCGACACGCGACGGCTGGCCGATTCGTTCGCGCCGATCGACTTCTTCGAGGACCGGGGCCTGCCCTACATCGTCGGGGTCAACACCTTCGACGGCGTCCTCGAGCACGACATCAACGACGTGCGTGAAGCGTTGTCGATCGACCCCAACATCCCGATCGTCCGCTGCGACGCCCGTGAACGGGAGTCGACGAAGCAGACGCTGATCACGCTGGTCGAATACGCGATGCGGCAGTGGATCGCGTTGCGCGCGAGCAACTCCAGGTGAACCTGGCGGCGGCAGCGTAGGGGCTGCCGCCCTGGTTCACACCGTTTCGTAACTCAGCAGCACCGCACGCCCGTCGAGCGTGCGCGTGCCGGTCAGCCGCAGGTCCGTCCGGACGCCGCCCGGGAACACCTGCCTGCCGCCGCCGAGCACCACCGGGTGCACGACGACATGGACCTCGTCGATCAGGCCGCGGTCCGACAGCGCGGTGGCCAGCTCGGCCCCGCCCATCAGCAGCAAGTCCTTGCCGGGCCCGCTTGTGAGTTCGGTGATGCGCTCGGTGAGGCCGCCGCCGACCACTTCGGTGTTCCAGCCGGCCTTTTCCAGTGTCCGGGAGAAGACGATCTTCGGGGTCTCGCGCCAGATCGGGGCGTACCTGACGTCGTGCGGGTGGTCCGACAGCGATTCGGCCTGCGGCCAGAACGACGACATCATGTCCCAGACACGCCGCCCGTAGACCAAGGTGTCGGCGCGGTCGGTCAGTTCCTGGGAGTGGTCGGACAGCTCAGGTCCCATCGCGGGCCAGTCGAACTCCCCGTTCGGGCCCTCGATGTGGCCGTCTAGCGAGGTGTGCACGAAGTAGACGAGCTTGCGCATGGCTGGATCCCTCCGGTGCGGCGCCCGCCTTCCGGGCGCCGGTCACCGAGAGGTCGGAGCGGCCGCGGCGTTCTCGACCTGCCCCGACAGCAACTAGAGGACTAATTGCGATCGGTCAGTATTCGTCGTGCCGCTTCCACCAGCTCCCTGGCGCGTCCGTCCCCCGGCTGGACTCCTCCCAAGCCTCCTGGCGCCCGAGCGGCGTCAGGTCCAGGTAGCGCAGCGTCCCCACCAGCTGGTCGCCGCCGCGAGCGGTGGTGAAATAGGTCCGGAACACGTCTTCGCCGTCGCGCAGGAAGACGCTGATGCCGAACCCGGTGCCGATGCCGCAGTCCGCGGTGAAGTCGCTGCCGCTCGCCGAGACCCACGGGACGGTCCAGCCCATCCGCTCCTTGTACCGCTCGATTTCGGGCAGCGTCGCCGGCGCGACCACGTACAGCGTGGTGTCGCGGGCGTGCAGGTGGGCGAGGTGCCCGATGTTGTCCACGACCATCGAGCAGCCGGGGCAGCCCGCCTTCTGCCCGGGGCTGAGCATGAAGTGGTAGACGATCAGCTGTCGTCGTCCCTCGAACAGGTCCAGCAGTGTCACCCGGCCTTGCGGTCCGTCGAATTCGTACTTGCCGTCGTAGCGGACCATCGGCAGGCGACGGCGTTCGGCGGCGACCGCGTCCGCGGCGCGGGTGAGTTCCTTTTCCTTGGCCAGCAACGCGTTTCGCGCGATGTGCCATTTGTCCTGCGAGACTATTTCCGGCAGTGCCGTGCTCTCAGTCATTGCGATCGCCCTTCTGTAGTTCGGCCAGATGTTCCTCCAGCCGGTCGAAGCCGCCTTCCCAGAAACGCCGGTAACGCTCGACCCAGTCGGAGATCTCGCCGAGCGGGGCGGCCTCCAGTCGGCAGGGCCGCCATTGCGCCGTGCGGCTCCGGCTGATCAAGCCCGCGCGCTCGAGGACCTTCAGATGCTTGGAGACGGCCTGGAGGCTGACCGAAAAGGGCTCGGCCAGCTCGTTGACGCTGGCCTCGCCGGTGGAGAGCCGGGCGAGAATCGCCCGCCGGGTGGGGTCCGCCAAGGCGGCGAACGTGGCGCTGAGCTGATCAGTGGTCATTGCTGCTCAATCGATCGGTTGTTTAACCCTTCGGTTGAATATACTGGTGCGAGTCGATCTGTCAAGGACGAGTGAGAGCGCCATCACGCGAGCGAATGGGTTTAAAATAGTAGGAAGTCCTAGTATTTTTAAAAAGATGAGCAGCGACCTGCACCGGCCCGTGAACCCTGTTCGCTTCGTGACGGCGTCGAGTCTCTTCGACGGACACGACGCGTCCATCAACATCATGCGGCGCATCCTGCAGTCGCAGGGCGCGGAGGTCGTGCATCTCGGGCACAACCGGTCGGTCGACGAGGTCGCCACCGCGGCCATCGCCGAGGACGTCCAGGGTGTGGCCATCAGTGCTTATCAGGGTGGGCACGTCGAGTACTTCAGCTACTTGGTCGAGCTGCTGAACGAGCGCGGAGCCGGACACATCAAGGTGTTCGGCGGCGGCGGTGGCGTCATCGTCCGCGAGGAGATCGACCTGCTGCACTCGCGGGGCGTCGCGCGGATCTTCTCGCCCGAGGACGGCTACGAGATGGGCCTCCCTGGCATGATCAACCTGATGATCAAAGCCTGCGACACGGATCTGTCCGCGCAGTCGCCGGGCTCGCTCGACAAACTGTTTTCCGGTGACATCCCCGCGCTTTCCCGAGTCATCACCCAGTTGCAGCGTGAATCGCTGCCGCGGGAGTGGCTCGACAAGGTAGCCGAAGCCGCCAAGGCGCGGACGACGCCGGTCCTCGGCATCACCGGAACGGGTGGTTCGGGCAAGTCGTCGCTCACCGACGAGCTGATCCGCCGCTTCCGGCTGGACCAGGAGGACAAACTCCGCATCGCCGTGCTGGCCGTCGACCCGTCGCGCCGTAAGGGCGGCGGAGCGCTGCTCGGTGACCGGATCCGGATGAACTGCCTCGACGGCAGCCCGGTCTACTTCCGCTCGCTGGCCACCCGGACCACCAGTGGCGAGATCCCCACCGGCCTCTCGGAGTCGATCCTCGCCTGCAAGGCCGCGGGCTTCGACCTGGTGATCGTCGAGACGCCGGGTATCGGCCAGGGCGACGCCGGCATCGTCGACTACGTGGACCAGTCGCTGTACGTCATGACGCCGGAGTTCGGCGCGGCGTCGCAGCTGGAGAAGATCGACATGCTCGACTTCGCCGACGCGGTGGCGATCAACAAGTTCGAGCGCCGCGGCGCCGAGGACGCCCGTCGTGACGTCGCCCGCCAGCTCGTCCGCAACCGTGAGGCGTTCAGCTCCTCGCCCGACGACATGCCGGTCTACGGCACCAGCGCCGCGAAGTTCAACGACGACGGCGTCACCGCGCTGTACCAGCACTTGCGTGACACCCTCGCCGAACGCGGCCTGACCGTCTCTCCCGGCGTGCTCCCGAAGGTCGCGGGCAAGGTGTCCACCGACGCCAGCACGATCATCCCGGCCAACCGGACGCGCTATCTCGCGGAGATCTCCGACATCGTCCGCGGCTACCACACCAAGACCGAGCAGCAGGTCGCCGCGCTGCGCAAGCACGAACACCTCGCCGCCGCCAAGGAGGCGCTGGCCGCCGTCGACGCGAGCACCGACGCGCTCGACGGGCTGCTCGCCGCCGCCGAGTCCGATGTGGACGGTGAGTCGACAACTCTGCTGTCGCGTTTCCAGGAACTCGCCGAGTCCTACCGCGCCGATGAGCTGGTCGTGAAGATTCGTGACAAGGAACTGCGCACCCAGCTCTGGCGTGAGACGCTGTCCGGCAACCGGATCCCGCGCGTGGCGCTGCCGCGCTACACCGAGTCCGGCGAACTGCTGTCGTTCCTGCGCCGCGAACACCTGCCGGGATATTTCCCCTACACCGCGGGCGTTTTCCCGTTCAAGCGCGAGGGTGAGGACCCGGCGCGGATGTTCGCCGGCGAGGGCGACCCGTTCCGCACCAACAAGCGGTTCAAGCTGCTCTCGGCCGACTCCGACGCGAAGCGCCTTTCGACCGCCTTCGACTCCGTCACTCTCTACGGGCACGACCCGCACACCCGACCCGACATCTACGGCAAGGTCGGCACCTCCGGCGTCTCCATCGCGACGTTGGAGGACATGGAGGTGCTCTACGACGGCTTCGACCTGACGTCGCCGAGCACTTCGGTGTCGATGACGATCAACGGGCCGGCGCCGACGATTCTCGCGTTCTTCCTCAACACCGCGATCGACCAGCGTGTGGCGGCGTTCAAGGACGAGCACGGCCGCGAGCCGTCCGAAACCGAGGTCGCCGAACTGCGCGAATGGGCGCTGCGCAACGTCCGCGGCACCGTGCAGGCGGACATCCTCAAGGAGGACCAGGGGCAGAACACCTGCATCTTCTCCACCGAGTTCAGCCTGCGGATGATGGCCGACATCCAGGAATGGTTCATCGAGCACGGCGTCCGGAACTTCTACTCGGTGTCGATCTCCGGCTATCACATCGCCGAGGCCGGGGCGAACCCGATTTCGCAGCTGGCGTTCACCCTGTCGAACGGCTTCACCTACGTCGAGAGCTACCTCGCGCGCGGGATGAGCATCGACGACTTCGCGCCGAACCTGTCGTTCTTCTTCTCCAACGGCATGGACGCCGAGTACTCGGTGCTGGGCCGGGTGGCGCGCCGGATCTGGGCCGTCGCGATGCGGGAGCGCTACGGCGCCAACGAGCGTTCGCAGAAGCTCAAGTATCACGTGCAGACCTCGGGCCGGTCGCTGCACGCGCAGGAGATGAGCTTCAACGACATCCGCACCACGCTGCAGGCGCTGTGCGCACTGTACGACAATGCGAACTCCTTGCACACCAACGCTTTCGACGAGGCGATCACGACGCCGTCGGAGAGCTCGGTGCGGCGCGCGATGGCCATCCAGATGATCATCAACAAGGAATGGGGCCTGTCGAAGAACGAGAACCCGTTGCAGGGCTCGTTCATCATCGACGAGCTGACGGATCTGGTCGAAGAGGCCGTCCTGCTGGAGTTCGACCGGATCTCCGAACGCGGTGGCGTGCTGGGCGCGATGGAGACCGGCTACCAGCGCGGCAAGATCCAGGACGAGTCGATCCTCTACGAGCGTCAGAAGCACGACGGCACGTTGCCGATCATCGGCGTCAACACCTTCCGCAACCCGAACGCCGGCGAGGACGACGTCGAGGTCGAACTCGCGCGGGCGACCGAGGACGAGAAGGTCTCGCAGTTGCACCGGCTGGAGGACTTCCAGCACCGGCACCACGCTGAGGCGCAGGTCGCGCTCAAGACGCTTCGCGAAGCGGCGACCCGCGGCGGCAACCTGTTCGGCGTACTGATGGACGCGGCGCGCGTATGCTCGCTCGGCCAAATCACCGAGGCGTTCTTCGAGGTGGGCGGGCAGTACCGGCGCAACGTCTAGGTGTACTGCCCTGGGAGGTGGTGAACGGGAGCGACACGTGGGTTGATGATATGGCTGGGTGAGGGACCAGCTGATGTCGCGGCCCGGCTGCGGAACTCCGAAAGCACGCTTCGAGAGACACGGCCTAGCGGCTCGGGAATATCGCGGGGCGTGACCGGGTAGTTGCTGACATGGAGATCGGAATCGCCACCTTCATCACCGATGAAGGCATCAGGCCGGACGTCCTGGCAGCCGCCGCCGAGGAGCGCGGGTTCAGCTCGCTGCAGATCGCGGAACATTCGCACATCCCGGTCAGCCGGGAGACGCCGTACCCGGGCGGCGGCGAGCTGCCGCACGTGTATTACCGGACCTTGGACCCGTTCGTCGCGCTGACGGCGGCGGCCGGGGCCACCTCGAAGCTCAAACTGGGCACGGGCGTCGCGTTGCTGCAGCAGCGCGACGTCATCCACACGGCGAAAGAGGTCGCCTCGCTGGACCTGGTTTCGCGAGGCCGGTTCATCTTCGGCGTCGGCGTCGGGTGGAACCGGGAGGAAATGCGCAATCACGGCACGGATCCGCGCACGCGGGGCGCGCTCGTCGACGAGCAACTCGCCGCGCTGAAGGAGATCTGGGCCAAGGACGAGGCTGATTTCCATGGCGAGTACGTCGACTTCAACCCGATTTACGCGTGGCCGAAGCCGGTGCAGAAGCCGCATCCGCCGATCTACATCGGCGGCGCGGGGGAGAAGGTGCTGCAACGGATCGCCAAGTTCGGTGACGGCTGGCTGCCCCACGCCCACACCCCGCCGGAGGACCTTCGCCAGGCGCGCCAATGGCTCGCCGACCAGGGCCGGAGTGACCTCAAGTTCTCCGCTTTCGGTGCCTCCCCGGACGAAGAGCAGCTGCGCGGGCTGGTGAGCGGTGGTGTCGACGAGGCCACGTTGTTCCTGCCGACCGAGCCCGAAGCGGCGACACTGGAGCGACTCGACCGGTACGCGAAGGTCGCCGAGAACTTTCGGAAGGGGCAACAGGCGTGACTGAGGTTCAAATCGGCTTGGCCGCGGCACTCGAGCAGTTCTCGCCGCGTGAATCGATCCGGCTGGCGGCGCTGGCCGAACAGCACGGATTCTCCGGCCAGATGGCCGCCGACCACTTCCAGCCGTGGGTCCCTCAACAGGGTGAAGCGTCCTTCGTGTGGAGCGTGCTCGCTTCGCTGGCTGAGAACACCACCGGCGACCTCGGGCCGGGCGTGACCTGCCCGTCGTTCCGGCTGCACCCGTCGATGGTCGCGCAGGCCGCGGCGACGCTCGAGGCGACCTACCCTGGCCGGACCTGGCTCGGTATCGGCTCCGGCGAGGCGCTCAACGAACACATCATCGGCGGCTACTGGCCCGAAGCGCCCGAGCGGGTGCGGCGGATGTTCGAGGCGCTCGAGGTCATCCGGAAGCTGTTCACCGGCAAGGACGTCAAGCACAGCGGCGAGTTCTTCAAGCTGCACACCACCCGCCTGTGGACGCTGCCGGACGAGCCGCCGCCGATCTACATCGCGTCGGCAGGCCCGTACACCTCGCGCAAGACCGGCGAACTCGCCGACGGGCTGATCACGCCGGGCGCGTCGATCGAGAAGCTGGCGGGAATCCTCGACAACTTCGGGACCGGCGCGCGCAAGGCGGGCAAGGACCCGGACTCGATGCCGAAGCTGCTACAGGTGCACCTGTCGTGGGCCGAGGACGACGAGACGGCGTGGGCCAACGCGATGGAGCAGTGGCCCAACGGCGGCATGAAGTTCCCGAAGGCCGACATCCGCTCGCCGTTCGACTTCGCGCAAATGGCGAAACTGGTGCGGCGTGAGGACTTCGAGGGCCGCATGGTCGTCTCGTCCGACCCGGACGTGCACCGTGCCGCGCTGCAGAAGTACGTCGACGCCGGCTTCAACCGGATCTACGTACACAACGTGGGCCGGAACCAGGACGAGTTCATCGAGACCTTCGGGCGGGACGTACTTCCGAAGCTGACCGCCTAAGGCGTGTCTCTCGAACTGGGGTTGGCAGGTTGGGCGAGGACACGCGCGTGCGTTTTTTGGCCGGAGGCCTTGGATTTGCGGAGGCGGGCCGCTGATACGGCTGGGTGAGGGACCAGTGGATGTCGCGGCCCGGCTGTGGAAATCCGAAAGCACGCTTCGAGAGACACTGCCTAGTGTCGCGTGATCCTGCTTGCTTGACGTTGGGTTTCGTTCCTCGGACGGCGATCTCGCGTGATCAGACGGCGGTTACGCGTGATTGGACGGCGATCTCCGGAGATCGCCGTCTGATCACGGGTAAGACCTGCAGGATCACGCAACACTAGGCCCCGCGAGTTTCTTCAGGCGTTCTTGTCCAGCAGCAGGTGCACCGACAGCTCCAGCCGGTTCGCGACGTCGGCCGCCGAAGCGCGCCGGGTCACCCAGGCGACCAGGTTCGCCATCCAGACGTCGGCGATGACGTGGAAGATGTCGCGATCGGCCTCGGTCGGGTCCTCGATGCCCATGGCCTTGGCGAACATGTTCTCCATCAGCCGCCCGACCTGCTCGACCTCGGCGGCGGCGGTGGTGTCGGCGAACATGAACGCGCGGACCATGGCCTCGGTGAGGTGCGGATCGCGCTGCATCAGCCGGGTGTTGCGGCCGAGGACGAACATCAGCCGCTCGCTCGCGGTGTCGCCAGGGATGGCGGAGCGTTCGAGTTTCTCTTGCGCGCGCTCGAATTCCCTGGCCAGCCCGGAGACGAGCAGGTGAATCTTCGAGGGGAAGTAGCGGTACAGTGTGCCGAGCGCGACGTCCGCCTTCTCGGCGACCGCGCGCATCTGGACCGCGTCGTACCCGCCTTTCGCGGCGAGCGTGAGGGTCGCGTCGATGATGCGGCGCCGCCGGTCGCGTTGTGCCGCGGAGCCGAGTTCGTCGCCGCCCAGCGCGGAGAGACCGGTGCCGCTACGCGCCTTCGCGCTCGTGGGTGCCTTGGCCTTCCCTGGCATCGCCACGTCCCCCTTCATCGAACCGATCTTCGGAACTTGTTCCACTTCCCCCGCGTAGCGTACCCAAGCGGACGAACTGTTCGAGACGTGACCCACTGGGCAAGAAAATGTAACGCGTTCTACACTCGCGAGTAGGTCCGAGTATGGCCACGGCGAGGAGGTCCCACCCGTGTCGATCGCGCTCACCGAGGAACAGGCGGCACTGGCCGCGTCGATCCGGGCATGGGCGGCGGCCACCCGGCCCGTCGACGCCGTCCGAAGTGGCCGGATCACCGAGCCGCCGCCGGGACTGGCGGAACTCGGCTTGTTCGGCGTCGCGATTCCCGAAGACGTCGGCGGCGCCGGCGGCACGCTCGTGGATCTGGCCGCCGGACTCGCCGAAGCCACCGAAGCACTCGTCCCCGGTCCTGTCCTCGGGACGGTGTTGGGCGGCGCGTTGCTCGCGACGGTTCCGCAAGCCGCCAAAGAGATCCTGCCCGGCCTCGCGGACGGGAGCGAACGGCTGGCGGTGGTGCTCGGCCCCGGGTTCCTCGTCTCCGGTTCGGTCGTGGACGGCGAGTCGGGACCGGCTCTCGACGTTCACCCTTCGGCGTGGCTGCTGGTCTCCGCCGGCGACGTCTCCGCACTCGTTCCACCCGGGACGTCCGGAGTGGACATCGAGCAGTGCGATCCGTTCGACGCCTCCCGCCCGGTCGGCCGCGTCAGGTGTGCCGGTGCGTCACCCGAGGCGGTTTTCGAATCGCTCCCCGTGGACGCCTACGCCGCCACGCTCGGTGCCGCCGAAGCCGCCGGTATCGCACGATGGTGTCTCCGGACCGCCGTCGAGTACGCGAAAGTGCGAGAGCAGTTCGGCCGTCCCATCGGGTCGTTCCAGGCGATCAAGCATCTTTGCGCGGAGATGCTCTGCCGGGCCGAAGCCACCGATGCCCTGGCGTGGGACGCGGCGAGGGCGGCAGACGACCCCGCGCAGCATTCTTTCGCGGTCGCGACGGCGGCGGCCTACGCTCTCGACGCGGCCGTGGCCAACGCGAAGGACTGCATTCAGGTCCTCGGCGGCATTGGATTCACCTGGGAGCATGACGCGCACTTCTACCTGCGTCGCGCCGTCGCCCTGCGTCAGTGGCTGGGCGGTTCCGCCCGGTGGCGCCGTCGCGCCGCCGAACTCGCGCTCCGCGGCGACCGCCGGACGTTGCGTGTCGAGGCCGGTGAGGACGCCGAACTCCGTGTCCTGGTAGGCGAAATCGCCACCCTGCCCGAGCCGGGACGGCGTGCCGCACTGGCCGATTCGGGACTGCTGGCACCGCACTGGCCCGCGCCGTACGGCCGGGGCGCCACGGCCGCCGAACAGTTACGGATCGACGCCGCCCTCATCGATGCCGGTATCCGCCGTCCCGACATGGTCATCGGCTCCTGGGCGATCCCGACGCTGCTCGAACACGGTTCTCAGGAGCAGCGAGACCGCTTCGCCGCGCCCACTCTGCGCGGCGAGATCACCTGGTGCCAGCTGTTCAGCGAGCCCGAAGCAGGCTCCGACCTCGCGTCGCTCCGCACGACGGCCCGGCGCGCCGACGGCGGCTGGCTGCTCAACGGCCAGAAGGTGTGGACGTCGCTCGCGCGTGAAGCCGATTGGGCGATTTGCCTGGCGCGCACCGATCCGGCCGCGCTCAAGCACAAGGGCATCACGTACTTCCTCGTCGACATGACCACCGGCGGGATCAGCACGCGCCCGCTGCGCGAGATCACCGGTGACGCCGTCTTCAACGAGGTCTTCCTCGACGACGTCTTCGTGCCGGACGACATGGTGGTGGGTGAGGTGAACGGCGGCTGGCGGCTCGCGCGGACGACGCTGGCCAACGAACGCGTCGCGCTCGGCAGCGGCTCCGCGGTGGGAGAAGGCGTCGAGAACGTTCTCGCCACTCTCGGCGACGACGCCGACCTGGAGAAGCTGGGCGCGCTGATCGCCGACGGCAGCGCGTGTTCGGTCCTGGACCTGCGGGCGACCTTGCGGCGGCTCGACGGCCAGGACCCGGGCGCCGAGTCGAGCGTGCGCAAGCTGCTGGGCGTCCGGCATCGGCAGGCGGTGGCGGAGTTCGCGCTGGAGGCACTCGGTGAGAACGCCCTCGTCGCCGGTGACCCCGCGCAGCACGAGTTCCTGCTGACCCGCTGCCTCAGCATCGCGGGCGGCACGACGCAGGTGCTGCTGTCGCTGACGGCGGAGCGGTTGCTGGGGCTGCCGCGGTCCTGAAAGTCCCTGTCACGGCTCCGCGGCGTGCTATGAACGGTCCGTTCATAGCAGGATTTGTGAGGAACGGACCGTTCATAGCACGTCCCGCGCGCCGCCTGTCGGTCCCGTGCTCTAGCGTGCGGGGCGTGGAGTTCGGCACAGAAACCCAAGCCACCTTCGTCCCCTCGGATCCCCCGCGGGACGGCGTGTTGGCGCTCTGGGGAGAAGGCGTAGAGGGTGACACCGCGATCGAACTCGTGCTGCCGGCGGGAAAGGTCTTCCGGCGAACGAAGGTCGACGCGGCGCTCGTCCCGTTGTCACGCGCGATTCCGCGGTTGCTGGTCGCGGAGGGCGACTTGAGCCCGGCCGTCGCCGCGTGGTCGGCCGCCGTCGAGGCCGGGGTGAACCTCATCGCCCGCGGCAGGCTGCTGCCCGCGGCCTCACCCGGTGGGGTGGATTCATGGCGGGTCGGCCCGCTCGACGTCGCCGACGAGGAGATGCTGCGCGGGCTCGCCGCCGCGCTGCCGCCCGAGGCGCACGCGCTGCCGTTGTCCGGGCTGAAGCGGATCAGGTTGCATTCACCGGAGTCTTTGATCCGCGCGCTCTGGGACGCGACGGCGGACGTACTGGTCCGCACGCCGGCCGCGAGCGTCGCGGCGGGCGGTCCGGCGTTCGCTTCGGCCGAGTCGACGCTGGTCGGGCCGGACGGCGCCGCGTGGCTCGCGGAATTGAACACCCGGCAGGCGCAGGACGCGCATCTCGTCCTGCGTATGGAGGTGTCCGAATCCGAGAACCCCGACGAAGAGCCCACTTTCGCCGCCGTCCTCGCCGTGCGGAGCGCCGCAGATCCGAGCCTGATCGTCGAGGCGGCGACGTTGTGGGACGCGCCCGAAGCGGTATTGGAGCGGATGGGCGAGCAGGTCGAGACGCAGTTGCTGCTCGGGCTGCGGCGAGGTGCCAGGGCGTGGTCGCCGCTCGGCCGCATGCTGCGATCGGCCGCGCCGACCGAGCTGGCGCTGGAGTACGACGAGGTCGTCGACCTGCTGACCCACGGGGACGTGGCGCTGGGCGGCGCCGGTATCGAGGTGCAGTGGCCGATGGATCTGTTCGCGGGCGAACTCAAGGCGAAGGCGAGCGCGACGCAGACCCCCGGCAGTGTCACCGGGCCCGAGTTCACGCTCAAGAGCCTGTTGCAGTTCCGCTGGCGGCTGAGCCTCGGCGACGAGGAACTCACCGACGCCGAGGTCACCGCGCTCGCCGAGGCGAAACGGCCGCTGGTGAGGCTGCGCGGCAAATGGGTCAAGGTCGACGCGCGCCTGCTCGCGAAGGTGCGCGCTCACCGCGCGAAGAAGCTGTCCGGCGCCGAAGCGCTGGCCGCGGCGCTCACCGGCGAACTGGAACTGGACGGCGAGAAGGTCGAGTTCACCGCCCCGTCGGCGCTGACGGGGCTGCTCCAGCGGATCCGTGACAGCGCCGCGGAACCGATAGAGCAGCCCGCGGAACTGCGGGCGACCCTGCGGCCGTATCAGAAGGCGGGCCTGGCGTGGCTGGCGACGATGACCGGGCTCGGACTCGGCGCCTGCCTGGCCGACGACATGGGGCTCGGCAAGACGATCCAGCTCATCTCCCTGCATCTGCACCGCCGTCCGCTGAAGGAAGGTCCCACACTCGTCCTGTGCCCGACGTCGTTGCTTGGCAACTGGGAACGCGAATTCGCCCGGTTCGCGCCGGACGTCCCGGTGCGCCGGTTCCACGGCGGCGGCCGGCACCTCGACGAGGTCGCGCCGGACGAGGTCGTGCTCGCCACGTACGGCGTCCTCCGCCGGGATCGCGCGACCCTGTCCGAAGTGGACTGGGGGATGATCGCCGCCGACGAGGCGCAGCACGTCAAGAACCCGCTTTCGGTCACCGCCAAGGAACTGCGGAAGATCCCGGCGGCGGCGAAGGTCGCACTGACCGGGACGCCGATGGAGAACCGGCTCACCGAACTGTGGTCCATTGTGGACTGGACGACCCCAGGTCTGCTCGGCTCGCTCGACGGGTTCCGCCGCAAGGTCGCCCGTCCGATCGAACGGAACTCCGACACCGTCGCGACCGAACGGCTCGCCGCCACCGTGCGGCCGTTCCTGTTGCGCCGTAAGAAGACCGACCCGGACATCGCCCCCGAACTCCCGCGCAAGACCGAGACCGACCGGTTCGTCCCGCTCACCGCCGAGCAGACGACGCTGTACGAGGCCGTCGTCCGGGAGAACCTCGCGATGATCCGCGAGCTGAACGGGGTGGCGAGGCGCGGGCAGGTGCTCAAACTGCTCACCGAACTCAAGCAGATCTGCAACCATCCGGCGCAGTACCTCAAAGAGCCCGGCGTACTGCACGGCCGGTCCGGCAAGCTCGCCGCTTTCGAGGAACTGCTCGACGTCATCCTCGACGAGGGCGACAGCGTGCTCGTGTTCAGCCAGTACGTCCAGCTGTGCCGCCTGCTGGAGAAACGCCTGGCCGAACGCGGACTGCCGACGATGCTGCTGTCCGGGTCGAGTACGCCCGAGGTCCGCGAGGACATGGTCGCCCGGTTCCAGGCGGGCGAGGTGCCGGTGTTCCTGCTGTCGCTCAAGGCGGGCGGGGTCGGGCTCAACCTGACCAAGGCCACCCACGTGATCCACTACGATCGCTGGTGGAACCCGGCGGTCGAGGACCAGGCCACCGACCGCGCGTACCGGATCGGGCAGGACAGGCCGGTCCAGGTGCACCGCCTGATCTCCGAAGGCACGCTCGAGGAGCGCATCGCCACCGTCCTGGAGACCAAACGCGGCCTGGCCGACGCGGTCATCGGCGCCGGCGAGAACTGGATCACCGAGCTGTCCGACGACGAACTCGCCGACCTCGTCCGACTCGGGGACACCTGATGCCCAGCGTGACCGGGCGGAAACGGCGCACCTTCGGCAACACGTGGTGGGGCAAGGCGTGGGTCGAGGCTTTGGAAGACCGCGCCAAACTCGACCCGAACCGGCTGCCGCGCGGGCGGACGTACGCGCGCAAGGGCACGGTCAGCGACCTTGCGGTCGGCACGGGCGAGGTGACGGCCCGGGTGTGGGGCAGCCGAGCCGTGCCGTACCGGGTGACCATCCACATGCGGGCGTTCACCGAGGAGCAGTGGGAAAGCCTGCTCGGCATGGTCGGCTCGCGGCTCGGGCACGTCGCCGCCCTCCTCGACGGCGAATTGCCCGGCGAGCTGGCCGGGGACGCGCGGGCCGCCGGCGCGGACCTGCTCCCCGGCCCGGGTGATCTGCGTCCGAAGTGTTCCTGCCCCGACAGCGCGGACCCGTGCAAGCACGTCGCCGCGGTGTACTACCTGGTCGCGGAAGAGGTCGACGCCGATCCGTTCGTGCTGTTCCTGCTGCGCGGCAGACCGCGGGAGGCCGTCCTCGCGGAACTGCGGTCCCGCCGGGCGCCCGCGAACGAGTCCGGCGAGCGGGTGCGCGCCCCCGCCGCGCCCGGCGTCGACCCGAAACGCGCCTACACCCGGCGGATCGCGGCGTTGCCGCCGCGACTGGCGGTCCCGGGCACGGTCGGGCCGCCCGCGGTCCTCGACCTCGATCCGCCGCACCGCACGGGCTGGAGCAGTGACACGTTCGCGGAACTCGCCGCCGACGCCGCCGCGAGGGCCTGGGAACTGCTGGTCATGGGGCCCGGCCGCGAACCGGAGCTGACGTTCGAGGAAGACCTCGCCCGCCGGGCGGCGACAGGCGATCCGGACGTGGTCACCGAACTCGCCGAGGCCGCGGGGATGCCGGTGCGGGACCTCGCCGTCTGGGCCCAGGCCTGGCGCGAGGCGGGCCTGGGCGGGATGGCGGTGGTCCGGGAGGTCTGGCGGCCGGGGCAGGCGCCGCTCGCGCAGGCCAGGGCGGACTTGGCCGAATCAGGGCTGCCGGGAGCGCCGAAGACCTGGCGGAACCGGATCACCCAAGGTGACCTGCAACTGCGCTACGGCCGTGACGAACGCTGGTACCGCTTCGTGCGCGACGGTGAGGGCTGGCGGGTCGACGGTCCGCCGTCCACGCGGCCGACGGACGTGATCTACCCACCCTGACCTCGAGCCTCGTGAGCGGTGAGGAGTTGAGCGTGGAGGAGGGACGTTCAACGCATTGCCGCGAAGGGAGCCTTCACCGCGTGCGATGCGGTGAAAGTCCCCTTCACCCGGCGCGGCACGACGAACCGTCCCTACCAGTCACGAGGGGCCGGGCTGGCGCCGCCAGGTGCGGTGACTCCATTCCAGGAACCGTTCCACCCCGCGGACCACGTGTGCGCTGCGGATCGACGGAAAGACGTCGAAGGCGTGCTGCGCGCCGGAGATCTCCGCGTAGGCGACTTCACGCTGGGACTTCTCCCGCAGGCGCCGCACGAATTCGCGGGCCTCACCGACCGGCACCAGTGAGTCGTGGACGCCGTGGATGACGAAGAACGGCGGCGCGTCCTCGGTGATCCGGTCCAATGGTGACGCCGCGACGTAGTCGTCGAGGAAGTTCACCGGGTCCTTGTCCGCCTCGAAGACGTGCCGGGCGATCAGGGTCTTCAGCCGTGTCTGGCTGGAACGCCGTCCGCTGGTCGCGGCGAAGTCGTACACGCCGTAGTGCGGGGCGCACGCCTGGACGCTGGTGTCGGCCTCGGTGAAGCCGGGCTGCAGTGCCGGATCGTTCGCGGTCAGTGCCAGCAGCGCCGCGAGATGCCCGCCCGCGGAACCCCCGGTCACCGCCACGAACGACGGGTCGCCGCCGTAGGACTCGGCGTTGTCCCGGATCCAGGCCAGCGCGCGTTTCGCCGCGATGATGTGCGCGGGCCACCGGGCGGCGGGGGAGAGCGGGTAGTTGATCGCGACGCAGATCCAGCCGCGTTTGGCCATGTGCAGCATCAGCGGAAGGCCCTGCTGGTCCTTGTTGCCGATCACCCACGCGCCGCCGTGCACCTGCAGCAGGATCGGCGCGCCGGTGACCTTCTCGCGTGGCGCGTAGACGTCGAGCAGGAACCGCTTCCCGCCGGGGGCGTAGGCGATGTCGCGCGTCCGCCGGACCTCGGGGTCGCGCATGCGGAACGGCATCGCCAGCTGACCCCACGGTGTCGCGAGGTCGGTCGGGCTCGGCGGGTGCTCGAGTTCCCCGGTATAGGCCTTGCCGATGCCTTCGGTGAGCGCGGTTTCGATCTCGTCGCGCGCTCGCTGGGACTGGACGATCAGCGTGCCGAGCCCGGCCGCCGACGCGGCCGCGAGGGTGAGACCGGCCTTGCTCGATCCGCCCCGGTGCCGGGCGACGTGCGCCGCCACGTCGGCCGCGGTGAGCGCGAGCAGATGCGGGGCGAGCTCCCCGGTGAGCCAGCCCGCGAAGAACGCCGGAACCGCTGTCCGGGCGCCACGCGGCGGCTTGAGCGCGTTCGCGGCGAGCGCGAGCTGGAGTGCCTGGCGGAGGACGAAACTCGGCTGCATGGGCACCGATCCTACCGCCGGGTAACGGCCTAGAACCGGTTACAGAGTTGCCCAGGGTGACTTTTATGCGGAGATTGAGTGGTCTGGACGCGAGTTTTCCTCTACTTGGAGACACCCGCCCAGATCCTGCACGTGTGCGGGCTGCTCACCCTGGGCGGTTCGGCCATGCCCGGCGGCTACGATTTCGAGCGCCGCCGTTTCTCGTGGGGGTTGCCGTCCGGCCGCCTTCCGGATAAGACTAGAACAGGTTTCAGTATTGTGCCCGGTCGGCCCGGTGAGGAGCTAGTGTGGACTTCCAGTTCGACGAGACACAGACCGAGGTCACCGCGCTGACCGCGCGCGTGCTCGGCAAGGAGCGTGAATCCGCCGGAACGTGGCGCGCGCTCGCCGATTCCGGTCTGCTCGCGCTGGCGCTGCCCGCCGAACTCGGCGGTGACGGCCTCGGCGTTGCCGAAGTCGCCTTGGTCCTGACCGAACTCGGCCGCGTCGCCTCTCCGGTGCCCGCGCTGGCGACGCTGGCCTTCGGCGTCCTGCCCGTCGGGGCGCTGGGCGGGCCGGAACAGCGGGCCGCTCTGCTGCCGCCGGTCGCCGCGGGCGAATCCGTGCTCACGGCCGCGCTGCACGAACCTTCCGCGCCGTTCACCACCCGGCCCGCGACCGTGGCGGAGTCGGCGGGGGGCTGGCGGCTGAGCGGGGTCAAGGTCGGCGTGCCGTTCGCGGCGGAGTCGGCTCGGATCTTGACACCCGCCTCGCTGCCCGGCGGCACCGGCGTCTTCCTGGTCGACCCGCGGGCGGACGGCGTGACGCTGACGCCGACGAGAACCTCTTCCGGCACGCCGGACCACACGATGACGCTGGATTCCGTGACCGTCATCGACGCCGACCTCCTCAATGGACACGGCCCCGGCGAATCGATCGCCACCCTCCACCGGTTCGCGCTCGCGGGTGCGGTGGCGTTCGGCGACGGGCTCCTCGCCGGCGCGCTCGCGCTGACCACCGCGTACGTCGGCGAACGCGAGCAGTTCGGGCGTCCGCTGGCGGCGTTCCAGGCGGTGGCGCAGCAGATCGCGGACGTCTACGTGGCCTCGAGAACCGTCCAGCTGGCCGCGCGGTCGGCGGTCTGGCGGCTCGCGGCGGGACTCGACGCCGAAGCGGAACTCGACATCGCGGCGTACTGGCTGGCGGAGGAGGCGCCCGACGCGCTGGCCGTCTGCCACCACCTGCACGGCGGGGTCGGCGTGGACGAAACGTATCCGCTGCACCGGTTCTCGTCGGCGGTCAAGGATCTCGGACGGACACTCGGCGGCGCCTCGCATCGGCTGGCCGAACTGGGCGAACTGGCGGTGGGGTGACACGATGCTGATCGAACTGACCGCAGCACAACGACAACTGCGTGCGGAACTGCGAAAGTACTTCGCCGGACTGGTGAGTGCCGGCGAACGGCACGCGATGCTGCGTGAGCGGCACGGCCCGGTGTACCGCGAGATCGTGCGGCGGATGGGCCGCGACGGCTGGCTCGGCGTCGGTTGGCCGGAACGGTACGGCGGCCGGGGTTTCGGAGAGATCGAGCAGCACATCTTCGTCGACGAGGCCGCCCGCGCCGACGTCCAGCTGCCGTCGGTGACGCTGCAGACCGTCGGGCCGACGTTGCAGGCGTTCGGCACCGAGGCGCAGAAGACCTTTTTCCTGCCCCAAATTCTCGCGGGGGAGGTGCATTTCGCCATCGGGTACACCGAACCGGACGCGGGCACGGACCTCGCGTCGCTGCGGACGACGGCGGTGCGTGAGGGCGAGGAGTACGTCGTCAACGGCCAGAAGACCTTCACCACCGGCGGGCACGACGCCGACTACCTCTGGCTCGCCGTGCGGACCGCGCCGGACGCGCCGAAGCACAAGGGGATCTCGATCCTCATCATGGACACCCGCGATCCGGGCTATTCTTGGACGCCGATCATCACTTGCGACGGCGCGCACCATGTGAACGCCACCTACTACTCGGACGTCCGGGTTCCGGCGGACATGCTGGTGGGCAAGGAGAACGAGGGCTGGCGGCTGATCACCACGCAGCTCAACCACGAGCGCGTCATGCTCGGCCCGGCCGGGCGCATCGGCGGGCTCCACGACCGGGTCCGCGACTGGGCGGCGTCCAGGAAGACGCCCGAGGGAACACCCTTGCTTCACTTGCCCGACGTGCGCAACGTACTCGCCGAAGCGTTCGCGTCCGCCCGTGTCAACGAACTGCTGAACTGGCAGGTCGCGGCGTCGTCGGCGACCGGACCGGTGGCGGTGGCCGACGCCTCCGCCACCAAGATCTTCGGTTCCGAACGCATCCAGCGGTTGGCCAGGAGACTGGAGGAGATCGTGGCACGACACGGCGATCAGGCCGACGCCGAAACCGCGGAACTGGCCCGCTGGCTGGACGTGGTGGCCAAGCGCAACCTGGTGCTGACCTTCGGTGGCGGCGTCAACGAGATCCAGCGCGAACTGATCGCCACGGCGGGTCTCGGCTTGCCGAGGGTGCCGCGATGAGCATCCAGGAGGCGGCCGAACGGATCGCCGCGCAGGGGCAATCCGCGCCGCGGGCGGCCCGCGACGCGGTCAACCAGGCGATGGTGAACAACTGGGTCGAGGCCATCGGTGACCGCAATCCCGTGTATGTCGACGAAGAGTTCGCCGCGAGGAGTGTCCACAAGGGACTCGTCGCGCCGCCCGCGATGGCGCAGGTGTGGACGATGGGTGGGTTGCGTTGGACCCGCGCGTCGGACGACCCGCTCGGGGCGATGATGGAGGTGCTCGACGAGGCCGGGTTCACCTCGGTCGTCGCGACCGACTCCGAGCAGAACTACCACCGCTACCTGCGGCACGGCGAACACGTCTCGGCGACCGCGAAACTCGAGAGCGTCGTCGGGCCGAAACGCACCGCGCTCGGCGAAGGCTGGTTCGTGACGACGAAGACCACTTGGTACGTCGGCGACGAGGCTGTCGCGGACATGATGTTCCGGGTGCTGAAGTTCCGCCCACCGGGCGCCGGACCCGCCAAAGCGACCGCTCCGGTGCTGCGGCCGGTGATCAGCAAGGACACCGAGTTCTTCTGGGCCGGGCTGCGCGAAGGCGAACTGCGGATCCAGCGGTGGGGCGAAACCCTGCGGCATCCACCAGGGCCGATGCCGCCCGACGGCGACCTCGACGCGAAACCGGATTACATCGTCGCGTCCGGGCGCGGAACGGTCTACAGCTACGTGGTGCATCACCATCCGAAGGTTCCGGGCAAGGATCTGCCGGTCGTGGTGGCGCTCGTCGAACTGGAGGAAGGTGTCCGGGTGACGGGCGAACTGCTCGACGCCGATCCCGAAACCGTCCACATCGGACTTCCGGTGGAGGTCGCGTTCGTGAAGATCGACGAGGAACTGACGTTGCCCGCTTGGCGGGTCGCGCGATGAAGAACTGTTCGGCCGGCACCGAGTTGCCGCCGCTGACCATCGAGGCCACCCCGACGTTCGTGGTGAGCACGGCCGTCGCGACCCGGGACTTCCAGGACGTCCACCACGATCGTGACGCCGCTGTCCGACGCGGGTCGAAGGACATCTTCCTCAACATCCTCACCGACACCGGCCTGGTGCAGCGGTTCGTGACCGACTGGGCGGGACCGGAGGCGTTCGTGCGGTCGATCAAGATCCGGCTCGGCGTGCCCTGTTACGCCTACGACACCCTGACCTTCACCGGGCGGGTCCTGGAACGCGACGGTGACGACGTGGTGATCTCCGTGTCCGGTGTGGACAGTCTCGGCGAACATGTGGTGGGCACCGTGACGGTCACCATGGGAGGCGAGTGATGACCCTGTCCGGGAAGGCGGCGATCGTCGGGATCGGCGCGACGGAGTTCTCCAAGGATTCCGGGCGCAGCGAACTGCGATTGGCTGCCGAAGCGGCTTCGAACGCGCTGAAGGACGCCGGGCTCTCTCCGTCCGATGTGGACGGTCTGGTCTCGTTCACCATGGACGGCAACAGTGAGATCGCCGTCGCGCGGGAACTCGGCATCCCCGAACTCAAGTTCTTCAGCCGGATCCACTACGGCGGCGGGGCGGCGGCCGCGACCGTGCAGCAGGCCGCGATGGCCGTCGCGACCGGCGTCGCGGACGTCGTCGTCGCGTACCGGGCCTTCAACGAACGGTCGGGGATGCGGTTCGGTCAGGTTTCGTCGGCCGCAGCGGGGCAGGTGAACTCCTCCGGCGTCGACAACGCGTTCCACTACCCGATGGGGATCGCGACGCCCGCCGCGACCGTCGCCATGCTCGCCCGGCGCTACCTGCACGAGTACGGCGCGACCAGCGAGGACTTCGGCAGGATCGCCGTCATCGACCGCGCTCGCGCGGCGACGAACCCGAAGGCGTGGTTCTACGGCAAGCCGATCACGCTCGAAGACCACCAGGCCTCCCGCTGGGTCGCCGAACCGTTGCACCTGCTCGACTGCTGCCAGGAGAGCGACGGCGGTGTCGCGCTGGTGGTGACCAGCGCCGAGCGGGCTCGTGACCTGCCGCACCGGCCCGCCGTGATCGCGGCGGCCGCGCAGGGGAGTGGTCCGGACCAGTACGTGATGACCAGCTACTACCGTGACGACCTCCCGGCGCTGCCCGAGATGGGCGTCGTCGGGCGGCAGCTGTGGGAGCAGTCCGGCCTTGGTCCCGGGGACATGGATCTCGCCGTACTGTACGACCACTTCACCCCTTATGTCCTGATGCAGCTGGAAGAACTGGGCTTCTGCGGCAAGGGGGAGGCCAAGGACTTCATCAGCGGAGGCACCCTGGAACTCGACGGGAAGCTGCCGCTCAACCCGCACGGCGGGCAGCTGGGGGAGGCCTACATCCACGGGATGAACGGGATCGCCGAAGGGGTCCGGCAGGTGCGGGGCGACGCCGTCAACCAGGTCGACGGGGCTTCACGGGTGCTGGTGACCGCCGGTACGGGCGTACCTACGAGCGGACTGGTCCTGACCGCGGGCTGAGATCACCTCATTGCCCGATGGTGTACTAGAGCGGTACCTGCCACGGTGAGAGGGATACCGGCTGGGAGGTGCCATGTCTGGACCAAGCGTTGTCGCGTGGACCCTGACCGCGGTGTTCGCCGCGCTGGTCCTGCCCTGCGTGCTGAGACTCGTCCGGCTGGACTACGGACGACTGGGCGCGGCGGTCCGCAACGGTGATCTGGCCGAACTGCTGCTCGTCGTCGCCATGGTCGCGATGCTGTCACCGGTGGGCGGCCCCATCCCCGCGGCGGGCTGGCAGGCGGTGCTGGCGCTGACCGCGGGCTGGTTCGCCGTCTCGTGGTGGAAGGGGCGGCGGTCCGGGCACGCCGAGTGCGGGCACCACGCCGTCTCCGCCGCGGCGATGCTGTTCATGGTGACGTTCATGCCGCACAGCGAGGTCTCCCACGGGCCGTGGCTGGTGATGTCCGGCCCCGGTGCCGCTTCGGCGCTGTGGTTGTCGCTGGTTTTCGGTGTCGTGGCGGCGTATTTCGCGGTGGACGCGGTCCGCGCCGGGGTCCAGGCGGCGCGGGGCGCCGGTGGCTCCGGTCGGGTGTCGCGGTGGGTGTGCCGGGTGATCATGGGGCTGGGGATGGGCTACATGCTGGTGGGCGCCGCACTTTGACGGTGTGGACGCCGCTCGGAAGTACATGAAGGCCCCCCCTTCCTGTACCTAGGCGCAGGGTCCCGGCAAAGTCGCGGAGCTGGTCAAGCGGGTGGTGAGTGGCGATCGGGGTTCTCCCCGACCTGTGTTTGCCTACTGGCTGAAGCGGCGTCATCCTCCCGCTCGACCGAGTTGACCTTGATGAACGGAGGATCGGGGACTTTGAGTGTCCCCGATCCTCCGTTGATCCTGGTCCGAGGCCTTGCGCCGTCGGGCTGATCACACGTGGGTAAGCAACTGCCGGTCCGCCTTGACCTGAATCGCCACTCACGACCGGAGGTGGCGCAGTCGTCAAGCGCGGCCGCCCCCCGGTGTCGCGAAAGCCACTTTCGCGACGTCAGAGGTCCCGAAAGTGGCTTTCGCGACACCGAACGGCAGTTGCGCGACTCTGCCGGAGCCCTTGCGCTAGGCGCAAGGAAGGGAGCCTTCATGTACTGCGGGTCCTTGCCCAAGCCGTCAGACGCCGATCCGCCGGACCACACCGTCTTCGGCCGCCTCAGCGGCGGGAAGGACCTCGGCCGGGTTGTCCGCCGCCCACTTGCCCGCGGCCGCGATGTCCTTGTCGAGCGCGACGATCAGTGCTTCCGACGACGGGTACGCCTGCTGCTCGCGCAGATGGTGGCCCAGCCACACGGTCAGCACCTCGCCGTAGAGGTCCCCGCCGAAATCGAGCAGATGTGCCTCGACGAGCCGGTAGCCGTCCGCGCCGTAGTACGTCGGCCGCCTGCCGACCGAGATCGCCGCCGCGATCCGGGTACCGTCCGCGCGTTCGACCCACCCAGCCCACACTCCGTCGCCGACCTGGCCGTCCTGGTCGCGCAACGCGATGTTGGCGGTCGGGAACCCCAGTTCCCGCCCCCGCTGGTCGCCCTTCTCCACCTGGCCACGGACCAAGAAGTACTCCGCCGTCATTCCGCTCCCCGTCCCTGACGTCACGAAAGCCATGAATACCACGCCCCGACCGGCAGGTCGACCGCCGTCCACGCGGCGAGAGGCGTCCTAGGAGTCCACTGTGTACTCCAGGGCGCCCTGCCGCCGCGATAGCGGGGCCTTCGGCCGAGGGAGGTTCATGCGTGGTGTCCTTGCCAGGGGGACATCTCAGCTCCGCCACCCGGCTGAATCACGTCGTGACGAGCCGGTATCCCAGGTCCAGCTCGGTCCGGCCCAGCAGGCCGACGTGACGCCGGTGCCAGTGCCCGTCGGCGAGGTCTGCGCGCAGCCGCTCCACCGCCGACGCGACGACGTTCTGGTCCAGCAGCGCGACACCGGACATCCCCGCGCGCACGCGGTCCGACAGGTAGGCCTCCGGCCTGCGCCAATACGCGCCGAGGAACCCGTCGACACAGTTCGAGGGCACCGGCAGCGGAGCCACCGACGGTGTTTCGCCCGCCGCGCTCAACTCCTCGACGACCCGGTCGAGGCAGGCCAGCCTGCTCTCGTGCTCGGCGATCTCCGGCAGGTAGTCCCGCACCAGCCAAAAGCGCGCGAACACCGCCTGGTCCCAGGTCACGATCACCTGGCGACGGGACACGCGCCGCAACTCGGCCAGTCCGGTGGTCACGTCCGTCCAGTGGTGCACGGTGAGCACCGCCAGCCCGGCGTCGAAGGCTCCGTCGGGGAAGGGCAGCCGTTCCGCGCACGCCTGGACGGCGGGGGCGGCGGTGGCCGGACGCTGCCCGATCATCCGCCGCGACGGTTCGACGGCGATCACGCCACGGTCTTCCGGCTCGTAGGAACCGGCTCCGGCGCCGACGTTGACCACCGATCGCGCGTCGGCGAGAGCGGCGGTCACGGCGGCCGCGATCCGGGGATCCGGACGTCTCGATCGCGCGTAGTCCCGGCCGAGTTCGGCATACGGGTCGCTGATCAAGGTGCGCACCTCGCCGAGTCTAACCAGAGCCCTTACCAGCGGGTATGAGGATTCAGTCTGTCGTGGTCAATAAAGTGTCGGAAAGAACAGGCGCGTCGTCCCGTTCGGGTGCCGTGGTCGTGATCAGCAGCCCGGCGGGCTCGCGCCAGACGCGGGTCCGCAGCGGTTCGCCGGGGAAGACGACGCCGGCGAACTTCGCCGAAAACGACGCGACGCGGGAGGTGTCCCCTTCCAGCAGTTCGTCGGTGACGGCCTTCGCGACGACGCCGTAGGTGCACAGGCCGTGCAGGATCGGCTTGTCGAACCCGGCCGCCGCGGCGAACGCGGGATCGGCGTGCAGGGGGTTGCGGTCGCCGCAGAGCCGGTAGAGCAGCGCCTGCTGTGGCAGCGTCGGTGTGTCGATGACCACGTCCGGTTCCCGCGACGGGAGTTCGACGCGATCGGACGGTCCGCGTTCGCCGCCGAAACCTCCTTCGCCACGGGCGAAGATGCTCGACCGCAGTGTCCACAGTGGAGTTCCGCCGGAGTCGGTGGCGACCGTCTCGTTCACGATCACCGCCGCCTTGCCCTTGTCGAAGACGTCGACGATCCGCGTCCTGGCCACGGCCTTGCCCGCCGCCGGGATCGGCCGGTGCGCGATCACCTCCTGCTTGCCGTGCAACACCTTCCCGAGGTCGACCTCGACGCCGGGGAACGAGACCGCGGGTGGCTCGAATACCCGCAGGTTCGCCGCCACGGTGGCGAACGTGGGCAGCACCTGGATGCCGTCCTCATAGGTGTAGCGCAGCTCCCGGGGGCTCATCGGATCCGCGCCCGCGCCCAGCGCCAGGTGGTAGAGCTGCACGTCCGAGGCGGTCCAGGCGAAACTCACCTCGCCGAGATCGGCGCCGATCGCGACCGCGGGGTCGATGGGCACGGGGAACTCCTATTCGTAGGTGACGGTGACCTCGTCGGTCAGCGGCAGGGACTGGCACGCCAGCACGATGCCTTCGGCGATGTCGTCGCCGTCGAGGACCTCGTTGTTCAGCATCTTCACCTCACCGGAGGTGATCCGGCAAGCGCAGGCGCTGCACTGGCCAGCACGGCAGGAGAACGGCGCGTCAAAACCCTTCTCCAGTAACAGGTCCAGCAGTTTCGTCCGGCGCGGCCACTCGAATCTCCTGGTCTCGCCGTCGAGGGTGACCTCGACTCCCGCCGGGGTCTCGGCCTCTTCGACGACGACGGGCTCGGCCACCTCGAACGGATTCCCGCCGAGGGAAAGGAACCGTTCCAGGTGGATCCGCTCGCGGGGCAGGCCGAGGTCCTTGAGCGCCGAGCGCGCCGCGTCCATGAACGGCCCGGGACCGCAGATGAACGCCTCGTGCGCGGTGTACGGCGCGACCAAGGCGCGAAGGTGCGCCTCTGTCGGCAGTCCTTGCAGGCTTTCGAGCCAGTGCAAGACGATCATCCGGTCTTCGTGCCGAGCCGCGAGGCCCGCCAGTTCCCGCGCGAAGATCACCGATCGCTCGTCACGGTTCGCGTAGAGCAACACGACCTTGCCGCTTCCCTGTTCCAGGGCCGACTTCAGGATCGACATCACCGGCGTGATCCCGCTTCCGCCCGCGAGCAGCAGGAAGTCCTCGTCGAGTGACGCGGGGCTGAACACCCCGGCGGGCGGCAGGACCTGGACCTCCTGGCCTGCCTGGAGCTTGTCGCAGAGCCAGTTCGACCCGTAGCCGTCCGCGGTGCGTTTGACGGTGACCTGGACCCGGTTCTCGTGCGGCGCGCTGGAGAGCGAATAGCAGCGGGCCACCGACCCGGTCCGGTCGCTCGGCACGCGGACGGTGAGGAACTGTCCTGGGGTGTAAGCGAAACCGGCGACGTGCTCGGCCGGGATCTCGAAGACGATCGACGACGCGTCGGCCGTCTCGGTGATCACCTCGGCCACGGTCACGGTGACGGGACCACTCATTCGGGCACCTCCAGCGAGCCGTCCTTCACCGCGGCGTCGATGCTGTCGCTGAGGTTGCCGCAGGTGTCGAGCAACGCCGTCCGCGCTCCGGACGCCTTCTGTTCCGCGAACACCGGACAGCTCCGGGCCGCGTCGCTCGTCCACTGGACGCTGGTGTGCTGCACGCTGTTCTTCTTGACCAGCACACAGGTCCCGCACGAGCGGCAGCTCAACGGCTGGAGCCCGGCGGTGAGGAACTCGACGGTCTCGGGCTTCACACCCCGGCCTCTTCCGCCTGCTGCCGCGCCAGGTTCTCGGCCACCTCCGCCGCCCAGACCTCGTTGGCGCGGCTGGTGTCCACTTCGAACTCGAAGCGCCGCGTCATGTCCTCGGTGACGTCGGCCGCGTCCACATAGAACTGGTCGTACCAGCGGCGCAGCTGGTAGACCGGCCCGTCCTCCTCGCACAGCAACGGGTTGTCGATCCGTGTCTTGTTGCGCCAGATCTCCACGTCCTGCAGGAAGCCGACGCCGATACCCTTGGCGAACTTCCCGGCGATCTTGTCCGCGTGCTCGTCCGAGACGCCCTCGAACTTCTTCACGCTCACGCCCCACTGCAGCACGAACGAGTTCTCGGTGACCGGGTAGTGGCAGTTGATCAGCACGTTCTCGATCTCGAAACCCTGGTACGTGTTGAGCAGCGTGTTGATCATGTAGGACGGCCCGAAGTAGGACGCCTCCGACCGCAGCAGGTTCTCCTCGCCGCCGTAGTTGGACGCCATTCCCTTGTCCGGGCGGCCTTTCGTGTTGAGGTACTGCGTGGCGACATGTCCCTCGAACACGTTCTTGAAGTAGGTCGGGAAGGCGTAGTGGATGTAGAAGAAGTGTGCCATGTCGACCATGTTGTCGATGATCTCGCGGCAGTTGGAGCCCTCGATCAGCACCGAGTCCCACGTCCAGTTGCTCCACTCGCCGTTGAACACTCCCTCGATCCGCGGGATCACGACATCCTCGGGCGGCGGGTTGCCCTCCGGGTCGTGCCAGACGAACAGTTGCTTGTTCTCCTCCAGCACCTGCCACGTCTTCGTCCGTGCCCGCAGCGGAACCCTTTTCGCGTAGGGGATCGAGACGCATTTGCCGTTGCCGTTCCAGCGCCAGTCGTGGAACGGGCAGGCGATCTCGTCGCCTTTGACCTCGCCCTGGGTGAGGTCGCCGCCCATGTGGCGGCAGTACCCGTCGAGCACGTTCAGCTTGCCGGACGAATTGGCGAAGACCACCAGTTTCGTCCCGAACGCCGTGATGGCGTGCGGTTTCCCGTCCCGGAACGGCTCGGCGAGGCCGAGACAGTGCCAGCCGCGCGCGAATCGCGAAGGGGGTGCGCCCGCGTCGATCTGCCGTACGGATTCCGTCGTCATCGGCTGCCTCCCGGTTGACCGTGATCTTGCTGCGCGAGGTGCTCGGCGGCAAGATAGCCGAACACCATCGCCGGGCCGATCGTCGCGCCGGGGCCGGCGTAGGTGCGGCCCATCACCGCCGCGCTCGTGTTGCCCGCCGCGTAGAGTCCGTCGATCACCGACCCGTCCTCGCGCAGGACGCGCGCGTGCGGGTCGATCCTCAAACCGCCCTTGGTGCCCAGGTCACCGGGCACGATCTTCACCGCGTAGTACGGCGCGACGTCCAGCGGGCCCAGGCTCGGATTGGGCTTGTTCCGCGGATCGCCGTAGTAGTGGTCGTACGCGCTGCGCCCGCGGTGGAAGTCCTCGTCCACGCCGCTCTTCGCGAAGCCGTTGAACCGCCGCACGGTGGCCTCCAGCGCGTCGGCCGGGACCTCGATCCGCTCGGCGAGCTTCGCGAGCGTGCTCGCTTTGACCGCGATGCCCGCTTTGAACCAGCGGCCGGGCAGTGGCAGGCGCGGGCCGAGACCGGTGAACATGTACCGGTTGCGGTTGCGCTGGTCGAACACCAGCCAGGTCGGGAAGTTCTCGCCAGGCCCGTCGCCGTCGCCGTACATCGCGTGCACGGCCTCGACATAGGGCGCCGATTCGTTGACGAAGCGTTCGCCTCGGGCGTTGACCATCACACAACCCGGCCGCGACCGCTCGGCGAGCGCGAACCACGGGCCGCCGGTCAGCGGGATCGACGGGCCCCACCAGGCGTCGTCCATCAGGTCGGTGGCCGCGCCGAGTTTGAGCCCCGCGCCGATCGCGTCACCGGTGTTGGCTTCGGCGCCGACGGTCCACTCGGTGCCGATGGGCGCACGCTGGTACTTGACCCGCATCTCCTCGTTGCGTTCGAACCCGCCCGCGCCGAGGACGACGCCGAGCCGCGCGCGGATCAGCTTCTCCTCACCCTCATGACGGACCACGACGCCGACCACGCGATCGCCCTCGGCCTCGAGGTCCAGAAGCGGCGTGTTCAGCCAGATGGGGACATTCGCCCACCGCAGCCCCGCACGCAACCCGGCCGCAAGCGCTTGCCCCATGGAAAGCAGCCGCTGACGGCGAATCCGGCTGACCAGCCAGCGCCCACCGAGTCCGAGGACGCGGAGGATCCCGCGCGGATGCCGGGCGAGCAGGCTCAGCCACCGGTAGTCCGCCTGGGTGATCGGGGCGCCCAGCGGGGGAGGGCTGTAGGGCGGCTCCAGATTCGCCAGTTCCGGCCCGAGCACGTTGCCGTCGAGGGCGACCGGTTCGACCGACCGTCCGCCTGCCCGTCCGCCGGGCGCCTCCGGGTGGTAGTCCGAGTAACCGCGGACCCATCGGAAGCGCAACGGCGACTTGTCGCAGACGAACGACAGGACTTCCGGGCCGCGGTCGAGGAAGGCCGACCGGAGTTCGGCCGGGACGACGTCCCCGACGATCGACTGGAGGTATTCGCGAGCCCTCTCCGGGGGTTCTTCGATCCCGGCCGCGCGCAGGGCGTGGTTGCCGGGAATCCAGACTCCGCCGCCGGAGCGCGCGGTGGAGCCACCGAAGTGGGCGGCCTTCTCCACGACCAGGACCTCGAGTCCCCGGTGGGCTGCGGACAGCGCGGCGGTCATCCCGGCGGCACCACTGCCGACCACGATCACGTCGTAGTCCATACGCCCCTCACCTGAAACACGTTGTAGGAAGCATGTAGCAACATCCGTGCTGCTCCAGTCACCATAGACGAGAACGTGTTCTAGTTCTAGGGTGGGTGTCATGGACTCCCTCGTCGCGGATGTGGTGATCGTGGGCTTCGGGGCGGCCGGCGCCTGTGCGGCGATCGAAGCCGCCGACGCGGGCGCCCGCGTGCTGATCCTGGACCGGTTTTCCGGCGGTGGCGCGAGCGCTGTCAGTGGAGGTGTCGTCTACGCCGGTGGCGGGACGCCGCAGCAGCGGGACGCGGGCGTCGACGACAGCGTCGACGCGATGTACGACTACCTGCGCCTCGAGGTCGGCGACGTCGTCTCCGAGGAGACTCTGCGGCGGTTCTGCGCGGGCAGTACGGAGATGGTCTCCTGGCTCGAGGGCAACGGGGTCCCGTTCGAAGGCAGCCTGTGCCCGTACAAGACGTCCTATCCGAGCGACAAGCACTATCTGTACTACTCGGGCAGCGAGGCGGCGGGCGGCTTCCGCGACGCGGCCAAGCCGGCACCGCGCGGTCACCGGGTCAAAGGTCCGGGAACCTCGGGAAAACTGCTGATGAAGCGCCTGGCCGACGCCGTCCGGAGCCGCGGTGTCCAGGTATTGCCGCAGGCCGCCGCCCGGAAGCTGATCGTGGCCGCCGACGGCACCGTGACGGGTGTCGCCGTGTCCACCCTGCGGGACGCTCCCGCCCGCGTGCGGGCCGCGCATCGGAAGCTGGCCGCGTACGCCGCCAAGCCGGGGATCTACGTGCCGTCACTGCGGAAGTCGCTGCATCGGCGGGTGGACCGGATCGAACGCCGCTACGGGCGTGAGCTGCGAATTTCAGCCACACGCGGGGTCGTTCTCGCCGCGGGAGGGTTCATCGCGAACCGCGAGATGGTGCGCGAGCACGCGCCCGCGTATCGCGGCGGCCTGGCGCTGGGGACCTCGGCCGATGACGGGTCCGGGATCCGGATGGGGGCCGAGGCGGGCGGGGCCACGGCGGAACTGGGGCGGATCTCCGCCTGGCGCTTCATCACCCCGCCGCCGGCGTTCCTGGGCGGCCTGCTCGTCGGCAAGGCGGGCGGGCGGATCATCGACGAGTCCCGGTACGGCGCGGCCGTCGGCGAACGCATGATCACCGAGCACGAAGGGCGCGGCTGGCTGCTGGTCGACGACGCCATCGTGCGGGACGTACGGCGTGACGCGCGTAAGCAAAGCCAGTGGTTCCAAGCACTTCAGGTGCGCTACCTGCTGCGGCGACGAGTCGTCGCCGGTTCGCTCGAAGACGTCGCGCGCAAGGCCGGTGTGGAACCTGGCGGGCTCATCGCCAGTGTCGCGGCCTCGCGCTCCGGCGCCGACCCGACGGGCAAACCCGAGGAGTTCACGCGCCCGCTGGATCGGGCGCCGTACTCGCTGATCGACGTCTCGATCCGGCCCAACCTCGGCTATCCGTGTCCGATGCTGACGCTGGGTGGCCTGGTCGTCGATGAGGAGACCGGGTCGGTGCGGTCCGCCACCGGTGTCCCGATTCGCGGGCTGTACGCGGCGGGCCGGACCGCGGTGGGAATCTGTTCTAGGTCCTATGTGAGCGGCCTGTCGCTGGCTGACTGCATCTTTTCCGGCCGGCGTGCGGGAGCGCACAGTGCGCTCGATCGGGGATCGGTCGACAAAAACGAGAACGTGTTCTAGTCTTGCATCCGGTTCACGGAGTACGGCGAGAGGGAACGCATATGAGCGAGCACGCCGCGCAGGACGTGATCGCGGGAATCCGGGAGCTGCTGCCGGTCCTGCGGGAGCGGGCGCAGGAGGCGGAGGACGCCCGGCGCGTTCCCGAGGAGTCCGTCAAATCCCTGCAGGAGACCGGGTTCTTCAAGCTGCTGCAGCCGAAGACGTTCGGTGGCCTCGAAGCCGACCCGGTGAGCTTCTACACCGCGGTCAAACTCGTCGCGAGCGCGTGCGGGTCCACGGGCTGGGTCGCCTCCATCCTCGGCGTCCACCCGTGGCACCTCGGCCTGTTCGAGGCCCAGGCGCAGCAAGACGTCTGGGGTGACGACGCCGACGCCCGGATCTCCTCGTCGTACGCGCCGATGGGCAAGGCGGACGTCGTCGACGGCGGTTACCGGCTCAGCGGGCACTGGAGCTTCTCCTCGGGCTGCGATCACGCGACCTGGGTGCTGCTGGGCGGGCCGGTGTTCTCCGGCGGCAAACCTGTCGACTTCTGCACGTACCTGGTGCCGATCTCCGACTACACGATCGAAGACGTCTGGGACACCGTGGGCCTGCGCGGCACCGGGTCCAACGACATCGTCGTGAACGACGTCTTCGTCCCGAAGCACCGCGCGCTCAGCTTCATCGCGACTTCGAAGTGCAAGACGCCGGGCCAGGAGATCAACCCGGGACCGCTGTACAAACTCCCCTACGGTTCGGTGCATCCGAGCACGATCACCGCACCCATCATCGGGATGGCCCAAGGCGCCTACGACGCGCACGTCGAATATCAGGGCAAGCGGGTACGCGCGGCGTACGCGGGCGAACAGTCCAAAGAGGACCCGTTCGCCAAGGTGCGCATCGCCGAGGCGGCGAGTGAGATCGACGCGGCCTGGCTGCAGTTGACGCACAACATCGACGAGCTGTACCAGTTGGCGTGCAAGGGGGAGAAGCTCCCGTTCCCCACGCGGCTGCGGGTCCGGCGTGACCAGGTCCGTGGCACGGAACGCGCGATCTTCGCGATCGACAGGCTCTTCGAGAACTCCGGCGGCCGTGCCTTGAAAACTGGCACCCCCGTTCAACGGTTCTGGCGCGACGCCCACGCCGGCCGCGTGCACGCGGCGAACGACGCCGAGCGCGCCTACGTCATGTTCGGAACCGGTGCCTTCGGGTTGCCCGTCGAGAATGCGATGGTCTGATGACCGAAGGCAAATACGTCACCGTCCAAGGTGGACTCAAGCTGCACTATCACGAGACGGGCGGTGAACACCCGGAGACGGTCATCCTGCTGCACGGCGGTGGCCCCGGCGCGTCGGCGTGGCGCAACTTCGGCCGCAACCTGCCGGTGTTCGGCAAGAACTACCGCACACTGGCGATCGACCAGCCGGGGTTCGGCCGGTCGGGCAAACCGACCGAGCATCCGCAGTATTTCCGCCACAGCGCGGACGCCGTCACCGGGCTGATGGACGAACTCGGCATCGAGCGCGCCCACTTCGTCGGCAACTCGCTCGGGGGCGGGACGGCCGTGCGGCTCGCGTTGAACCACCCGAAGCGCGCGGGTCGTCTGGTGCTGATGGGCCCTGGTGGGCTGAGTGTGAACCTGTTCGCGCCCGATCCCACCGAGGGCATCAAGAACCTGGGCCGGTTCAGCGCTCCGCCGGGGCCGAGCCGGGAGAAGCTCGAAGCCTTCCTGCGGATCATGGTGCACGACCAGTCCTTGATCACCGAGGAACTGATCGACGACCGGTTCGCCGCCGCGAGCGCGCCGGAGTCCCTCGCCGCGATGAAGGCGATGGGCAAGTCGTTCGCCCGGCCCGACACCTACGAGGAGGGCATGCTCTGGCGCGAGGCGCATCGCCTGCGTCAGCGGGTGCTGCTCATCTGGGGCAGGGAAGACCGGGTCAACCCGCTCGACGGCGCCTTGTTCGCGCTCAAGCTGATCCCGCGTGCCCAGCTGCACGTGTTCGGCGGTTGCGGGCACTGGGCGCAACTGGAGAAGTTCGACGAGTTCAACCGGCTGGCACTCGACTTCCTGGGAGCCTCCTGATGGGTATCCGTTCGCTCGCCTACCTCCGCATCGAAGCGACCGACATGGCCGCGTGGCGCGAATACGGGCTGAAGGTCCTCGGCATGGTGGAGGGCTCCGGCACGAATCCGGAGGCGCTCTACCTGCGGATGGACGACTTCCCGGCGCGGCTGGTGATCTTCCCCGGAGAGCACGACAGGCTCGCGGTGGCGGGCTGGGAGGTCGCCACCGTCGGCGAACTCGACGAGATCCGGGCCAGTCTCGACGCGCATTCCGTGCCGTACAAAGAAGGAACGCCCGACCAGCTGGTTGATCGGCGGGTCGACGGCCTGGTGTCCTTCGAGGACCCGTCGGGCAACACACTCGAAGTCTTCCACGGTGTCGCGCTGCGGCACCGGCGCGTGGTGAGCCCGTACGGTCACAAGTTCGTGACCGGCGAACAAGGGCTTGGGCACGTCGTACTGTCCACACACGACGACGAAGCCTCTTTGCGGTTTTATCGCGACGTCCTCGGCTTCCGGCTGCGGGACTCGATGAAGCTGCCGCCACAGATGGTCGGCAGGCCCGCGGACGGCGCCCCGGCGTGGCTGAGGTTCTTCGGGTGCAACCCGCGTCACCACAGTCTCGCGTTCCTCCCGATGCCGACCCCGAGCGGCATCGTGCACCTCATGGTCGAAGTGGAGAGCACCGACGACGTCGGCCTCTGCCTCGATCGTGCCATCCGCCGGAAGGTGCCGATGTCGGCGACCCTCGGTCGGCACGTCAACGATCTGATGCTCTCGTTCTACATGAAGACCCCCGGCGGATTCGACGTCGAATACGGCTGCGAGGGAAGGCAAGTGGACGACGAGAGCTGGATCGCCCGAGAGAGTACGGCGGTTTCCCTGTGGGGACACGACTTTTCCGTCGGCGCCCGGCCGCCGGGTCAGTCGTGACCCGGGTGGCGGACGTCGGGGCGAGTATCGATTCGGCGCGCTTCCGGTCGGTGCTCGGGCACTTCTGCACCGGCGTCGCGGTGGTGACCGGCCACGACGGCCGGGCGCCGGTGGGGTTCGCGTGCCAGTCGTTCGCGGCGCTTTCCCTTGACCCGCCGCTGGTGTTGTTCTGCCCGGCCAAGACTTCACGGACGTGGGCGGTGCTCGCCGAATCCGGGCGGTTCGCCGTCAACATGCTCGCCGGGCACCAGCAGGACGTCAGCGCGGTGTTCGGCGCCCGCGGCGTGGACAAGTTCGCTTCGGTCGAATGGACCCCCGCACCGTCCGGCTCCCCGTTGCTGGCGGGGGCTTTGACGTGGATCGACTGCGAGCTCGAAACCGTGCACGAGGCGGGCGACCACTACGTCGTCGTCGGCAGGGTCACCGCGCTCGGCGAGCCGTCCGACGATCGGCCCCTGCTGTTCCACCGCGGGCGGTACACGGTGACCGAACCGGTGCCGGGCGAACTCGCGGCACTCATGCCGTGGCCACGTCCGGACGATTGGTTGTAACCGTAAAGACGAAGAATGTAAAACTGTCCATTCTTGTGAATTTCGCTTAGCGTTTTCAGTGGAAGCTCGCCAAGGGATGGGGACAGCTACATCGTCGTGCTCAAGGACGGCTCCGCCGCCGACAAGCCTTCGCTGGCGAGCAAGTTCGGCGGGACCATCGGACGGCAGTCTACGCAGGGCATCAGCGGTTTCTCGGTGGCGCTGGGCGAGCGGCAGGCCAAGCGCCTCGCGGCCGATCCTGCCGTCGCCTTCGTGGAGCAGAACAAGGTGCTGCGCGCCGAGGCGACGCAGGGATACGATTGTCGTCGACAATGACATGAACGCGGACGACGGTTACGGCCACGGCACGCATGTCGCGGCCACGATCGCCGGAACGAAATACGGTGTCGCCAAGAATGCTTCGCCGTACCCGGTGCGGTTCCTCGGTTCCGACGGCAGCGGCGCGACCGCGGGCGTCGACTGGATCACCCAGAACGCCAAGAAGCCCCCCGTGGCCAACGTGAGCCTCGGTGGTGGCGCGTCGCCCGCGCTGGGCACCGCGGTGCGGAACTCCACGAGGCCGGTGCCGCGGCGCTGTACCTGTCGTCGCACATCGGGGCCACCGCGGCCCAGGCGCTGATCAGCGCTTTGGCTCCGGGGCTGGCGACCAACCCCGGAGGCGGCAGCCCGAACCGCACGCTCTACGTCGGACAGGTTCCCCCGGGGTGGCTCGGTCCCGGCGTTGCGCCGGGACCGAGCTTTCCGTCCGCGTGGCCGAGGAGGACCGAGCAGGGGAACGCAAGGCCAACGGAGGCAAGGACAGCAGTTGGCCGAGTTCGGCGATCGCCCGGAGGAATTCCGGGCGTTCCGGTCCGCGTCTGCCGGATTGCCCATGGCTCAGCGTCATACACCGAAAGTAAGAAGCCGTGTCTGGAGTGTCAACGGCGTGCCGCGGGTGTCTCAGCCGGTGAACCCTCCGAAAGTCGGATCGGCTCACCGGCTTCGTGCAGGCTGCGCAACGCGAGCGCGTACGACTCCATGAGCCCCGTCTCGTGATACGGGACGCCGATTTCCGCGCAGTATCCTTGGACGATGGGCCGGGCGCGGCGAAGATGCGGCGACGGCATACTCGGGAACAGATGGTGCTCGATCTGGTAGTTGAGCCCGCCGAGCGCGACGTCGACGACCCTGCCGCCGCGGACGTTGCGTGACGTGAGCACCTGCTTGCGGAGGAAGTCGAGTTCGGTGTCCCCGGACAGGATCGGCATCCCCTTGTGGTTGGGCGCGAAGATCGATCCCATGTAGACACCCCACAGTGCTTTGTGGACGACGAAGAAGACGAGGGCCTTGCCGGGGGAGAGGACGGCGAGCAGCGCGCTGAAGTAGAGTACGAAATGGGTGAGCAGCAAGGCCGCCTCGAGTCCGCGCCGCCGGATGCCCGGCTTCGAGACCGCGCGGATGCCGGAGACGTGCAGGTTCAGGCCTTCGAGCGTGAGCAGCGGGAAGAACAGGAACGCCTGGTAGCGGCCGATGAACCGCGGAATTCCTTTGCTCGCCCGTGCCTGATCCTTCGACCACACCAGGATGTCCGGGTCGACGTCGGGGTCGAGACCCTCGTGATTCGGGTTCGCGTGGTGGCGGGTGTGCTTGTCCATCCACCAGCCGTAACTCATGCCGACGCCGAGGTTCCCCGCGATGCGGCCGGCGACCTCGCTCGGACGCCGGGTCCGGAACACCTGCCGGTGCGCGAGATCGTGCGACAGCAGGGCGATCTGGCCGAACAGCACCGCCTGGAAGACGGCTATCCCCAGCTGCCACCAGGAATCCCCGATCGCGAAGAAGGCGATCCAGCCGGAGACGAAGAGCGTGGCGACCAAGCCAACGCGGAAGACATAGTAGCCGGGACGGCGGTCGAGGAGGCCCGCTTCGCTGACGCGGCGGGACAGGCGGGCGAAATCGCTGCCTGTGCGGAGGTTTGCGGTCACCGTTGTGAGTCTAGTCGGGAGCGTCGTGGGGTGAATGCGGTGAGCAGGTGGGCCGGTGCGGGGGCTGACCCTACCTCCGGTGCTGACCGGAGCGGCCATGGGGGTCGAGGCGGCGTCGGAAAGTCGCGGATAGCCCAGAGGTACGCCGCTCGCGGGCACTTTTGAATATTTCTGCCCGGTCGAGTTCGATTACGTGCGGTCGAACGTCTGTTCGAGTATGATCATGGTTATGACCACTGCTCTTGCTTTCAATCCGAGGGCTGCTCGCTTTCTTGATGCCGCGTTCGATGAGGAGGTGTTGCTTCGTCGGGTGCAGGGGCGTCAGGTGCGTGCGTTGGCCGAGTTCGCTGGGGTGGGTGGTTCGCGCCACCGGACGAAGGACTCCGTCCGGTGACGGCACCAGCACGCCCCGAGCACGCATGGCGCGGAACGCGCTCACCAGACCATCGTGAGTGACAAGTCGCGCTTCAACCTGCCGCCCATCGTCGCCTGCTCGCGGCCTGCCGAGAACGCGCCTCGCGGCGTCCCACCATGCCTACGACCCCACCATGCCCTACGACCTCACCGCCGCCTCCCGAGCAGCGTCGAAAGGAGCCCGATCGAATACGATCCGCACTTTCACGATCTTCCCGTCCCGCACGGTCACCAACTCGGCCCCGGGCGCGCTCGCCACCGGCAGGGTCGCGGTGTCGTACATCAGCAGCGCGGTCGTTTCGTCCCCGAACGCCGAAAGCAGCGTCGAGCCGGTCAGGATCCGGGTGAACGGACCCATGAATCCGCGAAACGCCTCCGCGCCCGAAAGCCGCCCGGCGGGCGCGTGACACACGATGTCGTCGGCGATGTAGGTCATCGCCTTCTGGAAGTCCTTGCCGGTCCAGGCCCGGTGGTAGGAGAGCGCGACGTCCAAAGCTGGGCTGGTCATGACGGTTCCTTTCTTCAGCGGTCACCACGTCAGACACCGCCCCCGCCCGAAGTGGAACGGTGCACCGCGAAAAAGGTCGTGACAAGATCGCACACGTGAGGACAACGGACGAGCAAGGGTTTCGCGAGCTCACCGACACCTACCGTCACGAGTTGCACCTGCACTGTTACCGCATCCTCGGCTCCCTCACCGACGCCGAGGACGCTGTCCAGGAAACCCTGCTCGCCGCCTGGCGTGGCCTCGACGCCTTCGAGGGTCGCTCGTCGCTACGTACCTGGCTGTACCGCATCGCCACCAACCGTTGCCTCAACGTCCTGCGCGACGCGGGCCGCCGCCGTCCACCCGAGCCGGCGCCCCCGTTCGACCCGCCGGAACCCAGCCGTCGCGGTGAGGTGACCTGGCTACAGCCGTATCCGGACGAGCTCATCGAGGACCGAAAACCCGGCCCCGAAGCGCGCCACAGCACCCGAGAGGCAGTCGAGCTCGCGTTCATCACCGGCCTCCAGCTCCTCCCGCCCAGGCAAGCCGCCACCCTTGTCCTGCGAGACGTCCTGTGCTTTCCTGCCAATGAGGTCGCGAGCATGCTCGGCACCACCGAGACCGCGATCAAGGGCATGCTCCAACGCGCCCGCGCGTCGCTCGACAAGCACCGAGCCCGCGCCGCGCACCGTCCGTCACCGCAGGAGCGCGCGCTGACCAGGCGGTTCGCCGACGCGTTCACCGCGGGCGACCTCGACGGCGTCCTCCGCCTGCTCACCGACGACGCGTGGCTCGCCATGCCGCCGGCGCCACACGAGTACCACGGCCTCGAAGCGATCGCCGGTTTCCTCCGCGTGACCATGGCCGTGCCGGTCCCGCAGGGCTTCACCATGACGCCGACCCGGGCCAACAACCAGCCTGCCCTCCACTGCCGCCATGGCGAGGCGTCGGCGGGGCTGATGGTGCTCACCCTCGACGGCGATCGGATCCGTGCCGTCACCCGGTTCCTGGCTCGGAAGTAGCTCGCCAAACGGTCGCAGAGCACGTCGATGTCCACCACGGGCTGTCCATCACCCGATCTCCTCGGGTGTTCCCCGGTGCCGCGCGAACACGTGCTGATGGAAATGCGCGACGACCAGGTCGTCGCCCAGACGACCGGCCCACCAGCGGGTCTTCGCCGCGGTGCTTGGCGCGGATCGCACAGTCCACCGGATCACGATAACGGCGGGCGCACCCGCCCCAGGTGATCGCCGGGCGAGCCGAAAAGGTGCGCCGCGCCGTGCGCCCGCTCGAAGTAGCGGTGCGCCGGATGCTCCCAGGTGATCGCGATCCCGCCGTGCAGCTGGATCATCTCACCCGCCACCGTCGCCAGCGCCTCGGAGCAGTACACCTTCGCCACCGCGGTCAGCCTGCTCGACTCCGGCGCCGCGTAGGCCGCCGAACGTGCGGTCTCCACCAGGACGTGGAGATCGGCCATCCGGTGCTTCACCGCCTGGAACCCGCCGATCGGCCTGCCGAACTGGTGCCGCTGCTTGCTGTACTCCACCGTCAGCTCGAACGCGCGTGCCGCCGCCCCGGCCTGCTCGGCGGCGAGCACTGCGCACGCGACGTCCCGCAGCGCGCCGAGGTCGACCGGGCCGATCAGCCGGGCGGGCGTACCGTCGAACGTGACGTGAGCCAGCCGCCGGGACTCGTCCATCGCCGGAGTCCGTACCCCGAGAACACCCGCGACCTCGTACAGCGAGTCCCCGGCGAGCACCAGCAGAATCTCGGCGTCGTCGCCGTGGAGGACATAGTGTGCCTCACCCGCCACGGCGGACTCGACGACGCGGCAGGCAGGAGCGCCCCATCGGCCATCGGCATCGGCCCAGGCCACCGCGCCGACGGCACCTTCGGCGAGCCGGGGGAGCAGACGCTCGCAGGCCTCGTCGTTGCCGGTGGCCAGAATCGCGTGCACGGCGAGCACGGCCGAACCGAGGAACGGAACGTCGGCGAGGACCCGCCCCAGTTCCTCCGCGACGACCTGCAGTTCCGCCATTCCGGCACCGAGACCGCCGAACCGTTCGGGAACGGCCAACGCCGCCACGCCGATCTGCTCGCACAGTTCCGGCCAGGGATCCGCTTCCCGGTCCAGCAGTTTCCGGACGCTGTCCCGCAGCGCGTCCAGCTCGGCGGTGAACGTCATGACAGCACCCGCTCCCGGTGAAACCGCGGCGTTCCCCAGGCGCCGACGAGCGCGCGGACCCTGGTCAGCCGCAGGCCTAGCGCGTGTTCCGCGGTGTAGCCGATCGCGCCGTGAACCTGCAGCCCCGTCCGGGCGGCGAGGTGCGCGGCGTCGCCGCACGCCACCTTGGCCGCGGAGATGTCGCGCCGGTCCAGGGTGACGGCCGCGCCGAACAGCAGCGGTTCGGCCAACGCGAGTCCGGTCGCGACGTCGGCGAGCAGGTGTTTGACCGCCTGATACCCGCCGATCTCCCGCCCGTACTGCTTGCGTTGCGCGGCGTACGCGACGGACGTGTCGAGCAGCCACCGCCCCGCGCCGAGGAGGTGCGCGGCCGTGGCGAGGCAACCCAGTTCGAACGCGCGGTCCGCGTCGAGCGCGGCGCCGAGGTCGTCGCCCGCCACCGGCGGGAACAGCCGCCGCGAACTGTCTACAGAGGACAACAGAGGGCCGGGGGTGAACGCGCGCAGCCTGCCGTTCTCGACCGCGAGACGCGCGTCGGCGACGTCGGCATCCAAGGCGTACGGCACATGCGGCGCGAACGCCACCGATGCCAGCGTCTCCCCGGACGCGACCGACGTCAGCAGTTCGTCGTCCAGCAACGACGGCAGCACGGCCACGGTGTCGGTCCACGGCCCGGGAACGCAGTGGTACCCCAGCCGTTCGAAGCCGACGGCCAGATCGACCGGGGTGGCGCCGAGCCCGTCGTACCCTTCGGGGACCGCCAGCGCGGTCACCCCGAGCTCCGCGAGCCGTCGCCAGATCTTGAGGCCAGGGCCGGGATCGCCCGTCGCCCAGGACCGGTTGGCCGATTCGGTGTCCAAACCGCACAGAAGATCGTGCAGGCTGCGGGAGAATCGCTCCTGCTCACCGGACAGCGCGAACCTCATCGGGCCCCCTTCGGCAGGCCGAGTAGCCGTTCGGCGACGATGGACCGCTGGATCTGGTCGGTCCCGCCGTAGATCGGGCCCGCCAGGGAGAACAGCCAGCCGTCGCTCCACGGGCCGCGCAGTTCGGCGTCCGGGCCGAGGACGTCGAGCGCGGTTTCGTGGAGGGCGACGTCGAGGTGGGACCAGAACAGCTTGTTGACACTTGATTCCGGCCCCAGCGCGGCGCCTTCCGCAAGACGGGTGACCGTGCCGAGGGTGTACAGCTGGTAGGCCCGCGCGCCGATCCACGCGTCGGCGACCCTGTCGGCCGTGTGGGCGGGACGGCCGGCGCCGGTCCACAGTGAGACCAGCCTGTCGGCCGCGGCGAGGAACCGGCCGGGGCTGCGCAAGGACAGCCCGCGTTCGTTGTTCGCCGTCGTCATCGCGACCCGCCAGCCCTCGCCCGGCGTGCCGATCACGTCCTCGTCGGGGACGAAGACGTCGTCGAAGAAGATCTCCGCGAACCCCGGTTCACCGTCCAGTTGGGGGATCGGCCGGACGGTGACCCCGTCGGCCCGCAGATCCACCATCAGATAGGTGAGGCCCCTGTGCCGTATCGAATCCGGATCGCCGCGGAAGAGACCGAAAGCCCGGTCGGCGAACGTCGCCCGTGAACTCCAGGTCTTCTGCCCGCTGACCCGCCATCCGCCGTCGCAGCGGGTCGCGGTGCTCCGGAGCGCGGCGATATCGCTGCCCGCCTCGGGTTCCGACCACGCCTGCGCCCAGACTTCCTCGGAGCGTGCCATCTTCGGCAGGATTCGACTCCGCTGTTCTTCCGTGCCATGGGAGAACAGTGTGGGCGCGAGCATGAAGACGCCGTTCTGGTTGACCCGGGGCGGCGCGCCGGCCGCGTAGTACTCCTCCTCGAACAGCACCCACTCCAAGAGGCTCGCGTCCCGCCCGCCGTACTCACGTGGCCACGAGACCACCGACCACCGGGCGTCGGCCAGTCTCGCTTCCCATTCCCGGTGTTGCGCGAATCCCTCGGCGGTGTCGAACGACTTCAGCGGCTCGGCGGGAACATTGGTGTTCAGCCAGGAGCGTGCTTCGTCACGGAAAGCGAGTATCTGCGGGTCCAGGTCGAGGTTCATCACGAACTCGCGTCCCGCATCGAGCGCGCGTCCTGCCCGCCAAGGGAATCCCCGCCGGACATCTCGGCGTTGTGCGCGTGCGCGAAGTGGTGCAGGCCGAACACGGAGTCTATTCCGGACCGCAGGCCCATCAGATCCTCGGCCTGGTTGACGGCCTTCTTGGCGAGCGCGAGACCCAGCCGCGGCATCACCGCGATCTTCTCCGCCAGCGCCATCGTCTCGGTTTCGAGGTCGGCGCGGGGAACGACCCGGTTCAGCATGCCCCATTCCTTGGCCTGCTGTGCCGTGAACCGTTCGCCGGTGAACAGCACCTCCTTGGCCGCACGCGGACCGAGGACCCAGGGATGCGCGAAATACTCGACGCCGGGAATCCCCATGCGCACCACGGGATCGGCGAAGAACGCGTCATCGGAGGCGACAATCATGTCGCACACCCACGCCAGCATGAGCGCGCCCGCGACGCACGCGCCCTGCACACTCGCGATGGTCGGCTTCGGGATTTCGCGCCACCGACGGCACATGCCGAGGTAGACCTCCGACTCGCGGGCGAACCGCTGGTCACCGCCCTCGGCACCGACATGGTCCCACCACAGGACCGCCTTGCGCTCGAAGGAGACGTCCATGTCGCGTTCCGGGGTCCCGATGTCGTGCCCGGCGGAGAAGTGCCTACCCGCCCCGGCCAGCACGATCACCTTGACCTCGGGTTCGTCGACAGCGCGGGTGAACGCGGCATCGAGCGCGTAGGTCATCGCCGAGTTCTGCGCGTTCCGGTACTCCGGCCGGTTCATCGTGACGACGGCCACCGGCCCGCGTCGCTCGTACTCGACGGTCATCCGTTCTCCTTCCGCAACACGCGTTTGAGCACCTTCCCCGACAGATTGCGTGGAAGTTCCGCCACGAAATCGACGAATCGAGGAATCTTGTAGTTGGCCAATTCGCCCTCGCAGTGCGCGATGACGTCCTCTGTGGACAATGCGCTTCCAGTGCGCGGGATGACGAACACCTTGCCGACCTCGCCGAGCCGCTGATCCGGCACGCCGACGACGGCGGACTCCGCGACGCCGTCCAGCCTGCTGAGCACCTGTTCGATCTCGGCCGGGTACACATTGAACCCGCCGCAGACGTACATGTCCTTGATCCGGTCGACGATCTTCAGATATCCGCGTTCGTTCAGCACGCCGACATCGCCGGTGTGCAGCCAGCCGTCCGTGTCGACGGCCTTCGCGGTGGCGTCCGGATCGTCGAGATAGCCGAGCATGACGTTGGGCCCGCGCAACAGGACTTCGTCGTGCTCACCGAGTTTCACCTCGAACCCCGCCGTCGCGCGGCCGGTGTAGTTCGCGACCAGCTTCGCGTCATCGCCGGGACGGGACATCGTCGCGACCACGGCTTCGGTGAGTCCGTACGCGGTGAGTACGGTGTCGAAGCTCAGTTCGGTCTGCATCCGCTCGACGAGCGCGACCGGCACGGTGGCGGCCCCGGTGACGGCGAGCCTCAGGCTGGAGAGATCGTGGTTCGCGCGTTCGGGCGCGTCGAGCAGCACCTGGTGGATCGTCGGCGCGCCGGGCAGCACCGTGACGTGCTCGGTTTCGATGAGCCGCAGGGTTTCCCGGACGTCGAAGGTGCGCTGCGGCAGCATCGTGGCCCCGCGCAGCACGGCTGCGACGATTCCCGCCTTGTAGCCGAAGCTGTGGAAGAACGGGTTGATCACCAGGTAGCGGTCCTGCTCGGTCAGGCCACCGCAGTCCGCCCAGGCCCCGGCGACGCTCAGCGCCTGCCGGTGGCTGCTCATCGCGCCCTTGCCGCGGCCGGTGGTCCCGGAGGTGAACAGGATGTCGCTGACGCCGTCCGGTTCCGCGGGACTGACGAAATCGCTGTCGAGACCGGTGAGCGCGTCCCATTCCGTGACACCGAAGATCGGTTCTTCGACGCCTTCGACGGGGATGCGCAACACGGTGCCGGGGCGAGCGGAGCCGAGGTCCGCCAGACGGTCCGTGCCGAGGAACGTGCCGGTGATCACCAGCGCGGAAACCCGTGCGCGCTCAAGGATGTCGATGGTCTCGCGGGCGGTGAAGCGAGTGTTGACCGGGACGAGCGTCGCCCCGGCGTACAGCGCGCCGAGCCCGGCGACGACCCAGTGCCAGGTGTTGGGGGAGCAGATCGCGACCCGTTCGTGGCCCTCGAAGAACCGAGCCGCCTGCCGCACCCGCCGCGCCAGTTCGGCATAGCTGAGCCGGACTTCGCCGTCGACGAGTGCTTCTCGTCCGGCGAAGTGTTCCGCGGCCCGGTCGAGCGCCGCCGGGATGGTTCCTTCAGTCATCGAAGTCTCCCTAGCAAGTGCTTGGTAGGGTAGCCTACGCAGCGGGCTCTGGTTTGGCTAGAGGAGGCGTGCGTGACAGAGGACGGCTTTCGCGACCGTGTGCGCACCTGGCTGGCGGAACACCTGCCGCCGGACTTGCGCGGTCTGGGCGGACCCGGCCGGGAGCACGAGGCGTTCGACGAGCGCGTCGAGTGGGAACGGCGGCTCGCGACGGCGGGCTGGACCTGCGTCGGCTGGCCGGTCGAGCACGGCGGGCAGGGCGCGACGCTCGAACAGCAGGTCGTCTTCCACGAGGAGTACGCGCGGGCCGGTGCGCCGGCGAGGGTGAGCCACCTGGCCCAGGAACTCTTGGGGCCCACCCTGATCGCGTTCGGCACGCCTGAGCAGCGGAAGCGGTTCCTGCCACCGATCGTGGCCGTCGAGGAACTGTGGTGCCAGGGCTATTCCGAACCCGGTGCCGGTTCCGACCTCGCGGCGGTGTCGACCACCGCGACCCTCGACGGCGACGAGTGGGTACTCAGCGGACAGAAAGTGTGGACGTCGCTCGCGCACGTGGCCGACTGGTGTTTCGTCCTCGCCCGGACCGGGCCCGGCTCGAAGCGCCACAAAGGACTGTCCTATTTGCTCGTCCCGATGCGGCAGCCAGGGGTCGAGGTCCGCCCGATCCGGCAGCTCACCGGGACTTCGGAGTTCAACGAGGTCTTCTTCGACGGCGCCCGCACGGCGAAGGACCTGGTCGTCGGCGAACCCGGTGACGGCTGGCGGGTGGCCATGGGCACGCTCGCGTTCGAGCGCGGCGTCGCGACGCTCGGTCAGCAGGTCGGTTTCCGCCGGGAACTCGAAGAACTCACCAAGATCGCGCCGGGAGACCCGGTCATCGCCGAGCGGATCGACCGCGCGTGGGTCGGGCTGGAGGTCATGCGGGCGCACGCGATCCGCACCCTCGGCGACTCGTCACCCGGCGTGGCCGAAGTGTCCAAACTGGTCTGGGCGAACTGGCATCGGGACCTGGGAGAGCTGGCGATGCTCGTCCGCGGCGCGCGGGGCATGCTCGCGGAAGACGGCCTCGACGCCTGGCAGCGGCTCTTCCTCTTCACCCGCGCCGACACGATCTACGGCGGCTCCAACGAAATCCAGCGCAATGTCCTCGCCGAGCGCGTGCTCGGGCTTCCCCGGGAGGTACGACCGTGATTCCGGTACCGAAATACCCCGAGGGCGCGAACCTCCTGCGGGACAAGGTGGTCGTGGTGACGGCGGCGGCCGGTACCGGGATCGGCTCCGCGGTGGCGAAACGCGCCAAGGAGGAAGGTGCCCGCGTCGTGATCAGCGACTGGCACGAACGGCGCCTCGCCGAGAAGGCCGCCGAACTCGGCGACGTCCACGCGATCCCCTGCGACGTCACACGAGAAGACCAGGTCCAAGCGCTCATCGACGGAGCCGCCGAGCGTTACGGCCGGATCGACGTGCTCGTCAACAACGCCGGTCTCGGCGGCACCAAGTCCATAGTGGACATGGCCGACGACGAGTGGTCGCGGGTCATCGACGTCACCCTCAACGGCACTTTTCGCGCGACGAGGGCCGCGGTCGAGCGGTTCATCGCCCAGGGCGATGGCGGGGTGATCGTCAACAACGCGTCGGTGATCGGCTGGCGCGCGCAGGCCGGGCAGGCGCACTACGCGGCGGCGAAGGCGGGGGTCATGGCGCTCACCCGCTGCGCGGCCGTCGACGTCGCCGAGCACGGCATCCGCGTCAACGCCGTCGCGCCGAGCCTGGCGATGCATCCGTTCCTGGCCAAGGTGACCAGCGAGGAACTGCTCAAAGAACTCACCTCGCGCGAGGTCTCGGGGAGGGCGGCGGAACCCTGGGAAGTGGCGAATGTGATGGTGTTCCTCGCCAGTGAGTACTCGTCGTACCTCACCGGCGAGGTCGTGTCCGTGAGTTCCCAGCATGCGTGAGACCTGCGGGCGGAGCTGCGATGAATGCCGGGAAGGTGACCTTACGCGTGAACCCGCCCGGCCGAAGGCCTCGCGATCGCGGTGGCAGGGCGCCTTGTCCGCGGGACGTGATATGACCTACCAGCTAGTGTCGCGTGATCCTGCGGTCTCACCCGTGATCAGACGGCGATCTCCGGAGTTCGCCGTCCAATCACGCGAGTTCGCCGCTCAATCACGCGAGTTCGCCGTCCGAGGAACGAAACCACACGTCAAGCAAGCAGGATCACGCGACACCAGCGCCCTGCCGACGTCGATCGCGGGTTCACCACAAGACAACGAGGTACCGATGAAGTCCAGTCCAGGTTCCCGCCGCGCCGAACTGCTCGCCCTGGCGGCGAAACTGTTCGCCGAGCGCGGTTACGTCTCCACCACGGTGCGGGACATCGCGGACGCGGCCGGGATCCTTTCCGGCAGCCTTTACCACCATTTCGACTCGAAGGAGTCGATGGCGGACGAGATCCTCACCGGATTCCTCGACGAACTCTTCGGCGCCTATGCCGAGATCGTCGCGGAAGGCAAAGGCCCGCGGGAAACCCTCGAAGCCGTCGTCGTGGCGTCGTTCGAGTCCATTCACCGGCGGCCCGCCGAGGTGGCGATCTACCAGTCCGAAGCGAAACACCTGACGCAGCTGCCGCGCTTCGACTACCTCACCGACCGCAACACCGAATTCCGCAAACTGTGGAACGCGATCCTCACCGACGGCATCGCGGCCGGTGTCTTCCGTGCCGACCTCGACGTCGAACTCACCTACCGGTTCATCCGCGACACCGTCTGGGTGGCGGTGCGCTGGTACAACCCCGACGGCACGCTGAGCGCGGACGACGTCGCGCAGCAGTACCTCGGAATCCTTTTGGACGGAATCGCGACGAAGAGGAGGCGGCGTGGCTGAAGCCTATGTACTGGACGCGGTGCGGACCCCGGTCGGGAAACGCGGGGGAGCGCTCAGCGGCGTTCATTCCGCCGACCTCGGTGCCCACGTCATCCAGGCCGTCGTCGAACGAGCGGGTGTCGACGCCGACCTGGTCGACGACGTCATCCTCGGCTGTACCGACACGCTCGGCCCGCAGTCCGGGAACATCGCGCGGACGGCGTGGCTCGCGGCGGGATTCGGGCATCACGTGCCGGGCGTGACGATCGACCGGCAGTGCGGTTCGAGCCAGCAGGCCGTGCACTTCGCCGCGCAGGCGGTGTTGGCCGGGACGATGGACCTCGTGCTCGCCGGCGGCGTGCAGAACATGAGCGCGATCCCGATCAGCGCGGCGATGCTGGCCGGGCGGGAGTACGGCTTCGACGACCCGTTCTCCGGCTCGAAGGGCTGGCAGGAGCGCTACGGCAGCGTCGAGGTTTCGCAGTTCCGCAGTGCCGACATGATCGCCGAGCACTGGGACCTGACCCGCGAAGCGATGGAGGAGTACGCCTTCCGCAGCCATCAGCGCGCGATCGCGGCCATCGACGAAGGCCGGTTCGCGCCCGAGATCGCGCCGTTCGCCGGTGTCGGCCTGGACGAGGGGCCCAGGCGTGACACCAGTTTGGAGCGGATGGCCGGTCTGAAGCCGCTGAGCGAGGGCTCACGTATCACCGCGGCCGTTGCCAGCCAGATCTCGGACGGCGCCAGCGCGACGCTCATCGCGTCCGCAAGTTTCGTCGAAGAGCACGGCCTCACCCCGCGTGCCAGGATCCATCATCTTTCGGTGCGGGCGGCCGATCCGGTGTGGATGCTGACCGGGCCGATCCCGGCGACCGCGCACGCGCTGCGGAAAACCGGGCTGAGCATCGAAGACATCGACCTGTTCGAGGTCAACGAGGCGTTCGCGAGTGTCGTACTGGCGTGGATCGAGGAGACGGGCGCCGATCCGGACCGCGTCAACGTCAACGGCGGCGGTATCGCACTCGGTCATCCCATCGGGGCGACCGGGACGAAACTGTTCGCGACCCTGCTGCACGAACTCGAACGGCGAGGCGGCCGCTACGGGCTGCAGACGATGTGTGAAGGCGGTGGAACGGCGAACGTCACGATCATCGAGCGACTCTGACCTTCCGCGTACTCCATACGGCGAGCGCGAGCGCGCTGAATCCCGCGCCCAGCAGGCAAACCCCGGTCCAGCCCGCGAAGGCGTAGACGGCCGTAGAGCCGATGGCCCCCAGGCCGCTGCCGACCGAGTAGAAGATCATGTAGCCGCCGATCAGCCTGCTGCCGGCGTCCGGCCGGAGCGGGTAGATCAGCGTCTGGCTCGTGACGTGCACGGCTTGGACGGCGAGGTCGAGCAGGACGGCGCCCGCCGCCAGGGCCCACAGTGACGTACGCGTGAAACCCAGCGGCACCCAAGACAGCAGGAGCAGGCCCAGCGCCATCCCGGTCGTCCACTGTGCCCGGCCGCGGTCCGCGAGCCGACCGGCGGGTGCCGCCGCCAGCGCACCCGCCGCCCCGGCCAGCCCGAACGCGCCGATGACCGTATGCGACAGGCCGTCCTCGCTGAGCGGTAAGGCGACGGAACTCCAGAGGGTGCCGAACGCGGCGAAGATCAGCAGCGCGAGCGTTCCGCGTACCCGGAAAACGCGTTCCTCGACGAAGAGGGACCACGTCGACCGCAGCAGCCGCCCATAGGTCAGGCCCGTTCCGGCGGGGACCGGGCCGGGCAGCACGCGGTACAGCACGATCGCGATCAGCACCGTCACACCGGCGGACACGACATACACCGCACGCCAGCCGGCGACGTCGGCGAGTGTGCCCGACACCGTGCGCGCGAGCAGGATGCCGAGGACGACGCCGGTCGTCACGAGACCGACCACGCGCCCACGCTCGGCAGGTGCGGCCAGCGACGCCGCGGACGCGACGAGGAGTTGCGTGACCACCGCGAGAACGCCGATCGCCGCCATCCCGGCGAGCAGCACGACACCGTTCGCGGCCGTCGCGGCGACCAGTTCGGCGATCGCCAGCAGCGTCAGCAGCCCGACGACGAGCCGCCGTCGGTCGAGCAGGTCACCGAGCGGCACCAGGAGGAACAGGCCGAGGCCGTAGCCGAGCTGCGTGAGCGTGACGATGGCGCCCACGGTCGACGCGGCGATCCCGAGATCGGCGCCCATGGTGACGAGCAAGGGCTGGGCGAAGTAGATCGTGGCGACGGACGTCCCGGCGGCCACGGCGAACAACAGGACGACACCGCGGTGCACAGACCCTCCAATTGGTTTCAACTTGCTACCACTCGGAAGATAGAGCACTGCGGTTGTAAGATGCAACCATGGTGAAGCGGACCACGTTCGACGAAGCTTCTTGCCCGGTGGCGCGCTCGGTCGACACGATCGGCGACTGGTGGTCACTCCTGATCGTGCGCGACGCCTTCGACGGCGTCCGCCGCTTCGGTGAGTTCCAACGCAGCCTGGGCGTCGCGAAGAACATCCTCTCCGCCAGGCTGCGAGCGCTCGTCGGGCACGGGGTGCTCGACGTCGTCCCGGCCTCGGACGGGAGCTCGTACAGCGAGTACGTCCTGACGGCGAAGGGTCGTGACCTGTTCCCGGTGATCGTCGCGTTGCGGCAATGGGGAGAGACGCACTTCTTCGGCGCCGGCGAACCGCGGTCGGAGCTGGTGGACCGCGCCGATCAGCGTCCGTTGCGGGGGCTTGAGGTCCATGCCGCGGATGGACGCGTCGTCGGTCCGGACGACACCGTGGTGGTGAAAGTGAGTGAGGGAAGTACGGGACGGCACCTCCGCAAGTAGTCGACTACTCGCGGAGGAAGACCGCGGTGGAGGTGAGTGGGGAGGATTTGGGACACCCAAGGTCCCGAATCCTCCCCACTCGGCTGGCTTGACGGGGTCAGGCACGGCTTGGTGACGATGTAGGAATCGGGACGCTGACTGAACGTCCCAATTCCTACATCGTCAGCCCTTGCGGAGGTCGGCGGCAGGTAGGCAAGTACCGGTCCGCTCTGTGTCCCGAATCCTTCACCGACGACGACCCGGCGCCGGTCTCGGAAATACCGCTCTGCCCTGACCCGAAACGCCACCTACGCCTGCATAGGTCGGGACCCTTCCAGGTGAGTCATGCCCGGAAGGGCCCCGACCGGACGCGGGGAGCCCGGAGGGCGGTACCCGGCGGAGCCCGAATCACCGTCGGTCCCGGATCCTCCCGGCGTCCCCAAGGGGTGGCGGTGGGTGCGGAGGCCCGGCAACCCACCGCCACCTGAGGGGACCGCGGCCGCCGCGCGCGGCCCCGGTCCTCGTCGCGCACCCGGGTCACCCGGCGGGAACGCGAGCCCAGGGCATCTCCTCCTGCGCCGGAACGGCCGCCGTCGGGGTGTCGGACAGGAAGTCCCGCTCGAACGGGGCCAGGATGTCCTCCCCGATCGCGACGGAAGCCGCGAACGACGGCTCGGCGGGAGCGGGGAACACCGGCTCGGGCACCGGCAGCCGCCGGTCGAGTTCGGCGGTCCAGTGGATCATCGCCTTCGGCCGGTCCCAGCCCGCCGCGCCGATCAGCCTGCCGTCGCGGACGAAACCGGTGACCCAGTCGGAAAGTTCGATCGTGTCCTTGCCAAGCGACGGCATCCCGACGGTCTGCAGCCGCGTGTCGTACAGGGACGACCAGCCGCGGGGGAGCGGCGTGTACGGCCGCGCGTTGCCCTTGCCCAACATCAGGCTTTCCGCCGCCGCCCGCCCGGATTCGACGCCGTTCATCCAATGCTCGACCCGGCGCGGGGTCTCGTCGATCCGCAGGTTCGGCCACTTCGCGACGTCACCGGCGACCACGACGTCCTCCGCCCCGACGGCGAACAGGGTCGATTCGCACAGGACACCGTCGTCGATGGTCAGTTCCGAGCCGCGGAGCCAGTCCACGGCGGGCACGCTGCCGATCGCGAGCACCACGCAACTGGCCACCAGGAACTGGTTGTTGGTCAGGTGCAGGCCGACCGTCTCCTTGGTGCTGATCCAGTTCCGCACCTCGGTGTTCATCGCCAGCTTGGCGCGGTGGTGCTGGTGTTCCTTCGTAAGCGCCGACGCGATCCGCTCCCCGAAGCGGTGCAATGGCGCCTTCGCGTGGCCGATGAGCGTGACGTCCCGGCCCATGTACCGCATCGACGCGGCGAACTCGTTCCCGATCAGGCCACTGCCGATCACCACGACGGACTTGTTGCTGTTCCCCAGCGCCCGCCGGACGGCGAGGGAATCCTCCACGGTGCGCAGCACCCGGACCCGGGGGTCGTGGCGCGGCGAGCCGGGAAGGTGCCGGGGGTAGACGCCGGTCGCGAGGATCAGGCCGTCGTACCAGAGGGATTCCCCGCCCGGCAGGTGCACCGTGCGTTCCTTGCTGTCGAGCCGGCTCGCCCGCGTGCCGAGCCGCCAGTGGACGTCCAGGTCGAGGTACGGCTCCAGGCTCGCCGCCACCGGTTTCACCCCGCCGGTGATGAGTTCCTTCGACACCATCGGCCGGTGATACGGCTTCCGCGGCTCGTCGCCGACCAGCACGATCTCGCCGTCGAAACCGAGTTCCCGCAGGCGTTCCGCGGAGCGGAGCCCGGCGACGCCTGCCCCGACGATGACGATCCGGTCCCCGTCACTCATCGTCGTACGCTCCTTCTCCCCTGACTCTGATGGCTTGTTTCGGGCAGAGCCGGGCGGCGGAAATGGCCTGGTCCAGGCCGTCCCGGTCGACCATCCGGCGGATGCGGAGCTTGCCGTCCGGCCCGATCTTGAACGTGGCGGGCGCCTCCATCTCGCAGAAGCCGAAGATCTCGCACCGCTCGTTGTCGACGCTGACGCGGGTGCCGCGCCGCACGCTTCCGAAGATCATTTTTCCGTCTCTCCAAGTCTTTTCGCGCTCGTCAGACCAGTTCCTCGACCAGGCCGAGCCGTTCCAGGTACCGGGTCGGCATGAACCGCAGGGTGGTCAGCAGCACGACGGGGACCAGCAGGGTGATCCCGCCGAACCACAGGAGGCCGAGGTGCCCGTTGGCCATGGCACCGAAGAACGAATGCAGCGCCGTGATCGCGACCGCCGGATAGGCGAGCCGGTGGATCCACAGGAAGCGCCGGTAGGAGCTGAACCGGCTGATGCCGCCGGTCAGCGCGACGGCGATCATGACCTCGAGCCCGATGACGCCCAGTTCGTGCCGCGCCAGCGTGCCCGGCAAAAGCGGGATCGTGACCTGCGCCATGGTGAAACCGTCGGGCAGGAACAGGAACGACATCGCGTGCACGACGCCGAACGACAGCGTCAGGATGCCGAGCACCATATGCGAGTTGCGCAGTGCCTTACGCCCGGTCAGCGACTTGATCCAGCCGGTCGCGGTGAACACGCCCCAGCACAGGGTGAGGCACATGAAGCCGTAGGAGATCCGGGCGGAGGTCTGCGCCATGCCTTTGATTCCGGGGTCCGTGTCCGCCTTCTGGGTCAGGACGATCACCACCTCGGACCACTGGTCATACATTGAGCTCTCCCGGTGCACTGGGAACCAGTACCGGTTCGGCGGCGGCCGCGCGTTCGCGGGTCCGGATGTTCTTGCCGCGCAGGGTCCGGATGGCGAAGAACAGCCCACCGCCGAGCACCACCGCCAGCAGCAGGCCGAGGCCGAAGTCGCCGTAGCCGACGTCCATCGCGGCGTTGGCCGAGTTCGACTGCGGCACCGGCGCTTCCGGCAGCAGCGACTGGTCGACGACGCCGGTGCTCTCCAGCAGGGTCATATGCCGCAGCACCGCCTGGTTGGCCGTGGTGGCGTAGTCGCGTACGACATCGTTGCGGGTACCGGCCCTGACCTGGGCGATGACGGGGAACAGCACCCCGTGCGCGTACCGGAGCCGGTTGGCGAAGATCCGGTCGAACTCGCTGTCGTCGCGGGCGGCCTTCATCTCGCCGAGCCACGCCGACTGCTGGTCCGACGGTTCGCCCGGGAGTGCGATACCGAACCTGTCGGCGATGGCGTGCGTCGCGGTGTCGAGCCTGCCGTGGTCGATCATCAGCGTCCGGCCGACTTCGCGGGTCCGCTTGCTCTTTCCGCGTTCCTGCGCCCACATCCCGGCCGGCATTTCCCACAACCCGGCCAGTTTGACGTTGACGATCAGGTTCCTGTCCGCCGCGGACAGTTCTTGGGCGTGCGCGTCGCCGACGGGGCCGAGCAGCGTCACCGCGGCCGTCGCCAGCAGGACCAGCAGACGGGAGAACACTCCGGGGGTGTCAGACGCCGAGGTCATCGGCCTGCCAGGTGTCCGCGGTGAGCAGCACTTTCGTGCCGTCCGGCTTGACCGGGAACCACGCGCCGTCGACGCCCTGTCCGTCGGTGTTGCCGGGCATCGCGTCCTTCACGTTGCGGTAGAGCGGCCGGCCCGCGAGCGTGACCTGGTCCGTACCGTCGTCCCTGGTCACGGTGCCGACCAGGGCGCGGTCGATCCCCGTCACCACGAGGTCACCGTCGGCCTTGGCGGGAATCCAGGTCCGCGAGCAGGTTTCAGCGCAATTCGACTTCGGCGGGTCGACCGTGTCCTTGTCGTAGCGGTAAAGCGTGAATCCGTTGGTGTCGGTGACGATCGGTCCGAGGTCGAACAGAATCGCCGCCGTGACACCGGGGGCCGTTTCCGCGGCGGGATCGGGCATTCCGGGGATCTTCGCCGCGCCGGCGGCGGGGGCCGCGCCCGGAGAGCCGTTCGGTCCCGCGGTACCGGTGGTGCAGGCCGCGGTCAACGCGATCGTGGCCAAGCTGAGGGTCAGCGGTATGACCGAGCGTGACACGGGGTTCACGGAAATCCTCCTGTCGGGGGCCAGAGGAGAACGCCATCGCCGCGGGGCGACGGTGCGCAGGCAGGTCTAAGTCCACTATGGACACTCGTGTTCCACAGTGGATTCGGCGGTGCGGGGGACAGCGCCGGGTCGGGGGGTCTTCGGTAGGGGATACGGTCGCGAAGCGGAAACGGTTCAAAAAACTTTCACGGGCGCCAGAACCGGGGCAGAACGGTTTTGGTACTGGACTTGTCGCCCCTGATCGCACAAAGATGTGCCGCGTGGGACGCCACTCTCGGATACTGCAGCCAATAGTCGATCATGAACCCGCGTCGAACGGGCATGACGACCTCATCAGGGCGTTGTACCAGGAGTTCGGGTCGAGCCTGATGGCGTTCGTGCTGAAGCTGACCGGACACGATCGCCAGTGGGCCGAGGACGTGGTCCAGGAGACGCTCATCAAGGCGTGGCGCAACGCCGGAAAACTCGACCGGCAGCCCGAAATGCTGCGTGCCTGGCTCTTCACCGTGGCCAGGCGCATCGTCATCGACGGCTGGCGGAGCCGGAGCGCCCGCCCTCAAGAGGTGGAGGAACTCGAGTCGGATTCGATCGGAGTGCCGGACGAATCGGAGAAGACGCTCGCGGCCATGATCGTCTACGAGGCCCTGCGCAATCTTTCCCCGGAACAACGTGAAGCCGTCCAGCAGACCTACCTGCGTGACCGCACCGTGAACGAGGTCGCGGCGACGCTCGGGGTTCCGCCGGGTACGGTGAAATCGCGGATCCACCACGCTGTGCGCGCGCTGCGCAGGGCGCTGCAGGAGCGGGGGTGAGCGAGGTGTCGGGAGCGCCGCACACGGACATCGCCGCCTACGTGCTTGGCGTCCTCGGCGAAGAGGATCACGCCAGGTTCGAGGCACATCTGCTGGAGTGCCCCGAGTGCCAGGTCGAACTGGTGGAGATGTACCACTTGCCCGACATCCTGGACATGGTCAAGAAGAGCTGGCCGGACCCGCCCGTGAAGGGGCCGGGGCCGCGGGTGCTGCGGATGCTGCTCGCCGACGCCGCCAAGGCAGGCCGCCGACGCAAGGTCATCCGGCTCGCGACGGCCGCCGCCGTGCTCGTGCTCGTCGTCGGCGGGCCGCTCACCGTGCTCTCCATCACCGACCGTGAACCGGTCATCACGCAGGCCGCGCCCGTCGTCGTCACGTCGGTGGTGCCGTTGTCGCCGTCCAGGGAGTCCGGCCCGGACGGCGGCGCCGCCCCGTTCGGCTGGTCCGAGGCGGGCAACGCGGTCGCCGCCGAGGTCACGGTCCAGGAGAAGGAGTGGGGCAGCGCGGTCGAACTCGAACTGCGCGGCCTCATCGGCCCGATGACCTGCCAGCTTTTCGCCTACTCCCACAGTGGAGAGGTCTACGTCGTCAACAACTGGAGCGTGCCGTCCAAGGGTTACGGCGTCCCCGGATCTCCTGATCCCCTCGTCATCACCGGTTCGACGGCGTTGCAGAAGGCCGACATCGAACGTTTCGAGGTCCACAACCAGGACGGTTCCGTGCTGGCGATCGTGCGCCGGTAGTTCGATAACGGAAAGATAACGACGGGATCGCGTTTTGAACCGGCTTCCGGCCGGGACCGTATCTCTCCTTAGCCGGATCTCCCTCGGCGGGCGAACGGAAGGTTCGCCGCTAATTCGGCGAATGCGTCGCTCATGCCTGGGTGCGACTGATTGTTTCGGGTGCCCGGAAACGAATGAGGTGAGCAAGTCAATGGCAGGAAATCAAGGGCGCCATCGTATCGTCCGCAGGACCAAGATCGCGACCGCGTTGCTGGGCCTGTCGATCGCGGTCGGTGGACTGGTGGTGTCCACCACGACCGGCGACTCCGGCAAGGCCGCCGCGGACGAGGCGGACAAGTCGCAGTTCGTGGACATCGCCAAGGTCCGGCCGAACGTCGACAAACCGGAGCCGGGTGAGAACGCGTCCACGGGCTCGTTCACCGTCGACTGCGGCAAGAACGAGAACGGGCACTTCAACCCCGACAACTTCATCGCGCAACCGGGTATCCGCAATGGCGCCCAGCATCTGCACGACTACGTCGGAAACCTTTCCACGAACGCGGATTCGAACAACGACAGCCTGTTGGGTGCCGGGACCACCTGCGAGAACGGGGACGAGTCGGCGTACTTCTGGCCGGTGGTGCGGATCGACACCGAGGAGGAGGGTGAAGACCAGCAGGGCCGGAACCAGGGTAGTCGGAACAACCAGAACCAGGCGCAGCTGGACGAGCCGAACGCGGACAACGAACTCGCCGGCAACGACGGCGAGATCCAGCGGCCCGCGGTCGTCGACATCACCTTCAAGGGCAATGCCAAGGAGAAGGTGAAGGAAATGCCGAAGTTCCTCCGGATCCTTTACGGTGACGCGAAGGTCACCGCGAACGGGCCCGCCAACGCGCGGGAAAGCTGGACCTGCACCGGCTTCGAAAACCGGGTGATCAAGCAGTACCCGATCTGCCCAGGGGGCAGTGACGTCAAGCGGGTGCACACCTTCCCGAGCTGCCTCGCCGGAAACAACATCGACAGCGAGAATCATCGGGACCACATCAAATATCCCGACGGGAACGGCGAGTGCGCCAACGGGCTGACGGCCGTTCCCGAGCTCACCATCTCGCTGACCTACCGGATCCCCCGGGACGTCCAGGCCAATGGTCGGTACAAAGTGGACTCGTTCCCCGAGGAGGACCACAACCCCTTCTCCGACCACGACGATTTCGCGAACGTGATGTCGAACCAGATCATGGATCGCCTCGTCGACTGCGTCAATGAGGGACGTAAATGTCGCGAATGAAACGCTGAGGGTCTTAGTCGTCCTCGGCCCACTGCGATGGCCGAGGCGGTTCAACGGAAGCGAGAACCGGCGAACAGGAGGAAATACTCCGGCCCGGCGGGTCCCCCCTACACCTCACCCACCCGCCGGGCCGGCCCTACTCGGAAAAGCGATCGACACAACTGAAGAACGCTCCGCAAGCGTTTACCCCGCCCTGACGGCGGCTTCCCCGAAGGGAGGCTCGCCGCCGAGGCTCTTTTCGGTAGGTTGGCGGCATGGGTGAGCAGAAGGACCGCATGCTGCGCGGTGAGCTGTACCGGGACAACGACCCCGAACTGGTCGCGGACCGCGAACGCGCACAGGGTCTCGTCGACCGGTTCAACGGCACGGGCGCCGAGGAGACCGGTGAGCGGGACACGATTCTCCGTGAACTGCTGGGAAAACTCGGTGAAGGTTCCTGGATCATGCCGCGGTTCCAGTGCGACTACGGCTATCTGATCGAGATCGGCGCCAACAGCTTCCTCAACTACGACGCCATCCTGCTCGACTGCGCCCCGATCAAGATCGGCTCGGACTGCTCGATCGGCCCGCGTTGCCAGCTGCTCACCGCCCTGCATCCGATGGAGGACCACGAGTCGCGGCGGCAGCGCTGGGAATCGGCCGCGCCGATCACCATCGGGAACAACGTCTGGTTCGGTGGCGGTGTCATCGTGTGCGCCGGAGTGACCATCGGGGACGACGTCGTGGTGGGCGCGGGCAGTGTCGTCACGCGGGACCTGCCGTCGAAGGTGTTCGCCGCGGGTAACCCGGCTCGCGTCATCCGGGAGCTCTGAGACTCACCTGGTCACCGGTGTGATCCGCGTGCGCCGGATGTGCTCGAAGACCATGGAGGTCCGCACGTCGGCCACTTCCGGCCGTTCGGTCAGCTTGTCGATCACGAAGGCGTAGAGGCTCTCGTTGTCGGGGACGGCCACGTGCAGGATGAAGTCCTCGGTCCCGGTGGTCACGTAGAGGCCGACGATATCGGGCAGCGCGTTGACGAAGTTCCGGAAGTTCTCGATGTTCCTCCGCGACGGCGGGCGCACCCGGATCGCGATGAGCGCCTGTACCCCGCGGCCGATCGACGGCAGGTCCACGTCCAGCAGCGCGCCGCGGATCACGCCGCGCTCACGCAGGCCGCGGGTGCGGTCGAGTGCCGTGGTCGGCGAAACGCCCACCGCGGCGGCCACTTCACGGTTGGTCTTCCGTGCGTCCGACTGCAATTGCGCCAGGATCGCCTGATCAAGTTCGTCCAGCCGTGCCATGTCGAGTCTCCTGCCGTATTAAGTACGAACTTGATGGACTGTACCCGTATGCAGATTTAGCTTTGCCTTGTTCATCCGTTGATGTGAGCAGGAGACCAGCTGAATGTCCGAGCACGATACGGCCTTCGGGTTCACCCCCGAGGAGATCGATCCCACCGCGTCCACCCGATCGGCCAGGTTGAAATGGGTCATCGTGGTCAACACTGAGCTGCCGCCGGGGCGCGCGGTCAACGCGGCCGTCTGCACCGCTGTGGCCACCGCGACCGGCGTGCGCGGCCTCCTGGGCGAGAAAGCGTTCGACGCCGACGGCGAGCGGTACACGGGCCTGCCGTGGACCGGATGCTCGATCCTGTCGGCCGACCCCGAGAAGCTGCGGGCCATCCGCGCCAAGGCCGCGGCCTCACCCGGCTGCCACGTCGCCGACATGCCCGCGGTCGCCCAGCAGATCCGGGTCTACGCCGAGTTCCTCGCGACGATGAAGGAGATCCCGACCGAGGAGATGGACTACTGCGCCGTCGGCATAGTCGGGCCGCGGAACCGGATCGACAAGCTGGTCGGGAAGCTTCCGCTGATGGCCTGAGTGGGGCGGTGGTCGTGAGCGGTGAGGACGGTTAGGGCCAAGGGTGTCCTAAGACCCTGCCGGGTTCCGGGTGCCGTGTCGCGAAAGCCACTTTCGGGACGTCAGACGTCGCGAAAGTGGCTTTCGCGACACGCTGGACCGGCACACGTACGAGCAAAGATGGCGGCGGAGGTAGCCCTCACCGCCACTCACAGTCGCCTGTAGTACATGATGGCCCCCTTCCTAGCGCCTAGGACAGGAAGGGGACCTTCATGTACTGGGCAAGGTGCAAAGGCCGAATTTTCTCGGCAGAATCGCCTGAAGGGACCTTCACCCGGCATCGCTGTGACTACCGGGGTTCGCGAGACCGACAGGAACCGTTCGATGTCCCCTTCCTTGAGCTTTCAGCCGCGGGCGACACCGACCTGCTGGAAGTCCGCTTCCTCCGAAAGTCGCCGGATGGTCCCGTCCAGCACCGTCAGTGACATCAGCGGAAAGGCGAAGTCCGACGCGGCGTAGATCCCGTACTTCTGCTGCAGCTGGAAAACTTTGTCCCCGAACACCTTCATGTCGAACTCCGCGTCCGGTCCCGCGTGCTCGGCCACGATCACCGCCATCTCCGCGACGAACGTCGCACGATCCACGTCGCCCGGATCGACCGCGCTTTCCAGCACGATCTCGCCGCAACGCTCACCGTCGCCAAGGGCGAGGCAAGCGAAGAACTCGCCGATCAATTCCCGCACCCGCTCCGGCAATTGCACGCAGTATCCGGCGTCGAGGATCACCACGCGCTGGTCACGAGTGAGATAGACGTTGCCGGGATGCAGGTCGCAATGCACGAACCCCTCGGCGAACATCATCCGGTTGGCCGCTTCGAGGGTCCGCTTCGCGAGTGCGGCGCGGACGTCGGTCGGCAGTGCTTCCGGCGTCGCGGTGTCCAGTTGTGGCAGGTACTCGAACAGCAGACAGTCCGCTGTGGACAGTTCGGGGTACACCGCGGGTACCCGGATCTGCGGGATCTCGGACAGGCACTGCCGTAGCCGGGCGATGTTGCGGGCCTCGCGGGCGAAGTCGAGCTGGCCGAGGATGGCGGTGCTGATGTACCCGACGAGGTCCGCCATCGGCATCCCGCGCATCTTCGGCATCTTCTCCATCCGGCGCACCATCGACCTGGTCAGTGCCAGGTCCGCGCGCATGCGGCCCTCGATACCGGGGCGCTTGAGCTTCACCGCGACCACCCGTCCGTCGCGCAGCTCGCCCCGGTACACGCAGGCGATGCTCCCGCTGGCGCTGGGATCCGGCGCCACTTCCAGACCCTCGATGTCCGCCTCCCGCAGGGCACGGGCCGCCTTGCGCCGGGACATCGGCCGCACGGCGTCGTGCAGGGTGCTCAGCTCGTCGCAGAGCGCGGCAGGCATGGTGTCGCGGCGGGTACTGGAGGTCTGCCCGAACTTCACGAAGGTCGGCCCGAGTATCTGCAGCGTCCGCACGAAGCCCCGGTAGGCCACTCGTTTCGCTCGCTTCGGGCCGCCCGTCACGAGCCCGCCCAGCATCAGGAGCAGCACAGTGAGGCCGGACCCGAGCAGCACGGCGACGATGGTGACGAACCTGGTGAACAGCCTCCAGCGGGAAACAGAGGTGTCGGGCACTGCGTCTCCTCGTGTCGCGTGAGCTTGCTTGCTTGACGTTCGGGTTCGCTGCGGCGATCTCGCGTGTTTGAAAGGCGATCACGCGTGCTTGGAAGGCGAACTCGCGTGTTCAGGGACGAAGCAGGTACAACGCGTTCATCGGGCTCTGCAGCGGGATCTCCTCGGTGCTGGTGAACCCGGCCCGAACCGCCAGTTCGGCCAGCTCCGCGAACGGCAGGCCGAGGGTGCCCAACGCGGGCCCGCCGTCGGCCAGCGCGGACGGCACACAGTAGAGCGTGCTGGTGGCGTACAGGATGGTTCCGGGTGCGCCGCGGTTGTCCTGCGCGTCGGCGGCCGCGTTGCTCTCCAGCACCAGCAGCACACCCCCCGACGGTTCGAGCGCGCGGTGCGCGGCCGCCAGCAGCGCGGGCGGGTCGGGCGCGTCGTGCAGGACGTCGAACATCGTGACCAGGTCCAGCGGTCCGGCCATCCCGGACGTCGCGTCGGTGGCCTCGAACCGCGCCCGCCCGTTCAGACCGGCCTCCTCCGCGGCCGCGGCCGCTCTGTCCACATTGGGCTGGTGGAGGTCGTACCCGGTGAACTCGCTGTCGGGGAACCGCTGGGCCATGGCGAGCACGGCACGCCCGCTGCCGCTGCCCACGTCGGCCGCCTTGCCGCCCCGCTCCAGTGCCTCGGTGAGCCCGGGGACAGCCGGTAGCCAGTGCTCGACCAGCATGGTGTCGAGCCAGCTCGCACTCATCTGTTCCATCGCCTGGTAGAGGCCGTCCGGGTACTGCTCGTGCGGTATGCCCTGCCCGGTCCGGAACGCCTCGGCGACTTCGTCGAGCATTCCGGCCAGCGGCGGCACGAGACCGTACGCCGGCGCGAGGCACAGCGGTGACCGTTCGTCGGCGAGCACGGCGGCTCGCTCGGGAGGCAGTGTGAACCGCTCGCTGCCGGAGTCGAAGTCCAGGTACCCGGCGCTGTGCAGGCCCCACAGCCACTCCCGCACGTATCGCTCGGCCAGGTCGGTCCGCCCGGCGAGTTCTTTCGCCGTCGCCGGACCGCCGGCGAGTGCGCCGAACAGACCGAGCCGGACGCCCAGCGCCGCCAGCACCGAGGCCATCGCGCCGCCGAGGTCCCCCATCACCTTCTCCGCGAAACCCATGGCGGCGGGGAAGTCCAGCTCGGCGGTGGCGGCCTGCCCGTTCGCGCCGCCTCCGCCGGAGGACCAGCCGTGCGGTCCGGCGGGCGGCCCCTGCGGGGCGAACAGCATCTGCGCCCTGGCGGCCGCGTTGATCCAGAACCCGGTGAGCAGCTTCCGTTCGGTCACCGGGTCCTGGATGTCCAGGCGTTCCCAGTCGAAGTGGAACACCTGGAGCAGGCTCTGTCCGAGGCCGGTCGGTTCGATCCACATCCGGCCACCGAGCGCCGACCGCCACGACGGCCGCCGCAGCTCGAACTCGACATAGGGCATGTAGGAGGGGAATTCCTGTGCGGTGTCCACCGTCTTCGTCACCCGCAGTTCCACCGTACCGCTGGCGTCCCCCATCATCAGCGTCATCGGGTCGTCGACGTCGAGGGAGCCGGAGGTCCGCTGCATCCAGTGCTTCACCGCACCGGGGCTGGTCAGCGCCTCCCACGCCTGGAACGGCATGGCGGGTAGCGGAATCTGCAGGTACGGCCCCATCCGGCGCCACGGCCACCGGGTGTTCGTCCCGGTGCGCAGATAGCCGGCGAGCTGGTCCACGATGCCGGGCCAGCCCATGCCGTTCCAGGACCGCCAGTCCGAAGGCGGGTTGGTCGCTTCTTCCACCACCGTCACCGTGGTTCCGTCGGCGCCGGGGGTGAGGGTCCAGGTGACCGACGTCGCCGGGCCCACTCCGACCCAGCGCCACAGGTACTCGAGGGTCCCTGGCCTCGACGACGTCGGCGCGACCGCGCGCGTGGTGGAACAGTAGAAGAACTCGCCGTCTTCGAAGTCCAATGTGGACTCGGTACCGGCGCTCGCCCACCCGCCGTGCGCGACAGCGAGCCATTCACGCAGATGCTGTGGGTCGGTCAACGCGTCCCACACGACGTCGGCGGTGGCCGGGATCTGGCCCATCGTGACGAGCCTCTCCCACCGGTCCTGCGCCACCGGGAAGGAGACCCCGCCGAGCGGGGTGAACGCACTCGCGGTCGCGGTCAGATCGAACCCGGGTGCGGCCGGGATGCCGGCGAACCCTCCGGCTGGACGCGCTGCCATCGCCTGCCCCTTCGGCCGATTTCCCTTTGTTCCCAACACGCTAGGGCGACCGGTGAACCGGCTACTTCTCCGGTATTGCGCTTACCTCCGCCGATACCTGATCGCACAAGGCGAGCCGGGCCGGGTCACACCGAGATCGAAGTCCGACGGCGGGTCCGCGTCCAGCGGCGTGAGTTCGTACCGGGACAGCAGCGCGCCGAGGATCGTGGTCACCTCCGCGGTGCCGAAAGCCTGGCCGGGACAGCGATAGAAGCCGCCGCTGAACCCGATCAGCGCGTGCGGACGGCGTTTGTCCTCGGCCCGATCGGGTGCGAACCGCTCCGGGTCATATCGGTCGGGCTCATCGAAGATCTCGGGCAGCCGGTGCGCGACGCCGGGGCACAGCATGGTCATCCAGCCCTTCGGAACGCGATAACCGTCCACTTCGTACTCGATCGCGGTCATCCTGGCGTAGTGGCCCATCACCGGCCGCAACCGCAGCGACTCCTTGAACGCCCAGTCGAGCCTCGGCACGCGGGCGACACCCTCGTCCAGTTCGCGCACCACGGTGCCGAGATAGCCGGGGTTCCGCAGCAGCTGCACCAAGGTCCACGCGGCCTGCGCGGCCGTGGTGATGTAGCCGGTGAAGATGGTGCACAGCGCCATGCCGATCTGCACCTCGTCGCCCTCGGCGCGCAGATCGCCGTCGTCGACGAGGGTTTGAAGGAAGTCGGTGTGCCCGCCGGGGTCACGCCGTCGCGTCGCGAGCACCGGGCGGAGCATTTCGGTGAGCAGCCTGCGGGCGCGATCGCGGCGGAAGAACTTGGGCAGCGGCAGGTTCGGCGGCAGGATGAACTCCATGCCCCTGGCCAGATCCACCAGCAGCGGCCGGAACTCGTCGACGCGCGCGCGAATCTCCGGCCCCATCAGCGTGCTCGCCGCGATCCGCATCACCAGCGGTTCGAAGGTGTCCCAGAGATCGAACTCGCCGTGCTCGCCGAGCCCGTCCAGCCAGGTCTCGACCTCCTCGGCCATCACCCCGGTGTAGTGCGTGAGCCTGCCGCCCTGGAACGCCGACTGCAGCAGCGAAACGTGCCTGCGCCTGCGCTCGAAGTCCTGTGCGGCCAGCATGACGTCGCCGAACATCGGCACCACGAACTTGTAGAGATCGGGCACCGACAGCGTCCGGTCGACCTCCTTGAAATAGAAGTCGTGGTACTCGGGCCCGATCAGCACGACGCCCTTCTGCGGGCCGAGCTGGATGCCGAACACCGGGCCATAACGCTCGTACGCGCGCATGAACACGGCGAAGTGGTCCCGTCGCCATTCGATCAGGCTGCCCAGCAGCGGCAGCCCCTTGACCATCGGCGGTGTACTCCGCCGTCCGGTGGCCGGCGCACCCATACCGTCTCCTGCCTCACGAAACCCGGAACCGGGGTGTTCCCGCCACGAAACCGAGGCGGGAACACCCCTGACCGGACCCTTGATGGGACGCCGCTACTTGGCCGCCAGCTCCTCCGGCGAGAGGTACCCGCCCATGTTGAAGCGCAGGCTGGTCACGTAGGCCACCGGCTGCTGGTCGAGATGCCTGCTGTCGTGCAGGGGCAGCATCCGGTAGATCTGGCCCTTGCCCGGCGCGCCTGCGGGCGGGATCTGCCGCACGTCGTCGATGGTGAGGATGATCGGCTCCTTGTTGACCAGCTTCATCCCCAGCTTGGGCATGTCGAAGATCGCGCCGACCGCCATCCGGCACGCCTTCGCCGACGGTCCTTCGCCGGCGTAGGGGTCGAACGGGGTGCGGATCTGCCCGGTGGACAGGCAGTCCGGGTTCAACGTGACGGTGATCCGGCCGAGCTCCTCGCACTCGCCGACCATCTTCATCTCGATCAGGTTCGTGTACACCTCGGCCTTGGACCACTCCCGCGAGGTCGGCTCGGAGCGGACGACCCGCACCCAGCCGTCGAAGGGAACGGTGTACTCCCCGACACCGGGCACCGCGAAGGTGTCGATGGAGTTGATGCCGAGGTTGTCGATACCGGGGTCGGGGGCGGTCCAAGGAACCACCTTCGCACCGGCATACACATTGGGTACGCCTTCGGTCGTGACCGGACGGCCATAGATCACGGACGGCTTCGTGGGTGTAGCCATCATTGCCTCTCAGAGTTGAACGGAGTCGGAAAGCCCGTCAGGGCAGCAGGTTGGTGTAGTCGCAGCAGGTCTGCCCCGCCTTGTCCGGGATCCCGTCCTGGTCCGAGTCGATCTCGCCCTCCGCGGTCGAGTACACGTCGCGGGAGTTCAGGTCGATCACGCCGTCGCCGTCCCAGTCGTTCAGCTTGCCCTTGAACGTGCCGAGGATGAACGCGTTGGTCATCGGGCCGACCTCGGGATCGTGCAGGGTGGACAGCACGCCGTTGCCGGGGGTGAGCACCTCTTCCAGCGGCCTGCCCGCGATCCTGGCCAGGTTCACGTGGCCCCAGCCCTGGAAACGACCGCGCACGTACCGGATCGCGGCCTCCTCGCGCACCTGGAACTTCGGCTCGAGGTGCCAGGTGCCGTACCGCGCGAAGCCGATGTTGGCCTGCCGCACGCCCTGGCTCGGGTCGTCCGCGCGGCCCGACTTGAAGAAGGTCCTCGGCACGAGCGACTCGAAGAAGAAGTTGCCGCGGTCGCGCCTGGTGCGGTCGGTGAACCCGCGGAACAGGTAGTTGTCGCAGTGCGGCGAACCGTCCTTGTGTAGTCCGGAGATCGTCTTCGCGATCACCAGCTGACGTTCGCGGGTGCTCACGTTCGGGCAGGCGTGCGCCTGGCCGTAAATGCGGGCGAGTCCCTGTGGTGCCAAGGAGATCTTGCCCCAGTGCGTGTTGCTCTCGTCCAGCCGGACGTAGAGGTCGCAGTGGATGAGCAGGTAGATCGTCTCGTCGAAGGTGCGGCCAGGGGTGTAGAGGCCGGGCCTGCCGTCGAACGCCGGATCCCCGGTCTGCAGCTCGGAGATGAACAGTTTGGCCCACTCGGCGATCTCGGGATCATCGTCGGTGAGGAACTTCTGCAGGGTGGTTACCGCGGTGGCGCCACCGAGCTTTTCGATGGCCCACAACGCATCCCAGCGCAGCTCGCGGTTGGTGTCGTGGCGGGCGGCCTCCTCCAGCAGTTCGATCGCGTCGGCGTGGTCGCGGTCGGCGTACTCGTAGAGCGCCTGTTCGCGCATCACCGGGTCCGGATGCCGCAGGGCCTGCTCGCGCAGTTCCCCGTTGCTGCGGTTGTCCAGCCGGATGGCGACCCGGTCGAGCGCGTACCCGAAGTCACTGGCCCACGCGGCCGGATCCCCCGCGACGAAACGAGGATCGACGTTGCTCAACGTGGTCCGGTACGCGAAGTTGAGCGCGTCTCGCTGTTCCGTGCCCAGATCGTCCAGCAGGGCGGGCTCGGACGGGACGGCCTCGGCCCACGAACCGGGGCCGCGCTCCGTTACCAAGTCCGGGGACTTGTTGCAAAGATCGATAGCCATCGCGGCAATCCTTCCCGTCTCCATGGATCGGTACCAGCAAAGTTAGGCGTCCGTACCGTGCCGCACCTTCTCGCAGGTTGCCGCTGTCCGTGTTCGCGCAAGTTCCCCCTGCTGTCAAGGAGGTTCGTCACTCGGACGGCGGTCGCCCCCACGGCGGCCCGCCGCACACCATTACGGGAACACTTCATGCGCGTAGAGCTTCCTTGCCATCCCTTCGGCCCGATGGGGGCGATCAGTGGGCACACTTCCGTTGACCGGCCCCACGACGGTGGGCTGGGGCAGAATGCTGGGCCGGGCAGGCACTTGGGCGGGCACCGCCGCGCGGCACGGCACCGTCGGCGCGGCGGAGTCCTTGCGCCGTAGGCTGAACCGGAACGGTCCGCAACCGGAGCGGGACAGGCTCACCACCATGCTCGTCGATCTGGGGCCGACGTTCGTCAAGGGCGGCCAGCTCCTCGGGACCCGCCAGGACCTGCTGCCGCCACAGCTGTGCGCGGCGCTCGGCCGCCTGCACGACCGCGTCGACCCGATGACCCGCGCGCAGGCGGAGGAGGTGTGCGCGCACGCGTACCGGGAAAGAACTTGGCCGTTCAAGGAAATCGACTGGACGCCGGCGGCGAGCGGCAGCATCGCGTGCGTGTACCACGCGCGATTGCACGACGGCCGCGAGGTGGCGGTGAAGGTGCGCAGGCCACGGATCCGCGAGCGCATGCACGCCGATTTCGCCTTGCTGGGCAAGGGCGCCAGTGCGATCCAACGGGTGCCCGGAATGCGTGAGGTACCCGCCAGGCGGATGGTCGACCAGGTCGGCTTCGCGGTGCTGCGTCAGCTCGACCTCGACGCCGAGGCGGCCGCGCTGACCTCCCTGCGGGCCAACCTCGCCGGGCTGGAGTACTTCAGGATCCCGGAGCCGCTCCCGGAAGCCTGCGGCGAAGGCGTGCTGGTGATGGAGTATCTCGAAGGGCTCGGCCGGTTCGGCCCCGGCGAACTCACCAGGGAAGAACGGCGCACGCTGGTCCGCAAGGTTCTGCACGGCGTGTACCAGATGCTCTTCCTCGACGGGCTGGTGCATTGCGACATGCACCCGGGAAACCTCTACCTGACAACGGATTCCGAGGTCGTCCTGCTGGACGCCGGGTTCGTGGTGCGGCTGGACCCGGTGGTGAAGCGGCAGTTCGCCGAATTCTTTTTGAACATGTCGATGGGCCGGGGCGAGGAATGCGCCGAGGTCGTGCTCCAGAGCAGCGAGTACGTGCCGCCGGACGCGGACCTCGAAGGCTTCCGCGCCGGGATCGTGGAGCTGGTCACCGCCGCGCACCGGCGGACCGCCGGCCAGTTCCGGCTGGCGCCGTTCGCGACCAGGCTGTTCGACCTGCAGCGGCGATCCAGTGTCGCCGCCGCGCCCGAGTTCGTGTTCCCGCTGGTCTCGCTGCTCGTGCTGGAGGGGATGATCAACGAGTTCGATGTGGACGTCGATTTCCAGGCGGAGGCGATCCCGACCCTGCTCACCGCGTTGCGCACCTGATGCCCGCCTTCCTCTCGCGGCGGATCCCGGTGCCGCCAGGCGAGTTCCGGCGCCGCTGCTGGCACCTCATCGGGCCGGACACGCACCCGGTCGCGGCCGAACTCCGCGCCCGGTCGGCGCCACCCGGTTCCGCCGGTGGCACGGCGATCCTTCTCGGCGCGGAGTTCGGCTGGGAGGACAACGCGAGACTGCTCGACGGGATCGCCGCGGCCCGACGTGACGGCGGCAGGCTGGCGCTGGTGCACCTCGGCGCGGGTGGCGCCAGCCTGCTGCGAGCGGCGGCCAAGGAAGATCCCGCGCTCGACGTGCGATGTGCGGAGCTTTCCGCCGAGCCGTCCGCGCGGGCGATCCGGGTCGTGGTGTCGCTGCTCAACTCCGAAGGCGCGTTCCCTTCGCCTGCGCAGGTGGACGACGCCGGCCGGATCACCACCACCGACTGGCGCCCTGCCGAGCTGCCTCCTGTCTTCGAGGGAAGAGCCCGGACGGATCGCTCGGTCGTGGTCACCGGCGGCCTCGGCGGCCTGGGGCTGCGCGCGGCCGCAGTACTGTCCAAAGTGTACGGACTGCATCCGATCCTGATCGACGTCCTCGAACCGGCGCAGCTGCCCCAGTCCTCCGCGAGGCACCTGTCCGGACTGCGCGCGACCGTGCTCACCGCGGACGTCACCGACCGTCACGGGATCGCACGCCTTCTGTCCACAGTGGACGCTCCCCCGGTCGGCGCGGTGGTGCACTGCGCCGGGCTGCTCACCGGTGGCCCGGTCGCGACCACGACCACCACGGCGCTCGTCCGCGCGCAGCGGGTGAAGGTAGCCGGTCTCGAAGCCGTACTCGCCGCGATCGACCCGGCCGAACTACGGCAGCTGATCACCTTCGGCTCCATCACCGCCGAGGAACCACACCGCAGCCTCGGCTGTTACGGGCTGGCCAACGAACTTCTGCGCAGATCCACCATCAGAGCCGCGGCAGGACTCCCCCGATGTTCGACCGTGGCGGCCCAGTGGTCGCTGTGGAGCGGGGCGGGAATGGCACAGCAGGCGGGCGCGATCCGGCAGGCCCGGCGCATGGGCATGACGCCGTTGCCACTACGCGCGGGCATGCACGCCCTCGTTCGCTTGTTCGGCTGGCCACCGGGCCCCGCCGAAGCCGCACCCGTCCTCCTTCGTGGCGGCTGAAAACACTTGCTCCGGGCTACTTGAGAGAGAGCGAACGTGGCGTGCGACCACCCCCGTGCACGCCTCCACTCGACCGTGAATGCCTCCTTGCCTCTACTGAGGTCAGGGTTCCGGCAAAGTCGCGGAGCTGCTGGTCAGCGCTGCTGGTGGCAGTTCGGGCTTGACATTTCTGGTGCCTGCAAGGGCCGAGTGGGGAGGGCATGTCCTTGAACCTCTGTTGATCAAGCTTCGCGACCGGATGCCCCCGCGACGATGGAGGAATGGAGACACTCGACGTCCCCATTCCTCCATCGTCAGCCCCCCACAGCGACGACTGACCGCCTGACCTACAAGACCTCGACTTTGCCGAGACCCTGACTCTGAAGGTAGGCAAGGAGGTCTTCACGGACCTGCCGATGTGATTCCTGGTGACACAGGAACAACCGTGACACCAGAGCACCGCTGCCGCTGTCTCCAATGAAGCATGGGGGACATCAGCCACACGGCGCCGAACCCGACTCGCGACCGCCTGACCCTCAGGCTCCTCGGGCGCGGGAGAGCGGGGGCTTGGCGGACAGGCCGATGAGCCGGGTACAGCGCTGCACCGCGTCCGGATCGCCGTCGATCTCGAGCGCGCCCGCGACGAGCGCGTCGAACGGGCTGAGCATCCGCGCGCCGATCCGGATGAAGGTGGCCGCGGTGGTGCCGACCACCATGACCGGATCTGTCGCGGCGCCGCGGGCAGCGGTCGCCTTTCCCGAGCGCACGGCGATGTGGAACACCTCGTCGTCCACCCGGAACTCGTAGCTCTCGTCCACTTCGGGCACTTCGGCCGGGTCGATCATCGCTTGCACGGCCAGGAAACCCCACGCCGACCGGCTGGCTCCGTTCACGGCGTCGTCCTCGGTGAGGAACTGCATTCCCCATTTCGCCAGGCCGAGGATGGACGGCAGCAGCGAGGTGCCGAGTCCGGTGAGCAGGTACCGCTTGCCACGGCCGTCCCCCGGCACCGGCTCGGTCCGCACCAGGCCGTGCTCGGCCAGCAGCCGCAGCCGATCGGTGAGCAGGTTGGGGCCGATCCCCGGCAGGTTCTCGCTCATCTCGTTGAACCGGACCGGCCCGATCAGCAGCTCGCGCAGGATCAGCAGGGTCCAGCGTTCGCCGATGACGTCGAGCGCCGCGGCGAGCCCGCAGAACTGCCCGTAGTAGCGCTTCTCCGCCAAGTACCTTTCACCTGACCCAGGTTGACCATACGAGTTGGTAGTGAGGTAAGGCAAAGGTGTCGTATTCGAGCGCCGTGTCGACGACCCTCACCACCACCGGATACGAAAGGGGGTGTGTGGAAATGGGGACACTCAACGTCCCCATTTCCACACACCCCCTCAACCGACGCCACCTTTGCCTTACCTCTCGATAGTAGTGAACCTGGGAGGGATTCTACGCCCGGCGGACACACGTGAGCGGAACCGGCGAAGAACGTTACGCGCGCGGAGAGCGCGGCCGGGGCATCGGAGTGTCATGTAGCTGCGCGGCCACCACCAACGGCAGCGCCAGCACCATCGGCGGGTCGAGCTGCCGACGCGGCCGGACCCGCAGGGAGAACGTCGAGTGCGTGAGCGCCACCCCGCCGGAGATCCGCACCGGTACCCGGCTCGCGGCGAAGTACCCCCGGTCCAGTTCGTCGACCATCGCTTCGGCCACGGTGACGGACGGCGGGAAGCACATCGCCAGCGGGTAGTACTCGCCGTCCGGCAGGCCACCGAACACCGCCATCCCCGGCACCTCGGGGATCGCGCACGCGGCGGGGGCCTCCTGAGGGATGCCGGAGGAGAACAGCCCGACCACGGCGAACGCGTCCGTGCCGTCCCCGCCGGTGATCGTGCCGGTCAGCTGCACCGGGTCCGGTTCGACCAGCACGGACCGGAGATCGGCCAGCACGGCCGCGAACGGCTGGTCGGACCATGCGGTGACCAGCGCGCGGAACCGGCGTGGGGGCACCCCGACCAGCCGGGTGAACTGCGAGGTGAAGGTACCGAGGCTGGAATAGCCGACCCGCATGCAGATGTCGGTGACGTTCACCGAACTGTAGGCGAGCATCCGCTTCGCCTCCGCCATCCGCCACGCGGCGAGGAACCGGGCCGGGGTGGACGCGGTCATCTGCCGGAACACCCGGTGGAAGTGGAACGGGCTCAGCAGCGCGGACTGTGCGAGGTCGCGCAGGGAAAGCTCGTCGCCGACGTTCTCGCGCATCATCCGCACCGAGCGCAAGACCGCTTCGATCCGGTCCTCGGCGGTCTGGTCGGTGGCGCAACCCGCCGACTCCAGTGGGACCCGCTCTCCCTTCATGGAGAATCCCCCAATTGTCTCTCCCGCCCGGGGATCGGGCGTCGATGGTGCCGTCGTCAACGGACTTCGGCGAGGCCACGAGCCTGGTCGAGCGCGGCCACCCAGGCCGCGGTGAACCGGCGGCGCAGCAGCAGCGCCCGCCGGTCGGGGAGTTCGAGCGCGCGCCAACCGCTGTGGGAGAAGGAAAGCCGGTTGCCCGCCACCGTGACCCGGCACCGACTCCGGGCGGCCGCGCCGGGGATCTCGATCGAGAACCGCAGCCCTCCCGGTTCCTCGCTCCAGTCTTCCACCCGGAACCGGCGCGGCCCCTCGTCGTCGACGATGAAGAACCAGCGCGGGACGAATCCGTCGCTCGCGATCGGCAACCAGCGCGACAGGGTGTCCTGCTGAAGGGCCGCATCGGCGGACGAGGGCAGGTCGACCGAACCGTCGATGTCGTCACGCCATTCGTAACGGCAGGATTCACCGGTGGCGAGATAACGCGCCAGGCGCTGGAAGAAATCCGTCCAGCCGGTCAGCAGTTCATCCGATTCCGCCGGGGTCCGGTGCGGGTCGCGGTCCTCGACGGCGATTTCGGTGCCGTCCGGCACCACCTTCGCCGTCCAGCGGATCCTCGCGATCGGCGAGAGCCCGAGAAAACGCCATTCGAAATCGATCACCCGGCACTCGGTGACCTCGTGCGTGAGCACTTCGAAGAAATCGCCGTCGCCGAATTCGATCCGGTCTCGGCTGCCCGGCAGCCACGGCCCGCCGATTTCACCGAACCAGCGAGCCAGCCGCACCGGGTCGGCCAGTGCGAGCCAAGCCTTCTCGACCGGCACGGTGACCTTGAGCCCGACCCGGACCACTCCCGGTTCCATCACCGAACACTCCAGTACCGGACCGTCCACCTCGGCCTCCCCGGCGGCCTCCTGCTGATCGGACACGGCTGCTGGGAACACCGCCTGGAACGACCAGAATCACCATATGTTCTTTTAGCATCCTACTGGCCGAACCCAATCAGTACCATCACTCATCCATACGAATCACCCGGGCGTCGGTGATCATTTTCCGGTCCCGGAGGAAAGGTGAACAGACGCTCCAGCCGGGCCAACTGCGCGCGTTCCGGAGCGAAGCTCATCAGCTTTTCCCGCAGCAGGCACGCCAGCGGATTGCGCCACCCGCCGATCCGGGCGAGCATCCGGGCCTGCGACCACGCGGCACGCGCACGACGCCGTCTGCGCCGTTCGTACTCCGCCAGCGCCGACTCGATCCCCGCGCCGCCACCGAGACAATCGGCCAGCACCGCGGCGTCCTCGAACGCCTGCGAGGTGCCCTGCCCCATGTTCGGCATGCTCGGGTGCGCCGCGTCGCCCGCCAGCACCACGCTGGCCGCGCTCCACGCGCGCAGTGGCTCACTGTCGTAGATATCGGTCGCGGTGATCTCTTCGCTCCCGGTCGCGGCGAGCAATTCCGGAATCGGCGCGTGCCAGTTTTCGAAGAAGGCGGGCGGCCTCGATTCGCGCGCACCTTCGACGGCGGGCGCGGACGCGAACCAGTAAACCCGGCCTGCCGGCAGCCGCCAGATTCCGAATTGACTCGGCCCGCCCATCGAGAGCACCCCGGGAAACGGCGGCAGCTCGAATTCGATCGTCGCACGCCAGACCGTGAAACCGGCGTACCGGAGCGGCTCGGCCAGCCCGATGCCGTCCCGCACGGAAGACCGGATGCCGTCGGCGCCGACTACGAGATCCGCGCGCGCCTCGGTGCCGTCGGCGAAATCGGCCACCGCGCGCCCGGCTTCGGTGCGCGCACCGACGCAGCGGACGCCGAAGATGGGGCGTTCGCCGAGCACTCCGGTGAGCGCTTCGAGCAAATCCTTGCGGTGCATACCCACTCCGCGTCCACCGATCGTGTCCATGACGGGCCCGGACACCTCGTAGAGGGACCGGCCCGCCTTTGACCGCATCGAAGTACCCGGTGCCGGCATCGCCCCCGCACGCACCGCGGCCCCGGCGCCGATCGCGTCCAGCGCGCGAAGACCGTTGGGCCACAAGGTAAGTCCATTGCCGGGCCGCGGCTCGGCCGCTCGCTCGCGGACCTCGACCCCGAACCCGGCCCGGCGCAGCGCGATCGCGGTGGCGAGCCCGGCAGGCCCGGCGCCGATGACCATCGCGGTGCGGTCGTGTGTCACGAAAGCCCTCCTCGCGCCACGACGAACTTAAGACCACCCATACGGGTAACACTTCTCTCCCATTGCTGGGGAAAGGGGCGGTTGCGGACCGGAATAGCAATCTCGAAGAAGTTCTTCTCCGACGCCGGAAAAGACTGTTTCTGCCACTCCGGGGGCGGCTGTGCCGTGCGATCCGGTTTCGGTACCTTGGGCATCCGCGTAGCGAGCCGGTTACTCAACGCCGAAGGCCCGCGCTGACATTTTGGGAGTTTCGCCTTGTCTTCGAATACCGCTCTCGCGATAGAAACCACCGGACTGGTGAAGAGATTCGGCGACACCACCGCCGTGGACGGGGTCGACCTGGTCGTCCGGCCCGGCGTGGTGCACGGCCTGCTCGGGCCGAACGGCGCCGGCAAGACGACCACCATCCGGATGCTCGCCACCCTGCTGCGCCCGGACGCCGGTTCGGCGCGGGTGTTCGGCCACGACGTGGCCACCGAACCGGACGCCGTGCGCAGCAGGGTCAGCCTCACCGGGCAGTTCGCCTCCGTGGACGAGAACATCAGCGGCTACGAGAACCTGGTTCTGGTGGCGAGGCTGCTCGGGCACTCCAGGGCGGCGGCCAAGGCCAGGGCGACCGAGCTGATCGAGGCGTTCGACCTCACCGAGGCCGCCGGGAAGCAGGCGGCCAAGTACTCCGGCGGCATGCGCCGCAGGCTCGACATCGCGGCGAGCATCGTGGTCACCCCGGACCTGCTCTTCCTGGACGAGCCGACGGCGGGGCTGGACCCGCGCAGCCGCAACCAGGTGTGGCACATCGTCCGCGAACTGGTCGAGGCCGGTACCACGATCCTGCTCACCACCCAGTATCTCGACGAGGCCGACCAACTGGCCGACCGCATCGCGGTGCTCGACCACGGCAAGACGATCGCGGAGGGCACCAGCGCCGATCTGAAGTCCTCGCTCGGGTCCGGCGCGCTCCGGGTGCGGCTGAAGGACCCCAGCGAGCGCCCCGAGGCCAAACGGCTGCTCGACCTCGCGCTCGGCGTGCCGATCACCCTCGACAGCGAGCCGACCGCCCTGTCCGCGCAGGTTCCGGACCCGGACCGGGTGGCGCCCGCGCTGGCGATCCTGTCCAGCTCGGGGATCTCCGTGTCGGACTTCTCGCTGGGCCAGCCGAGCCTCGACGAGGTGTTCCTCGCACTCACCGGTCACCCCGCCGAAGCCACCACCGAAGACGACGTCGACAAGGAAGAGGCAGTCCGATGACCGCGCCCGAAGCCACCGCCGTCCCGGACACCAAACTCCGCGGCGCGCTCGCGGCGCACGACCGCCCGTCCCGGCCGAATCCGATCTACGCGTCACTGACTTTCGCCTGGCGCGCGATGCTCGGCTTCAAGCACGCGCCGGAGCAGCTGAGCGAAGCCGTCGTCATGCCGTTCATGTTCGTGCTGATGTTCACCTATCTCTTCGGTGGCGCGATCGCGAACTCCAGCGGCGAATATCTGCACTACTTCCTGCCCGGCATCCTGGTGATGACCGTACTGATCATGACCGTGAACACCGGTGCCGCGCTGAACGCCGAAATGGCGAAGGGCATCTTCGACCGGTTCCGTACTTTGCCGTTCTGGCAGCCGGCGCCGATCGTCGGGGCGCTGATCGGCGACATCGTCCGCTACACCTTCGCGATCGTGCTGACCGTCGGGCTCGGCCTGCTGCTCGGCTTCCGGCCCGACGGCGGTTTCGCCGGCGTCGTGCTCGCCATCCTGGTGCTGCTGGTGTTCGCGTTCAGCGTGGGCTGGATCTTCACCACGCTCGGCATGCTGGTGCGCAAACCGGAGTCGATCACGAACACCAGCATGATGCTGCTGTTCCCGCTCAGCTTCATCAGCAACATCTTCACCATGCCGGAGACCATGCCGTCCTGGATGGCCGCGATCGTGCGGGTGAACCCGGTCAGCCACGCCGCGACGGCCGTGCGCGGGCTCATGCACGGCACCGCGACGGCCGGTCAGATCGTGCTGGTGCTGATCATCTCGGCTGCGCTCGTCGTGGTGTTCGGCTCGCTGACCATGTTGCTCTACCGCCGGAAGAGCTGACCGGGCTCCGCGAGCAATGCCTCGAGTCGATCTTCGCCTACCCAGCCTGCCGGGGGTGGAAACCCGGGTACTGCATGCCCTGCGGCTCGAACAACCTGATCCTGCTCGCGGGCTCCGAAGCGCAGGTGAGCCGGCGGTCCACCGGGACGTATCGTTCGCGCAGGTACACCGTGCAGCCGGGTTCGGCGAATTCCACCCGCCAGTCGGAGCCGCTGACGCGAACGTCCTCGACCAGGCGGAGAGCGTCGATTCCGGTGGTGCCGGTGGCCACGCGGGCATGATGCTGGGCCGCTTGAACGATCTGGTCGAGCGAAGACCTCCCACGGAGGAACTCCGTGCCGAGCGTGCCACGCAGATACCGGTGGACGAGGGCGCCCGCCTCGTCCGGCCGCACGCCGCCGAAGGTGAAACCGTGCGGCAGCACCACCATCGAGGGAGCGAACCGGCAGCCGCCGAGGTGACTGCACTCCCAGGTGGCGTCGGGGAATTCTTCGGCGAGTGCGGCCGCGAGCGAACGACCGCGGACCGCGCAACACGTGTCGTGTTTGCCATGAACGCACACGAGCACCAAAGGCCCTGGCAACACGTCCCCCGGTGCGGACGGGACGAGGGAGAGCCCGGCGGCGTCGGTGAATTTCCCGGTTCGGATCTCTTCTTGGCCGGGGCGCGCGTCGATCCTGAACCAGCGAGAGGGCCGAACCCGGGCCTCAGGACGGCGGTTGCGCCGGCGCACCAAGGCGATCCGGCCGTTCACCCGTGCCGCCCAAGAGGTCAGCGAAGCGACCACCCCCGGATCGAGACCGGACTCCTTGAGCGCGAACCTCCCCCACGGACCCGGATGCTCGATCAGCAGCCACTGCTCCGCCGGCGAGGCCGTGCCTTCACCGGGATCGCCCGCGGAGTCGGCTAGGTCCGCGCACCGGCCCGCCGGCGCGGTCATGCGCTCGCGGCCATCAGCACGCCTTCCCGGAGCAGGCGGCGCACGAGCACGAGCTGGTCGGTTCGGTCCATCCCCGGTATCTCCCCCACGCACCACGTTCTGCCGTCGAGCAACGCCGACAAGGCTGTCAAGGTCGAATCGGGTAGCGAGAGGTGCCGATCCTGGAGTTCGAGGACGACCTCGCCGGTCCCAGTGTCACGAACGCGGAAACGCAGGCCTTCGCGGCGCCGCACGGAGTCTCCCTCGCCGAGGTTCAACACGAACGTGGCGGCGGCGACCGGGGGCAGGGGCTCCGGTCGGTTTCCCTTCCACACCCTCTCGCGAACATGCCTCGCGACATCCTCACTCGGCACGGTCCGCAGCGCGGCGATCAGATCTTCCCGGACGGATTCGAGATGGCCGTCCAGCCTGCCCGGATCGGCGACGTCGATTCCCAGTGGCAAGGTGGCACGTAACCGTTCGTCGGACGCGACGAGTGCGGCGAGCGCTTCCACCACGGCGAATCTCGTGACGACGTGGACGCCGACGGTCAGATGCGCGGAAACATCGCCGAGCGCGGTCGCCGAGTGAAGCCAGCCGCGGGGCAGATACATCACGTCGCCGGGTTCGAGGACTTCGTCGATGACCGGGGCATCGTCACGAGCCCGAGCGGCGACCGCGTCGGCATGCTCGCTCCAAGGCTGGTCGCGCAGCGGCGCTGGGTGGACGGGCTCGTGGACCTTCCAGTGCTTGCGGCCCGCCAGCTGAAGGACGAAGACGTCATGCACGTCGTAGTGGGCTGAAAAGCCCTGTGACGACGGCGGCGTGATGTAGGCGTTGACCTGCGCCGGGTGACCGAGCTCGTCGGTCAGGCGGGTGGTGAAGTCGATGATGCTCGGCCAGGTGCGGTGCAGGGCCTGCAGCACGATGGTGCTGCCTTCGGCGAAGAGAGCGGCGATCCGGTCGTCGCGGACCTGATCCCCGATTTCGGCGCCGACCCCGCCACCCTCGGTGAACGAACGGGAATCGACCACCGATCCGTTCCGCGCCAACCGCAGGAACGGCGTACGCAACCCTCGGCGGGACAACATCTCGTCGACCCCATCGAGGTCGAGCAGATCCCCGAAGCCGCCGCCGGTCCGCCGCAACAACGGCTCACGGCCCCAGTGCCGGGAAGAGAACTCCTCGACGTCGGAACCGACCAATCGGGCCAAAACACCCTTCGGAGCGCGGCCGGCGACCGGTACCGGGAGGCTTTCGCCGCCTCGCCCGGTACCGGTGGCCGGTTCGCTCAGCTCAGCTCGCGCCACTGTCCGCGCCGCCGTCGGCGCCGCCGTCGTGCTGGCCGACAGTGCCCTCACCGGCGCCGGAGTCGGCCGGACCTTCGGCACCGCCGTCCGCCCCGCCGTCGTGCTCACCGGGAGTCCCCTTGCCCGCACCGGAGTCGGCCGGGCCTTCGTTTTCCTTGTCCGTCGTGGTGGAGATGTCGTCGTCGTTCAGGCTCACGTCAGTTCCCTTTCGGATGATCCGGATGCGACACCCGGGTGACTACCCCCGACTGGCACCGCGCACACCTGTGGCTCCTGACACGAAAGAGCTTTCCGGCGGAATCGCATAAAAAAGGCCAGGGCGGGGTATACGCGGCGCACCACCACTCTCGGCAAGGAGAATCATGCCCCCGAAACGTCAGCGCGAGCAGACAGCACCGGCCGAAGACGAATCGAACGCGACGGTCGGCCGGTCGGGTGAGGGGCAGCGTGGGAACTACCTGACGACGGCTCAAGGGGTCCGGCTGCCGGACACCGACCACTCGCTGAAGGCAGGCCCGCGAGGACCGTCTTTGATGGAGGATTTCCACCTCCGCGAAAAAATCACCCATTTCGACCACGAACGCATCCCGGAACGGGTCGTCCACGCGCGGGGCGCGGCCGCGCACGGCACTTTTCGCGCCTACGGCAACGCGTCTTCGGTGACCAAGGCCGGTTTCCTGGAGAGGGGCCGGGAGACTCCCGTCTTCGTGCGGTTCTCGACGGTACTGGGATCGCGGGGCTCCGCGGACACCGTCCGGGACGTCCGCGGGTTCGCGGTGAAGTTCTACACGGACGAGGGCAACTTCGATCTGGTCGGCAACAACATGCCGGTCTTCTTCATCCAGGACGGCATCAAGTTCCCCGACGTCATTCACGCGGGCAAGCCCCATCCTGACCGTGAAATCCCGCAGGCGCAGACGGCGCACGACACTTTCTGGGACTTCGTTTCCCTGCACACCGAAGCGACGCACCACGTCATGTGGGCCATGTCCGATCGCGGGATCCCCCGCTCCTATCGGACCATGGAGGGCTTCGGGGTGCACACCTTCCGGCTGGTCGACGCCGAGGGCGGGACCAGCCTGGTGAAGTTCCATTGGAAACCGGTGGCCGGGGTGCACTCGCTGGTCTGGGAGGAAGCCCAGATCGCCGCGGGCGCCGATCCCGACTTCCACCGCCGGGACATGGCCGACGGCATCGACGCCGGGGCGCCGTTGGAATACGAGCTCGGCCTGCAGGTCCTGCCGGACTCCGACGACGAGATGTTCGAGGGGATCGATCTGCTCGATCCGACCAAACTCGTCCCGGAGGAACTCGCCGAGGTCCAGCTGGTCGGCAAGCTCACCCTGGACCGGAACCCGACCAACTACTTCGCCGAGACCGAACAGGTCGCCTTCCACACCGGCAACCTGGTGCCGGGCATCGAGGTGACGGACGACCCGCTGATGCAGGCGAGGCTGTTCTCCTATCTGGACACTCAGCTCACCCGGCTCGGTGGCCCCAATTTCACCCAGCTCCCGATCAACTGCCCGCATGTGGCCGTGAACGACAATCTGCGTGACGGGATGCATCAAACTCTCATTCACCACGGGCAGGCCCCGTATCTGCCCAACAGCGTCGACGGCGCCCTGCCGACGACGGCGACGGAAGCCGAAGGCGCCTACGTCCACCGGCCCATCGAAGTGGCGGGCCCGAAGATCAGGGCCAACCCGGTGTCGTTCGACGATCACTTCTCGCAGGCCACGCTCTTCTGGAAGAGCCTGTCCGGGATCGAGAAGGTCCACGTGATCGAAGCGTTCACGTTCGAGCTCGGGAAGTGCTTCGCACAGACGATCCAGGCACGTGTCCTCCAGTCGCTCGCCCGCGTCGACAGCGAACTCTGCGCGGCGGTCGCCGCCGGACTCGGGCTGCCCGCTCCGGAAGGCACTCCCGCCCGAGACGTCACCCCGTCGGCCGCGTTGTCACAGATCCCCACGGGCCCGGGCCCGATCACCGGCCGCATCATCGGGGTCGTGGCGACTCACGGGTCCGACCTCGGCGGGATCGGCAAGCTCCGCCGGACCGTCGAGGCTCAAGGCGCGATTCTGCGGGTTCTGGCGCCGGCCGGCGGAACACTGAAGCGAGGACGCGGGCAACTGCCGGTGGCGAGGACCTTCCTCACCGCCCGTTCCATCGAGTTCGACGCGGTGGTGGTCGCCGGCGGTACGGCCGGCTTGCACGACATCAAGCTGACCGTGCTGTTGCAGGAGATGTTCCGTCACTGCAAGGCCATCGGCGCGTGGGGTGACGGAGTGCGAGTGCTGACCGACGCCGGGATCGACGTCGGCGCGCCGGGAATCGTGCTCGCCGACGAGGTCGCCAAACCGTTCTCCTCGGGGCTGGTGAACGCCGTGGGGCTGCACCGCGCGTGGGAGCGGGCCGAACAGGTGATGAACGACTGAGGAATCGCACTTTGATGAAGACCTTGCTCGAACCGACCGCACCGGAACCTTTGCCGGGGCCGCGATCCGTCGAGACCATCACCACCATGGTGCGGCTGTTGATGGCGAACGGCGTTCTCGACCTGCCACGCCCCGGCGAGGGCGACACATGGGGCCGTTGGACGACACTCGCCGGGCTCGGGCGCCGCGATCTGGTGCTCGGGCGGCTCGCCGAAGGCCACACCGACGCCCTCGCGATCCTCGCCGAAGCCGGTCGTGAACCCGTACCGGACGCGCTGTACGGCGTCTGGGCCGCCCGGTCCGGCGGTACCGGCGCGGTCGTCGTGGGCGGCGCCCTCACCGGTACCGTCCGGTTCTGCTCCGGCGCTCAGGTCCTCGACCGCGCCTTGGTGGTGGCGGAGTACGAGGACGGTCCGCCGATCCTGCTCGAGATCGGCCTGGACGAGCCGGGCGTCCAAGCACTGCCGGAAACGTGGCAGGCGATCGGGATGGACGCCTCCGACAGTGGTGACGTCCGGTTCGACGGGGTCCCGGTGACCGCGGCCCATATCGTCGGCGAGCCGGGCTGGTACGTGTCCAGGCCGGGGTTCGCCCTCGGCGGAGCGGGCGTCGCCGCGGTGTGGCTCGGCGGCTGCGCGGCCGTCGTGGACTCGGTGACGGCGTACCTGCTGGCCCGGGGCGCGGCGGACGACCACCAGTACGCCCACCTCGGCGCGCTCCACACCGCGATCCACCAGGCCGACGCGCTGCTCGTGCGGACAGCGGGCGACATCGACACCAATCCGGACGAGGACCTGACGCTGCTGACCGGACTCTGCCGGGCCGCCGTCGAGCACACGGCCCGGCAGGTCCTCGACCGCGCGCCGGAGATCACCGGGCCGACGGCGCTCTGCCGCGACCGGCGGCTGCCACAGCAGCTGGCCGACCTGATGGTCTACGTCCGGCAGCATCACGGTGCGCGCGACCTCGCCGCTTTGGGCGTCGAACTGGTGAAGGACGGGCGGCGATGAGCACGGGCCCGTTCCACCCCGAAGCGGGCTGGCGTGACCTGGCGCGGCTCCCGCCGTTCCCCGTCGAGGACGTCCGCCGCGTCTGTGTCGTCGCCGCACACCCGGACGACGAGACCCTGGGTGTTTCCGGGCTCCTCCAGCGTCTGCACGCCCGTGGAGCCGAGATCCGGCTGGTCGTCGCCACGGACGGGGAGGCCGCGTTCCCCGGGTCGTCGGCCGCCGAGCGCCAGGCTCTCGGCGCGCGGCGTCGAGCCGAACTCCTGGAGGCGCTGCGGTGCCAGGGAATGGGCGACGTGGAGCCGGTTTGGGTTGGTCTTCCCGATTCGGCGCTCGTCGAGCACGAGCCCGAACTGGCCGACGTCGTCCGTGTGGTCGCCGCGGACAGCGAGCTCTGTCTGGCACCGTGGCCGGAAGATCCCCACCCGGACCACCGCGTGGCGGGCCGGGCCGCGTTCCGTGCCGCGCCGCTGGGCGCGCACCGGTGGTCCTACCCGATCTGGCTGTGGCACCTGGTGGCGCCGGACGACCCGGCCATTCCCTGGGCCCGGGCCGCGGAAGTCCGGCTCGACGACGCGACGGTGGCGGTCAAGGCGAAAGCCGTCGAGGTCTTCCGGTCACAGCTGGAGCCCGGCCCGAGCGGCGAGGATCCGATCCTGACGCCGGCGGTGCTGGAACATTTCGCGCGCGACCGGGAGATCCTGTTCCACGAACCGAGGACGACATCGACCCCGGTGAGCAGATTCGAGACGCTCTACCGCGAGCCCGATCCGTGGACGATGGACAGCTGGTACGAGCGTCGCAAAAGGACGGTCGCCTTGGCGGCCCTGCCGCGCGAGCGATACGCCTTCGCCGTGGAACCCGCCTGCGGCACGGGTGCGCTGACGCTGGAGCTCGCCGGTCGCTGCGACCGCGTCCGCGCGTTCGATCCGGTGCCTGCCGCTCTGTCGATCGCGCGGGATCGCTTGGCCCATCTGTCCACTGTGGAGTTGTCCGCGGGTTCGCTCCCCGGCGATGTACGAGGCCCGGCGGATCTGGTGGTGCTGAGCGAAATCCTCTACTACCTGAGCGAAGCGGATCTGATGGCGACGCTGGACCGCACCGTGGCGTCACTGGGACCGGACGGGCAGGTGCTGGCCGTGCACTGGCGCCCGCAAGCGCCTGACGCGCCCCACCACGGCTTCGAAGTCCACGCAAAGCTGCGGGCGCACCCAGGTCTGCGGAGCCTGGTGACGCACAGCGAGGACGAGTTCGTGGTCGACGTCCTGGAACGCCGTTGATCACGTCCGTGGGCGTGCTGATTCCGGCGCGCGACGAGGGAACCGACCTTCCGGCATGCCTGCGCGCGCTGGCCGTCGCCCTGCGCGAACTGCCTCCGGAGCTGGAGCGACGTGTCTGCGTGGTGGCCGACCGTTGCCGCGACGACACCGCCGAACTGGCCAGGGGTGCGGGAGCCGAGGTCCTTGTCAACACTCGCGACCTGACGATAGGAGCGACCCGGGCGCTGGGCGCACGGCATCTGCTTCGCGGTCTGGATCATCACGCCTCGGCCCGCACCCTGTTGCTGAGCACGGACGCGGACACCGTGGTCGACCGCGACTGGGCGGTCCGGCATGTCCGCAGGGCGGACGCGGGCTGGGACGCCGTGGCCGGAACGGCGAAGCTGAACGCCCGGTTGGCGGCCACCGCGCAGCCGCGTTACGAGGCCCTGCTGGCCACCGTGCGGAGCCCGGCGGGTCACGGGAACGTCTACTGTCGATCAGGGCGAGCGCCTATCACGCGGTCGGCGGCTTCTTCCCGATCCGGACCGCCGAGGACCACGACCTGTGGCGCCGCCTCGCCAACGCCGGATTCCGGCTGGCCTATGCCGAGGAGGCGAAGGTGATGACGAGTGCCCGGTTGGACGGCCGGGCGCCGGACGGTCTTTCGACCCTGCTGCGCGCGCTCGCCAGTGCCTCGTGAACCATCCACCCGCATGGAACCGAGGCGACGGTGAGCATCTCGCCCAGGCGCGAGCACGAACCCGGCCGGGCTCCTCCTGGTCAGTTCGCTGTGCGCGCAGCGGATCGGATTCCACCTACGCCTAAGCTGTCCTGTACAGCGGGAAGTGTCAGGCTTGGCGGGAGGGCAACGACGTGGAGAACGCCGCGGTCTCCGGCGGTCAGGACCACGACCAGCGAGACGACGACCTCGGGTTGCGGATATCCGACCTGCCCGGAGCGAGTGGGATACAGGTGTCGGGAGCGATCGACGTCACGACCCGGGCGACGTGGGGCAAGAGCCTGGGCGTCCTGGTGACAACAGGTGGCACCACCGTGGACTTGTCCGGCCTGACATACACCGACGTCCATGGGGTAAGCGCGCTGGTCGAAGCCGCCCGCCAGGCCCGGGCGATAAAGATTCGGCATCCACCAGAAAACGTGCAGAAGGTTCTGCGCCTGTTCTGGCCGGAGGAATCCGAGCAACTCCTCAGCGACGATGGCAGGCCACGATGAACCCGACCACGACGGCGACAGCCGACGACCCGTTCGTCCATCCCGCGCTGTTCTACCAAAGCCCGGATGACTACCTCGCGGGCACCATCCCGTTCATCCGGCAAGGCCTCCGTGCGGGAGAGCCGGTCGCGGTGTCAGTGCCCGGCCCCAACCTGGAATTGCTCCGCGCCGCGCTGGGCCGAGACGCCGAGCAGGTCCGAATGCTGGACATGACCAAGGAAGGTCGCAACCCCGGCCGGATCATCCCCGGCGTCCTCCGCGCATTCGCTGACACGCATCCCACCAGGCGGGTCCGTATCATCGGCGAGCCGATCTGGGCCGACCGTTCGGAGCTGGAATACCCGGCCTGCGCCCAGCACGAAGCCTTGATCAACCTCGCGTTCACCGGCCGTGAGGTCACTATTCTCTGCCCGTACGACACCACACGTCTGGACGCGCGCACCCTGGCGGACGCCGAGACCACCCACCCGGTCTTGGTCGATACCGCCGGTGAGCGCACCAGCACCGTCTACGACCCCGACCGCATCATCACCGGATACAACACACCGCTGCCTGAGCCTGTCGCCCCGGACACGGTCACCGCCATCGACGCTGTCACAGGCGACGCAGCCTCCCTGTCCCAGGCCCGCGCCTTTACCCGCGAACAGGCACAACGGGCCGGGTTCGCTCCGGACCGGATCGGGGAAGTCGAACTCGCCGTAGCCGAACTGCTGGGAAACAGTATCGACCACGGCGGCGGACAGGGGCGGCTGCGCATCTGGCGTGAGGAAGATCGGCTGGTCTGCGAAACCCACGACGCCGGTCACCTCACCGACCCCCTGGCCGGACGACACCCCGCCCCACCTGGACAGTTGCGCGGCCGCGGACTGCTCTTGGTCAACCATCTGGCCGATCTCGTGCGTATCCACACCGGGCCGCGTGGCACCACCATCCGAGTCTGCTTCATCGACCCGCCCAGGGTGCCGAACTGATCCGGTCTCGGGCATCAGTCCCCGTGCGGGTTCAAGACCGGGCGTCTCCCGAGCCCGCGCGGTGACATCCGGTAGCCGGGGTTGAGTTTGCGGCCGAGGCGGTCGGCCTTGGGCCAGCGGACATCGGTCGCCCAGCGCGTCTTCTCGAACAGCCAGATCAGCCGCGCGGAAATATCCAACTGACCACGCCGGACACCATGCCGGGCACCGGTCGGATCAGCGTGATGAGAGTTGTGCCAGGACTCACCCATCGACGCGATGGCCAACGGCCAGAAATTCGCGGACTTGTCACGAGCGGCGAACGGACGATCACCGATCAGGTGACACAACGAGTTCACCGACCACGTGACATGGTGCAACAACGCGACACGGACCAGACTCGCCCAGAAGAACGCGGTCACCGCACCCCACCAGGACATCGTGAGCACACCACCGAGCACAGCGGGCGCGACCAGCGTGACCACGGTGAGCACCGGGAACAACCTGTCGATCCGGGCAATGTCCCGATCGGCCAGCAAATCCGGGGCGAAACGCTGAGCGTTGGTCTTCTCCCGGTCGAACAGCCAGCCCATATGGGCGTGCCAGAAACCACGGGCCAACGCGGCCGGACCAGTGCCGAACCGCCACGGCGAATGCGGATCACCCTCACGATCGGAGAACGCGTGGTGACGCCGATGATCGGCCACCCAGCCGATGACCGGACCCTGCATCGCCATACTGCCGGTAACCGCGAGCGCGACCCGCAGACCACGAGTGGCCTTGAAAGCCCCATGAGTGAAGTACCGGTGAAACCCGACCGTCACCCCGAGACCTGTCAGGAAATAGAACCCCGCGGCCAGACCCAGATCCACCCAACCAAGCCCCCAACCCCAAGCAAACGGAACAGCCGCGGCCAGCGCCAGCAACGGCACCACCGCGAACAGCTTGACGAGAAGATTCTCGGTACGGGACTGCTCCCCGGACAACATCGGCTGCGGTGCTCGATGCTCCTGCTTTCGGGGATATTCCAGTGCTTGTGTCATAGAGATTGCTCTTCCAGAGTCGTGTTCTGACGCCAGGGGCCGGGGCGATCACACAAGGGTGTACCCGCTGATAGCGGGCGGAAAACTGGTTCACGAGCGTGTGCCCTCCGCGAGCGGGGTCGCGGCCCGCCCTGCCTTCACGTTCGCCGGGAAGCCTTTCAGCGGTGAACCAAGTCACGTGTCAGACGACTACTTCCCCGGCTTACCCCGCAAGAAAGCAGTGAGACGCCCGCGACAATTCCTCTTACCGTAGCGGGCTTCGCCTGGGTTGCGGGTGCTTCAAGATCGCGGTCAGGTCCGCGTCCGCGGTGCGTCCGGAGACCGCGTAGGCGAGTTCGGTCAGCCGGTGGTGGTGGGTGCGGGCGTAGCCGCGCAGCCGCGTGAACGCCTCGTCCATCGTGACCTGGCCGTGCTCGGCGAGCACACCTTTGGCCTGTTCGATCACGACGCGGCTGTCCAGCGCGGTTTGCAGTTGCTCGGTGAGCTGGTCGCCGCGCTGGATGCTGCGCTGCTGCAGGATGCCGATGGTGGCGACGTCGGCAAGAGCTTGCCCGAGTTCGATGTCGTCGCGATCCGGCCCGCCGGTACCGATGTTCAAGAGCGTCATGACGCCGACGACCTGGTCCCGCAGCCGCATCGGCAAGGCTTGAACGGCGCGGAACCCGCACTCCGTCGCCGCCGCGGAGAACCTCGGCCAGCGGTGCGCCTCGGCAGGCAGGTCCGCGCTGGACACCGGGGCGCCACCGCGGACACAGTCGATGCACGGCCCGTCATCGGTCTGCACCGCGAACAGCTCCAGCAACTCGGCCCGTTCCGAGGAGGTGGCCGCGACCCGCAAGCCGCCACTGGAGTCGAGCAGGATCACGCCGACCGCGGAGACACCGAGCAGGTCGACGCACTGCTCGGTGAGCATGCTCAGGAAGTCGGCGATGTCGAAGTCGGCCACCAGGGTGTCGGCGAGGCTGACGAACGTGCGGGACACCTGCCTTTCCCGATCACGCGACGTTTCCTGCAACGAGTCGGGAGTCTGAGACATGAGCTGCGCTCCTCTGTCTTTTCGCGGGGTCACGACCGAGTGACGTCGGCCGTGCCGGTCAGCAGGGCGTGCGGGTCCAAAGACGTGGTCGCGACGTCTCGCGCGATTTCGGACAACCGCCGTCGGTGCGCGTGGGCATAGCCGCGTAACGCGAGGTACGCCTGGTGCATGTCCAGCCCACCGGCTTCGGCCAGCACACCCTTGGCCTGTTCGACGACGGTGCGGTGATGCAGGGCCGCTTGCAACTGCTCGGACACGATCTCGTCGTGCAGGATCGCGCGATGCTGCAGGATCCCGATGGTGGCGATGTCGGCGAGTGACTGACCCAAGGCGACACTGGCGTCGTCGATGGCCACCGGGTCGGTGCTCAACAACGTCAAGGCGCCGATGACGTCGTCACGTAGCCGCATCGGCACGGCGCACGCGGCACGGAAGCCCGCGCTGACCGCCGCGGGCGCGAATTGGGGCCACCGTTCAGTCTCCGCGGACAGATCAGCCGTGGACACCGCCTTGCCACTGCGGACGCAGTCGAGGCACGGTCCCTGCCGGGTTTGCGCGGCGAAGACCTCGACCAGGTCGGCCTGCTCGGACGACCCGGCCGTGGGCCGCCATCCGCCGCGCTGATCGGACAGGATCACCGCGGCGGCGTCGACGTTGAGCAAGTCGACGGCCCGTTCGGTGAGCAGACCGAGGAAATCGAGCACGTCGAAGTCCGCGACCAGCGTGTCCGCCAGCGACACGAATGTATCGGCGACTGTTTGATCCCGGTCAGTGGGCATCTCGTGGGCCTCTCCCTCGCTGCGCATGGTTGCCGTCCTCGTTGTCGGTGAAGCGCAGGGAACGCTCGACGACCTGCTGGGCGACCTCGGCCAGGGGAACATCATGGGTGAAGGCGTAGCCACGGAGTCGCATCAGCGCCACCTCCGTGGTCGAATTCAGCTGGACCTGCACCATTCCCGCGGCCTGATGCACCTGCACATGCGGATCCGCCAGCCAGCTCACATCCTCGACACTGTGCCCGTTCAGGTCATCCACCACCCCTTGCGTGGCCAGATCGGTCAAGATCAGCGCGTCAGCCAACTCGACCCGCGTCAGCGGTCCGACCTTGTCGCGATAGAGATCCAACGATCCCAACCGCGCCACCCCGACCTGCAACGGGAACGAGAACACCGCCGCGGCGCCCAGCTCGCACGCCGCAGGCGTGAACGCCGGCCACCGCGCCACCTCCGCCGCCAGATCGGCGACCAGCACCGGCCCCCCGGTGGCGAACGCGTCCAGGCACGGCCCCTCCCCGACAGTGAGCTGCAGATCTTCCAACCCCGCGCTCACCGTATTCGTCGCGTGCACCAGACCACGACTCTGACGACCATCACCATTGCCTCTTCCAGCGGGTATCTCAGCCAGAACAGTCGCCCCTGCGCCGGTGACGGACAGTTCCACCACACATCGACCGCATGTCAGGCTCACCACCGAGGCGGGATTGGCGGCACGGTCGGCGGCCAGCAGCGCCTGCAGCCGCTGACGCCGGTTCTCCACCATCGGTCCTCCCTGGCGCTCGACACCCGCACGGATTACCCGCAGCGTACGGCTCCCACACACACGCGGCCGTTCGGAGGCTTTTTGCGAAAGGTCCACCGGATCGGTCGCGGTCGATCTGTCCTTCCGCGGCGAGCAGGGTGGCGCCCCAAGGCTTCAAGCCGTGTCAGCGGGGTACTCGGGTTCTGCCACCCCAAAACAGGAGGACACCGTGACCGAGGTCAGCCGCATCATCGATGTACCGCCGGACGCCGTTTTCGCCGTGCTCGCCGATGGCTGGCTCTACGCGGGCTGGGTGGTCGGCAGTTCCCACATCCGTGACGTCGATGAGGACTGGCCTGCCGTCGGGTCACGGATCCACCACAGTGTCGGGCCGTGGCCGCTGCACATTCAGGACGTCACCGTGGTCAAGGCCGTCGAACCCGGCACTTTCCTTTCCCTGGAGGCGAGGGGCTGGCCGCTGGGTGCGGCCGACGTCGGGCTCACCCTGCTCCCCCACGGCGAAAACAAGACCGAGGTCCGGATGACGGAAAAAGTCATCCGTGGTCCCGGCAAAGTGCTGCCGGAGGCGGTTCAGGCGCTCGTCGCGAAGCCTCGCAACACCGAGGCCCTCGCGCGGCTCGCCGATCTGGTGACCGGGAAGTACGCGAACCGCAAGAGCGCTCAGTCGTAGACCGCCCGGTTCGCGGCGCGGATCACCGCCGCGTAACCCCCGCCGAACCGACCGGCCCGTGCCAGCGCGGCGCGGGCCGCGTTGGCTCCTGGTCCGCCGTGGACCGCTCCTCCCGGATGGGCCGCGGAGCCCGCCAGGAACAAGCGGTCGACCGGGGTGTCCGCACGGCCGAGGCCAGGGATCGGACGGAAGAACAACTGCTGGTGGATGGCCGTGGTGCCGCCGTTGATCGCGCCGCCGACCAGGCCGGGATCGTGACCCGCGAGTTCGAGGGGGCCCTGCACGTACCGGCCCTGGATCAGGTCGAGGAATCCCGGCGCGTTCGCCTCGACCGTCTTCTCGATCCTCGCGACCTGCCGGTCCAGTGCCTTCCGGTTCTCCATGATTCCGCGTGGTGCGTGGGTGTACGCCCAGGCCGCTTCGGTGCCTGGAGGTGACCTGTCCGGGTCGCTCGTCGTCATCTGCCCGAACAACAGGAACGGAGTACGCGGGCTCCGGCCGCGCACAAGGTCGCCGCCGAACGCCGACAGGCCGTCCAGGTCGGTGCCGAGGTGGATTGTTCCCGCGCCGCGAGCGCCTTCGGCCTTCCACGGAACGGGGCCGGACAGCGCCCAATCCACCTTCACCGTTGCGCTGTCCCACTGGAACCGGCCGAGATCGTCGAGCAGCCGGGACGGAAGCCATTCCGGCGCGACCATTTCGCCGTACAACGTCGGCGCCGGTACGTCCGCGAGAACGGCTTTGCGGGCCCGGATCGGATCACCCGCGCTGTCGCGCACTCCCATCGCACGTCCGCCCGCGACAAGTACTTCCGTGACAGGACAACGGCATCGGACCTCCCCGCCGCGAGCGACCAGTCGCCGCACCAGCGCGGCGGTCAGCTCCCCCGCTCCGCCGACCGGCACCGGAAAACCAGCGTCCTGGCCGATCATCGCGAGCAGCCAGCCGAACACCGCGCTGCCCGCGTTGTCGACGGAAAGGTCGCTGTGCGCGGCGTTCCCGGCCAGCAGCAACCGCGCCCCTTCGCCGTCGAAGAGCTCTTCCCCGAAACGGCGCGCGGGCAACGTGAGCATCCGGGCCAGGCGCAGCGCGTCGGCGGTCCCCGTGTGCCGCAGCAGCCGCAGAGCCGGGCGCACCGGCGGGAACGGGGTGAACAAGGCGTTGAGCAACGGCTCGCGGATGTCCTGCCATTGCGCGAAAAGACGCTTCCAGGCGGCGCCGTCTCCCGGCGCGAACTCGTCGGCCGACGCCGCCGTTCGCTCGATGTCCCGTGAGAGCACCACGCATCTGTTGTCGGGCAACACGTGCGCGAGCACTTCGGGAGCATGCCGCCAGCGCAGGCCTCGCTCCTCCAGACCCAGTCCCCTGATCACCGGCGACACCGCGGTGAGCGGGAAGAAGGCACTGCAGAGGTCGTTGCGGAAGCCCGGCCCGGTGACTTCTTCGGTCCGCACCGCGCCGCCCGGCTTGTCCGCCTGTTCCAGTACCAGGACCGACCAACCCTCGTCGGCCAGGAGGTTCGCCGCTACCAGGCCGTTGTGGCCGGCACCGATGACGACCGCGTCGAAGACTTCCGTGCTCATCCGAGCCTCCCGATCGTCGGGTCGTCAGGTCGTCAGGATTGCGATTGGTGGCTCGGCCTCACCCGGGCGAGCGAGCGGAGCCGGGGAAGAAGGCCGTCGCCGCGCGGTGGGGCGAGCGGCGGGCTCGCCGCGCCCTCACCCGCCCGGAGTCCGGCGACCAGTTCGGCGATCACACTCGCGGCGTCGTGGCGGGGATTCCACCCCAGTACGGTCTCGGCGAGCGTGGTGTCCATGAGCGGCGCTTTGTCGGCGAGATCCAGCCAGCCGGGGTGCAGTGGCAAGGCACCGGCCCGCCAAGCGGCGAGCGCGGCCACGCGGACGAGCGATCGCGGCGCCGGGACGCGGATCCCGCCGAGCAGACCGGCCAGCGCGTCGGCGTCGAGCACTTCGGGCGCGGCCAGATTGACGGCTCCGGTGAAGCGGCTCGCGAGCACCAGGCGGATGGCTTCGGCGACATCGGCACTGTGCACCGCCTGCGCTCGCAAATCCGTCCACAGTGGAATCGGCAGCCATCGCCTGCCCACGATGCCGGCGGGCACGGCCGGACCGAGCAGCCAGCGCTCGAACTCCCCCGCCGCCCCTCGCTGCAAAATCGCGCACGGACGCAACCGCGCCACCCCGATGTCCGGGTTGTTCCCCTCGAACCGGTCGAGCAGACCCTCCAGCGCGGCCTTCCCGCGACTGTAGGCGCTGGTCGCGATCCCCTCGCACGGCCAGTCCTCGGTCACCTTGTCCCACCGCGGCGCGACCCCGTATGCGGCGACCGACGACAGGACGACCAGATGCGGCACCCCGGCCGCCGCCACCGCGGCGAGCACGTTGCGGGTGCCGTGATCGTTCGTCCGCCACATCGGCGGATCGTCGCGCCCCGGCGAAATCGCCCAGGCGAGATGGACGACCGCGTCCGCACCTTGGACCAGATCCGCCAGCTTCGCGCGGCCGACGTCATCCCCGAGGTCCGCCGCCCACCAGCTGGCCGCGCGATACGGCTCGGCCGTGGTGTCGGGGAGTCTCCGTGCCACCCCGATCACCTCGTCGTCACCGGGTTCGAGGGCATGAAGCAGCGCTGTCCCGACATTGCCGGTGGCACCGGTGATCACAATCCGCACAAGGGAGGCTTACCCGGCCGGATGGAGGTGGAAACCCTGGCGTTCCGGCCATCCGAGGCGTTTGCCCGCTGTTCACCCCGGGTGGTTGGTCGGCTGCGCGGCCGTCTTGCTTCTGACCGTCGGCCTTCTTGGGCCAGGCGAACGTCGTGGTCGAGACCATGACCGTCGGCGACCCTGAGGTCACTGGTGCTGGATTTCGGGTTCGGGATATTCGCCGCGCCGTCGCTCGATTCCAGTGGTGATCAGCCCCAACGCGATCATTCCGATCCCCAACCCGAAGTGCAGCCAGTTGTCGGCGCTGTTCACCGGAAGGAAATTGGCGTCGCCGTGACCGGACGAGCCCCGACAGACACACCTTGTTCGCTGGAAGCATGACATCGGTGGCGTTTTCGAAATGCGGCATGCCGTCTTCCAAGGGATAGGGCGAATTCCGGGCGACAGAACGCGGCCGGTCCCCCTTCGAGAATGTCCCTCACGAAGGGAAACCGGCCGCTATGCGGCGGCGGACCTCCGGAGTGGAATCCGCCGCCTGCCCTCGGATCCGCGAAAGCGGAAGCGGAAGTCAGCTCGGCTGCTGGGGCGCGCGGTCGACGTCACCGCGCCAGGAGCCGGTCGCGTGACCGTCCCGGTTCTCGATGAAGGTCTTGAAGCGGTCCAGGTCGCTTTGGACGCGACGGTCGATGATGCCGAGCTTGTCCGCGACGTTCTCCACGAATCCCTCGGGATCGATGTCCATCTGCACCGTGACGCGCGTGTGGGCGTCGTCGATGCGATGGACGGTCACCACGCCGGCGTGGTTGGGGCCTGAAACAGACTGCCAGGCGACTCGCTCGTCGGGATGCTGCTCCGTGATCGTCGCGTCGAACTCACGGGTCACCCCGCCGATGGTGGTCTTCCAGTGCGTGTGCGTGTCGTCGATCTGGTCGATCTGATCGACGCCTTCCATGAACCGGGGGAAGTCGGAGAACTGGGTCCACTGGTTGTACACCGCCGGCACGGTGGCCTCGACGTCGACCGACTTGATGATGGTGCTCATTGCGGCAGCTCCTTGAGGTGGTGGTTCGGTTGCCGCACCTGCGTGCGCGGGCATTCCCTGGCTACCCGCCCAGCGCGGAGGTAAACCGATCCGTATTCGACTCGCTTCGGGAACGGGCTCGCCGCCACAACCGGGCGGAGGCGCGGCGCATCGGCGGCCGGGCGAATCAGCCCTTCACACTTTCGGCGGCGAGATCCAGCGCGTCGGTCAGCTCGTCGACCCGAGGGACGTCGTCGACGGCGCGTTCCTTCCAGCCAGGGCCGGCCAGGGCGACGTCGAAGCCCCGGCGCCGCAGGCGCTGGCTCAGCATGTCGTCGGCGGTGTTGACCGACATCGACCACAGCAGGGTCAGGGCCGGATCCAACCTCGACGCCATCCCGAGAGTGGTCTCGGCAGGGGCCATTTGCCCGAGGAACACGGCGGGGATTCCGACTTCCGCCATCGATGCCCGCAGGACCTCCATCGGCAGACTGTGCCGCTCTTCCGGGCAGCAGGCGAGGAGCACGACACGACCGGAAGCCGTGGACGCGAACCTGCCGCTGAAACGCTGAAGCGCGAGTGAAACCTCGGCCGTCAGCGCCCATTCCGATTCGAAGCACACATCGCCACGCAGCCAGCGGCCCCCGAGGTCGCGCAGGACCGGGATCACCACATCGGCCCACATCCCGGCGGGGCCGAGCGCGTCGAGCGTCTCGTCCAACAGCACCGCCAGCGACGCGAACTCGAGCGCTTCCGCCGCGCTCTCGATCTCCTCGACCCTCCGGCCGATCGAGATTTCGGGGATCGCGTCTTCCTCGCCGGAGAACACCGCCCCGGCGGCTTCGCGCGCCCGCATACCGCGGTCTATGAGTCGCTGCATATGCTGCAGCCGACGCACGTCGGCATCGGAATAGCGGCGATGGCGCCCATCCGCCCTCAGCGTGGGTCCAACTCCGTAACGCGCCCCCCAAGTACGCAGCGTAACCGGTGAGACACCCAGCAGTTCCGCGACTCTGCCCGGGGTCCACGAGCCCGCACCCCGGGGTCCGGCAGGGTGGTTCATCTCGTCGACGTCCATTTGCTCCGCGTTTCCACGGGCCGGAAACCGCCCCGTTGCCACGCTCCGTGCCTCTCCACTTCCCTTTGCGCCGTCCGACAACCGGCCGACGCCCGCCTCTACGGATACGGCATTCGACGACAGAAGGACACTCGCCCAGGGCAACAATCGTAGCCGTCGGCACATTTTGTGACCTAAATCGCAGTAGATCACCCACTGGAGGCGGTGAAGCCACGACCCGCCTCGTCGGTGGACAAGCCCACCCAGGTGTGAAACGGTTGCGAATCGAATAGCTCGGCGACGGAGTTACCGCACGCCGGGCCGCGTGCGGCTCGGCGTGCGGCGCACTGCTATCGACCCGCCCGTCGCGTTCGTGGACCTCACCGACGGGAGAATCAGATGACCGAAACACCCGATGTCCTCGTCGTCGGAGCGGGCCTCGCCGGACTGAGCGCGGCGACCCGCCTTCACCGGAGCGGTGTCCGGGTCACCGTGCTCGAGGCGGCCGACGACGTCGGCGGCCGCGTGCGCACGGACGAGCTCGACGGCTTCCGCCTGGATCGAGGTTTCCAGGTCCTCCTCCCCGCCTATCCGGCGATCCGTCGTCTGGTCGCCGTGGACGAACTGCGGCTGCGGAAGTTCACGCGCGGGACCATCACCGCCGACCATCGCTGGCTGGCGGGCCCGTGGCACGGCCTCCCCGCGATCGAGGGACTGACCTGGTTCCTCGCGCGTCATCCGAGTGACGGCGTCCGCATGGCGGCGCTGGTTTCGCGGGATTTCCTCGCGCCCGATTCGGTCGTCCGCAAGGACAACCAGCGCACGACAGCCGAGGAGTTCCGACGCTGGGGACTGTCGGCGAGCACAATCGAGAAGGTGCTGAGGCCGTTCCTCGCGGGAGTGTTCCTCGATCCGGCGTTGAGCACCTCTTCCCGGCTCTTTCACTTGCTGTGGCGGAGTTTTCTCCGCGGAGGCGGTGCGCTGCCCTCGGAAGGAATGCAAGCTCTTCCCCGGTCGCTGGCGGCCGGCCTGCCGACCGAGACGATCCGGACGGACAGCGCGGTCGCCGAGGTCACCCACGACGGTGTCCGGACGAAATCAGGCAAGCACCTGACCGCCCGTGCCGTCGTGGTGGCCACCGACGGAGAAACCGCCTCGCAGCTGCTTCCCGGGGTGGAACCACCGGAATGGCACGCGGTCACGACCTTCTATTACCGGGCGAGCGCGCCTCCCCTGCGTTCGCCCACTCTGCTCGTCGACGGCACCAGTGGCCTGCTGATCAACACCGCGGTCATCAGCGAAGTAGCCCCGGAATACGCGCCAGAGGGCTCGGCTCTCATCGCCGCCTCGGTGCCCGACCGAGCCGACACGCACCTGGAAGCACAGGTACGGGAACGCCTGGCTTTCCTCTATCGAACCGACACGAGCGCTTGGGAACTCTTACGCGCTTACGCGCTGCCACGAGCTCTGCCGGTCTTCCCCGCCGGCGCCCCGTTACGACGTCCGGTGCGCGTCGGTGACGGCCGCTACGTCTGCGGCGACCACCGCGACACGCCTTCCGTCCAGGGTGCGCTGGTGTCTGGTCAGCGGGCCGCCACCGCCGTCCTCGCCGACCTCGGACGTCTTTGATCGAGCCGGCCGCCGGGCGCCGGCGCGTCGTTTCGATCCCGGCGGGCCGGGTATGCGCCGAAGGACAAGAGAGGAAGGTGTCACGATGGCCACTCGGGCTACGGCCAACCCATCATTGTGGTCGCAAGACGTTCCGGCCACGGCGTCCGAAGTGCTTTCCGGCAGGCACACCAGCCACGTGGTCGTCATCGGAGGCGGGATCGCCGGCCTCACCACCGCCCTTCTGCTCCTGCGTCGCGGCTTCGAAGTCGCACTCGTCGAGGCCGAAACCGTCGGTAGCGGGGCGAGCGGCAACAACACCGCGAAGGTGACGGCGCTGCAGTCCACAAAGTACTCGACCTTGACCAAGTCCCACAGCGCCGCGACCGCGGCAGGCTACGCGTCGGCCGCCACAGCCGGTGTGGAACTCCTGTCCACATTGGCCGAACCGCTCAGCTGCGACTTGCGGCGCGCTCCGGCGGCGACCTTCGCCTTGACCGAGGCCGAACGCGACACCGTCCGTTCCGAAGCCGACGCGGCGGGAAAAGCCGGCCTCCCCGTGGAGTGGGCCGAGGAGTTGGATCTGCCCTTTCCCACCTACGGCGCCGTCCGCCTGCCCGGTCAACTCGTCCTGCATCCGGTGAAATACCTGCGGGGGCTCGCTGCCGCGTTCGTCGCCGAGGGTGGCCGGTTGTTCGAACACAGCAGGGTCCTGAGCGTGTCCAACACCATGCCGTTCGAGGCCAGGACCGCCGGCGGAACCGTCCGGGCCGAGCACATCGTGGTGGCGACCCACTATCCGATCCTGGATCGCGGCCTGTTCTTCGCCCGGCTCGACGCCGAAAGGTCCTATTGCGTCGCGATGCGCCTGCGTGACGAGGCCCTGCCTGAAGACTTGTCGATCAGTGCGGGAAGTCCGTCTTACTCCTTCAGCCGTCACGGCGAACACCTCATCCTCGGAGGCCAGAGTCATCCGGTCGGAGACCGCGGCATCGACTTCGAGCGTTATACCGCCCTCACCGACTTCGCCCAGAAGTACTTCGACGTCACCGAAGTAACCCACCGCTGGTCAGCGCAGGATCCACACGCCTACGACGACTTGCCCATGGTCGGCTCCTATTTGCCGGGAGCTTCGCGACTTTGGGTCGCGACAGGATTCGCCAAATGGGGCCTCGCCATGGCCACGATCGGCGCCGAGGTCCTCGCCGATCGCATCAGCGGTGCCGGAAATCCGCACGCCGCCCTGTTCTCCCCGCATCGCCTCAGTCTCCGGAACGTTCCCGCGCTGGTTCAGCAGAACACGAAGACCGCCAAAGACCTTGTCGGAGACCGGTTTTCCCCGGTGGACGGACACGACACGGCCGAGGTCCCGATCGATGAGGCACGGGTATGCCGTGACGGAACCGGCAAGAAGGGCGTGTACCGGGATCAGTCGGGCGCCCTGCACGCGGTCTCGCTACGGTGCACCCACCTGGGTTGCCTTCTGCGCTTCAACGGGGCCGAACGCAGCTGGGACTGCCCCTGCCACGGCTCTCGATTCGACGTCGACGGAGCAGTTCTCGAAGGACCTGCCGTCGAGCCGCTCCCCCAGCGCGATCCCTGAAGCATCGGTCAGTGAGGCTCCGGCCAGTGCCCGTGTACGCGTTCACGCGCGGGCACCGGCCGGTGTACGTTGCCCGCGGTGGGCTTCGAGTGCCCGCGGCTGAGCGCGGCCAGCCGGAACAGCGGGCCGACCAGCCTGTCGTAGAGCATCGGCAGGAGCCGGAATCCGGCGATGACCATCGGATTGCCCGGTCCGACCGCGACGGACACGTGTCCGCGCGGCCGGTCGGCCAGCCGGACGATCGCCGCGCCCACCCGTTCCGGGGCGAGGACCGGCCACGGTGGCCGGACGACCCGGCCGGAGTAGTTGGCGGCCTGGTAGTAGATCGGGGTATTGATACTTCCGGGACTCACGACGCAGACGTGGACCCCGGGTTCGTCCCGCGTCTCTTGTTGCAGGGTGCGCAGCACTGCGCGCTGTCCCCATTTCGACGCCGCGTAGGCACCCATCTGCGGGACGGTGACCGAGCCGAGCAATGAGTTGACCCCGATGAACGTGCCCGTGCGCTGTCTGCGCAGTACCGGGAGAACCGCGCGGCTCAAGTGGACAGTGCCGTGTACCGCGGTGTCGACGACGGCGGTGAACACATCCGCCGGCATCGCCTCGACAGTGCCGTAAGCCATCACCGTCGCGGTGTGCACGACGACGTCGATGCGGCCGTGCCGGTCCAGCGTCCGCGCGACGATCCGCTCGGCGGCGGCCGGATCGCCGATGTCTTCGACAACGGCGTCGACTTCACCGCTCCCCGCGTCCCGGCACGCCGTTTCCGCGGCTTTGAGCGCGTCGGCGCTGCGCGAGACCAGCACCAGGTCGTCATCGCGGGCGGCGAAGGCGATCGCGGCGGCCAGCCCGATCCCGCTGCTGGCACCGACGATGATCACGACCCGACCGGTCAAGGGTTGAGCACCACCTTGACGCAGCCGTCGAGCTTGTCCCGGAACATCTCGTAGCCGCGCGCGGCGTCAGCGAGGGGAAGGTGATGCGTGGTGAGGTCCAACGCGCCGAGCGGGTCGGCCGGGTCGAGCAGGAGCGGCAGGATCTCATCGGTCCACAGCCGCACGTGGGCCTGGCCCATGCGCAATTGAATGCCCCGGTCGAACATCTCCATCATCGGCATCGCGTCGACCTCGCCGCCATACACGCCGGAGATCGACGCCGTCCCACCCCGTCGCACCCCCTTCACGGCCGCGTGCAGAGCGTCGAGCCGGTCGACGGCCAGCTTGTCGGTCACCTTCTGGGCGAGCGCGTCCGGGAGGAGGCCCATGGCCTTCTGCGCGGCGGCGACGAGTCGTCCGCCGTGGGCTTCCATCCCGACGGCGTCGATGGTGGCGTCCGGACCGCGGCCGTCGACCAGGTCGATCAACGCGGCGGCGACGTCGTCGACGTGATCGAGGTTGACGGGTTCGGCCCCGTATCGCGCGGCGAGCGCGAGCCGTTCCGGTACCCGGTCGACCCCGATGATCCGGCCGGCCCCGAGGTGGGCGGCGATGCGGACGGCGAACTGCCCGACCGGGCCGAGGCCGAGGACCGCCACCGTGCCGCCGGGTGGCACGTCGGCGTAGCGGACGGCTTGCCACGCGGTCGGCAGGATGTCGGAGAGGAACAGGAACCGCTCGTCCGGCGTGCCCTCCGGGACGACGATCGGCCCGAACTGGGCTTGCGGCACGCGGAGGTACTCGGCCTGTCCGCCCGGCACGGAGCCGTAGAGGGAGGTGTACCCGAAGAGGCTCGCGCCTTTGCCCTGATCGCGGACCTGCGTCGTCTCGCACTGCGCGAACAGGCCGCGGCCGCACATCCAGCAGTGACCGCAAGAGATGTTGAACGGCACCACCACGCGGTCCCCCACCGACAGATGACCGGCGGCGTCGGAACCCACTTCTTCGACGATGCCCATCGCCTCGTGACCGAGGACGTCACCCGGCTTGAGGTACGGGCCCAGCACACCGTAGAGGTGCAGGTCCGAGCCACAGATCGCGGTCGAGGTGACCTTGATGATCGCGTCGGTCGGCTCCTCGATGCGGGGGTCCGGCACCTCGGTAACCTGAACCTTTTCGTTTCCTTGCCATGTCAATGCTTTGATGTCGACTCCCGGGTTCGTGCTTTCAGGCGACCGCGGACGAGGCCGACCACGGACGGCATACCCTCGCCCGTCGGCGGCAAACGGGCTGTCGCTTCCGCGATCAGGCGGTCGCCGCCGAACCGCCCCGACGGCTGAGGACCACTGCTCGTTCGGCGACCGTCAGGCCGCCCCAGACGCCGTAAGGCTCCCGTACTGCCAAGGCATAAGTGCGACACGACTGGATGACCGGGCAACGGAAACAGACCGCCTTGGCGCGATTGGCGCGGCCGCCGGCGGCCGCGCCGCGTTCGTATTCCGGATGAAAGAACATGTCGCTGTCCAGTTCGCGGCACGCGGCGTCGATCTGCCAATCCCCGAGCGTCGTGATCGGGCGGGGCAACCGGCTCACGTCGGCCATGACGGCCCTCGCGAAGACAAATGCATGTCGACCGGCCTCCTCGATGCATGGTTTTACCGGGCGGGTTCCGCCATGGACCGGGGCGGTGACGCGAGCCGGATCGGTCGCGCCGTCCACCGGCGCGCCGCGTGCCGAGATCGACAACTCGGTCTTTCATAGCGTTGCACAATCGATTCAACGCGGCAAGAGGTGCGATGTGTGAGATCACCGCCGAGGGGTATCCGCCCGTCAATCGATGCCAGACCGATGCAAACCCCCAGCAAGGACGGTACCCATGGGTGACTACCAGAAATCGATCACGGTCGACGTCACGCCGGCGCGTTTGTTCGCCTACCTCTCCGACGTACGCAATCTTCCGAAGTACATGCCTCGCTTGACCTCCGCCGAGCCCACCGACGGAAACAAGGTCGAGGTCACCGCTCAGATCTCCCCGGACGACGCTCCCGACCGGAAGGTGGAAGGAGAGGCCTGGGTCAACGTGATCGAAGACGGCAAGCGGCTGGAATGGGGCGCCACCGGTCCTCACGACTATCACGGTGAGTTGCACATCGGCCCCGGTGACACCGCGCAAAACGCCACTCTCGTCGTCGAGTTGCACACCGAACGCACCGAAGGAGACCAGGTCGATCGCGGACTGACCGAAACCCTTTCCGGTATCAAACAGGCTGCAGAACACGGCTGAACACCGTCGTCACAGCAAGGTCCGAACCACTCCACAGCAAGGAGAACCAAGATGGTCGAGGTCACCCGGAGTTTCACCGTCGACACGTCCCCGGATGCCGTCGTGGACTATCTGCGCGATTTCTCTCGTGCCGTCGAATGGGATCCGGGGACCGTAGCCTGCGAGCAGATCAGCCCCGGACCGATCGCCGCCGGCGCTCGATGGCACAACACGTCCAAGATCGGCGGCATCGAAACGGAACTGACCTACGAATTGACCCGGCTCGAGCCAGGCAGGGTCGTCTTCGTGGGAAAGAACGACACCGCGACGTCGACCGACGACATCACCGTCACCATCGGCGCGAAGAGCGGAACGGCGAAGCTGACCTACCACGCCACCATCGAATTCCATGGCGCGGCGAAACTGGCGGCCCCCATCGCCAAGGTCGTGTTCGAGAAGGTCGGCAAGGACACCGAGGACAGTCTCATCCGGATTTTCAGCGCCTCGGCGAAATAGGACAACGATCCTGAACCCGCCCCCACCGGTTCGAAATCCGACGACAGACGGGATCATTGATGTTCACGGTGACCGAGTCCGCCATCGAGGCGATCACCAAACTGGTGCAGGCGGAGAACGTGCAGTCCGACGGCGGCCTGCGCCTGACCCTGGACGGTCTCCCCGAAGACGGGGCGAAGCTGGATGTCGAAGTCGCCGCCCGGCCTGCCCAGGGTGACGACATCATCGCGACCGCGGGCACTCAGGTGTTCCTCGCCAGGGAGACCAGGGTCCGCCTTACAGACAAGGTCCTCGATGTCCGCAAAGACGTCAACGGGCACTACACGTTCCTCATCACGTCAGAACTCTGAGCCCGTCTACGGACTCGTCGGAGACCACGACTCCGACGCGGCATCCCACCCGCGCACTTCGGTGCCCAGCGAACCGTGGTCTCCGCCCATCGGCGCGGCGATCCGCGCCGATGGGCCAACTCCCCGGCAGTCGATCGACTGTACCGGTGCCGTGTCGTTCGTCAAGGGAATTTATCTTGCGGTGGCGGGAATTCAGAGGACTTCCGCCACGCGATGGGGGAAGTTCCTTCGTCTTGCCCAGCGCGGACTCCCCTGATCACGAACTCGGCCCGGGGTCGTAAACGGGGTGCTGCAGTGCCACTTCTCGTACCGCATCGGACAGCCGCGGATAGACCGGCACCCGTACATCGAGGGCGAACAGCCGCAAGATCCGCAGCACCGATGACGTGGCGGTGACCAGACCCATCCGGCGACGCTCGGCTCGAGTTCGGGCGCAGGCAGTCTCGAGCACGCCCAGCCCCGCGGCGCCGAGGAACGTCACCCCGGACAGGTCGATCACGGTGCAGGCGGGCAAAGGCTGGTTCAGCTTCCGTTGCAGCAGCGGCGAGGTGGTCACGTCCAATTCGCCGGACACAGCGAGGATCAGCAGGTCGGCGGAGTAAACGTGCCCGACAACTTGCGTCCGCCGGTACACGAAGGGCTGGGCGTAGAAACCAAGGCGGTCACCGGAGGCCGTGGCCTCGAGGACCGTAGCGGCATGGTCGTGATCGAGCCGCACCGATGACTGGAACGGAGAGGTCATGAGGATCTCCCGGAAAGCGGGACGACGAGCAACCTGCGAACGGGACCCTGCACAGCATGCGAAAGCCTCGCGGTAGCGCGTCGCCAGGCCGCACGTCGCAAAGCGTGGACAGTGCGGAGGCGGACATTGGCGTCAGTCACGCGAAGCTGGGTCCGGAGCCCACGCACCATCAGCATACTCCGTCGAGGGATTTTTAACAGTGCTCGCACCAGGGGTTTCCGAACCATGAATCGATCGTGCATCGTTTCGCGTGTGCGCTCTTTGCGCCGCCTCTCACCCGAACCGATACCTGGTCTGCCCAGAGTGGCGACGTGTTTGCCGACTGAGTGCCGGGGTAATCCAGTGGCACAAGGGCTGCCCCAGTCCCCGGCGGTGTGAGTCTTCCCGTCCACTTGGGAGCGGCCTGGTGACCGACACCGACAATCCAGCACTCTGCCGGAGACTGCTGCAGCGAGCAGGGCACGGCGATACCGCCGCCTTCGCCGAACTGTACGACCGCACCTCTCAAAGCGTCTTCAGGCTTGTTCGCAGCATCCTGACTGAAGCGGGCGCGGCCGAAGACGTCACCTGTGAGGTGTACCTGCACCTTTGGCGCACAGCGCCCCACTATGGACCCGGCGACGGCGACCCGTTCACTCTCTTGATGACCACGGCACGCAGGTACGCGCTCGACCAGATCGACAACACTCCGACCGGTGACGGGGCATCAGAACAACTACCGCGAACCGTGTCTTCCGAGTGCGTCGCCGGACTCGTCGAGCAGTGGGCGTGTACTCACCTGCTGGCCGCGGTTCCCCTCGAGTCCCGCGAGACCCTTGTCCTGGTTTACGTTCGCGGTCGGACGCCGTCGGAAGTCGCCGAGCAGATCGGTATCCCGGAGGCCACGGTGATCTCACGGCTACACGATGCCTTCTCGGCTTTGCGTCGGCAGGGCTGCGACCGCCCTGGCATTGCTTCACCCCAGGCCGCCGCGCCGAGTCAGTCCCGACCGCGGGAGGACGCACGATGACCGACGTCATGCCACAGTCATCGGTTTCCGCCGCGGCGGAGACCGTCTCTTTCCGTTCGGCCGACGCCGTGCTGCTGTTCAGCCGGCGCGCGCTGACCGCTATCCACCACGCCACCCACCACGGGCTGTTCACCCTGCACGAAGCCTCCGCCATGGCGGACCGTGTCCGTACTCTGACCGCCGAGACGCTCATGTCGCTGGCGGCAGCCACAAAAGACCAGGACGGCCTCGATCGGCAGGCGGTGCCGGGATCCACTTCGGATATCCGCGCTCGCACCTAGCGACGAATGATCGCGCGCTCGCACCCAACTGAGCCGCCGATGCCCGGACCGAGCGGGCTGGGCGACGTTGCCGCTTGCCGGTTCTGCGCGAGTGAGCCGCGCGCTACGGCTCGTTGCGGGGAGATCACCCGCAACGAGCCGTAGCCGCGATCCGTTGACCAGGCCCGTGGCTCTGCGGCGCCTTTCCCCCAGTGACACCAGGCTGCACCGGCAACTCAGATACAGAAGGACTCCCGAGGTCACGTCTGGTAGCGCAGGTACCGCATACCGAGACCCACCGCGGCGCAGAACACCAGCCCGACAACGACCAGTACTCGGCGCACACCCTTCGGCTTCGGCTCTCGAGCCTCCATCGACAACCCGAAACCGAACAGCGCGCCGAACACCACCCCGATGACACCACCCAGCACCGGGTCCAACCAACTCACTTCGGCATCCGCGGTGGAGCCGTACCACACACCCAGCCCGCCAAAGACCACAGCCGGAACAACCGTCATCACTCCGGCGTGACCGGCAATCCAGCGCCTGCGCCGGTGTTGCCCCTCCGACACGGCAGCTTCCTCACCCAGTGAACTCGACATGACCGTGTGCTTCCCGAACCGGACACCCGCCAAACCCGAACGATGCTCAGATTACGCAGGGATCGGGACTGCCCCGACGCGTCGAGCACCTGAGGGGACGTGAACGATCACAGGCGCAGGTCAGGGTCCTCGGAGACGGAGCGAAGCGCGGTCACCGTCGGATAGCCGTCGGCGAGCAGGCGAGCGTCGCTGTCGGGTGCCAGGTCTCCGTCGACGGTCACAGCGGTGAGAGTGAACGTGCCGTCTTCGCCGTCCTGGATGTGGCTGCGCACCGCGCCGAACTCGGCCAGCCCGGCGGACTTGGGGGTGTCCGTCTCGGCGCGGTCGGGAACGTTGAGGTTGAGGACAGCGCCCGCCGGCAGCGCCGTGAGCCTGTCGAACAGCGTCGCGGCGACGGTGACCGCGGCGTCCCAGTGTGGTTCCGGACCTGGATCCAAACCGACGTCAAGGGAGACCGCGAGCGCCCGCGCGCCGTTGATCGACGCGGTCAGCGCCGCGCCCACGGTGCCGGAATGCAGGACCGCGCGGCCGACATTCGCCCCGCGGTTCACCCCGGACAGGACGATGTCCGGTGGCTCGCCGAACGCTCCCTGGGCGGCTGCCAGCACGATCAGACCGGGATGTGCGGTGACGGCGTGCGCCGGCACACCAGGTAAACCGGGTAGCTCTCGCCGTTCGGCTGTGACCCGCCCCTTCTCCCCGGCTCCGGTCAGGCCCGCGCTCGTACCGCTGGCCTCCGCGGCGGGCGCGGCGACCACAACGGTCCAGCCGTGCTCCACGGCACCGCGCACGAGGGCGGCGAGACCCGGTGACTCGATCCCGTCGTCGTTGGTGATCAGCGCACGCATCAGGAGCCCTCCCACGGCGTCAACCGCACACGTTCGGTCAGTTCCCGTACCGCTTCGTCATTACCCGAACCGAGGCCGTGCCGGGTCACGTTGACCGCTCCCGCGGCCGCCCCGAGCTTCAGCGCCTCCTCCAGTGAACGGCCCTGCGCGAGGCCGACGGCGAGCCCGGCGGTCATCGAGTCGCCGCCGCCGCGGGTGTCCACGGGCGTCAATTCGGGGGACTTCACCAGGACCAGCCGATCCTCGAGAAGGGCGAGCGTCTCCTCGGCCGCACGGGACACCACGACCACGCGAGCGCCACAGGACGCCAGCTTGCGGCATCCGGCCGCGAGGTCGTCCAGCGAGTCGGACTCGGCCAGGCCGTCGCCGACCATTTCTTCGTGGCTGATCTTGATCACCGCCGGGCCACCGTCGAGCGCCCTGGCAAGCCGTTCCCCGGACAGATCCACCACCACCTGCGTGCCCTGGGAACCGAGGTCACGGGTAAGCCGCTCGTATACCGAATGTGGCACCGGGACATCGTCTTCGGCGGGGCCGCTGAGGATGGCGACGTCCGCACGTAGCCCCTGGACCAGCATCAGTTCGTAGAGATCGTCCAGCTCGTGCCGGGTCAGCGCGTCGGCGGGCATCCGTACGACTTCGTCGCGGTGACCGTCCCGTCGATCGTGCACGTAGGCGCCGTTACGCGCGGCCACCTCGCGGACCTCGACGTCGACACCGATCAGGTGCCGCAGCACCTGACCGGTCTCACCGCCCAGCGCGCAGCACACCACCGCCCGCGCGCCCAGAGCGTCGATCATCCGCGACTGCCACACCCCCTGCCCGCCCGCGTGCACGTGGACATCGGGCACGCCCTCGATCTCTTCCACCGTCACCGTCAACTGCGGAGACGGCGCGAACACCGCTACTCGACCTTCAGCCATACTCGCTGTTACCCGTATTGTCTGATTTCATGCATTCGTGTGGTGTCAGATCAAGACACCTCGACGGAAACCGTGGGCGACGGCTTGGGCCCGGTCTTGCGCCCCGAGCTTCTTGAACAGCCGCTGCGCGTGGGTCTTCACCGTGTCTTCGGCCAGGTGCAGTTCACGACCGATCTCACCGTTGCGTTTGCCTTGGCTCATCCCGGTGAGGACCTGTAGTTCACGACCTGTCAGCTGGACGCCGAGAGACGACGGCTGACGCGGCGCGGGTACCGAAATGCTGCTGAGGGTGTCGGTGAGGGCGGCGACGACCGCCGGCCAGGCCGAGTCCCAGCGAACGTAACCCCGGGCGCCGCCGATGATCGCGCCCGCCACCACACGAGGATCGTTGGCGACCCCGAAGACCAGGACGTTGGCCCGGCCGTGCGCGGCGACGAGCCGTCGAACCGCCTCCACGCCGGTCGGCGCAGTGCGCTCCAGACCGACAAGGACCAGATCGGCAGGCCGTTGGGAATACCTGACCAGCAACTCCTCGGTCGTTGCCACGCAGTCGATCTGGCCGACGCCGGGAAGTGTGGACACGACCCGGCTGACCGCGTCCCGTACTTTGCCTCGGCTGTCACAGATCAAGATCGCTGTCACGGCGTTACCCTTACTCGCATGTGCGACCACAAAATGAGCACACAACCTCTTCGTATTTGACTTGCCGTAGCGACGCTGCGCGAATACTCGTAGACCGGGAAGTTCCGCGGCCTGACCCACGAGCGCCTGCCGGGGCCCGGCACACCCGGGCCCCGGCCACGATCGAACCTCGCCGCTACTTGCGCAGCAGGGTCCCCGCCGAGTCGGCGACTTGCCGCACCGCCGCCAAGACGGGCGCGTCCGTCAGCGAAGGCGCGACAAGGCCGGTCGAGGTCTGGCCGCTGTCGAGCAGGGGCACCTTTTGGGCCAGCGTGGCGAGCCCTCCGAGGTCGGGTGTCGAGACGCGGCTCAAGGCTTCGCGGGGGGTTGCGATGTCCGGAGTATCAGCGTGGAGAGTGGTAACGCGAGTCCCCGTACCGACGTCGAGCGAATCGGCGGAGACAGTCCCGTTCACCGGAAGCGAGTCCTGCGCGTGCTCCACGCGCGAGAGAACCGGCAGAACAGCGGGTTCGACGGCATCCAGCACGCTGGTCAGGTCCGGGTCCGGGTAGATCGGCCCGACCGGTGTCGTGGTCGGAGGCACCGCGGCCGGGACATCGGTCGTCACCGTCGCGATGGCGGGCCGCAGTGAATCCTGGTTCGCCGTGTCCAGCTGTTCCAGCGGCCGCGCTTGCCGCAGGGCCTCGGTCGATCCGCTCACCGCGGGGGTGACGATGTGCTGGTCCAGCGCGGAGGCAGGCAGATCGGGGTTGACGTTCTCGGTCGCCGAGGCGACACCCGTCCCCAGCATCAACAGGCCACCACTGGCCAGCGTGGTGCGCAGGAGGTACTTCACCCAATTTTGCATGACAAATACTCCTTGTTCTTGAACAGGAAACGTTCGTGGCGGCCCGTTGACAGGTGTAGTGGGCAAATCCACCACAGGGAAAGAGAACTGAAGATCGACCGCCGAACTCGTGGACGGTCAGCCAGGCGTGGCATCGGGCCGGATCACTGCGGCCTGTGCAGCCTCGTGCCCGAATTCGCCGTAGGCCAAAGAAATTCGAATGGTCCTTGCCGCGCAGCCGAGTACGACAGCGCAACTCCTGTGCTCACCGCCGCATGCCACGGCGAGACTTGGCGAGGTTCCACATGCCGACAACGGCGACCGCGGTGGATCCGGCTCCCCCGCCAGGTGACCGGTTTCGCGCGGGTGCGGCGCCGGAGGTGAATGATCATCGAGGACCTTGTGCCGACTCGACGACGGAAAAGCAATGGCGTCGCCTGCCCCACTCCAGGAGGCCAGGACTAAAAAGGTGCCGTCCGGATTCGATACCGGCAGAGCACGGGGAAAAGTCGCGACTTCGACGCGGCCGCGTCTGGCATCGATCGGCTGCCGCGAAGTGGATACGTCAAGCGACGCGGCCGCATGGCGAACTGTCCCGGCGTCGGCGGCGACCTCACTCGCTGCGGGACTCGCCGCGTCCTCAAGGTGTTTCGTCGAAGCGGCGGCGCGTCCGATGAGCGCTTCCGCGACCACGTGCGGGGTTCGGCTCGCTACCGCGAATACAGGATCAGGCAACCGAAAACGGGTCGCCGCGGCCGTCGGAGCGCTCGGCCCGTCGGCGATCGGGGTATCGGCCCCCGCGGTGACATCGCCTGCGATCCATGCCACGGCGGTAGCCGCGACCACACCGCCCACCAGGATGAGCGTCCGAGCCAGAACCCGACCGGCACGCACCGTGTCGATCGTCTGGCCACCCGCGTCCATCACAGCGTCTGACTCCGATTACTCGTCGATTCTGTTCGTCTCCGACATCAGCACTCCGATGTCGCGAGCGAATCATAATTACGACGCGTGGCCGCTATCCGGCACCCCTGGCCCGAAAATTCGCCGATGCCGACACGCCTCCGCTCCTGCGAACGCCGAGTCGAAGCTGACCAGCGACAATTCACTGAGTGCCACGAAAGCGGTGCAGTCAATAGGCGCAATACCAATCCACTCGAATCGGTGACCACGGCGTGGGTAAACGGCGTCTGGGCGTAACACGATCGCGGGTATTGCTCGCCTGGAGACCAGATGCTCGCGTAGCTCTTGAAGAACCTTCGTGAGCAGTCGGGGACGTTTTCATGGTCCGCTAAAGTGGTCTTAACCTCTCGGGAAGCCCGGGAACACCCGGAGGGCAGCGGTCAGTTCGGCAGGTGACAGGAGTACGCCAGAGATGTCAGCCGATTCCTCAGCCTTTGAACTGGCCCACGAGGTCTCCGCGGTATCGGCCCAGGCCGCCCGCCTGAGGAACGTGCTCGCCGAGTGGGCCCGTGCTCAAGGTCTGTCCGCCGAGCTGGCCGAGGACGTCAAGCTCACCGCGTATGAGGCCATGACGAACGTCATCCGGCATGCCTATGCGGGCGGAACCGACAACCTCATGACGGTCACCGCGGTGCGCGCGGCGGGCTGGATCACGATCACCGTCGCCGATACCGGCAGCTGGCGAGAAGGTCATCGTCCGGGCGGTGGCCGCGGAGTGCCGATCATCGCCACCTTCGCGCCGAAATCCTCGGTGACCACCACCTCGGCCGGCACCACCGTCAGCGTCTCCTGGCCGCTGGCCCACCACTGACAGCCGGCCCGGAAAAGGGGAATTCCCTTTTTCACGAGAAATCGATCACACTGCGAGGAATTCGCTTCGGAAAATTGACGCGACAAAACAGCCCTATGCCGCCGATGGGGCGCGGACGCGCCTTCTCGGCCGGAGCGCGGTTCACGTTAGTGCGTCAGGGAAACGGCTGATGGGGAGCACTGCGGCGTCTCGCTCGGCGGGATGCGGCTGGCTGCTCAACCGTTGCGGCATAGCCTAGTACAACTTCGCTATGCTCGGGAACGCCCGGGTCGTTCCTTCCCGCCCGTGCGCTTCAGCTGGTTAGTTGGTTCTTTTCCTCGACGCTACAAATGAAGAGACGTGGTGACGGATGGGCGGGTCGGCAGCTGCGACGATGAGTCGTGCCGGAGAAGAAGAGCTGCGCCAGCTCCTGGCCGGGCTGACTGCGGTCCGGGACGGGGACTTCGGCATCAGGTTGCCGGACGGTGCCGACGGTCTGCTGGGCGACATCGCCACCGTGTTCAACGGGATGGCGGACCAGTTGTCCCTGTTCACCTCGGAGGTCACCCGTGTCGCACGGGAGGTCGGCAGCGAGGGGCAACTCGGCGGCCAGGCGAAGGTTCCGGGGGTGTCCGGTACCTGGAAGGACCTCACCGACTCGGTGAACGCGATGGCGGGAAACCTCACCACCCAGGTGCGGGACATCGCCCAGGTGGCGACGGCGGTGGCACGGGGTGATCTGTCGCAGAAGATCGACGTCGACGCGCGCGGCGAGATCCTCGAACTCAAGGACACCGTGAACACCATGGTGGACCAGCTGTCCTCGTTCGCCGACGAGGTCACCCGCGTCGCCCGCGAGGTCGGCAGTGAGGGGCGGCTGGGCGGCCAGGCGGAGGTGCCGGGCGTCGGCGGTGTCTGGCGCGATCTCACCGACTCGGTGAACTTCATGGCGGGCAACCTCACCGACCAGGTCCGGAATGTGGCGCAGGTGACGACCGCGGTCGCCAAGGGCGATCTGTCGCAGAAGATCACGGTGGACGCGCGCGGGGAGATCCTCGAACTCAAGAACACCATCAACACGATGGTCGACCAGCTGTCCTCGTTCGCCGACGAGGTCACCCGCGTCGCCCGCGAAGTCGGCACCGAAGGACGACTCGGCGGCCAAGCCGACGTCAAGGGCGTCTCCGGCACCTGGCGAGACCTCACCGACTCCGTGAACTTCATGGCGGGCAACCTCACCGACCAGGTCCGCAACATCGCCCAGGTCGCCACCGCGGTCGCCAAGGGCGATCTGTCGCAGAAGATCAACGTGACGGCTCGTGGCGAGGTACTGGAACTCAAAGACACGCTGAACACCATGGTGGGCCAGCTATCCGCCTTCGCCGACGAAGTCACCCGCGTCGCCCGCGAAGTCGGCACCGAAGGACGACTCGGCGGCCAAGCCGACGTCAAGGGCGTCTCCGGCACCTGGCGAGACCTCACCGACTCCGTGAACTTCATGGCGGACAACCTGACGGCGCAGGTCCGCTCGATCGCCGAGGTCACCACCGCGGTGGCCCGCGGGGACCTGTCGCAGAAGATCCGGGTCGACGCGCGCGGCGAGATCCTGGAACTCAAGGACACCATCAACACGATGGTCGACCAGCTGTCCGCCTTCGCCGACGAGGTCACCCGCGTCGCCCGCGAGGTCGGCACCGAGGGAAACCTCGGCGGGCAGGCGACCGTCCGGGGTGTCTCGGGAACTTGGAAGGACCTGACCGACAACGTCAACGTGATGGCGTCCAACCTGACCGGTCAGGTGCGCTCGATCGCACAGGTCGCCACGGCGGTCGCGCGAGGTGACCTGTCCCGCAAGATCACCGTCGAGGCCAAGGGCGAGGTCGCGGCGCTGGCCGACGTCATCAACACGATGGTCGACACGCTCTCGGCCTTCGCGGACGAGGTCACCCGCGTGGCCCGCGAGGTCGGCACCGAGGGCATCCTCGGCGGACAGGCCCGCGTGCCGAACGTCGCGGGCACCTGGAAGGACCTCACCGACAACGTCAACTCGATGGCGAACAACCTCACCGGCCAGGTCCGCAACATCGCCCAGGTGACCACCGCCGTCGCACAGGGCGACCTGACCCGCAAGATCGACGTCGACGCGCGCGGCGAGATCCTCGAACTCAAGACCACCATCAACACGATGGTCGACCAGCTGTCCGCGTTCGCCGCCGAAGTCACCCGCGTCGCGCGCGAAGTCGGCAGTGAGGGACGGCTTGGTGGGCAGGCCGAAGTCGAAGGCGTTTCGGGCACCTGGAAACGCCTCACGGAGAACGTCAACGAACTCGCCGGGAACCTCACCCGGCAGGTCAGGGCGATCGCCAAGGTCACCAGCGCGGTCGCGGAAGGCGACCTCACCCGCTCGATCACCGTGGACGCCTCCGGCGAGGTCGCCGAACTCAAGGACAACATCAACTCGATGGTGGAGTCGCTGCGCGAGACCACGCGGGCGAACCAGGAGCAGGACTGGCTGAAGTCGAACCTGGCCACCATCACCGGCCTGATGCAGGGGCGCCGCGACCTCGCCGTGGTCGCGGCCGCGGTGATGGACGAGCTGGTCCCGTTGGTCGCCGCACAGTACGGCGCTTTCTATCTCGCCGACGAGACGACGGAAACGCCGGAACTGCGACTCGTCGGCGCCTACGGGCATCCCGACGCCGGCGAAGGCCCGGTGGTGCGCTTCCGGATCGGTCAATCACTGGTCGGACAGGCGGCACGCAGCCGTCGCCCGATCATGGTCGACGACGTCCCGGAGGACTATGTCGCCATCTCCTCCGGGCTGGGGAAGACAAGACCGGCGAACCTGATCGTTCTTCCGATCGTGGTGGAAGACCAGGTCCTCGGGGTGATCGAGCTGGCCTCGATCCACGGTTTCACCGCGGTGCACCGGGCCTTCCTCGAACTGCTGATGGAACAGATCGGCGTCAACGTCAACAGCATCGTCGCCAACGCGCGTACGGACGAACTGCTCGACGAATCGCAGCGACTGACCGCCGAACTCCAGACGCGTTCGGAGGAATTGCAGTCACAGCAAGAAGAACTGCAACGTTCCAACGCCGAGCTGGAAGAGAAGGCCGCGTTGCTGGCCACCCAGAACCGCGACATCGAGACGAAGAACCTCGAAATCGAGCAGGCCCGCCAAGAACTCGAGACCCGCGCCCACCAGCTGACGCTGGCGTCGAAGTACAAGTCGGAGTTCCTGGCCAACATGAGCCACGAACTCCGGACCCCGCTCAACAGCCTGTTGATCCTCGCGCAGCTCCTGGCCCAGAATCCGACCCGCAACCTCACCTCCAAGCAGGTGGAGTACGCGGGCATCATCCACTCGGCGGGTTCGGATCTGCTGCAGTTGATCAACGACATCCTCGACCTGTCCAAGGTCGAGGCGGGGAAGATGGACGTCACGCCGGAGCAGATCCCCTTGCGTCAACTGCTGGACTACGTCGAAGCGACCTTCCGGCCGATGACCTCGCAGCGTCATCTCGACTTCCGGATCGTCGTCGGCCAGGACTCCCCCGCCCAGGTGCTGACCGACGATTCCCGCCTCCGGCAAGTACTGCGGAATCTCCTCTCCAACGCCGTGAAGTTCACCAGCACGGGCGGGATCGAGCTGCACATCGCGCCGGTCGGGATCGAAGAGCTGCCTCCGTCCATGCGTACGAACGGGCCCGCGGTCGCCTTCCGGGTCGTCGACACGGGTATCGGGATCGCGGAACACCAGCTCGAATCGATCTTCGGCGCGTTCCAGCAGGCCGACGGCACCACCAGCCGCAAATACGGCGGAACCGGCCTCGGGTTGTCGATCAGCCGGGAGATCGCGCAGTTACTCGGTGGTCACCTCACCGCGGAGAGCACTCTCGGTGAGGGCAGTACGTTCACCTTCTATCTCCCGGTCGCTCGACCGGACTTCGCGGTGCGGCCTGCCCTCGATTCGGAATCGGCCGCCAAGGCGGTCGTTCGAGAACCGCCGCCCCGGACGCACCGGCGGTTGCTCGTGGTCGAAGGACGTCAACGCGGCTTGCTGACCCTCGTCGCCGAAAGCGCCGCCGGCGATCTGGCCGACAGCAGGGACTTCGGGGTGGTGACCGCCGACGTCGAGGTCGTGACCGCGGCAGGCACGGAGGAAGCGGCGGCCGCGCTCGCCACCGACGCCTACCACTGTGTCGTTCTCGACCTCGATCTGCGGGAAGGGACCTCCTTCACCTTCCTCGACGCCATGCAGGGCGACAGCGCGCTGCGGACGGTGCCGATCCTGGTCCACAACAGCAGACGTCTCGAGCAGGAACAAGAACAGCTTCTGCAGGCAAGAGCCGAGACCCTCTCGCTCGAAGTACTTTCCGGCCTGGACGAACTGCGCGAACGGATCGCTCTGCACCTTTCGGCGGAGGAGCCGGGGGCGGTACTACCGCTGGTCCCCCCAGGTGAGAAACCGGCGGCGGTTCATTCTCAGGACGTCGACATCACCCTCCACGGCCGCACCGTGCTGATCGTCGACGACGACCCACGCAACGTCTACGCCCTGACCGGAATCCTGGAACTGCACGGTCTGCAGGTGCTGCACGCCGAAGACGGCCGCAAGGGTGTCGAGCGGGTGGCCACGCATCCGGGCATCGACCTGGTCCTGATGGACATCATGATGCCCGAAATGGACGGTTACACGGCGACCGCGACGATTCGGGCGATGCCCGAGCACGCCCGGCTGCCGATCGTCGCCGTCACGGCGAAGGCGATGCCGGGAGACCGCGAGAAGAGCATCGCCTCTGGCGCGAACGACTACGTCACCAAACCCGTGGACACGGACGAGCTGATCGCCGTCCTCAAACGGCACCTGACGGTCTGAGCGGGGAGCGAGAATGTCGGTCGACGAAACCGGTCCGGTGCGCCCTGCCGACCTCGCCCCGAACCTGGAACGGTTGGCCGCCACGGTTGGCCGCCTTCGCGAAGAGGTCGATCACGCCCAGGCGGTCGCCGACGGCCGCGCCCTGATCGAACTCGCCAAGGGCGTGCTGATGGAGCGACTGCGCTGCGGCCCCGGCGAAGCCGCGCGGCAGCTCACGACCCTCGCCGAACGCGCCGGGGTGACCCGGCTGGAATTCGCCGCCGACGTCGTCGGCGACGCCGCCAAGGACCGGCTGAGCGAGGTCGCGGCGGAATTCCTGGCTCGTACGGACAAATCCGGCGGTGACGACTCGGTCGCCGTCCGTCTGCGCACGGCGGAAAGCGGCGTGCTGGCGGCCGACGATACCCAGCGGGCCGCCGAGGCGATCCTCGAGCACGCCCTGCGCCCCCTCGGGGCGACCGCGGTCGCGGTCTGGCTCGCGGGTCCGGACGGATCTCTCACCTTGGCGGGCTCGGCCGGATTCTCCGCCGAGGAGGCCACCCGCTGGCGCTACGTCCCTCCCGGAGTGTCGACCCCCGCGCAGGCGGGTCTCGCCGAACGCGAGCCGGTGTGGTTTCCGACGCTGTCCTCGTCCGGCCTGCCTTCGATCGGGCAGCACACCATGGGCGCCGGCACGCGGATCGCCATTCCGACCGGTACCGGCGGGCGGATCATCGGTGTCGTCGAAATGTGCTGGCCGGCGCAGGTGAGTCTCGAAGCCGACCGGATGCGACGGCAACTGGAGGCGCTGGCGGAGCTGTGCGCACACACCCTGGACAACGCCGACGGAACCGTCGCGGCCGCGTCCGTCCCTCCCTCGACGGGAGTGCTCGGCGAGCTGGTCGATTTCGTGGACGGCTTGCCCGACCCCACTGTCCTGCTCTCCCCCTGGGTGGACGATGGAGACCGGCTCAGCGACTTTCGGATCCATCACGTCAATCCCCGTTTCGTCGACCCGGGCGGACGACCGCGCGCCCGGCTCATCGGAGCCCGGTTGCTCGAGATGTATCCGCTCGCGGCCGAGAAAAGCGGTCTGCTGGACACGATCCACCGGGTCTACGCGACGGGAGAGCCGTTCCGCGACCAGAACATGACGATCACCACCTCCGTTGACCAGGTGCCACTGCCGGTACTCGCCGACGTCAACATCAGCAGGCTCGCGGACACGGTCCTGCTCGGCCTGCGCCTGCAGGACGATGCCGCGAAGCTGGGCATGCTGTTGCAGCACGCCCAGCGGCTCGGCCGAATCGGTGGCTTCGAAGAGAACCCGGTGACCGGAGCCGTGCTTTGGAACTCGGAACTGTTCGCCCTCTACGGACTGCCTTCCACGGCGTCCCCGCTGCCACTGGCCCTGCTCGCCGACTACGCGCACCCTGATGATTCGGCCTCGATCGGGCGGTTCCTCCGCACCCTGCTGCACCACCGGCGATCCGCGTCGACCGCGTTCCGGCTCCAGCGCTCCGATGGCGTCTCCCGCTACATCCGGGTCGTCGCCGAGCCCGTCGTCGACAGCCGGGGAGACCTTCTCGGCATCCGCGGTGCCTATCAGGACGTCTCCGCCCAGCACTGGGCCGAAGTCGCCCTCGCAGCCACCCGCGACCGGCTGGCCGCCACCGAACAGCAAGCGATCGAACACAACCGCCTCACCCTGCAGCTGCAGCATGCGATCATGCCGCCCGCACGAGATCCGCTGGACGTCGCCGGAATACGGACGGCTGTCCGGTACCGGCCCGCCGAAAAGGAGAACCTCGTCGGTGGCGACTGGTACGACGCCGTCGCCTTGCCCGGCGGTGAGATCCTGCTCTGCGTCGGCGACATCGCCGGACACGGCATCGACGCGGCCACCGGCATGGTCAACCTGCGCAACGCCTTGCGCGGCCTCGCCGCCACCGGCGCCGGGCCCGCCCAGCTGCTCACCTGGCTCAATCTCGTCGCCTACAACCTCACCAACCACGTCACCGCCACCGCCGTCGCCGCCCTCTACAACCCCGCGACCAGGATCCTGCGCTGGGCACGCGCAGGCCATCTCCCGCCTATCCTCCGGCGCCAGGGACGGACCACGACGCTTCCGCTCATCAAGGGCGCCTTGCTCGGAGCCGTTCCCGAGGTGACCTATCAGGAAGAACAGCTACATCTCGACAATGGCGACGTCCTGCTCCTCTACACCGACGGCCTGATCGAACGCCGCGACCGGCCGGTGCAGGACTCGATCGCCCACCTGGTCGGCCTCGTGGACGAGCACAACGGCACCCTGGAGCAGCAGCTCGACGCTCTGCTCACCTACAGCACCGCCGACACCGACGACGACACCTGTGTCGTAGCGATCGAAGTCACCGAAGCGTCCTGATCCGTCGAGCCGGGGTCGCCCTTCCGGAGGCTCATCGCGTCGTCGTGACCCACGGATTGGGGCGGCAGACCGCTCCGTCCGGGCGGACCTTCGCCGCCGCCAGCGGCTCAGCGCGATTGAGATCCGCTACGTAGCTGTTGGACAGCCCGAAGGTCTGCTGCATCATCACCGGCGCCACCGCTCCGGCGGCGGGACAGCCGACATGCCCGTGCCCGAGGGCATGCCCCACCTCGTGGTTGATCGCGTACCGGTGATAGTCCAGAAGATCTCGCTCGAACGAATGGGCGCCACGAACCCAGCGAGCGAGGTTGACGACGACCCTGTGATCGCGGGTGAGGTAGCAAGACGAGTCGTAGGGAATTTCGAACCCGCAGAGGTCAGGGCGGCGACTCGTGGTGTGGCTGGTGAGACTGATCCGGAACGACGGGGAGGTGCCCGGATCATCGATCCGCCGGAGCGACACGTCGTCGAGCCCGATCCACCCCCGCGGGTCCGCGAGGATCGTCTCCACTTCCGGGGCGAACGAGGGGAACTCCACCCCGTCCTCGATCTCGACGGTGTAGGTCAGTTGCCGCGCCCCGGCGCCTGCCACCGGATCACTGACGCTGGGTAGCACCCGCCAAGTTCCCGCGCCGGCCGGTGTGAAGGGAGCGCCATCCGGCAACGCGGCGGACTCTGGCGGGTGGGCGGCCGGCTGCGTGGCTGTCGGCTGCGTGGCTGTCGGCTGAGGCGCCGTCGGCTGAGTGGCTGTCGGTTGTGGCGACGGCCACGGATCAGGGAGACCCGGGGCGACTCGAGTCTCCATGGCGAAGGGCGCCACGAAAAGCGCCAACGAAAGCACCAGTGCGAGGAGGATGGCGATCAACGGCCACCACGTCCGGTCAGCCTCCGAAGCCTTCCATGGCACGCGAGTCTTCTCCGGACAACTCGCGGTCGTCTCCTGGCTACGGGCGGGCAGCCGGTGTTTCGGAGGCGACGCCGGTTCGGGGCTCGCGGGAACCGGCGGCTTGTTCAGGGGAGCGCGGGGCTGTGGCAGCCAATCGACGAGGCCGCCGTCGCGTCGCACGTGTGGGGGCTCAGTAGGCAAGGCTCACGCTCGCGCACGCTGGTGCGGGGTCGACGCCGGATCGGGGATACGACACCGTCTCCGGGTCACCGTCCGAAGTGTACCGATGCCCGGCGGGTGAACCGAGCTCGTCGAGCCAATGAGCCGAACCGTATTCCGCTTCCTCGCCGGGTCCCTGAGAGCGGATCCGAGGGATCGCCGCGGGTTCGAACAGGGAGGAACACGGAGACGGCGCGGGCCCGGCACCCACGAGCAGCGCGCCGCGGTAGGTGTAGCCCGGCCCTTGGAGCGCCAGCTCTTCTCGCCGCGGCTGGGCACCGTACGGCAGCGCGAGCGTGCTGGGTGCGTAGCCGGGCACCGCGCGCCTGATCAGGACGTCTCCCTCGGCGATCGCCGCTGTCGCCGAGGCTTCGTCCGCGCGGCGCAGGTTCGTATGCCGCGCGGTGTGGTTGCCGATCTCGAAGTGATGGTCGGACAGCCACCGCAAAGCACGATCATCACCGCCGAAGGGTTGTTCGTTGACATACAGGCTGGCGACCGGCCGGAACCGGGGATGTTTGGCCGCGACGTCCAACAGGATCCGTACGGCGGTCCCCGGCGCCGGGGACCCTTCCGGCGTGAGGGCGAACACGCTCGGGTCGCCGTCGTCGAAGGTCAGCACGACCGGGTGCGCACCGGCGGGCAGATCGAGCCGCCTGCTCACCAGATCGGCCGTCGTGACCGGGACGTAGTCCTCGGCGGCCAGCCGTTCCAGCTCCGCCGCGAACTCGGCGGGAGTGCGGTCATAGACCGATCGGGGTTTGGCGACGAGCCGGTGGTACATCAGGATCGGTACCCGGCCGAGCTCGTCGGCGGCCACCTGACGCGCGAACGCCGCTGTGACGCGTGCCGGGGCGACGGCGGGAACGGTTCCCAGTTCCGGCGACGGGGAAGCCGCCGGCCCCGGGGCCCCGCATGCCGTCACGAGGACGGCGGCGATCCCTGCGCCGAGCCGGAGAAGGAAGGACATTCCGGAAGTGTCCTGCCAGAACCAGCCGCGGGCACACCGATCCACCGAGTCGGGTGAGTGCGAACTTTGGTGCCCTCGCGTGAAAAACAACGTATCCGCAGCTAGGGACGCCTGCCCGGAAATCGTCTCCGGCACGATGTGGTGATCGTCGGGAACCGCGTTTGCCCGAAGATCACCACGGGTATTTCATTGCACTGGTACCGAAAACATGAGCACCCGTCGTGCGCGCAGCCTTGAAGGAGACCGGATGCCCAACCACAGCCGCCGCTTCGTACTCACTGTCGGACTGGCGGGACTGGCGGCGAGCGCGTGCGGCACGCCCCCGCGAGACAGCGCCGCCGCCGCGCCGATGCCCGCCGCCCCGGTCGCGGCACCGGCGGTCGCCCCACCGCCCGCCGACCCACTCGCGACGAATCTGCTGGTCGGGTTCTGCGGGGCACCCGGCGCAAAGGCCCTCGGACGAATGACAGGTGACCTCACCGCCGCGAGTCGCGAGCTTCGGAAACAGATCGGGACCTTCCCGCCTGGGCGACCGGTCACGCCGGTCGTCGAGTTGATCGCCACCACTGTGCACCGGTCGCCCGGCACGGACGGCATGTACCGCAGCCGGTGCTCCGACGAGACCGTGCGGGAATACCTCGATGCGGCGCGGGCGCTGAACGGCCTGCTGCTGCTGGACATCCAGCCGGGCCGGGCGGACTTCCTGCCCGAGGTGCAAGCCTATGAGCACTGGTTGAAGGAGCCCGACGTCGGTGTCGCGCTCGATCCCGAGTGGGCTGTCGAGCCGGGTGTCATCCCCGGGAAGAAGTTCGGACGCACCACCGGTACCGAACTCGACGAGGTCGCCCGCTATCTCGGCGAGCTGGCACAGCGTCACCGACTGCCCGCCAAAGTCATGATCTACCACCAAGTGGCCTCTTCGGTGGTGCGCGACGAGGAACTCCTGAGCCCTCACCCGGGTGTCTCCGTAGTGAAGGTGGTGGACGGAATCGGCTCCGCCGCGGCGAAGAAGGCGACCTGGAGGACGCTCATGCCGAGCAAGCCCGGCCACGTGCGGTCCGGTTTCAAACTCTTCTTCGACGAGGACACCCGCCGAGGTGCAGCCTTGATGACCCCGGCCGAGGTCATCGCCCTGACACCGACCCCGGCTTACGTCCTTTACGAATAGCACGGCATTTTTGCCGTCCTATCTGTCGCGCTTCGCCCTTTCCGCGCAGATGGCTTCGTACCGTGCGGTGCAGCTTTGTCCTCCAGCCGCAGCCTGGCTGTTCTCGACGCGAGATCTTCGCGCGGACAATTACTGAAAGTCATACTCGCACTCAGGCCTCTCACTCTTTCGTGGCTCATAGCGGCCAAATTCACCAAGAGCGACACATGACTCAACCCTCCGCACTTCACTTATTCGTGTTGTTTACACCCTGGACTCAGCAGGTGACAATGAAAGTTGCCGCCTGTTTCGGCGGTCGGAAACACGGCCCCGCAGCATCAGCACACGGCAAGAGGTGCGACTGACATCGAACATGCGAACGTCCGACGCGAGTCGCGTCGGACGTTCGCCGAAGAAGACGAGAACCGGTCGATACCGACCGTCGACGTGGTCAGACCCCCGGAGGTTGACGCCGCGGGTCGGCGGGCGGGTAGGTGTTGACGGGCGGAGCATCGGCGCCCGCGTCCGGATACCCGGTCATCGCTCCGGGTTTCGGGCCTCGCCGGGCGAGGCCGGCGAGGCCGAGCAGACCCACCAAGCCGAGCAGACCCCACAGCCCGTTGTCGCCTTCACCGGCATCGGTTCGTTCGTCGCGCGTGCTTTCGTTTCCGTCGTTGTCGACCTGTTGTGACACTGGTGCCGCAGGCCCCGGCGCACCTGTCGCCGTTGCCGGGACGGCGCCCGTCAGCAGGACGGCGGCGGACGCCGCGCAGGCGCAGGTCGCTACTTGTAATGCCCTTTTCATTTCTGTCCTCTTTCGAATCGGGGATGGATGACCGCTCGACCTTGGCATACCCGCACTGAACGAGTTCACACTCGACGTCACGTGAACGTGTCGGCATTACGCTCGCCTGCCCCGGATTTCGCTCCGACTTTCCTCTCACTAGTATGGCGATCGGTTCAAACAGGAGCCGTGGAAGTACGGGCCGTGTCCACAAGTCCTCCACTCGCCGTCCTTCCTTGTTCGCGCAGCTGCGCATCCTTCAGCGAGCAACATGGTCCGCATCTCGTGGGCTGGGGGGAAATTGAACAGTAGTCAAGTAGTCGCGCCCTTGGGCGCGGCTTTCACGTCGCGCCTGGTCTGCACCGCCGGAGACCGGCTCATCCATCCGGCGGACAGTCACAACGACCTCGCTCGCATCGTCGTGCGCTGGGCTCGCACCTGGGTTCCCGAGACCTGGCCCGCGCGTCGGTACTTCAGTTCGCTGGGCATCGGCGAAGACGAAAACCCTTGCTATACCGACAAGGACGTCGCCGGCTGGCTACTCATGCAGCCCCAGCCGGGCTCGCTCGCCTGGCGCGTGCGTTCGGGAGAGATCGACGTCGCCACGGCACTCACGGCAGAGGCGGAGGCCTGGCCCGGATAACGAACAAAGGAAACAAGCAGCCCGGCTTCGACCGCCTCCCGGCGAAGCCGGGCTACTTGTCGTTCCCGGGATCTTGTTGCCGAGACAGAACACCGTGCACACGCCGGACAAAGACTGACCCGCAACCCGATCGGACCACTGATCACGCGGTCAGCGGACTGCCGGAGCCACACGATGGTGGAACGGCGTGGAAGGGACGGACGATCGTCAGTACGTTTCCTCACACTGGACGGGAACACACCTTCACTGCCGTCCCGGACGACGTATTCGTCGATATCGAGGAGAATTTATGCTGAAGAAAATCGGTTTCGTCGTGGCCACCATGGCCGCCGGAGCGATCGTGAGTGGCGGCATCGCGTCCGCCGACACCCCGGACTGGGGCCACTACGGCGGCTACGACCACAGCGGCCAGGTGGGCTTGGTCAACGCGAACAACATCGACCTGCTGCACAACGTCAACGCCGTGGTGGGTGTGTGTGGCAACGATGTGAACGTGCTCGGCGTCCAGGTGCCGATCCGTGACTCGCTGAACGGCATTGGTGTGCCGATCCTTTCGCCGGGTGCGCACGAGGCCAGTGGCGAGTCCCCCTACAACTGCGCCGCCGGTGGCATCGTCGACGGTGGCACGTCGCAGGGCAACTAGTAGCTCCCTGCCGAAGCCGTCCGCCGTGGTGCGCGGACGGCTGAGGCAAGGGGTCCGGCGAGACGCATCGAGATCGTGAAGCGTGCGCGGAAGACGATGAAGAGATGCACACTCCGCTTCGTCTTCCGGGCACGTCGCGACGCGAAGCGACGCTGGCACGGGTGGGGCCGGTCATCCTGCCCAGGAGTTGACCGGCCCCACCCGGCGTGAACGCACCATGATCAACGTTCCCGGGCACGGCGAGCCGGAGTTCCTTCGCCCGGGCCTTTTTCTTCACCGGATCTGTGTCCGGCTGGGGTTTGTCTGAGGAGTTTTCTGTGATCAAGCAGCTTGGTTTCGTGGCTACCGCTGTGGCGGCTGGGATGGCGATCGTGGGTGGGTCCGCGTCGGCGGCGAATGTGTCGGTGGCGGGTCACCCGGTGGACCACAATGAGCAGATCGGTCTGGCGAACGTGCAGAACCTGGACGTGGTCCACAATCTCAATGTGGTCGGCGGGGTGTGTGACAACAACGTCAACGTGCTCGGTGTCCAGGTCCCGGTTCGTGACGTCGCCGAGGGTATCGCTATTCCGGTCTTGTCTCCTGGTGAGACCGAGGCCGAGGGTGCCACTCCGGACAACTGTGCCGGTGGCGGCATCGTCGACGGCGGGACCGTCCAAGAAAACTGATCGATCCCGTTAGCAGCCGCCGCGTGGAAGCCCCTCCACGCGGCGGCTTCTTTATGCGACAAAACTTGATGCCCCTTGAGGCACCGATACTCCGCCGTGCTCCGGTGCATGCCTTCGAACCGGGTGAAGTGGGCCAACCCGACGCCGGCTTCTGGGCGCCCGACATGACCCAGCTTCCGGACGGTACCTTTCTGCTCTACTTCTCCGCGGCCGTCGGTCACGGTGGAAATGGGCATCGGTACCGCATCGGCGGCCAAGGCCGAAGGCCCCTGCACCCCAGAGTTTCGTGACACCGACGGGACACGGTATCTGCTCTACAAATCCGTTGGCGCCGACACCTCGGCGGCAAGGTCGACGCACCCGGCGGTGCCGACGTCGTGGACGGCCACATCTTTTCCACGGCCGGCTCGGCGGCGGCCGCACGGCACGAGGTCTCTACGAACTTCCTCTCAGCTTCCCCAACGACGTTCCCCAGCTCGCGTGATCGACGAGACACCAGCGGACGACGAAGGCCCGGTGCGGGGGAAAGTCCCGCACCGGGCCTTCGCCGGGCGCCCCGTCCGGGGTCCGGTCGCTCTAAGCGACCGGGACGGTCAGCCCGCCAAGGAGATCGTTCACCAGCACCGACAAGCTGAGCAGCAGTCGCTGTAGCAGTGCGTTGAGCAAGCTTGCCACCGACGGCAGTCCCTGCCGGGACTCCAAGTCCGTCGCCAATTCGTCGACGCCCTGTTTCGCCGTCGTGTTGTCCTGCCGAGCCGTGGCGGCACCGTCCTTCGCCTCCGCCTGGATCATGTACCGCTCGCCCTGAGCGAGATCGGTGAGCACCGGGGCGAGCTTGGCGAGAGTGGCCTGCGTACCTGTCACATCGCCGTTGTCCGCGCGCGACACCAAGGCTTCGCGCATCGACTGCACTTCCGCCGCCACGCTGGTGGTGCTGGACGACCCACTACCACCGGGTCCACCGGCCGCGGCGACACCCGCACCTGTCAACGTCAAGGACGCCGCGGTGACGAATACGGCCAGCGCCCGCGTCAGTTGACTTCTCATGTCGCACTCCTCTGGATTCCCGCTGTCGACCGGATCATGGTGAACCTTCTACCCGAATAACGCGAACGCACGCCATCCGATCGGCCTCGACCTCAATTTCACACCGTGTACACCCGGGGCAGAACCGGCGAAACAAACGTGAAGTTCGGTTGAAACATTTCGGCACATCCGGACCTGGACGAACACTCTGGGTGCCCATGGCACCCGGTCGAGGCCGTAAGAGCAACACCTTGGCTGACTTTTCGCTTACCGCTCGGCACAAGGCGCAGTGCAAGCACTCCACCTGTCACACTTGACGTTCACTCATCGGCGCCGTTTGATCAACTCCGCACAGGGGTAATCAAATACTTTCGCCGCCGCCGAAAAGACACTCTTGAGAACGGCCTGGCTGCGAGAAAGTTCTTATGCCGACGACACATGGCCAATGTCGGAGATGGCTGAAAGTCCGACCCCTCGGCGCTGGGACCTGACACAAGGCGGCCGGACGGAATTCAGCGGGGAGAGCATCCCGGCATGGGCGTGCCGGGACGCTCTTCCTCAAGCGCCGGCCACTGTGTCGCGAGGGCCATGACGGCGCGGCGCTTCTCCCTTTCGTGTCGACCGGCCCTCTTGCCGGAAGGCCAACAAGGAATTTTCCCTTCGCAGCACACTTCCAGGATTCGGTCGATGCACGACGTTTCCCACACCGGGACAACGAAAAGCGCTCCGACTCGTACCGCAGTTGGGTCACGCCACCCTGGAAAAGACACCTGACGAAGGTACCGAACGGGTGCGATGCCTCGTCCGATCTTTTCCTCATGTTAGATCCGGGTAATGTCCTTGAGCGGGCGGACTTCCTGCCCGGAGTCGATTCTCGTGACTCAATTCGTGTGAGGTATTACCAGCTCGGAAAGGATCACAACAATCATGACTGAATTGCGTCGGTTGGCGCTCGCGGCCGCGGCCGTCATCCCGCTTTCCCTCTTCTCCGCCGGCATCGCGTCTGCCGACCTCGGCGGTGGCCCCGGCACGGTCGGTATCACCAAGAGTTCCGCGACCTACGCGGGTATCGGTGGTGCCGGAACGATCGACAGCGCTTCGGCTGTCGATCACCACGGAAACTGGTGGACAAAGGAAAGCGCTGTTTTGGCCGGCCCCATGGGTGCCGCGGTGGTGCACAACGAGGAGTCCGAGTTCGACACGAACAACCACCACTGGGTTCATGACGACAAACCCGGCCGTCCGACTCACAGCCATGGAAAGCGACCCATCGCTCATACCCACAGCGACGGATACTCGTCCACACGTCGCCCCGTGAAGGTTCACCCTGTCCGGAACACCCACCACGACCACGTCGCCTACACCGAGTCCACCAAGACGGCGGACTCGACCGGCGCGACGTCGTCGCACGTCGTCAGCCACGCCAGCGACAATCACGCGGCCTACCAGGCCAGCGACCTCTCGGCAGGTCCTGACGGTGCCGCATCCGAGGGCGTCAAGGCTGTCGCGAAGCCCGAGGTCGCCGGCTATCACAAGTGGTACACCGCAGCCGGTGAGGACGGCGCCATCACGCACGAGGTGACCGCGGTCGCCGACGCGGACGAGTGGTACGACGACCACCACACGCTCGACCGTCGATGAGCAGCGTGGGCCGGGCCGCCATGGCGGTCCGGCCCACCTCGACGAGAGCGTCTTGTCAGCCGGGGATGTCGCGGGGATCGTTGCCGTAGGAGTGGCGTTCGCCGATCGTTTCCGTCCTGTTTGCGGACGAGGTGCTCCACCTGTCGCTCCCGGGCCATCTCACGCCCCTTGGCGACCCTGCACGTCGTGCTCCTTCCGGATCCCCTTCGCGTCGAGTTCATCACCCACGCCACCGGTGTGCCACCGAAGCCGAATCCGAACCTAGCCGAAGCTCGGCTGGCAGGCGGGCGCCGGTCAGGACACGAAATCCGGCAAGGTAATCCCGGTCTCGGCGAACATGCAGGCGGCGGTTCCACCGTCGGCCGCTCCGCCGGACAGAGTCCATTCGAGTCGCACGGCATAGTGCTCGGCCAGGAGCCGAGCGTCCTCCAGGACGTTCTCCACGAGGGAAGCGATGTCCTCGTCACTGCGCTCGATACCCAGGTTCGTGCCCCGAAGACTCCACTCGGCACTCCACAGAAGGCGTGCGCCCGCCTTGTTCGCGTCGCGACGCAACTCGATGTCGATGACACGCTCGAGTTTCGGCGTCGCACGGGGCACCGGCCGGTGCGCCGCTCGCAGAGCAGCGAGTTCGCGGGCGCGCTGCTGTTCTCGGGATTCGCTCACCCTTGCTCTATCGGCAGGTCGAACCCCTCGGAAAAGTCCTGTCAGTCGTTGGGGACCAAGATCGACCCGCAAGAGGCCGCTACCTGTCGCGCGCACGGCAATGTGCCCGGTACAGAGGGACAGTTCCCTCCGTACCGGGCACATCACACTGGTGAATCGTCGGTTCCCGTGCACCCAACGGGTACCTGGACTCAGTTGTGCTGGTTCGTCCCACCGTCGAGCACGCTGCCGGCGGCGCAGTTGTAGGGGGACTCGCCGCTGGCCTCGTGCGCACCCGGCGAAAGGATCGGCACACCGATGCCGTTGAGCGTGTCGCGGATCGGCACCTGGACGCCGAGCACGTTCACGTTGTTGTCGCACAAGCCGACCACGGCGTTGACGTTGTGCAGCACGTCGATGTTGTTCAGGTTGGCCAGGCCGACCTGCTCACTCACGTCGTGCGTGGGGTGACCGTGGCCTTCTTCGTCCGGGGTTCCGGCGGACGCGATGCCGCCCGTCAGGAACGCTCCGGCCGCCATCGCGGCGGTGACGAAGCCAATCTTCTTCAGCATGAGTACCTCTCGAATCGGAATAGTGACGGCGAGGCGTCAAATGAAAGTGCGCCTCTGTGCCGCGGGAGCAAACGTACAGGGGTGGGACGATCTGTTCGACGCCGTTCGCATCATCGTGTGGTGCTGCAAGGCGTCTGACCGAGGTTGTTGTAGTCCGAAAGGGTATTACCCGCGTTTGCCGACCTGGGCTTGTCCGGCTTGAAATCGACCGGAGTTCCAGTCCGCGGGGCCGGACGGTCACGGCCAGTATTTGACTGATGATCAACTATCGCCGCGACACCCTTTTGTGCCGTCGGCTCCACCGTCGATTATTTCCCTGCGTGACGAATCCGCCGATCTGTCCTTCGAACGTGGCCTTTCCGCTCCGCCTCTACGCTTTCGAAAAACCAGCGTGACGAGGTCGCTTGCCGGCCCGGTCCGCGTCGTGGGTCAGAGGAGCCGTTCGTGGTCGCTTACGGGATACTCATCGCTTCCGCCGCCCTGTATGCGATGGGGATCGTCGCTCAGAGTGTCGCCGCCCGGCGGGCCGGACACCGAAGCGGCGCGGGGCTGGGTCTGCTCGCCCGCCTGGCCTCGGATCCCTTGTACCTATTGGGATTCGGCGGCCAGGTCAGCGGTTTCGCACTCGCCTTCTTCGCCCGTGAGTCGCTGCCGCTGTACCTGGTCCAGACCGCGTCGTCCTCGGCGATCGGCCTGGCCACCGTGTTCGGGATCGTGGTCCTGCGGTGGCGGATACAGAACACCGAGGCGTCGATGCTGGTGCTGATGGCGATCGGGCTCGTCGCCCTCGCCGGTTCCTCGGAACCGTCGGTCGCCGCGGATCTTTCCCCCGCCACAGTCCTGATCCTGACGGGCACCCTGCTGGGGGTCGGGATCGCCATGACGCGGGTGCCCCGAACCACTACGTTTTCCCTCCCCGCCGTTCTTTCCGGGGTGGCGTTCGCCGTCGTGGCGATCACGAGCCGCACCCTTGCCCATCTGGATTTCGCTTCACTGCCTCGAAATCCGCTGACCTGGCTGATGCTGGCCGCCGCCGTGCTCGGCCAGGCCTCGATGGCGCTCGCCCTGCAGCGCGGCCTGGCCACCGCGGTGGTCGCCACCGCCGATGCGACGACGATCGTGTTGTCCTCCGTCACCGGCATCACGGTGCTCGGTGACCAGGTCGCCGACGGAACCGAACCTTGGGTCGCTTTCGGCCTCATCGCGGTCGTAATCGGAGTCCTGGTGCTCGGCTCCCGATCACGGACCACCACCTCGGTCGAAGCGGTGGAGAAAGTCGCATGAGGACGCGACCGCTGGCAAGCGTGTCGGTCGATCTCGACAACCTGTGGGCCTATCTCAAAACCCATGGTGATCCCGGCTGGCGCCGGTATCCCAGTTTCCTCCCCTCGGCCGTGCCCCGGCTGCTGGAAGTCCTCGGTGAGCAGCGACTGACGACCACGGTGTTCGCGGTCGGAGCCGATGTCGTCCGTGAAGACGGCGCCAAGGCGGTCAACGAGATCGCCGCGGCAGGGCACGAAGTCGGCAACCACTCCTTCGGCCACGAGCCCTGGCTGCACCGGTATTCCCGTGACCGCCTCGAGAACGAGCTACGCCGGACCGAGGACGCGATCGTCGAGGCAGGCGCGCCGACCCCCATCGGCTTTCGTGGTCCCGGTTTCAGCGTCACCCGCGAGCTCGTCGAAGTCCTGGCGGATCGGGGCTACGCCTACGATGCCAGCACACTGCCTACCTGGATCGGACCGCTGGCCCGGGCCTACCACAACCGCACCGCTCCCCCGGCGGCCCGCGACGACGGACGCGGTGAACTGTTCGGCGGCTTCTCGCGAGTGCTGGCACCGGTGCACGCCTACCGCTGGCGGACGACCGAGGGCAGCGCTCTCGTGGAACTGCCGGTGACGACGATGCCCTTGCTGCGCACGCCGATCCACGGGTCGTACCTCCTCCAACTCCACGGCGTCTCCCCGAGGCTGGCGCGCGCGTACTTCAAGACGGCACTTCGGCTTTGCCTCGCCCGCGGGGTCGCGCCATCGCTGCTGCTGCACCCCACCGACGTCCTCGGTGGCACCGAAGCCCCCGGCATGGAGTTCTTTCCTGGTATGGCCACGCCCGGGGCCGGGAAGGTCGCTTGGCTGGGCTGGGTGCTGGAAACGCTGCGCGAGCACTTCGACGTCGTCGGCACCGGTGAGTACGTCCGCCGGGCCGACCCGCGGCGGGAGCGCGCGGTGACGCGACTGGACGCCGGATGATGACACTGCGGGTTCTCGCGTACGCCACGGTGGGTCTGGCGCCGGTCGAGGGTTACCTGGCGGCCGTGAACCCCCACCTCGGCAAGGTCGCGCCCGCGCTGCTGATCGCCGTCTGGCTGGTGGTCCGTGTCCGGCAGCGACAGCTTCCCCGGCCGACGCCGCTGCACGCGGTGCTGGCACTTCTCGCCGTGATGGTGGCGGCGACCGCCGCGATCCATTCGCCCGGTGCGTTCACCGCCGAATACACCCTGCGCTGGTTGCCGTTCCTCGTGATCACCGCGGTACTCGCGGACGTCGCCTGCCGCGAGGTCCCGATCCGTGGACTGCTGCTGGCCATGGCCACGGGGGCCACCGCGGCCGGGATCGGCGCGCTGTACAGCCTGATCATCGGCGGAGAGGCGCGGGCCGGCGGCCCGCAGACCGATCCGAACGATCTGGCCTACTTTCTCGTCGCCGCGATTCCCTTGCTGTTTTTGGCGGGCAAGGCTTCACGTCAGCGCGTCGCCGCCGCCATCGGCGGCGCCGTACTGGTGGCGGGAGCGATGGCCACGTTCTCCCGTGGCGGTGCGCTGGGGCTGACCGCGGCGGTCGGCTGGCTGGCCGCGCGCCGGGTACTGCCGTGGCGCGCCCTCGCCGCCACCGCCTCGGTGGTCGCGTTGCTGGGACTCGCGACGCTGCAGTTCGCCGGGCCGCAGATCGAGCGAGCGGTACAGGAGAAGAGCTTCATCGCAGCATCCAATGTGGACACCCGGGAACTGCGCTGGCAGGCCGCGGCCAGGATGGTCGCCGAAGAGCCGGTCTGGGGCGTGGGACCCGGTGGTTTCCGCGAGGCGTACGCCGCCGAGTCGCACAACGCGGAGATCGACGAGCAGACGCCGGTGGCGCACAACATGTACCTCGAGGTGGCCGCGGAACTGGGCCTGCCGGGGTTCACGCTGTTCGCGTCGGTGATCGGTATCGCCGGGGTGGCGAGCGAACGGACGATCCGGCTGAGGGCCTTGTCGAGCCCCGGCCGGACCGAAGCCATCGCGATCCAGGCGTCGTTGCTGGCCGTGCTGGTCGCCTCGACGTTCCTGTCCGAGCAGTACTACCTGCCGTTGTGGTCGTTGGCCGCGCTCGCCGTCGCGGCCGAAATCCGAGCTCGCCGAGAAGATCGGGAGAGGAGTAGTGCCGATGCGTGTTCTGCACGTGATCAGTGAGATGGGCGCCGGCGGGGCCGAAACCCTCGTGGCGGGCATGGTGGCTCGCGGCGAGGAGTACGGCTGGACGTCCGCCGTCGCCAGCGGCGGTGGATTCCGCGCCGACATGTTGGCCGACGACGGCGTGCGGACCTTTCCCGTACCGCTCGCCCTCCGCAGCAGGATGGGCGCGCTGCGGGCCGCGTGGGCGGTGCGCCGGGCGATCGCCGACTTCCGCCCGGACGCCGTGCTGTCCCACAACGTCGGTGCGAGCCTGGTCGCCAGGCTCGCGCTGATGCCAGGACGAAGGCCGCCGTTGGTGACCGTCTTCCACGGTGTCGCCGACCACGACTTCCCCACGGCCGCGCGGATCGTGCGACGCACGTCCGACCACGTCATCGCCGTCTCCCCCGCCACCGCCGACCAGCTGATCGAGGCGGGTCTGAGCGACCTGACCGTGATCCGCAACGCGGTGTTCGCCCAGCGGCCGGTGTTCGGCCGCGCGAAGGTCCGCGCGGCGTTCGGGGTCGCGGACGACACACCGGTCGCGCTCTGCCTCGCCCGGCTGGAGCCCCAGAAGCGCCACGACGTACTCCTGGACGCCTGGGCCCGGCTCGAAGGCGAGGCTGTGTTGTGGCTGGCCGGCGACGGGAGCCTTCGCGCGGAACTCGAGGCGCGCAGCGAGTCGCTGAACGGACGGGTCCGGTTCCTCGGCACCCGCAAAGACGTGCCCGATCTACTCGCGGCGGCCGACGTGATGGTGCTGAGCAGCGATTGGGAAGGGCTCCCGCTGGCGGTGCTCGAAGCGATGGCGGCCGGATGCCCGGTCGTCGCGACCGACGTCGGCGGCGTCCGTGACGTGCTGTCCGGCGGGGCCGGACTGGTGGTGCCGCCCGGCGACCCGGCGGCCATCGCGAAAGCGTTGGACCTGCTGCTTGGCGACCGGTCCGCACGGGCCCACGTGGCCTCCGAGGGGCTGCGCACCGTCCAACGGGAGTACGACGCGCACACCGTGATGAAGGCCTACGACGAACTGCTTCGGACCATGATCGAAGGTGGCCGGTGAAGAACCCGGCGGCGCGGACCGCCGTCATCAGCTGCGCCGCGGCGGTCGTGATCGGCTTGCTCGTCCTGACCGTGGGTCTGACCCGGGGCGAGCAGTATCAGGGCCGGGTGAGCTTGCTGGCCGAACCCGCCACCCAGGCGGAGGGCACGGCCGCGCAGTACGGCGAGGTCGTCTCGCTGGCGTTGCCCGCGTTGGTCGAACTCGCCCGCAGCCCGTCGGTCTTGCAGACAGCGGCCCCGGTTTCCGGCTTCTCACCCGAAGAACTCGGGCGCCAGGTATCGGTGGAGCTGGTGCCGGCGTCCGGACTGGCGCGCCTGTCCGTGCGGACGTCGTCGGCGGAGCGTGCGGGGGCGACCGCGTCAGCGCTGGGCAAGGCGATGATCGACGCGAACCTGCTGGCCCCGGCGGGTCGGTTGCGGTTGCTGGACTCCCGGGCCGATGTGGCCGCGATCGCCCCGGACGTCCGTTTGGTGGCAGGGCTGTCCCTGATCGCCGCGGTGGCGGCCGGGCTCGCGACGGCGGCGATCCGACGGCTGACGCCGGGGAAACTCCGGGGTGAGGCGGGGTCGGTGCGCCGGTCGCTGGCCGCGGCGGGACTTCACCGCCCGGTGGCGGTGCTGCGCGGAGATGACCCGGAAACCACCGATCGGCTGGCCGTCCTCGGGCTCGCGGCCGGTTCTCCGCTGCGCGTGGTACCGGTCGCCCCGGAGTTCACCGAAGCGGCGGCCAAGCTGGCGGCCTCGCTTTCGGTCGGCGACGGAACCGGCACCGCGGTGGTGGCGGTGACCGGACGGCGGTTCGACGAGCTGGCCGAGGCCGCCGGTGTGCTGCCGTCCGACGCCGTTCTCGTGGCGGTGGTGCTGGCGTGAGCGCGAGACATCGCGTCGTCGTGTCCGTCGGCATCGTCGTCGGTTTGCTGAGTGCCTGGCACGCCCTCGCGCCGTCTTGGCAGGTACCGCTGCCCGACGAGGCGAACCTGGCCGAGGAACGGCTGCAGGACTTCCGCGACGCGCTGTATTTCCCGATCCGGGAGTTCCTCGCGGGCGGCAATCCCTACGACCCGGCCGCGATGTTCGCGCACTGGCCGGTGCGGCAGGACTTCAATCTCTATCAGCCGTATCACCTGCTGGTGCACCTGCCGTTCGCGCTGCCCGGCTACCGGGTGGGCGCGGTGGCCTTCACGGTGCTCGGCGCGCTGCTGCTGGTCGCGCTCGCGGCGATGGCCGCGCACGCGGTCCGGCGGATCGTGCCCGTCCCGGTCCTGGTCACCACCGTGGTGATCGCCGCGTTGCTGGTGACGAGCCAGGTCGGCAAGGCACAGCTCTACGTCGGCCAGGTCAACCCGCTGATCGCGCTCGGCGCGGCGGGGGCACTGCTCGCCCGGCGGGATCGGCCGGGCTGGGCCGCGGTGGCTCTCGCCCTCGCGTGGCTGAAACCGCAGTACGGCTTTCCACTGGCGATCCTGTTGTACGCCAGGGGGTCGCGGAGGGTAGCGCTGGCCGGAACCGCGGTGGCGGCGGCCGCGAGCCTGCCGGTCGTGGCGCTGCTGGTGATCCGGGGCGGCGGGATCAGCGCCTTCTTCGACGTCGTCGTCGCGAACCTCACCCACGCCCGTGGCACCGACTACGGCGCCGTCGATTCTCCGACGGCGCAGCGGGTCGACGTCGCGGCCGTCCTGTTCCGCGTCACCGGCTGGGTTCCGTCCGGTGTCGAACTGACCGTCCTGGCCGGTGTGCTCGTCACGAGCGTCCTGCTCGTACGGCGGCTGGACCGGGCGGGCTCCCTTCCCGTCGCGGATCTGCTCACTTGCCTCGCCGTCGTCGTCTGCGTGGTGCATCAGCCCGGTGACATCCTGCTCGCCGTGCCCGCGATGGCGGCGGTGGCCGCGCTGTGGTGGCGTAACCGGGCCGAGCCGGGATGGGGTGCGGCCGGATTCGCGGTTCTCGCCTTGGCGGTGCCCTTCGCGCATCTGTACATAGTGGACTCGACGGTGGTTTCGGTGCTCGGCGCGCGGGCGGCCGTCACGGTCGACGGCGTCGCCGTCGTCGCCGCGTGGTGCCTGCTCGTCTTCGCCGCCGTCCGGCTGACCGGAGTGCGCGTCGCCCGGCCGGTCGTGGCCGGGAGCGGCGGATGACCGGCGATCTCGGCACGCGGGCGGTACGGGGCTCGCTCTGGCTCGGCGCGGTCAACCTGGTCAGCAAGAGCAGCCAGATGCTGGTCACCCTGGTGCTGGCGGCGTTGCTGACCGAGGGCCAGCTCGGCGTGGTGGCGCTCGCGGTGTCGCTGGTCAACCTCGGCCAGGTGGTGCAGTCGGTCGGCGTCTACGACGTGATCGGCCGCACCGAACAGGACCCGCGCAGGATGGCGGGGACCGTGCTGACGATGAGCGTGGGCGCGGGGGTGGTCCTGGCCATCGTCCTCGCCGCCGCGGCGGAGCCGATCACCGCGCTGCTCGGCGCCCCGGACGCCGCCGGACTGGTTCGGCTGGCCGCACTCGGACTGCCGTTCTCGGCCGCGGGCGGAGTGCAGATGGGGTTGATGCACCGGGAGCTGGACTTCCGCCGCCGTCTGCTGCCCGACGGCGGCAGCGCGATCCTGGGCGCGGGGGTGACGGTCGTGCTCGCCGTCGGCGGCGTCGGCCCCGCCTCCCTGGTGATCGGTCTCGTCAGCACCGCGGTCGTCCAGCCGCTGCTCGGTGCGCTGGCAGGCGGTGGCGTGCGACCGCATTGGGACACCGCGGCCGCGGGTGAAGCCCTGCGCTGGGCCGCCGTCGTCGGGCCGGCCGCGGTCGTGGGAGCACTGCTGGTCAACCTCGACTACCTGGCGGTCGGGCACCGGCTCGGACCGGACGCGGTCGGCGTCTACTCGCTGGCCTACCGGCTGGCCTGGGTGCCGTACATCATGGTGGCGGTCGTCTTGGGCGCGGTGGCTTTTCCGGTGTTCACGCGATTGTGTCGTGAACACCGCACGCTGACGGAGACACTCACGCGCTTCACCCGCGCCGTGCTCGTGCTCACCGGCGGCCTGTACCTCGCGCTCGCCGTCCTGGCCGACCGTGTCGTGCTGCTGGGCGCGCGCTGGGCCGACGCGGCGGGTCCGCTGGCACTGCTGGCGGGATACGGCCTGGGGATCTGCCTGCTGCAGATCTGGTACCAGGCGGTGAAAGCGACCGGGCACGCGCGGCGGTACCTGGCCCTGGAATGCACTCATCTGCTGCTGCTCGCGGCGGGGCTGGTGCTGCTGACCCAGCTCGGGATCACCGCCGTCGCCGCCGTCCAGTTCGGTGCGGCCTTGCTGGTCGTGCCGATCGCCTGGCGCGTGCTGGCCGGCCTTGGCGTGGCACCACCGGCGCGTGAACTGGCCGGGATCTTCGCGCGGGTGCTGGGTGCGTGCGCCGTCGGTGCGCTACCCGCAGTTCTTCTGGCACACACAGGATTCTTCGGGCCTGCGGACTCGTTGTCGGGCGCTCTCTGCGAAGGCACCGTCCTCGTCGCCGGATACGCCGGTGCGACGCTCGTGCTGCACCGCGGCGAGCTGGCCGAACTGCGGCGAGGGGCCCTGCGGTGAAGATCGTGCACGTCTCGCAGCCGGTGTCGGCGGGAGTCGCCGTGGTCGTACTGGAACTCGCGGCGGCACAGCGGGACCGGGGCTGGTCGGTGACCGTGGTGTGCCCGCCTGCCGGCTGGCTGGCCACGACCGCCCGCCGCCTCGGGATCGAGGTGCGCGGCTGGCAAGCGACTCGCTCCCCCGGTCCCGGTGTGATCACGGAAACCGTGCGACTGCACCGGCTACTGACCGACTTGCGGCCGGACGTCGTGCATCTGCACAGTTCGAAGGCAGGCCTGGCCGGGCGCTTGGCGCTGCGCGGTGGCCGTCCGACGGTGTTCCAGCCACACCTGTGGTCCTTCGAAACCGCACGCGGCCCGCTGCGGTGGGCGTCGGCCGCGTGGGAGCGGTTCGCGTCCCGGTGGACCGACCTCGTCGTATGCGTGAGTGACGACGAACTCGCCGTCGGTCGGGACGCGGGCATCACCGCCGACGCGGAAGTCGTCTGCAACGGCGTCGACACGACGAAGTTCGCCCCGGGAGACCGGACCGCGGCGCGTCGGCGGCTCGGCTTGCCCGAACACGCGCCGATCGCCGTCTGCCTCGGCAGGCTGGCCGAACTCAAAGGGCAGGACCAGCTCCTGTCCGCTTGGCCGGAGGTCCTGCGGCGCCTGCCGAACGCGAAGCTCGTTCTCGCCGGTGACGGGCCGATGGGCGACGTGTGGCGTGAACGTCATCCGGTCGCGGCGCACCTTTCGGTGCGATGGCCGGGCCATACCGACGACTCGGCCGCGTTCTACACGGCCGCCGACGTCGTGGTGCTCCCGTCGCGGGCCGAAGGCATGGCGCTCGTTCCCCTGGAGGCCATGGCGTGTGCCCGGTCGGTGGTCGCGTTCGACGTCGGCGGGATGCGGCAAAGCATCGCCGACGCGGGAGCCGTGCTGCCACCGGGTGATCTCGGCCTGCTCGCCGACGCGGTCGCGAACCGGCTCGCCGATCCCTGTCTGGCCCGGAGCGAAGGCGAACGGGGACGCCGTCGCGCGGAACTGTCCTTCGACCGGCGCCGGATGACCGACCAACTCGCCGTCCTCGTCGACAAACTCACCTCCACGGAGCGAATTCAGTGAAGCGCATCGCCTACCTGCTGACTCAGGACCGGGGCGGTCCGGTGGACGTCACCGTGCGTCTCGCCACGACCCTGCTCGACGAGGGGGTCGACGTCCGTGTCTTCGGTCCTGTCCCGGCACGAGGTGCCGAGCTGCTCAAGGACCGCCACGAGTACCTCCTCGTGGCGGGCAAACAGAGCCTCTCGGCCGCAGGCCGTGCGCGAGCGGTGATCCGGGACTGGCGGCCGGACGTCGTGCATGCCCAGGACCGGCGGGCGGGGCTGGTGATCGCGGGCCTTCGCGTCGGCCGCGGTGCGCGTCCCGCGCTCGTCCAGACCTACCACGGCGTCCCGGACGACGTGACCGAACCGTGGTTCCGTGACGCACCCGGCGCCGCCGGGCCGTCCGCGTACACACGGGCGGTTCTGGCGGGGGATGCCGTGGTCGCCCGGATGCTGGACACCACGATCGTGCCCGCCGAAGCGATGGGCCGGTTCCTGCGCCGACGGCTCCGGGCACCCGCAGGACGCCTGACGCACATCGACAACTGCGTTGGACTGGTGAAGCCGAGTCCGCCGGAAGGGCCGGTCCGTCACCTGGTCTTCGTAGGGCTCTTGGTGGAACGCAAAGGAATCCTCGACCTGCTCGCCGCGCTCGCGGCGCTCGGCGTCTTTCCTCGCGATGCCCGGCTGACCGTGGTGGGTGACGGCCCGCAACGGGCCGAAGCCGAACAGGCCGCGCAGGCCCCTCCCCTACGCGGGCGCGTGACCTTCTTGGGCTTCCGGCCGGATGTCCCCGCTCTGGTGGCGAGCGCGGACGCCCTGGTGCTGCCCTCCACGATGGAACAACAACCCCTGGTGGTGGCGGAGGCGATGGCCGCCGGAAAGCCCGTCATAGCCACCGATACCGGCGGTGTCTCCGACATGCTGGGACCGGGCCACCTGGTGCCGCCGGGCGACATCCGGGCACTGGCCGCACGTTTGCGCGCGCTGTTCGCCGATCCGGCTCCGGCCCGGACCGGGGTCCTGCTCGCCGCGCGAGCCCGGCGGCGGTTCGCCCCGGAGGTGTGCGCGCGGCGTCACCTCGACCTCTACGAGTCGCTACTGCCCTGAGTCGCTGGATCGTGTCATGCCATGCTGCCCACTACTTCGGTTTGACCATCACCACCGCGTCGGCCGCGGCCAGTTCGACGACGGCCGGCGGTGGCGGCGATGACGGCGGTGTGGACGACACCCACGAACTGACCGGAGCGGGCATGGAAGTCGTGGGGCGGATGGGCGGACTACCCGCGGGCACCAGTCCTTCGGGAGGCGTCACGGTCTGGGTCGCCGACGTCGGGTTCACCGCGACCCAGCCGCTGGTGAAGGTCCGGGTCCAGACGCCGTTCGGCTGGCGGCTCGCGGCGTCCACGGCTTCCCCGAGCCCGCTGCTCTGCAGTTTCGACCATTCGGGATCCCGGTAGTCGTCCGTGGTGGCCGGGGTCCAGCACGTCCGGGGCCCCGCCAGCAGTGCCGCGCTGGCATAGCCCGCCCGGTCCTGCTGAGCGGACCTTGTCCGGGTGACCAGCAGCAGCAACGATTCACCGAGCGCGGCTTGGGCACGCAACTCCTGGAACTCGTTGCCGCGGAAGGTGAGCAGGCCGCCTGCCCCACCGTTCTCGCGGAAACCGAAGTTCTCCTCCATGGCACCGCCGAACCGGGAGTGCGCCGTCCACCTCCCCGGCAGCAGGTGGGTCTCGGACACGTTCGGCACGAACAGCTTGCCCGCCTTCTGGAGCGCATCACCCACCAGTGACAGAAAGGCTTCGAGGCCGTCACGCAGCTTCCGGTCGGTTTCAGCCGCTGTCGCGGTGCCGGTGAGGATCGCCGACGAATAGTGACTCAACGAGTTGAAGTCGTTGTCGGCGAGGATGCCGTCCCAACCCTCTCGGATCACCTCTGCCACCACAGCGGACTTCCAAGCCTGCTGGTAAGCCGGGTCCCACACTGTCATCTGCCAGTGTTTCGGGTACCCCTGCCACTCGATGCGGCTGCCACGGGTGTCGGTCGCGAACCACTCGGGGTGCGCACGCTGCGCCGCGACATAGCCGATGCCGCTGGGCAGGAACTCCGCGTCCTCGCCACCGTTCACCGCGCCCGCGTAGTTGCGGGTACTCGACAAGTCCTTGTACACCAGGATCTTGATCCGAGGGTTGAGCTCCCGCAGCTTCCGCATCGCCGGGCCCTGGTCGGCGTTGAGCACCACGACTTCGTAACGCTGCGCGGCCAGTTTGAGGTCGCTGTCCGTCGGTGGCTGACCGATCCCGTACCACCACGCGCACGGCGCCAACGGTTTCGGCGGCGGTGCCGCCGAAACCTCGCCGGCTGAACTCGAGGTGCATCCGGCCACGCACCCCGCGGCCAGCACGAGCGCGGCGTACCCGGCGGAAAGCCTGGTCGCCATCGGGTGAGCACGCCTCAGCGCTGCCTTCGGCACCACAGTTCTCCCACCGTGAGGATGATGATCTTCAGGTCCAGCCAGAGTGACCAGTTGGCGATGTAATAGTTGTCGTAGCGTGCCCTGTCCGCGATAGACGTGTCCCCACGGAGGCCGTGCACCTGCGCGAGACCGGTCAGTCCGGTGGGCACCCGGTGCCGTGCCCAGTACAGATCGTGAACGGCGGAGAACTCCTCGACGAACACCGGCCGCTCCGGACGCGGGCCGACGAGCGCCATGTCCCCGCGTACGACGTTCCACAGCTGCGGTATTTCGTCCAAAGAGGTCCTTCGCAGGAAGCGGCCGACCGGACCGACCCGGTGATCCCCGGCCACCGACCAGCGCGTCTGTGAATCGTCCACAGTGTCCTGTCGCACGCTGCGAATCTTATAGAGCAAAAAGGTCTCACCGCCCACTCCGACCCGCACCTGGCGGAAGAGCACCGGAAACCCACTCTCCAGCACGACAGCCAGCGCGCACACCGCGATGACCGGCGCCAGGACGCCGAGCGCGGCGGCGGCCAGCACTGCTTCGAGCACCCGCTTGATCCGCCAACTGGGCCGGCGGGTCGGCGCGCCTGCCAACCACACCAAAGGATGACTGCGTAGCCGGTCGATCCCTGGTTTGTCCGGGCAGAGCGCGGACAAACGTGGCAAAACCAGTGTGACGCAACGGAGCCGGTGCGCCGTGACGGCGGCATCGACGATCGCGCTGTCGCTGTCCCTGGAATGAGCGAACACGACCGTGCCCGCGCCACACCGGACGATGGCTTCGGCCAGGCCGTCGCGAATCACCTGAACGGGAAGATCCTCGGTCCGCGCGTCCGAATCGGAAGGAACGAATCCGACCGGCAGCAGACCGAATTCGGGATGCCGCACCATGGTCCGGATCAGCTCACCGGCACTCTCCGCCCCTCCCACCACGATGGCGCGGTCACACCTGCGGAGCCGACGGCGTCCCCACCGGCCGATCGCGAAGACAGCCGGCCGAACGCCTTCGCTGAGCACGGCGAACACCAGCACGAGTTCTTGCGCGGCGGACATTTTCTGTCCGTGCGGGCCGGTCACCAGCGCCACGCAGGCGATCAGCGCGAACGCGACTCCGGAAGTGGCCACTGATCGCGGCAGGTCCTGCAGCCAGGAAAGCCACAGGCGACGTCGGTGAACCCGCCCGGCGAACCGCGCGCTCGCCAACGCCGCACCGGCGACGACCGCTTCCAGCGGGCCGGCGCCGGTCATCGCGGTCGCCACCAGCCATGCGCCGAAATCGACCGCCAGCAACAAGAACACGACGGCGTTGACTCGCATCAGCAAGGGACGCTTCCGTGCCGTGGAGGCGAGCCTTCGACGTCTTTGACTCGGCAACGCCCCGGCAGGGACCGACGTCCTCAATTCGGTCACCGGCCTCGGCCTTTCCGAAAAGAGCGGAACTGTCGCGTGTCGCACATCCCACATTTCATGGGTTCTTCCGCTACGGTCATTCCTCCACCTTCGGCAAAACTCATCCATTCGAGGTAAGCTCGGTTTCGCCGACGCATGCTTACTGTGCGTTTCAAGGCATAGGCACGATCGGGGAACATGGTGAACCCCTTTGAGCTACGCAGGTGAACGCCACGTAGTTGCACGCTTACCCCTCCTTTTGGGGGACCTCTGGCGGCCCTAAAGAAAGGGCACAACATAGCCGAATATGAGCTGACGGCCGAATTGAGGATGACGGCCGCGGATCGTATCGACTCGTCGAAGGGGACTCGTGGCAGTGGAGAAGACCGCTCTGGCCACCAGAGCGGAACCGGACCGGAAAGCGAAGACAGGTGGGCGCGCGCACGTGGTCCTGCCCGCCTTCAACGAAGAAGCGGCATTGCCCGCACTGCTCCGGCGGCTCGCCGAGGTGGCACTCACCGAACAGATCACCGTCTGGGTCGTCGACGACGGTTCGTCCGACCGCTCCGCGGCGGTGGCGGAATCCGGCTTCGGCGGGCTCGAGGTGCGCGTCGTGCGGCACGCGATCAACCTCGGGTTGGGCCGCGCCGTGCTGTCCGGGCTCCGCGCGGCGCTGGAAGACTCCGGCCCCGACGACATCGTCGTGGTCATGGACGCCGACGACACTCACGATCCCGGCCTGATCAGCCTGCTGCAGGCGGAAATCGCCGCCGGCTCGGATGTCGCCATCTGCTCACGTTTCGTCCAGGGCGGCGACGATCGGACCGCCCCGCTCGGCAGGCGACTCCTCTCCCGCGGGGCCGCGCAACTCTTTCAGCGCGCGCTCGCCGTCGAAGGGGTCCGCGATTTCACCAGTGGCTACCGCGCCTATCGCGCGACCTTGCTGACCAGGGCGTCCGACCACTGGGGCGAGCGGCTCATCGAAGAACAGGGGTTCGCCTGCATGGTGGAACTGCTGCTCAAACTCCGCCATTGCCGACCGGTGATCACGGAGATCCCGCTGGCCCTGCGCTACGACCGCAAACAGGGGCCGAGCAAGCTGAAGCTCCGGCGGACCATCCTGCAGTACGTGAGACTGCTCGCCCGCGACCGGCTCAGCCCGGCGCCCTTCCGAAAGCTGTGACCCCGGTGACGACCTCTCCCCCGCACGTCGCCGTGATCGGCGGCGGCATCTGCGGCCTGGCCGCGGCACACCGGCTCGCTCGCGACGGCGTCCGCGTGACCCTGCTGGAAGCCAGTGACCAGCTCGGCGGGCTCGGAAGTTTCTTCCCGTATCGGGACGGGTGGGTGGAGCGGTTCTACCACTGCGTCATGCCGACCGACGACGACCTTCTTCGGCTACTGGACGAATTGGGCCTGAAAGACTCGGTGCGGTGGCGCGAGACGACCATGGGCATGGTCGTCGACGGTAGGCGGCACCGGTTCAACTCAGCCCTCGACCTCCTGCGGTTCACGCCTCTCCGGTTTCACGACAGGGTGCGCTTCGGCGCGGTGTCGCTGTTGTTGCGGCAGCTGGGGCAGGGACGGGACCTCGACACGCTTCGCACCGAGGACTGGCTGCGCGGGCTCTACGGTCGCCGGGTGTGGGAGGAACTCCTCGCGCCGATGTTCGGCTCGAAGTTCGGTTCCTCCTTCGGTGATGTCCCCGCTCTGTACCTGTGGCAGCGGCTGGGGCGTGAACGGAACGTCTCGACTCGGGGATACCCCGACGGCGGCTACAAGGCGATCATCGACGCGTTGCGCGTGTCCATCGAGGACGCGGGTGGGACCGTCCGCACATCGACACCGGTCCATCGGTTGCACAGCGGGGCGGAAAGCAGCTCCCTCACGCTGGCCGACGGCGAGGTTCTCACCGTCGGGCAGGTGATCTCGACGGTGCCGCTGCCGATGTTGCGCGGACTCGCCGACGAAGAACTCGCCGCTCTCCTCCCGCGGACCGAACTCCCCTACCAAGGAGTGGTCACCGCCGCGTTCTTCCTTCGTCGTCCGTTGACCGGGCACTACTGGACACCGGTGCTGCGCTCGGGGACCGGGTTCGACGGAGTGGTCGAGATGTCCGCACTCACCGGCATTGAAGCCTACGGAGGCTCGCACCTCGTCTATGTCATGCGCTACACCGATCGCGCGTCAAGGCTCTACGCCCGCGACGCCGCCAAAACAGCCACACACTGGACGGCTCAGCTCATCGACCTCTTCCCCGAACTCACGCCGGACGATGTCGAGGAGGTGCGGGTGTTCAAGGCACCGTTCGTCGAACCGGTCTATCCACTGGGATATCTCGCGCTTCGCCCACCCACCACTGTGGACGGTACGAGCCTGCGGCTGGCGACCACCGCGCATGTCTACCCGGACGTGACCAGCTGGAACTCGAGCGTCAAGCTCGCGAACGACGTGACCGGCCGGATTCTCGACGGCACCGCGCTCATGCCCACGGGAACTTCGCCTCGATAGCGTCCACGATCCGGCGAGAAGCCGACCCGTCCCCGTACGGCGAAGGCAGCAGGCTGAGTCGCTCACGGTGGGCCGCGACGTCGGTCAGCCACGCCGCGGTCTCCACACCGATCAGAGGTCCAGGCGGAACCAGGACACCGAACAGACCGGAGATCTCGGGACGCTCGGTGCTCCGCCGCACCACGACCACCGGTCGTTTCAGCACGCTCACCTCTTCCTGGATACCACCGGAATCCGAGATGATCACCGCGGCTTCCGCGGCCAACGCGAGGAACGCCGGATAGGCCTGGGGTTCGAGTACCAGAAGCGGCTCCAAAAACCGGGTCAGGCCGAAGCGCTCGATACTCTTGCTCGTCCGGGGGTGCAACGGGAACACGACGGGGATCGGCAGCCCGCAGAGCTCGCGCAGGATCTCAGTCAGCTGCTCGGGATCGTCGACGTTCTCCGGTCGGTGGATGGTGGCGAGGACGTACTCGTCCCGGCGGAGTCCGCGAGCCGAGAGGACCGCGGCCCGGTCCCCCGCCGACGGGAGAGCTGCTTCCAGTGCCTCCACGACGGTGTTGCCCGTGACGGCGATACGCCCGGACGGGATGTTCTCGGCGAGGAGATTCAGCCGATTGAGGTCGGTCGGCGCGCAGCAGAGGTCGGCGACATGGTCGATCAGCACACGGTTGTGTTCCTCGGGCATGGCGCGATCGTGACTGCGCAACCCCGCTTCGACGTGCACCACCGGGAGTTCACGCGCGTTGGCCGCCAGCGCGCCGGCGAGCGCGGACGTCGTGTCACCCTGCACCAGCACCACCGGACGCGGGTACGTGGCCAGGACCTCGTCGACGGCGCTGATCGCCCGGCCGAGCTGCGCACCGCGGCCGGCAACGGTCACACCCAGCTCGTGAAAGCGCTTCGACGGTGGGAGATCCGCCCGGATACGTGAGTACAGCGAGTCGTCGTAGTGTTGTCCTGTGTAGACAGTCATGCAGTCGTCTCCCAAGTAGCGCATCAACGGCGACAACTTGATGAGTTCCGGCCGGGTCCCACAGACCAGAACGACACCACCGGCCGTCACGGCCCGGGAGGTACCACTGTGATCCGCCGCTGGTGCGCGGAGACCGGCGGAAATCGACATTCGGACATCCTTTCGGAGCGGGTTTGAACGCACGCTACGCACCGGACCCACGGCAATGGTGACAAGATCAATCCATGGTGTGATCCGGTTGTGCCTTCCACCAGAAAAGAGATTACTCGAATAGGGTTACCTCGTCGAAGATCTCAGCACAGAACGGGTCCCACCTCTTGCTCAAGAAATACCTCACCCTGGCCGCGGTAGTGCTCCTGACGGCCGCCACGACTTCCATCCCGACCTCTGACGCGTCACCACAACTCCTGTTGCCGGATCTCCGCCAGGCCCCACCGGGATGCGCCGGAGGGCATGCCGGCGACGCCCTGAAGTGCGTGGACTGGGACGTCTGCATGGTGATCGACCCGGCCGCCCCGAACGGCCGCTGCGTCCTCCCTGCCGCCGCGAAGGCCGTCCGGCTGCGATTCACCAGCTCGGAAGAAAACATCGGCGACGGGCCTCTGCTGCTTTACGGTCGACGCAGCGACACGACACAAGGGCGCATGACGGTCCGGCAGGCTCTTCGCAACGCCGCGGACGGTTCGATACCAGCCGATTACGACAAAGCACAGCGGCCCACGCGTACCTTCACCTACTACGAACCCGCCACGGATCACCAGCACTGGCACTTGATGAACTTCGAGCACTTCGCGCTGGTCTCGAAGCAGGGAAAGACCGTCGTCACCGATCGCAAGAACGGCTTCTGTCTCGGCGATCGCTTCCGGGTCGCGGACATCGGCGCGCTCGACCGGGTTCCGGGCGAATCCGGCCCTGACGCGGAACTCGCCCAGCGCCTGCGCGCGAACAAATGCCGCCACCACGAACCGGCCGCACTCGACGTGGTCGAAGGAATCTCCGTCGGAGCCGGTGACGACTACAAGTACGACGTCGACTTTCAGTGGCTGGACATCACCGACGTCCCGTCGGGGACCTACGACCTGGTCAACACCGTCAACGACGACCGGACTCTGGCGGAAACCGACTACGGCAACAACTCCTCGTCCATCGCCCTGTCCATCGAATGGCCGGACGGGAAACCGGGCCTGCACCAGGTTCTCCCCCGAGGTCCGGTCGTGAAGTTCCTCCGCAGTTGCCCTGGCCGGAAACGGTGCGGTTGACCGACTCGCAACTCAGGGAACGACGCCGTCCCGGATCGGATGACTCGAGTCGCGACGATGGCGACCTCTGGGCAAGCTTTCGATCAGTCGCTGTTCGGGGCGGCGAAAAGCGGTGAGGTCAGGCCGCCCGGACCGTGCCGGGAGCCTGACCTCACCCGCGTGACACCTCAAGGGGCATCATGTTTCGTCGCATAAAGAAGCCGCCGCGTGGAGGGGCTTCCACGCGGCGGCTGCTAACGGGATCGATCAGTTTTCTTGGACGGTCCCGCCGTCGACGATGCCGCCACCGGCACAGTTGTCCGGAGTGGCACCCTCGGCCTCGGTCTCACCAGGAGACAAGACCGGAATAGCGATACCCTCGGCGACGTCACGAACCGGGACCTGGACACCGAGCACGTTGACGTTGTTGTCACACACCCCGCCGACCACATTGAGATTGTGGACCACGTCCAGGTTCTGCACGTTCGCCAGACCGATCTGCTCATTGTGGTCCACCGGGTGACCCGCCACCGACACATTCGCCGCCGACGCGGACCCACCCACGATCGCCATCCCAGCCGCCACAGCGGTAGCCACGAAACCAAGCTGCTTGATCACAGAAAACTCCTCAGACAAACCCACCGGAATAACCAGTGAGGGAAATCCCGGCGGCGGAACTTCAGTTCGCAGCAGCCGGGGATATCGGTTATCGTGCATGTCACGCTGGATGGGGCCGGTCAACTCCTGGGCAGGACGAACCGGCCCCACCCGTGCCGGCGTCGCTTCGCGCCGTGACGTGCCCGGAACGTGGAACGGAGTATGCACTCTTTTCCACGTTCCGGGCACGCTTCACGACCTCGATGCGTCTCGCCGGACCCCTTGCCTCAGCCGACTTCCGTACACACAACGGGCGACCTCGGCAGGGAGCTACTAGTTGCCCTGCGACGTGCCACCGTCGACGATGCCACCGGCGGCGCAGTTGTAGGGGGACTCGCCACTGGCCTCGTGCGCACCCGGCGAAAGGATCGGCACACCAATGCCGTTCAGCGAGTCACGGATCGGCACCTGGACGCCGAGCACGTTCACATCGTTGCCACATACACCCACCACGGCGTTGACGTTGTGCAGCGCGTCGATGTTGTTCAGGTTGACCAGACCGACCTGCTCACTGATGTCGTGGCCGTCGTAGTCGTAGCGGTCGTCGGTGGTGTCGGCGGAAGCGACCCCACCACCGATGAAGGCACCGGCGGCCATGGCGGCCGCGACGAAGCCGATCTTCTTCAGCATGAATTCTCCTTGAGGACGTTTGCATCGAACAGGACGGCAGCGAGAGTGTGTTTTCGTCCCGTGTCACGGGAAACGTACTGATGCGAGCCGGTCTTTTCCACGCCGTTCCACCATCGTGTGGGTCCGGCGGCCCGTTGACCGCGTGATCAGTGGTCCGATCGAGTTACGCGCTTTTCGGCCGGCACATCGAACATTCCTGTGTCACAAGGACTCCGGATCCACGGTGACACCGGCCTCAGCGTGACCACGCATGCCGGACTGAGTCAGCGTTGCCGTTCCTTCGTTGGAACGCAAGAGATGTCGGGCGCGTAGGAAATGTGGACGCCGGGGCTCGCGCCGGGGACAGCACTGCTGGCGGCGTGATCGCACGGGAATCCGGCCGTCATCGCCTGACCGGTGACCTGGATTCGTAGCGCGCACTTTCTCGCCTCGATCCAGCCCCTGAACAGGACAGGCCGGCGCCTCGCGCGAACCGCCGACCTAGCACTCTGTTCCACCATCACCTGCGGTAGAACATCACTACCGGTATCGATCAGCCGTGGCGCTGACAGTCGCTCAGCTGCCCGAAGGCGCGTTGCTGAGGTCGACGACACAAAAGCGGTTGCCGTCCGGGTCGGCGAGAACGACGAAGTCAGGCTTGGGCGGATACCGGTCCCAACCGACGTCTGTGGCACCGAGTTCCTTCAGGCGTAAGACTTCTGCCCTTTGTTCGGCGGCGGTGTCGACGACGAGGTCGAGGTGGATCCGGGGGTACGGTTCGATCGGGGACTCGCTAGTCATCAACCCCAGCGCGCGCCCGGAGCCATCCGCGTGGACCAGGGTCCGCCAGCCGTCGCTCGCCCACTCGTCACTGGCCACCAGGTTCACCGCGGCAGTCCAGAACCTGACCGCCCGCGGTAGATCCGACACACCGATCACAGGAAAGCCGAGCCTGAGCATGCCTCCAGGCTATCCCCCGCCCCGGGTTCGCGGGAATCTCACTTGCCGGACTCACGCGTCTCGGCTGCGGCGACCTCGGCGGTCTCCTCGTCGTCCATCGCCTGGGTGTCGCGCGGCGGGAGGAACGGTTCGTCCTTGGCCGGACGGCCCGCCGCCCGTTCCTTGCCCCGGGTGAGCTCCGCGTCGAGTTCGGCACCGAGCAGGACGGCGATGTTCGAGATCCACAGCCAGACCAAGAATACGATCACTCCGGCCAGCGAGCCGTAGATCTTGTTGTAAGAGGCGAAGTTGCTCACGTAGATGGCGAACCCGAGGGTGGCCGCGGCCCACAGCACGACGGCGACCAGGCCGCCAGGCGTCATCCAGCGGAACCGGGGTTGCCGCACATTGGGACTCGCCCAGTAGAGCACCGCGAACGCCAGGACAGCCAGTAGCGCGATCACGGGCCATTTCGCGATGTCCCAGACCATAACGCCGGTCGAGCCCAGCCCGACGAGATCGCCGAGTGACCGGGCGACGTCGCCCGTCGCGACGATCCCGATCGCGCAGAGGGCGAGGATGACGAGCAGCGCGAGGGTCAGGCCGAGCCGCAACGGCCAGGTCTTCCAGACCGGGCGGCCTTCGGGCATCGAGTAGATGACGTTGGAAGCACGCATGAACGCGCCGATATAGCCCGAAGACGACCAAAGAGCCGCCAGGACACCGAAGATCGCGGCGGCGCTGGCCAGTCCACTCGACCGGGACAGTTCCTCGATCGCGCCGACCAGGATCTCGCGGCCCTGGCCTGGCACGATCCGTCCGGCATTGTCGATCAGGGTCTGGGTGGCAGACGGCCCGAGAAGGCCGAGGATGGCGGTCAGTACGAGCAGGCCGGGAAACAGCGAAAGAACGCCGTAGTAGGTGAGCGCGGCCGCCCAATCCAACAGGTTGTCACGGTTGAATTGGACGACCGTCCGCTTGAGGACAGCCCACCAGGATCGCCGTGGCAGATCGGTCGGGCCGTCGGGTTCGGTGGAGTGCTTCGAGGCAGCCAAGGTGACCTCCTGGGTGGGGATCCCTTGGCATACCCCGGAACACCGCGGTGAAACAGTGAACGGTCAGGCGAGATCGAACCGGTCGAGCTCCATCACCTTGGTCCACGCCGAGACGAAGTCCGCGACGAACCTGTCACGAGCGCTCTGGCCGGAGTAGACCTCCGCGAGAGCCCGCAACTGGGAGTTGGAGCCGAAAACGAGGTCGACCGCGGTGGCGGTCCACTTCACCTCGTCGGTCGCCGAGTCGCGGATCTCGTAGACGTTCTCCTCGGACTCCGACACCTTCCACCGGGTCCCCGGCGAGAGCAGATTGGTGAAGAAGTCGTTGGTGAGCACGCCCGGCCGCTCGGTGAGAACGCCGTGACGGCTGTCCCCGGCGTTGGCACCGAGGGAACGCAGACCACCGACCAGGACGGTCATCTCGGGTGCGGTCAGGTTGAGCAGGTAGGCGCGGTCTACGAGCAGGACCTCGGGCTGGAGCTTCTCTTCGGCACGCAGATAGTTGCGGAACCCGTCGGCGCGCGGCTCGAGCACCTCGAACGATTCGACGTCGGTCTGCTCCTGGGTGGCGTCGGTGCGGCCGGGGTGGAACGGCACGGTCGTCTCGACACCGGCGTCGCGCGCCGCCTTCTCGACGGCGGCCGAACCGGCCAGCACGATCAGGTCCGCGAGCGAGATCTTCGCGCCACCCGCGTCGTTGAACTCGCGCTGGATGCCCTCGAGGACCTCCAAGACCGTCGCGAGCTGCTCCGGCTGGTTGACCTCCCAGCCTCGCTGGGGCTCGAGACGGATCCGGGCGCCGTTAGCCCCACCGCGCTTGTCGGTGGACCGGAAACTCGCCGCCGACGCCCAAGCCGCGGAAACCAGCTGGGCGACCGAGAGACCGGAGTCGAGCACCTTCGCCTTGAGCGTGGCGATGTCGGAGTCGTCCACGAGGTCGTGGTCGACGGCGGGCACCGGGTCCTGCCACAACTGCGGCTCGGGGACCCACGGTCCCAGGAAACGGCTGACCGGGCCCATGTCACGGTGCAGCAGCTTGTACCAGGCCTTGGCGAACGCCAGCGCGAACTCGTCGGGGTGCTCCAGGAACCGGCGCGAGATCTTCTCGTAAGTCGGGTCGAAGCGCAGCGACAGGTCGGTGGTGAGCATGGTCGGCCGGTACTTCTTGGCCGGGTCGTATGGATCCGGGATGATCTCCGGGGCGTCCTTGGCGACGTACTGCTTCGCGCCGCCAGGGCTCTGGGTGAGCTCCCATTCGTAGCCGAAGAGGATCTCGAAGAAGCGATTACTCCACTCGGTCGGCCGGTCGGTCCACGTCACCTCGAGACCGCTGGTGATCGTGTCGGCGCCCTTGCCGCTCCCGTGTGTGCTCAGCCAGCCCAGCCCCTGCGTCTCCAGCGGCGCGCCCTCGGGTTCCGGGCCGACGTGGTCGTCGGCGATGCCCGCACCGTGGGTCTTGCCGAAGGTGTGCCCACCGGCGATGAGGGCGACGGTCTCCTCGTCATTCATCGCCATCCGGCCGAAGGTCTCCCGGATGAAGTGGGCCGCCGCGCGGAAGTCCGCGCTGCCGCGGGGCCCCTCGGGGTTGACGTAGATGAGGCCCATCTCGGTCGCGCCGACGTCGGGCACCATCTCCGCGTCGCCGGCATAGCGCTCGTCGCCCAGCCAGGCGTCCTCCGGTCCCCAGAAGATTTCCTCGGGCTCCCAGGTGTCCTGACGCCCGAAGCCGAAACCGAAAGTCTTGAAACCCATCGACTCCAGGGCGACGTTGCCGGCGAGCACCAGCAGGTCGGCCCACGAGATCTGCTGACCGTACTTTTCCTTGACCGGCCACAGCAAACGGCGTGCCTTGTCGAGGTTGGCGTTGTCGGGCCAGCTGTTCAGCGGCGCGAAGCGCTGAGAACCGTCACCGGCCCCGCCACGGCCGTCATGGATGCGGTAGGTGCCTGCGGCGTGCCAGCTCATCCGGATCATCAGGCCGCCGTAGTGCCCGAAGTCGGCGGGCCACCAGTCCTGCGAGGTGGTGAGCACACCGGCGATGTCACTCTTGAGGGCTTCGACGTCGAGCTTGGCGAACTCTTTGGCGTAGCTGAAGTTCTCGCCGAGCGGGTTGGCCTTCGACGAATGGGCGTGCAGTATCGAAAGGTCGAGCTGGTTGGGCCACCAGTCCTGGTTCGTCCGCGGACGCCCGCCCGTCTTCGGGGTCGGCGAGTCGATCGCCGGGTTCTCGCTCTCGCTGCCGTGCGCGGTCACCGAATCGTGAGCCACCGGGCAGCCTTCAGCCGCTTTCCGGTCCACGCCCTGCGCGCTCGACGGGACCTTCTCCGGGGTGTCGCTCATTAACTTCCTTCCGAGGCGGATCATCACTGGACGGTTCGGCCGCACAATCGGGGCAAAGACCCCAAAAGACGACCTCCGCCTCATCGACCACGAAGCCGTGGTCAGCCGAGGCGGTGAGACAGGGTGCATGGCCGACAGCACAATCGACGTCCGCGATCGCACCGCAAGAGCGGCACACGACGTGGTGGTGGTTGTCCCCCACCCTGGATTCGTATCGGGCGAGCGCTCCGGCGGGTTGGATACGCCTCAGCAGACGAGCGTCGGTGAGCGCCCGGAGCACGTCGTAGATCGCCTGATGCGACACCGAGGGAAGCTCGGCCCGCACCAGTGCGATCACCGCTTCGGTGTCGACATGGGGATGGTCACGGAGCGCGGCGAGCACAGCCAACCGAGGCCGGGTCACGCGCAACGAGGCCGCCCGCAGCTGCGCTGCGAATTCGGACATCACCAAGGATCCTAGAAGGTTTTCTGGAACGAGTCAAATCAAACTCGGCGTGCTGGTGTCGCGCTCGCCTCTTCCACGGTCCCGCCAGGTCAAGCCGCGGGCTGAAGGAGGATCTTCTGCGCACCGTCGAGCTTCTTCTGGAAGATTTCGTACGCCCGGGGTGCGTCAGCCAACGGCAGCTTGTGCGTGGCGAACCCTTCGACGCCGAGCGGGTCGTCGTCAGCGGTGAGGACCGGCATGATGTCGTCTATCCATCGACGGACGTTGGCCTGCCCCATCCGCAGCTGGATCTGCTTGTCGAACAGATCCATCATCGGGATCGGGTCGACCATCCCGCCGTACACTCCGGACAGCGAGATCGTGCCGCCGCGGCGGACGCTGTCGATCGCCGCGTACAGCACACTGAGCCTGTCGATGCCCGCTTTCTCCGTGAGCTTGGCCCCCAGCTGCTGCGGCAACAACCCGACCAGGTTCTGCGCCAGCCTGCCCACCGGCGCGCCATGCGCCTCCATACCCACCGCGTCGATCACCGAGTCGGCGCCGCGACCGCCGGTGAGCTGCCGGATGGCGTCGCCGATCTCCTTGTGGTCCCGGGTGTCGAGCGTGGTGGCACCGTGTTCGCGAGCGCGAGCCAGCCGCTCGGGCACCAGGTCGACACCGATGACCTCGCCGGCACCGCGGTGGCGGGCGACCCGGCAGGCCATCTGCCCGATCGGGCCCAAGCCGAACACCACGACAGTGCCATCGCGCGGGATGTTCGCGTAGTCGACGGCTTGCCAAGCGGTCGGGACGACATCGGACAGATAGACGAACCGCTCGTCCGGCGGGCCGTCCGGAACCTTGATCGGCCCGTAGTGCGCCTGCGGAACCCGCAGGTATTCGGCCTGTCCCCCGGGGACCTGTCCGTAGAGCTTGGTATAGCCCAGCAACGCCGCGCCCTTGCCCTGGTCGGTCACCTGGGTGGTCTCGCACTGTGACTGGAGGCCACGGGTGCACATGTAGCAATGGCCACAGGAGATATTGAACGGGACGACCACCCGGTCACCCGCTTTGAGCCCGCTGACCTCGGAGCCGACCTCCTCGACCACACCCATCGGCTCATGCCCCAGGATGTCGCCTTCGGTCATGAACGCTCCGAGCACCTCGTACAGATGCAGGTCGGAGCCGCAGATGCCGGTGGAGGTGATCCGCACGATCGCGTCCGTGGAAGCCTCGATCTTCGGGTCCGGCACCGTGTCGACGCGCACGTCGCGCTTGCCGTGCCAGGTGACTGCCTTCATGGTGCTCCCTCTTCCGCGTGCGTCCTGCCGAATGTCTACGGTTTCCCTTCCCCGCCGACGGCAAACCCACCGGAAGCGTGGTGCGTTTCGAGGGCGGTCAGCCGGGTATCCGGCGGGCGGACAGAAAGTGGACCCGCCTCAGGAGGCGCTTGATGAGCACGATCACCAAGTCGGTAGATGTCGAGGCCCCGGTCAGCGACGTCTACAACCAGTGGACCCAGTTCGCCGAATTCCCCCGGTTCATGGAAGGCGTGGAACGGGTCGAGCAGCGCGACAACACCCACACGCATTGGACCATCACCGTCGCCGGTGTCTCCAAGGAATTCGACGCCACCATCACCGAGCAGCACCCGGACGAACGGGTCGCGTGGAAGTCCGATGACGGCCCGAACCACGCCGGTGTCGTCACCGTGCACCGCCTCGACGAGCACCACACCCGGGTCACCGTCCAGATGGACATCGACCCCGAGGGCTTCGTGGAGAACGTCGCCGACAAGCTCGGGATCCTTGACCGACGCGTCCAAGGCGATCTGGATCGGTTCAAGACCTTTCTCGAGAACCGCGACGGCGCCGAGACGGGCGCGTGGCGTGGCGACGTGTCTCGTCCCGGACAGTCCTGACCTCTTAAGACATCCTCACCAGAGCAGGGTCGTTGCCCGACGGCAAAGGTGAGGTCGGCGGCCGATTCTCCCGACCCAGGCCGTTGCACAGATGTGGCCGGTTCCGTACGCCAGGAACCGGCCACATCGCTGCCACGCTCGCCCGACGGCGGCCAGTGGGCTGTTTGCTCAACCGACCGACCACCACTCGACCTGGTACCCGTTGACACGCGTTGTTACGCCCAGAGCCCTTGATGAAACCCGGAATGCTTCGACGGCATCGATGCCGTCGCTCGCCTGGGCGGCATAGGGGCCACCCGCCTCGATACACGGTGAGGGGTTCTTTCTCACGCTATCGCGAGAAAGAACCCCTCTGGCCGTCTTCTAGTTCTTGGCCTTCTTCTGCTTCACGGTAGCCTTGTTCTTGGCCGCCTTGGCTTTCCCCTTGATCGTTCCGACAGCGTCTTGCACCGGCGAGTAAGTCCCGTAGAGCGCGGGATCGGGTTTGGGAGCGGTGCCGGGGCCGCCGAGCGGCATGGGGTCGTTCAAGTATTCGATCTCTTCACCTTCGAAACTCCAGGCACCCTTGCTGCCGTCCGTTCCGTCGGACAGTCGCCACACGGTGTTGTTGTGCTCTTGGTTCTCCTCGTCGAACAACGCGTCCGGCACGATGGAACCCTCCAGCCCGTCCGCTTCGAGTTCTTCGATGGCCGCCAGCCACTGCTTCTGGTGCACCGTGTCGCGGGCGAGATTGAACTGCAGCATCGCCTTCACGCCGGGATCGTCGGTCATGTTGTACAACCGCGCCGTCTGCAGTCGGCCCTGGGCTTCGGCGGCGGCGTTCGCCCGGAAATCGGCCAGCAGGTTCCCGCTCGCCACGATGTAGCCACCATTCCACGGCACCCCCTGGCTGTTGCCCAGCATGGCGCCACCGCCCGCGACGATCGCCTGCTGCGGATCCATCCCGCCGAGGATCGCCGCCGTCACCGGGTCCTTGGCCGCCTCGGCGGTCGCTGTCGCGGGCGCGCCTTCCAGCAACCGGGCGACCATGGTGGCGAGCATTTCGACATGCCCGATCTCCTCGGTCGCCGTGTCCATGATCAGATCCTTGTACTTGCCTTCGATCCGGCAGTTCCAGCCCTGGAACAGGTACTGCATGGTCACGGTCATCTCACCGTAAGCGCCGCCGATCAGTTCCTGCAGCTTCCGGGCGTACACCGCGTCCGGCTTTTCGGGTTTGGCTTCGAACTGGAGTAATTTGGTATGACGGAACACAAGTAACCTCCGAAGAGAAAAAGTGAAATCAGCGGGAGTCTGCGATGGGCGCCTTGCCGCCGGACAGCGGTACGACTCCCAAGAGGATCATCAAGATGCCGAGCCCGAGGTGCAGCCAGTTGTCGGCACTGTTGACCGGCACGAAGTTGGCCGCCGACCCGTGGTCGATGAGCAGGCCGTACACCCACAGCACGAGATAGATCACCCCGCCGCCGACCAGAAAAGACTTCGCGCCATTGACCGTCCGTGCCAGCAGAATTCCCGCCAGCCCGAACGCGAGGTGGACGAGATTGTGCAGGATCGAAACCTGGAACACCCCCAGCAAGAGAGCGCCGGACTCGTGGCCGGCACCGCTCAACTGGTCGTAATTTGTCGTTACCCCGGGGATGAACCCTAAAATGCCGACAAGCAGAAATACCGTGCCTACAGTCATCGCGAAAAGCTGACGTGGGCTTCGCTGTACTTTGGTGGCCGATGCGGTCATGGTGCTCCTTCCGATACACGTGGAAACGGACGGGCCGGACACCCGAATGTCGTTCCGGGACGGCTTTCTCCAGCCCGGAACCGGGTGAACATGGTCTCGGGTACCCCGGACCGGGCCCCTCACACGGAACTGACGGGTGAGTTTGACCTGATCTTTCGAGTTGACGGCTCTACCGCCGACGAAGGGAGCCAGGGTGGATCGCGCTTGTTATGACTCACCAGGCACGGTTCTACTGTCAAGGCCTGAAAACGTGTTCACGTTATCCGGGCCTCGGGTCCGAGCCATCAAGGACCTAGAATCCCGGTGATCTCGTTCAGGGCCGGGCAGATCGTCCACGTGGATTCGACCAATAGTGGTCAGAACAGGTCGAGCGCCCGCACGATGAAGAAGCCGGCCACTCCCAGGACGAGGACCCCGATCACGACGATCGTGATGATCGACGGCAGCCGCGAGGGAATCGGTTGGGGGTGCGACAAACCCGACGTCTGACCCGCGTCCGGCGGGGTGTCCCCGGGTGTTACGGACCCACCTGGTTCCAAGCCGGGGACGTCCTTGGGTTCTGGTCCTGGTGTTGTCATGTCTCCTCCATGCGGAAAGGGTGGGTCTCAACTGACACCGCGCACCAAGGTCGCCGTCTTCGTCACTTTGCCGTGCGAAAAGGTGCGCTGACATCGCGTAGGTGCCGCAGGACGTGACCGTAGGTCGTCAGTAATCCGCACTGGGCGTAGCCGATCTCGTGTGCGACACAGAACTCGCGCACCAGTGGTTGCGCGCGGCGCAAGTTGCCCCGCGGCATGCTGGGGAACAGATGGTGCTCGATCTGGTAGTTCAGGCCGCCGAGTGCGAAGTCGACCCACGGGCCCCCGCGAACGTTGCGGCTGGTGAGGACCTGCTTGCGCAGGAAGTCCAGTTTGGTCTTGTCGGTGTAGGTCGGCATACCTTTGTGGCCGGGCGCGAACGAGCAACCCATATAGACACCCCACAACCCCTGATGCACGGCGATGAACGCGATCGCCACCGGCGGGGACATCACCAGGAATATCGCGCCGAGATAGCCACCGATGTGCGCGATCAGCAACACCGCTTCCAGGCGACGGGCTTTGACCTCGCCGCGCCACACGGCTCGGATGCCTGCCCAGTGCAGGCTGATGCCTTCCAGCAACAGGAGCGGGAAGAAGAGGCCGGCCTGATGTTTCGTGGTCCAGTGCACGAATCCGCTCTTGTCGCCCAGTTGCGCACGGGTGAAGGCGAGCAGAGGAATTTCGATATCGGGATCGTCGCCTTCGTGATTGGGGCTCGCGTGGTGCCGGGTGTGCTTACCCATCCACCAGCCGTAACTCATGCCGACGATCGCGGCGAAGCCGTATCCGAGCCGGTCGTTGGCCCGTCCGGTCCGAAGAATCTGGTTGTGCCCCGCGTCATGGCCGAGGAACGCGACCTGAGCGAACAGCACCGCGAAGAACGCCGCCATCGCGAGTTGCCACCAAGAGTCACCCAGTACTACGAACGCCACACAACCGCCGACCAACGCGAGTGCGGTGAGACTGATCTTCGCCGCGTAGTAGCCGTAGCGGCGGTCGAGCAGACCTTGGCGCCGTACCAAACCCGCGAGGTCCCGAAAATCGTTACGGACCCCCGCACGAGAATCTGCTTCGGCGCTCGGCGGCGTCATTGACGATAGGGCCATGGACGTCCTTCCCCTTATCCTGCGGCGCCGGGGCTGGGGCGACCTGCCGTACCACCCCGGAGTTCCCTCACCGGACGTGAGCTAAACGAGTCGCGAAGTGCGCTCGGGCACTCTGAGCCCTCATCGCTGCACGGTCGTTCAACTCTGCCGAGCCGAGGGATGCGGCGAGTGACGGGAAGGTGCCCCAACTCGGTCACCTTGCCGAACATGCTTCGTCATCGCTTTCCTCCTGCCTCCTGAACGGGCCGTAAGACCGGATACCCGGCAACGATCAAGGCGAAACGATGCGAAACCGATTCAAAATGTGAAACTCCCTGCTCGGAGGGGCTGCGGAAACGTCCCGGTTGACGTACGGTCGAGAAGCGCGGGGTTCAACCTCAGCTTCGTGCGTCCGACGACCTGTCCGCCGCCGCATCAGCCGAATCGGTGTCGAGTGCGGCCCAACGACGCGCTCCCGCGAGTATTTCGTATAGCTCGCTTGTAGGCCCGTGTCGTCCCGCTTCCCGGGGAGACCACTCTTATGCCTTCCTCGTCCCAGCCATCCCTTGAGTTCGAAGACCGGCCAGCCACCCGCCTTCTCTCGGCAGCGAACACCGGCGATCGCCTCGGCTTCTACGCGCAGCCCACCCCTTCCCCACCGGCACGGGTGACCAACCACGTTCACACCGCCGACCTGGTCATCCTCAGCGTGACCGGCGAACTGGACACGGCCACCGCCCCACTTCTGCGGCGGAATCTGCATCAACCCTTGCCTGTCTGCACCTTGATCGATCTGTCTCGCGTGACGTTCCTGGGCGTGGCGGGGCTCCGGGTGCTGGAAGCAGCCGCGGCCCAGGCCCAGTCCGAACGCCGCCGGATCGGCCTGGTCACCGCCTCCCCCGGTGTCTTGCGGATCCTGCGACTGTTCGCCGTCGACGTGCGGGCGCCGGTCTACCCGCGACTGTCCGACGCGATGCGGGAGGTGGCACTGGGGCAACCCGCACGCGATCCAGGCCCGCTTTCCTGATCAGGTTGCGCGACGTGTGAAGCCATGTCCCGCGGGGTATCCGCGCTGCATCGATCCAAGAGCGATGCAGCTTCTGTTCGGAGTGAGTGTTCATGTGGTGACTACGATCACCGAAATCCATGGCGCGACAGAACTGCCTCACTCGGATATTCAGCACCAAAGAATGAACCTTGACGAAAGGGAGGTACTCCGATGAGCAAACCGGCGACACTGTCTTCTCTCCGTCTGGCGGTGCTGATCCTCGCGCTCGTGCATCTCACTGTCGGTGTGCTCGGTTTCTTCTTCATGCCTGAGAACAACCCGACCGGAGAGAACACGGTCTGGATCTTCAGCGCCACCGGGATGCTGGACCTCCTCCGTACCGCCACCGGGGTGGTCGGGCTCGTCGCGGTGTTCAGACCGGCTTTGATGCCCATTTACGGCTGGTTCGTCTTTGTGGCTTTCGCCGGGCTCACTTGCTTCGGAATCCTCTCCGCGGCCACGACATCGGCCGGAGACGAGGTCAACCTCAACTGGGCGGATAACATCCTTCACGCGCTGACCGCGCTAGTAGCGCTCGTCGTGGCGATCTTGGGGGTCCGGCAGCCGCGCCAGACCTCGGATGCGGTGCCCGAGTAGCCGATACGACAGGCACTCTGCCGGCGAGGGCCGTCGATTCTCGCTCGACACGGAAAGCCCTTTCGCTCCGGTGTGGAGGTCTCACCTTGCCCACCACCGCACGACTTTTCCCCACCCGAGTTCCGCGATCTCTTGCCACGGCGGTCGTCGTGCCGCACGGTGGCGGCGGCCTTCCTGCGGCGCGTTGGCCCAGGTCCTGGCCGGCGCGTCATCCGCGACCTCATGAACGTCCGGGGATCGATGGCTGCCCTGCCGCATTCACCCAGGAGGTGCCGGATGTCCTCACCTGACGAAGAACGCGACGCACTACGCCGGATCGAAAAGGGACTGAAGGCCGACGACCGCGCTTTCGCGGCCAAAATGAGCAGACGGAACGGAATGGACGATCCGCGGATTCGGATATTTTTGCTGTTCCTTTCCGATGCGACAGCGGTTCTCATGGTTTTGACAGGCGTACTGGCAGGGAGTCCGCTGTTGTTCTTCGTCGGCTTCGTCGCCACGTGCGGCCTCGTGTGGACGCATCGGTTCCTTCGCGACAAGTCCCGCGATAGCCATCACGTCAACGATCCTTTGTCACAGTAACGCTTCGCGCAAAGCGTGTGAGCCGACTGGTGCCGAGTCGAGCAGTATCGACGCGGTCGAGGTTGTCGTCGGCACGGCGTGCGGGGGCCGCCCCAGACCTGTCCAGCTGAAACCCGCTTGGCCGAGGGAAACGGGGTCGAGCAGGTTGCGGGTGTCGACAACAGAGGGAGCGCGGACCACGGCGGCGAGGCGTGGCCAGTCCAGTTCCCGGAACTCCGGCCATTCCGTGAGAACGACGATCGCGTCGGCCCCGCGCGCCGCGTCGTAGGCGTTGTCCGTCACGGCGAACGGAAGATCGGCGACCCGCTCGTCGCCGGGATTCACGGCGGGATCGAAAGCCACCAGTTCGGCGCCGGCTTCACGCAGCAGGGCGGCCACGGCCAGCGCGGGTGAATCGCGCAGGTCGTTGGTTCCGGCCTTGAAGGTCAACCCCAGCAGCGCCAGCCGCACCTGACTCAGCGAGCCGAGGCGGGTTCCCGTGACGACGTCGCGGATTTTGTCCACCACCCGCTTGTGCTGGCGGATGTTGGTGTCGATGGCGGCGCGGACCAGACGGAACTCGAAATCCATGGAGTCCGCGAGTTGGAGCAGTGCCGAAGTGTCCTTCGGCAGGCAGGAGCCTCCCCAGCCCGGGCCCGGTGCCAGGAACTCCTGGCCGATTCGCCGGTCGTATCCCATACCTTCGGCGACGTCGACGACGTCGGCGCCGGCTCGGTCGCATAATTCGGCGATGGCATTGGCGTAGGACAGTTTCACGGCCAGGAAACAGTTGGCGGCATACTTGATCAGCTCGGCGGAAGCGGCGTCTGTCAGCACCGTCGGAGCACCCAGTGGCGCATAGAGAGCCGCGACCCTTCCGGCCGCTTCCCGGCAAGCCGAGCCGACCACGATCCGATCCGGGTGGAGAAAGTCCCGTACGGCGGTGCCTTCACGGAGGAACTCCGGATTGGACACCACGGCCACATCGTCGCGGCGCAGAATCCGCGTCAGCTGTGTCGCGGTGCCGACCGGCACGGTGGATTTGGTCACCACCGTGCAGTCCGGCGAAAGCACGCCGCTGATCTGCTTCACCACCGACTCGAGGATGCTGAGATCGGCGAGGCCACCCGCGCCCATGGGCGTCGGTACGCAAAGAAAAACCATCTCCGCCCGCTTCAGGAAGTGGGCGAACGCGGACTCGGTGGTGCTCACACATTTCAGGCGACCGTTCGCGGTACCCGCGGTGACCAGATCGGCCAGCCCAGGCTCGAGGATGTCGATCCGGCCGTCGGTCAACCGGTCGATCTTGCCCTGATCGGTGTCAGCGCACACCACCGTGTGGCCCAGTGATGCCAGACACGCGCCCGTGGTGAGCCCGACGTATCCGGTTCCGATGACGACGACGCGTGGTGAGGACATCTTGATCCTTTACGTGAAGTTGTGGAGTGCGAGTCGGTGCTCGAATCCGGGAAGTAGGCGGAGGACGTCCTGTCCGGGGTCGAAGCGAACGACCCCGGCACGGTCCAGCTCGATCAGCCAGCCGGTCATCGGCCAGCACCCGTGGCGCCGGTGGAACAGGTGGGCGTTCGTCACCAGTTCACGAACGTGCCGCGGCTCGTGTCTGCTGGGCGGGTGGTACTGGTGGAAGGCCGTGGCCCCACCGACCCAGGCCAGCCGGGCGCCGCGGCCGGCGGCTCGCAGGGCGAAATCGGTGTCTTCGGCGCCATACCCGGCGAACTCCTCGCAGAAACCGCCGAAACGACGCCAATCTTCCCGCGAAGTCGCGAAGGACAACGACCAGAAGAGTTCGAACCGGTCGTCCTCCAAGGTGATCTCGCCCGGCGGAGGCGCCGGCCTGCCCGGATGCGGCTCGGCCAGCCTGGCGAGTTCCCCCGCCGCGGGATATCCCCGAGGCGGCGGAGGCGGCAGATAGGCCACCGGGCCGCAGAGCACCGTGTGCGGAGGTACCCGTCGAGCCGCGGCTTGGTAGCGCGCGAGCGAACCAGGGCCCAGGATGCAGTCGACGTCCAAGAACACCAGCAGTTCGATGTCGTGTTCGAGTGCCACCCGCGCCCCGGCGTTGCGAGCGGCGGCCAACGGAAGGCCCCGGTCTCCCGCCACCACGTGGGCCGACACGACCGGCGATGAGCCAGGGGCGCCCCGCAGATCCGGGGGCCCCGCCATGCCGACCACGACATGCAGGTCGGCCTCTTCTTCGGCCAGCGCCTCCCGCTGCCGCCGCAAATGGGCATCGCGGCCGGCGGTGATGGTGACGACAGCGGTTCGCGGGCGGGCAGTCATCTCTCACCTGCCACTTCCCGCAGCATGGCCGCGGCCTGTGTCGCGCCGTTCCCACTCGACCATTTCCGCCAGTCGCCACCTCGGGCTTGTGCGCGGGCCAGGAGCGCGGACCAGCGGCGGGGCTCGGGCCAGGAAGGGACGACCACACCCAGCCGGGCGCGGATGAGCGCGGCGGCGGTGGCCTGCTGCTCACCGAAAGGTCGGGGCTGCGGGATGACGACCGCGGCACGCCTCGCCGCCGCCACTTCGGCCAGAGCGTTCTGCCCGGCGTGAGTGATCACGACGCCGGCGTCGCCCAGCAGCGGCCAGGGGTCGGCCACCCAGCCTTGGTGCCGTAGATTCGGCGCCCGGAAATCCGGGGTCTCACCCGGGCGGCTCGGACCGGCGACGTCCCACCGCCAGTCCGGGGTGGCCGCCGCGGCCGCTCGCAACTGGGCCGAAGACACCGCGAGTCCGCCCGTGCCCCACAGCACCAGGACATTCCGGTCCGCGGCGACCGGTGTCACCGGACGTCGGTCGAACCGCGAAAGCGCGCCGACGTGAACGGTTTTGTCGAGCCATGGTTGCGGCCAGTCCGGGGCGGGTCGCCGCGGCCACGGCGCGATGATCACTTCGGCGAGGTCGTAGGCGGTCCGGTGGGCCCGGTCGGTACGACGGCCCGGTTGTGCCACGACCGCTACTGGTACGCCGTGCAGGCGGGCCAGTAGCGCCACTTCGACCGACACATCGCTGACCAGGAGCCGGACGTCTTCGTCGCGCAACACCGAACTGATCAGTGCCATGCGATCACGCAGGCCTTCGTGATGCCGGGGCGCCCAGTGCAAGGTGGACCCCGCGGTCACCTCGTCGTGTCGCCGGTCGACCCCGTCCGCGTCGCCGGGCAGCACGGTCCAGTGACCAGGCCACTCGGCGGGCGCGGGAAGACTGGACAACCCGATGGCCTTCCCACCCAGGGCTTGGGCGATGGTGACAGCCCGATGGAGATGCCCGGAACCGTGGTGGTGGACGTAGAAGGCGATCATGACAGCAGTTCCCGGTACAGCTGCACGTACTCGTCCACCATTCGGTCCACCGAGCACGCCGTTTCCGCGCGCTGTCGTGCCGCCGCTCGGTCCAAAGTGGATGCGATGGCGATGGCGGTGGCCAGGCCGGTGACGTCGTCGGGGGTGGCCAGTGCGCCGCTGGAGGCGTCGAGGATTTCCGGGAGGGCTCCCCGCGCGAATCCGGCCACCGGGGTTCCGCAAGCCAGGGCTTCGGCGACCACCAGCCCGTAAGGTTCCTCCCAGCGCGGGGACACCACCGCGACACTGGCGGATCCGACGAGGTGGACGAGATCGTGATGGGCCAGATGCCCCAGGTACTCGATCTCCTTCCCCAGTAGTGGCTCGATCTGTTCGCGGAAGTAGTCGGTGTCCGGCAGCGGACCCGCCAGCCGGAGGCCGGTGCCGGCCTCGAGCGCTGCCCTGATGGCCAGTTCCGGGCCCTTCTCCGGCACGATCCGGCCGAACCACACCGGCACGCCGGATCCGGCGCCGGGCGTCCACCGGTCCAGGTCGACTCCGTTGCGCACCACCGTGATCCCGGGCACGAGCGAGGACCACTGGCGGGCGGTGTGCGCGCTGACCGCGGCGAAACTGGTATGGCGCGGAGAACGCAACCGGACCGCGGATTCCAGCCAGGGAGTCGGCGGGGTGTGCAGCGTGGTGAGCGTCGGTGTCCGCAGCGTCGAGGCCATGGCGATGGGCAGATAGTGCAGTGAGTTGTTGTGCACGAGGTCGCATCGCCCGGCGGCGCCGAGATCGAGCATCAACCCCAGATAGGCGTGGTGCTCGGCGATGAAGTAGTCGGCGGGCATGCTGACGTCCATCCGGGCCTGTGTGGAAAGAGCGGGCAGGACGGGCATCGTCTGGACCCGCAGATCGGGATCGGAATCCGTTCCCCCGAAGACGGTCACATCGTGTCCCCGCCGGCGCAAACCTGTCGCCAGTTGCCAGGTGTGCGCTTCCAGGCCACCGGCGAAAGGTTCACGGATGGGGTAGCGGGCGGACGCGACCAGGCCGATGGACAGTTTCGCGCCGTCGCGGCCGGCCGCCGGTGAGCGTGGCGCCACGCGACCGCCGCCATCGATCACAGGCCGAGCAGGGCCATCTGGTCGCGGTGCCGCGAGATACCGGCTTCGATCCACTGTGGATGTCGTTCGTACCATCGCGTGTGCTCCTTCCACAGTAGATGCTCGTCGACCGGTTCACCGGCCACCAGCCAGTCCGGCCGGGCTCGGGCCTGCAAGCCCAGCGTGGTTATCACCCGTTGGCTCAGTGGAGCGTGGATGTCGTTCAGCAGCGGCCGTCCCGGGTCTGTGGCGTCGGCGGGCAGGTCCAAGGCACCTTGCAGTCGCCACGCCAGACCGAGTAGGACGGCGTTACCCGGATGGTTCGGTGTGCGCATCGCGTCAGCCCCCGCGGACGTCAGCAGATCGGAAACGGCAACGTCTGCCGTCGAGCGCTCCCGTCGGCGCAACTCGGCCACTGACAGGGCGGCCACCGCGGTCACCGCTTCCGCGGCTGGTGCGCAGTGGACATCCACCTGGCGGCCGGCAAGCTGGGAAATCAGCCGCAGGTCGTGGTACGGCACGAGCGGAGGCACGGCCGACCGAGCGCTGGGATGCCGCACGATCGCCGTGTACGGGTGCAGCCCTCCATAACGGACGACAGGCCAGCGTACCGTCCGCGCCGACGACGGAAGCCGGGCCGACAGCTGGGTCGTCCCCACGGGAAGGCCGCGATAGTTCGTCCGCACCGGCTGAGTCAGCAGAATTTCCGTTCTCGTCAACAACGCTTCAAGTGGGTCCATGTCATTCGGGCTCAGTTCATGTATCGGTGGTACCCGCACCAGCACACACGGAAACGATTTCGACGACGCCAACATGATGCGCACCGACTCGGCCTGACAGTTCCCCATCACCAAGGCGATCGGCGCTGCCGACTTGGGGCCTTCGTAGAAGTCCCGGTAGTGCGCGAACCGGCCGTGATCCATGAGGTCCATCATGGACGAGTACCACTCGCGCCGCCGAGCGGAATTCCAGCCGGCTGAACTCACTCCCGACCGATGTTTGACCGCGGGAAAAACGGCTACTTTGCGGAGGTGCGTACTCCGCTGAACGTGGCCTCCGTGCCTGCTTGCCATTCTTATGTCCGGCACATCTCGGACAAGGCGACGGCACAGGACTTCCATGTTCTTCCCGATCCGCCGGTCCCCGGTGCCCCGGCCGGTCAGTGGTGGCCGCATCAGATGCTGCGGCCGTCTTGGTTGCGTACGCAGCACCACCGATTCGACCTGCTGCACCTGCATTTCGGGTATGAACACCGCACACCCGGAGACTTGCGAGCAATGGTGGAAGCGCTGCGTGCGCACGGAAAACCTCTGGTGCTGACCGTCCATGACCTGCGCAATCCACACCAAGCCGATCCCGGCCCGCATCGAGCAGCTCTGGACATCCTGGTGCCCTCGGCCGACGCGGTGATCACCCTGACCCAGGGCGCGGCCGCGCGAATCGCCACCACGTGGGGTCGTGAGGCGAAGGTCATCCCGCACCCGCACGTTGTCGATCCGGCGCGGATGCGTCGACGGGCCTCGCGCGGCGACAGAGAAGCGTTCGTGGTCGGCGTGCACGCGAAGAGCATGCGTGCCAACTGTGACGCCATCGCCGTCGCCGAGCAGCTCGCACGAACGGTGGCCTCATTACCCGACGCCCGGCTCTCCGTACTCGCCCACGACGACACCGGTGGCCGAAGGGCCGCCGACGAACTGCGGCGGTGCGGAGTGTCGGTCTCTCTGCGACCGCGATTCTCCGACGCCGAATTGTTCGACTATCTCGAAGGTCTCGACGTCTCCGTGCTGCCCCATCGGTTCGGCACCCATTCCGGCTGGCTGGAGGCCTGTTACGATCTGGGAACCACCGTCCTCGCCCCGGATTGCGGGTTCTACCAGGAACAAGCCCCTTGTTGGCTGTACCACCGCACCGAGACCGCTCTGGACCCGCACAGCCTGGACGCCGCGGTCCGCCGAGCCTACGCGGAACGGCCCCGATGGCGCGCGGATCCGGGGCGGCGGGAGACCGACAGGGTCGCCATCGCCCAGGCCCACCGCGCCCTCTATCGCACGGTGACCCGTCTTCCGGCACCGGCGACGGTGAGCGGCCGGTGAGATTCCAAATCTACGCGCCGGGACCGGCCGGACACGGAGTCGTCCGTCACGCACGATCGGTCACCAGCCTCTGTGAGGCCCACGGAGCGATCGGCACCGACGACGAACCGGATCTGACGCACGTCCACTTCACCGACGCGCTGTTCGGCGACACGATCGAAAAGGCCGTCAACGCGTACCGGGACTGGGCGGCATCCGCGCGCCGTCCCTTGGTGGTCACCGTGCACGACGTTCCGGACCCCTTCGGCCACACCTGGCGCGACCGGAACCGTTGCCGGGGTTACGCGGCCGTGCTGGAGGCAAGCGACGCGGTGATCGTCTCGGCCGAACACGAGGCCCGCAAAGTCACCGCGTTGACCCGGAAACCCGTGCATCACATCGACCTGCCCCTACCTCCGGAACCGGTATCGGCACCTAACGACACTCCGCTCCAACCAGCGTCGTCTCTCGTTCTGCTTGGCTACCTCTACCCGGGCAAGGGGCACCTCGAAGCCATCGACCTGGCCGCGGCGGTGGGCCAGGGCAACGCCGACGGCCCACCCGCGGTCATCGCCGCCGGAGCCGTGAGCGCGGGACACGGCGACCTGCTGGACCGAGTCCGCGAGCACGCCGTCCGGCGGCAGGTCCCGTTCCTGCTCACCGGCCATCTGAGCGACACGGAATTCACCGATCTGGCCCGCTCGGCGCGCGTACCGGTAGTACTCAATCGCAACGTCAGCGCCAGCGGTTCCCTGCTGTCCTGGTTGTCCTGCCGTCGCAGGCCGGTGACCTGGGCCGGGCGGTACAGCAGGGAGATCGACCGCCGGTATCCTGGCAATCTCCTGCTGGGCGAATCTGAGCGAGAGCTGACCCGTCACATCATCCGGGCCTTGGCCCACCCCGGAGTGACTCGATCGCCGACTCGTCCAGCGTGGTCCGACACAGGCGCGGAGCACCTCGCGGTATACCGGCGGGTGCTGGCCAACGTCGATCGTCGTCCGGTGGTGACGCCGTGCTGACCGATGTCCTGGTGCCCCGCAACCGCTGGGATCTGCTGAAACCCTACCCGCGGCCCGTGCCGACCATCACCGTCATCGTGACGCACTTCGAGCAACATCGGCACCTCACCCGCATGGCCGCGGCGCTGCGGTGCCAGACCTTACGTCCTTCGCAGGTGATCCTCGCCGACGACGGCTCGTCGACAACCCCGGCCTTCGAGATCAAAGGCGTCGATACCCTGGTGGTGAGCCAGCCGGACCAGGGTTTTCGCGCCGCGGCCATCCGGAACCACGCCGCGCGACGCAGTACCGGTGAGGTCCTTGTCTTCCTTGACGCCGACACCGTTCCCGAACCCGGTTACCTCGCGGAGATGGTCCGACACGTCGCCCGGTGCCCCGATGTGCTGGCCACAGGACGACGGCGGCACACTTCGTTCGCGGATCTGGGAGACGGTGCCCGGCCCGAATCGACAGAGCTAGCGGAGCCCAGTTGGCTGAAGGACGCCTACACCGCCACAGCGGACCTCCTGCACGCCGACGGCCGTAGCTTCCGTTTCATGATCGGGGCGGTTTTGGCCTGCCGTCGAGAACTGTTCAACGACCTCGGAGGTTTCGACGAGCGCTTCGTGGGTTACGGCGGCGAGGACTGGGATCTCGCCTATCGGGCGTGGAACGCGGGTGCGGTCCTCGTGCACGAGCGTGACGCCGTCGCCTGGCACGACGGGCCGGACTGGGCCGGACGGGACGAGGACGGCGAAATCCTGGACCGCCAAAGCGCACGGCTGGCCGCCGTGATCCCCGAACCTTCGACGCGCGGCGCCCCGTTGCCCGGAACTATTTCCGACGTACTGGTCACGGTGCGCGCCGAAAGGACCTTCGGTCACGTGGTACGCACGGTGCACTCGCTGCTCCGGCAAACCCATCGCGACCTGAAAATCCGGCTGCCGACCCAAGACGAACGGCTGACGGAGACCTACGCGGGAGTCGTGCGCACCGACCCGTGGACCGAAGACCAGCTCAGGCGAGCGAGGGTGCGTGTCGAGGTTTACGAACCGCTGCCGGACTCGGCCATCCACAGGGCGGTGGAAGCGCTCACCGTGTCCGACCGCGGAAGGATCGACCTGATCCGGGGGGAGACACTGGCCGGCGTGGCGTGGTCGACCCGAGCAATCGGACGCGCGCGCCGCTGGTCGACCCGGCTCACCCAGAACGAGGTGCTGGAGCACGCTTTCGGGCAAGATCACCTGCTGCTCGATGCCGAGGATGATCGGACACGCACCTTGGACGGGTTCTTCGGCCAGTGGCGGTGATCCTCTCCGCATGCGCACCATCGGCACTTTGTTCCCACTGGGCGAGCTGAACCGGAGCTGTCATAACCGGGCCTGAGCCCGGTCATGATGCCTGAGATTTCGGCGCTGACTCGCACTCGCACGCTGCGGCCCGATGAGTTCCGCGGTCATCGCTCGGCTTCGCCTCGAATCGGACGATTCGGATACAGCACCGACTTCGATCGCCACGGAACTCCAGTACTTCACGATGAAGATCTCATCACCGCGTTGCGGCGACGGCTGGAAAGTCGGACAGCCGGTCTTCGCATCCTTTCTTTGTCGGCTGTGATGCCACCCCGCCAGCGCGATCACATCGGCGGGTCGTGCAGGCCTTCTTCCCCGCTCTCAGGGCCAGTGTCCCGGCAGAGTCGCAGAGCTGCTGGTCTGCGCTGCTGGTGGTAATCCGGGCTTGACATCGCTACTGCTTGCAAGGGCCGAGGGGACATGTCCCCGAATTTCTGTTAAGCAAGCTCCGCACCCGGTACGACCCCGCGACGATAAAGGATTTGTCGAGACCCGGACTCTCAAAGTAGGGAAGGAGGTCCTTCACTACCAGGAGAACGCGTTCGGTTGATCACATCACCGCTGTCGTTTTTTGAGGGGTAGGGCGAAGTCGGTCGAGATCGTGCTCCACGCGGCACGACACACCGCAGGAATGATGCCCCCAATGCGGCATCGAGGACAGCCCCCTCAGACACGCCACCTTCGTCCCGCCCCTCGAATAACCCTCTTCAGGACGGGCGGCACGAAAATGAACGCATGAAAGGTAAACCTGGACAGTGCCAAGGATCGGGCATTTCCGTTGACATCGTCTCCCAGCCCAGAGAACACCGGATTCGATTCACAAGTCCCCTGCCAGGGCACGTTACTCGCAGGAAATGACAGCCAGCAGCTTCGGCCGGCGACCAAGTCGGTCAGCTTTTGCTCCCGCGTGGCGACAATTCGCGATGGTGTTCGACGAACCATTCAGCGACCTGGTGCAGTTTTATATTGGTCGCCTGGGAGGACTCGATGAGTAGCCGGAAGGCTTCGACAGCGTCGATGCCGTGACGTTGCATCAAAATTCCCTTGGCCATGCCGATGACATCGCGATGTCCGAGCGCGATATTCAACCGCGCTTCGGTCTGCGCCCCGATAAGGGCGATCGCCGCGTGAGAGGCGAATACGCGACCAGCCTGTTCGGTCTGGTCGCTGAACGCTTCAACGCTGCGGGAATAGAGGTTGAGCGAGCCGAGGGTGTTCTCGCTGACGAACAGCCGGTAAGCCAGCATCGAGCGCATCCCGGTCGCGGCGGCCGCAGGGGTGAACTTCGGCCAGCGGGCCTCGGCGGCAAGGTCACCGGTACGGAAGACCTGATGCTCGGCGATCGCGTTCACACATGGGCCCTGCTTGGTGCGATACTGCACTTCGTCGATCGTGACCACCACTTCGTCCGTGGGCGCGACGGTGCGGATCCGACCATGCTCGACCAGGGAAATCCCGGCGTAATCGGCGCCGGCCACGTGGTCAACGGCGGCCTTCACGATGGCCGCGATGGTGGTGTCGACGTTGGGCTCGGCTTGCAGGCTGCGCGCGACGCTTCCCAGTACGGCACTGAGGCCTTCACCTGCAGAACTGTCAATGCTGGACATCTCCACCTCCTTCGTCGCCGTGGAAACGGCCTCGCTTCGCGAACGCCTGACCGTTGCGAGTTTCATAGCGGTGTACTCCATCTGAGTACCTCACCCGACATGAACCTCAAACTCGCGCATTCGGCCGAACCCTCCCCCTTCGCCGCACCGGGAGCTGGCCACTCCGACCCCACCTGCCATAGTCTCGCGGCTCTCTCAAGCTGGATCGAAACCGGGCCTTCGTCCCTGAATGGTCACCGTGGAGCTGACCGGCACCCGAGACAGCGGCATGCGAGGTGGAACAAGGTGATCGCAGCGTTGTCACATCGCCTTGGGCATCCTCGAACCACCTTGATCACATCGTACGACCTCGGAACGACGACGAGACCCAGCCACGTCGGGGAGCAGGGTTACTTCGAGAGATCTCAGATAGATGGCGACGTGGCGGACGCCGGGGAGGTGCGAGGGTCGGCGCGCTGAGAGCGCTGCTCCGATCTAAAGAGATGTCGACGACGGCGGCCATCACGCGGCAGGCAACGGTGTACCGGCCGCGGCGTGACAGAGAAAGGCACCTCGGCGAACGGCGCCGGATCTCCATCAAAAGCACGAAATCCGCACTCCTGATCCGTGCGTATGCCCCAGTATCCGTTTGGCGTACACACAGCATCCAGCATCTCGTGCGACTCACCGAAAGAAATACCGGCTGTGCCTCAACCGACATGCACGAACCACGCCAGGACCGGTTCTCCAAAGTTCACAAGAACGCTCGATCGAACTATTTTCGGAAATCGCAGAGTGAGGCTTAGGCGCTAAAGCGTGGTCGAGATCAGCAGCATGACATCGAGGATCGCGATCACGATCGTCAACCGGAACGCCACTGGACTTCGGGGTGCGCGAATCGCGGCCATGGCGGTCGCGGCGGCCAGCGCGATCCCGGCCGCCGATACAGCCAACGCGAAGATGACTGACATGGTCGCGGGGGCGAAACCGAGGATGACCGACGCGGCGGCCAACGCGACAGCCATGACGATCACCCCCGCTCCGGGGCCGAGCCGGTGCGGAAGTCCGCGTACTCCGGTTTCCGCGTCCGACCGCAGGTCGGGCAGAACATTCGCGAAGTGCGCGCCGAATCCGAGCAGCGCCCCGACGACGGGTATCCACCAAGGGGGCCACGGCTGTCCGGGCAGCGCGACGTACGGTGCGACGGGCAGGGCTCCGAAGGCGAGCAGGTAGGTCGCGCCGGACCAGATCGTGGACTTGAGGCCGAGGTTGTAAGCCCACCCGGCCGCGACGCCGATCAGCAAGGCCGCCGCCGCGGACAATCCGAGCAGAATGGACAACACGATCGTCGCCGCCAGAGCGGTCGATGCGGCGACCGCGATCAACCCCACCGGGACGGTCCCCGCGGCGACCGGCTTGTCGGTGCGGCCGACGGCGCGGTCGCGGGCTGCGTCGATCCAGTCGTTGGACCAGCCGATCGACAACTGGCCGGTCAGCACCGCGGCACCGAGCAGCGCCACCCGGCCCACGTCGAGACCTGTGCCGGCGGCAAGCACCACGGCCACCACCGTCACCGCCAGCCCGGGAACGGGGTGGCATGCCCCGGCGAGACCTCGCAGCAACCCTCGCCGACGCGGTCTTGTCACCGTCTGGTGGGTCGCACCGTCCGGTGTGGTCGGAAAGCCGGTCATCTGCCAAGTGTAGGCGGAGGTCGTACCGTGAACGAGGTGACGACAATTTCAGCGGTCCACGGTGTGCTCCCGCCGCACCGTTATCCGCAGGCGCAACTGACCGAGTTGTTCGGGCGGCTGTGCCTGCCGGACAAGGCCGCGCGAGCGGTGGCGAACCGCTTCCACGCCAGTGCGCGGGTCGCCACCCGTCATCTGGCGCTACCCATCGAAAGCTATGACGCGATCGACGATTTCACGGCGGCGAACGACGCTTTCCTGTCGGCCGCGGTGGATCTCGGCTGCGAAGCCGCGCTCGCCGCCCTCGCCGACGCGGGACTCACACCGTCCGATGTGGACTTGGTGATGTCCACGACGGTGACCGGTATCGCGGTTCCGTCATTGGACGCGCGCATCGCCTCGCGGATCGGGATGCGCGCGAACGTCAAACGACTGCCGATCGTCGGTCTGGGCTGTCTGGCCGGGGCGGCGGGTATCGCGCGGCTGCACGACTTCCTGCGCGGCTGGCCGACGTCGGTGGCGATGCTGGTGTCGGTCGAGCTGTGCTCACTCACCGTCCAGCGCCAGGATGCCAGCGCTGCCAACATGATCGCGTCCGGACTGTTCGGCGACGGTGCAGCCGCGGTGATCGCGGTGGGTGAAGATCACGCCAAGGCGGCGGTGGGCCCCTATGTGGTGGACTCGGTCAGCCACCTGTACGAAAACACCGAACGCGCGATGGGCTGGGACATCGGGAGCACCGGATTGAAAGTCGTGCTGGGCGCGGAAGTTCCGGATCTCGTCCACGAATACCTCGCGGGAGATGTCGAGGAACTACTGTCCCCGCACGGCCTCAAGACCGGTGACATCGCCCGCTGGATCTGCCATCCAGGCGGGCCGAAGGTGATCGAAGCGATCCAGACGGAGCTGGGTCTGGACGAGGAGGACCTGGCGATGACCTGGCGTTCCCTCGACCGAATCGGGAACCTGTCGTCAGCCTCGGTCCTGCACGTGTTCGCCGATACGCTCGCCGAGCGGCCCGCGTCCGCGGGTGACTGGGGAGTGGTGATGGCGATGGGCCCGGGTTTCTGCGCTGAGCTGGTGTTGCTGCGATGGTGAGCCAGATCTGGTACACGGTCCTGGTCGGACTGGTCTCGATCGAACGAGTGGCCGAACTGGTCGTCGCGAAACGCAACCTGGCCTGGAGCCTGGCCCGGGGAGGACACGAAACCGGGTTCGGGCACTACCCCTTCATGGTGGTGCTGCACACTGGGCTCTTGGCCGGTTGCCTGCTCGAAGTGTGGCTCGCCGACCGCCCTTTCATCGCCGTACTGGGCTGGCCGATGCTGGCCATGGTGGTCGCGTCGCAAGCGCTGCGATGGTGGTGCATCCGTACCCTCGGCCGTCAGTGGAACACCCGCATCGTGGTCGTCCCGGGTCTCCCCCGCGTCACCGGCGGCCCGTATCGCTTGGTCCCGCACCCCAACTACGTCGCCGTCGTCGTCGAGGGTTTCGCCCTGCCGCTCGTCCACGGCGCGTGGCTGACCGCCACGGTGTTCACCGTGCTCAACGCCGGATTGCTGACCGTCCGGATCCGCGCGGAAAATCAAGCGCTGAAGTCGGCACATGACTGACGATCTACACGACGTGGTCGTGGTCGGTGGCGGCCCTGCCGGACTCGCCGTCGCGCTCGGGTGTGCGCGAGAAGGCCTGGACGTGGTGGTGTGCGAGAAACGTGCCGGAGTGATCGACAAGGCGTGCGGGGAAGGGTTGATGCCGGGTGCCGTGCGTGCACTGGCAGCGCTCGGGGTCGACCCGCCAGGTCATCCGATCCGCGGCATCACCTACCGGCAGGGCTCCACCATCGTGCGAGCCGCGTTCCGTGTCGGCGCCGGCAAAGGAGTGCGGCGGACCGCACTGCACAACGCCTTGCGTACGGAGGTGGACCGGCAGGGCGTGCCGATCCTCCCGATCGCGGTAGCGGAAGTGACGCAACACGACGACCACGTACGGGCCGGTGAACTGCGGGCGCGGTATCTGGTCGCGGCCGATGGGCTGCACTCGCCGCTCCGTGCTCTCACCGGTCTGGCCAAACCCGGCACCGCGAGTTCGACGGGCACGCCTCGCTGGGGACTGCGCCGCCACTACGCCCTGCCCCCTGGCACCGACACGGTCGAGGTGACCTGGGCGGCCCGGTCCGAGGCCTACGTGACGCCGGTCGGGCCGGACACGATCGGGGTCGCGGTCCTGTCCTCGGTCCGTGGCGGGTTCACTGAACAGCTCGCCGCGTTTCCCGAGCTCGCGGCGCGACTCGCCGGGGCGGAACCGGTGTCGTCGGTCCGGGGCGCGGGTCCGCTTCGGCAACGCACATCGAACCGGGTGGCAGGACGGGTCCTGCTCGTCGGGGACGCGGCCGGTTACGTCGACGCCCTCACCGGCGAAGGCCTCGCGGTCTCCCTGGCCACCGCGGCCGAACTCGTCCGCTGCCTGCGCGCGGATCGTCCCGCCGACTATGACCGCGCCTGGAAGCAGGCTTCGCGGCGGTCGCGCTGGCTGACCGAAACCTTGCTGTGGGCGCGAGGGCGGCCTGCGCTCGCGCCGTTGATCGTGCCTGCCGCCGCCAGAGCACCACGGTTGTTCGCCGCCGTCGTCGACCAGCTCGCGCACTGATGCGCGACACGAGCGATCGTTCCACTGGGCAGTGGACTGGCGAATTCCCGATCGAACAAGTCCTGAACTCGGTACGGGAAAGCCGATGCATTACCGCGGCCAACGGCTGAGGCATCCCGGCGGTCCTTGAAATGTACAACCGCGACGACGAGATCCGGGATCGAGCGGCTTGGTCGAGGAAAGCCGACATCGAATCGCTGTTGCAGTGACGGTCAGCTGGTTGCTCAACCAACCGCCACCATTTCAGGCTACCCGCCGGAATGCTTTCTCAACCAGATTCCGGCCGGAGAGGCGTGAAGGGCAGCGCGGTGATGTGGTCGTACTCGCGCAATTGCCCGAACGCCGTCATGCATACCGAGGCGCCGTACTCTGCGAGCGCACCCTTGGCCCGCGCGATGACAGTTCGTTGGCGAACTGTGGCTTCGGGCAGCTCGCCACGGGCGGCGGCACGGTGGTGCAGGACCGTCTGTATTTTCAGCCTCGGCAAAGCCACGGCCAATCCCAGAAGGCGGAAAGGCCTTCACCGAAGACCGGCTTTCATCGTCGTCAGTCAGGTGGCGGTCGGCGGGACGGTGACGGGCGAGAGGAGGGCGGCCAATAGCAGTGCGCCGAGGTCGTTGCTGTCGGCGAGGACTTCGCGGGTGCCGGTGCTGTGGAGGATGTCGAGGACTGGGCCGTGGGCGTGCAGGACCCGGTAGTTCGTGCCGTAGTCGATCGCGGTGGTGTAGCCGGTGAGCAGCGTATTCACACCGGCCAGGCTGAGCGCGGTGGTGCGACCGAGATTGATCACGAGCGTCTCCGGAACGTTCGACACGATCACCCCGATGATCAGTTTCTGCAGAGACACCGTCGCTGGGCCGAGCACGGGGCCGAGTACGTCCAACTGCAGGCTGGCGCGGCCGGAGGAATGGACGTTCGTCGAGTACAGCATCGCAGGTACCTCTCGCCGTTGACAGATGATGGCGGGGCCGGGCCACGAGTAGATCTCAGGGTAGTCCCCAGCGGCACCCCTCGGCGCGTTCGCCAGAAGCCCAGGGACGCCGAGTGTGCACACAATGTCGAACCCGAGGACCGGGTCTTCCCGGCGATCTCCCACTGTCCGGCCTTTGTTGCCCGGTGGGGGCTGTCTTCGACCGGACGACGAGTTCGGGCTGGAAATCGACGCGACGACCACTCGACCGGGGGAAAAGTCATGGGGAAACGCTGGGCCGTGGTGTCGCCTGCCACGACGAAGGGACCACCGGCAGCGGGTGTTTGGCAATCCCGGAGGGCGGTGGCGGTGGGTTCCGGTGACGTTCGACGCCGATATCTGGGCTCCGGGATGGGAACGGCAGAATCATCGAGGTGACCGTGGTCGCCGTAGAAGGCCCGACACGGCCGGAACACCACTTGGTGCCGGCAGCACTTCCCCGACCATGTGTAGACGAGTATCAACCCATCCGGGGTGAGCCGGGCAATGACGGCCCGGCTGTGCAGGCGACCTACTGGAGCACGATTGACTCCCGGCGGTGGGCCGCCGCGCTGGACCGAGAAGAGGCATTCGGCTCGGCGGTCTGCGATAGCGATTCACTCGATTTGCACGACAATTCGGTGCCTCGCCGCGTACGCGCCCGAAGCCGCCAGCGCATCGGAAAAAGACTTCGGAGAATCGTCGGCGCCGCACCCGTGGTCTCGGTCACGGCGGCGGTTCTCACGTTCGGTGAGGTCAAGGTTCGCGATTCGTGGTGTGCGTCGGTGGGTTATGTGCCTGGCGGAAGGAGTTGGGCGATTCCGTCGAGTAGGCGTTGAAGGCCGAACTCGAAGATGCTGGCGGGTTCGGACGCGGCGATGGCGTCCGTGTCGAATCGGGCGATCATCGAGAGGCCGTGGGGACCGAAGGTCTCCCGGATCCGGGCGCTGCGGGCGTCGAGCCATTCCCCGCGGGTGTCTTTCGAGTGTCGCTCGCGGGATAGCGGCAAAGCCGCGCTCTGTACGTGGGCGGAGATCGCGATGGCGGTGCGGACCATGGTGGGGAAGTCCAGGCCGAGGCCGTCGACGGCGCGGATCCGCCAGTCGGTGTAGGCCATCATGCGAGGTGCGAGCGGTGGCCGGGTGGTCAGCGCGAAGATCCGGGGAATCCACGGGTGCTGCAGATAGATGTCCCATTCGCGGTGGGCGGACAGTTCGAGTTTCGCGCGCCAGCCGCCGGGGCCGGGTTCAGGCAGGGGGCGGTCGCCGAAAACCGTGTCGATCATCAGTCCGCCGAGTTCCTCTTTGTCCGGGAGGTAGCGGTAGAGCGACATCGTGCCCACTCCGAGTTCCGCGGCGGTGCGGCGCATCGAGAGGCCGACGTCGCCTTCTCGGTCGGCCAGCGCGATCGCGGCCCGGACGATCCGCTCGACACTGAGGGTTGTGCTGACGGTTTCGGGCAGTGCGAAGTCGTGGCGTTGTTTGCGGGCGACCCGCTCGCGGTAGGCCCGGGCACGGCAGGCGCGCGAGCAGTACCGCGGCGGCCGACCTCGGCCGGGGTCGGGCAGCGGCCGTCCGCACACCAGGCACTCGGCCATCCGCCTCCTCCTTTTCGTCACGAAACTCTAGTTGTGACGAAATTATACGTGACGTACGAGGCACACGGCGAATACATGGGCAGTTACCTGGCTATATGAACATTTTCGTACGTCCAAGTCGAGCTCGTGATGGCACCATGTACGGTGTATTTATGACTCGTACAACGTACTCAACAGGCTTGGCGGCCGAGCAGCTTGGGTCTCGGCCCAGCGTGGCCGTCCGCGATTTGGTCAAGACCTACGGAACTGGTCCCGCTGCCCGCAGGGTGCTGGAGGGCGTGACGGTGGCGTTCCCACGCGGGACGTTCACCGCGGTGATGGGCCCGTCCGGCTCCGGCAAGAGCACCCTGCTGCAGTGTGCCGCCGGGTTGGACCGGCCGACGTCCGGCTCGGTGACGATCGAGGGCACCGAGCTGACCGGGCTGGACGAAGCCGCGCTGACCCGCTTCCGCCGCGACCGTCTCGGTTTCGTGTTCCAGGCCTACAATTTGGTGTCGACGCTGACCGTCCGCCAGAACGTCACGCTGCCTGCGGAACTCGCCGGCCGCCGGGTCGCCGGGTCGGCCGTGCGCGACGTGCTCGCGCGGCTCGGGCTCACCGAACACGCGGACGCCCGGCCGGCCGCGATGTCTGGTGGGCAGCAGCAGCGGGTGGCCATCGCCCGCGCGCTGCTGAGCGAGCCCGCGGTGATCTTCGCCGATGAGCCGACCGGCGCGCTGGACAGCCGTTCCGCGGCGCAGGTGCTCGAGTTGCTGCGCGACGCGGTCAGCGGTGCCGGCCGCACGATCGTGATGGTGACCCACGACCCGGTCGCGGCGTCGGTCGCCGACGCCGTCGTGTTCTTCGCCGACGGCCGGGTGGTCGACACCGTGGTCCGGCCCCGCGCCGAGGCCGTGGCCGCCCGGATGGCGACGCTGGGCGCGCCGGTGGGAGCCGGGCGATGATCGGCAGGCTCGCCCTACGCACCGTGCGCACCCGGATACCGGCCTACCTCGCCTCGGGGAGCGCGATGTTCGCGGGCACCGCGTTGCTGACCGCGTTCGCGGCGCTCGCCGAAACCGGATACTCCTCCGCCTCGGAGGCACTGGGCATGTTGGCCGTCATCATGGGCGGCTGGACCGTCGTGGTGGTGGCGTTCGGCGTGGTGTCCACTGTGTCCCTGGTAATCCAGCAACGGGAACACGAACTCGCGCTGCTGCGCGCCGTCGGCACGACACCGGGCCAGGTCCGGCGCATGGTCGTGGTGGAGACCGTCGCGGTGGCGATACCCGCGGTGATCCTCGGTGTGCCGCCGGGCATCGGGCTCGGCTCGTTCCTGCTCGACCGGATGACCGGACTGGGGGTCGTCACCACCGGTGGGTTGGTGGCCACCTGGCGCACCGTGGTCGCCGGCGCAACGGTCGCTCTGCTGTCCGCCGCCCTCGCCTCGGTCTTCGCCGGGCGCCGGGCGGCGCGGGTCGCGCCGGTGCGGGCGTTGGCAGGCGCCGCGGACGCCCCGGACCATGCCACCGCGCTGTCGCGGACGAAGCTGTGGCTCGGCGGCGTCTTCGTCTTGGCCGGCATCGGGACCGGGATCGGGACACTGGCCATGCCGGACGGGCCACTGCTCGGTGCCGCGGCCGGGCCGGCCTGCATCGCGACGGCGATCGGGCTCGCGCTGCTCAGCCCGGCGGTGGTCGCCGCGGTCTGCCGGGCCGCCGACTGGCTGCCCGGTGGAGTAGGCCGGCTCGCGCTGCGCAACCTCGGTGCCCGCGCGCCGCGCGCGGGCACCATCATCGGCCCGCTCACACTGCTCGTCGGGATCGCGGTCGGCACGCTGTACATGCAGAGCACCGAAGACAGCACGGCCGCTACCCGCCCGCCCGACGACATCGGCCCGCAGTTCGCCGCGGCGAACTACCTCATCGTGGCCATGATCATCGCGTTCTGCGCGATCGCGGTGACGAACTCACTGATCGCCGCGACCTGGCACCGTCGGCGCGAGTTCGGCCTCCTGCGCCTGACCGCGTCGACCCGGCAACAGGTACTGGGCATGGTGGCGGTGGAAACCATCGTCTCGGCCGTCGTCGCGATCGTGCTCGGGTCGCTCGCGGCACTGACCACGACGATCCCCTACAGCCTGGTCAAAACCCGCTCACCGATACCAGGCGGTCCACTGTGGATGTACCTGGCCATCATCGCGGGCGCCGCCGCGATCACCGCCGCCGCCACCCTGCTGCCCACCCTCCGCGCGACTCGGCAACAGCCGATCACGGCACTGACCAATTGAGACCCACCAAAGCCGTGCCGCAACACCTGACTGATGATGGGAAATGGGGAGATGACCTTGATGACTCGTGCACTGCGTTCGCTTCTGATCGCGACCAGCCTGGTCGCGTCGCTCGGCAGCGCGGTACCTGCTGCCGCCGAGCCCGCCGGCGGCAGCCCGGATTCCGCGATCGTGCGGACCGGCTCCGGGGCGGTGCGGGGAGTGGTCGCCAAAGACCACCGGACGTTCCAGGGGATTCCGTACGCGGCACCGCCGGTCGGTCCGCTGCGATGGGCACCGCCCCAACCGGTGACACCCTGGAACACGCCCCGCGACGCCAGCAGACCCGGCAACACCTGCGCACAGAACGATGGGCTGCTCGGTGAGAAGCGCAGCGAAAGCGAGGATTGCCTGTACCTCAACGTGACCACCCCCCGGCGGACATCCGGACGCAAGCTCCCGGTGATGGTCTGGATCCACGGCAGCGGCTTCGCGCACGGCTCCGGCAGCATGTACCAGGCCAGGGATCTGGCGGTCGACGGTGCTGTTGTCGTGGTGACGATCAACTACCGACTCGGCCTGTTCGGTTTCTTGGCGCATCCGGCACTGGACACGGCGCGGCCATCGGGCAACTTCGGGCTGCAGGACCAGCAGGAGGCCATGCGCTGGGTGCGGCGCAACGCGGCGGCCTTCGGTGGCGATGGGAACAACGTCACGATCTTCGGCGAATCCGCCGGTGGCATCAGCACCTGCGCCCACCTGGTGTCCCCCGGATCGGCTGGTCTGTTCCACCGCACCATCATCCAGAGTGGACCATGCACCGGGACCTGGACGGACGCCTCGGGCAACTGGCTGCCGCGGTCCCGTCAGGAAGCCCGCCAGCACAGCGCCGCGGTTGCCGGGCAGCTCGGCTGCCCCGACCCCACCACGGCGGCGGCCTGCTTGCGTGGCAAGTCCACAAAGGAGCTATTGCCGCAGTCGAACTACGGGTGGGGTCCGGTGTACGGCGGAGGCGGCGAACTGCCGCTGTCCCCGCAACAAGCGTTGAGCACGGGCCGGTTCAACCACGTACCCGTGATGAACGGAATGACCCGCGACGAGCACCGCATGTTCGTGGCAGGCTCGGAACTCCTGGGTAGGCCACCCCTCACGGACGCGGCTTACCGCACCGAAATCGAAACGATCTTCGGCACCGACAAGGCACCCGGCATCCTGGCCCGCTACCCCAGCAACCACTACGCCTCACCCAGCCTCGCACTGTCCGCCGCAGTGACCGACGGCATCTGGGCACACTCAGCCGGACAGGTCAGCCGGCTGCTCGCCAGGCAGGTTCCGACCTACACCTACGAATTCGCCGACGAACACACCCCCTGGGTGACAACCCTGCCCCCACCCAGCTTCCCCACCGGCGCGTACCACGCGGCCGAACTGCAGTACCTTTTCGACGCCGACTACTTCGGCGGCCAACTGACCCGAAATCAGAAACACCTGTCCGCCACAATCATCCGATACTGGACGCAATTCGCACGCACCGGAAACCCGAACAGCCCGCACACACCCTACTGGCCACAGGACCACAACACCGGCGACGACGCCCAGTCACTCGCACCAGGACCCCGCGGCATCAAGCAAACCGCCTTCGACCGCGAACACCAAGCCGACTTCTGGCGATCACTCGACCAGCGATAGCACCAACGTCCACCCTCGGAACCGATAGGGGTTAGGCCCGTAAAATCATTTATTCGGACACAGGGACGTCGGTGGCGCCAAGAGCCGCCGACGTTTCTGGGGGACTGTAACGCGAACGGTGTTTCCGGCCGTGGTTGTCAGCAGGTCTCGACGCCCGGCCAGCGGTCACTGAAGGTGATCGAGAAAGCGTTCAGTCCGCGAGGCGTACCTCGGCCAGCCGGACCCGGTCGAGACCGGCTCGCAGAACCCCGTCGGCTACTGCGACCTGCCCGAGGAAACGTTGCAGGCAAGCGGATCCGGCTACGAATGCGGTGGCTGTCCCTGGTCAGCCGGCCCGCAGGACGAAGAAGAGGAAGCCCAGGAACCTCGTGCCGGTGATTTCCCGGAATTCCTCGGGAAACAGCTCGCGGGCTTCGGGCGCGGGCGGTGGCTCGCTGATGACGTTGATGCGGAACCCGGCCGCGGTGAAGGCATCGGTCATCGCGTGCAGCGGGCGGTCCCACAAGGTCAACCGGGTGGACTGGCCGCCCAGTGTCCATTCTTCAGTCCGGTAGCGGGTCTGGAAATAGCGGGGTTTGTCCCCGGCCTCGCGCTGCATCAGGGTGATTGCGAAAGGATGGTCGACCGAGACGATGAGCCGCCCGCCGGGTGTCAGGACGCGTCGCAGTTCGGTCAGCGTCGGCCCCCAGTCCTGCAGGTAGTGCAGCACCAGGGACCCGACGACGTCGTCGAACTCACCGTCGGAGAAGGGCAGCGGATCAGCCAGATCGGCGACCCGCAGGTCGGCACCCGCGCCCAGCCGTCGCCGAGCCAGCTCCACCATGCCTGCGCTCGCGTCGACACCGGTCACGACCGCACCTCGATCGCGCAGCGCGGCGAACAGGGGCCCCGAGCCGCAACCCGCGTCGAGGATCCGCCGACCGGTCACGTCGCCGACGAGCGCCAGCATCGCGGGCCGCTCGTAGTACGCGTTCATCAAGCTGGTCTCGGTCTCGGCCGAATATCCCTCGGCGATACCATCATAGCCGTTTTCCCGGGCAGGATCAGCAGAAGCCACACCGCTCTCCGGAGTCGAAGTCATGCTGACAGGACGCCTGAGCGGTGCCGAAGTTGCCAGCAGGGGTCGCTTGTAATATCCGGGAAAAGCCTGGCGGATATCGCCGACCAGCGGTAATAGCCACGGTTGCCGAGCACGTTGCCGTCGGACGTGTTCAGCGTGAAGTCGGTGGCGCCTCGGGTGGCCCGCCGAGGAGTCGCGCGAATAAATCCGACAGGCCGTCCACCTGCAGCGGTCTTAAGAATCCGACCGCGCATGAGGGATACGCCCGCCACGCGAACGTGGCGGGCGCTGTCGTTCACCGGCTCTGAGCTCCAGTCCCAGCCGAAGCGACTCCTCGTCAGGCCCGCAGGTGAAGGGCCTGCACTGGCGGCTGAGTCAGGACGTGTCGGCGCAGGGGGTTGCTATCGAGGCGGCTGCACGCGGCGCTCGCGTTACAGGGCAAGGCCCGCCCTACCGCCCCGCAAGATCAAGTATTGGCGGCTTTTGGGCTTACCTCGGCGCTACCCCGTACGGGCGGCGGTGGCCGAACCGGGCCAACTCGTCCCGGTCGACCTCCGGGAACTCCCGCAGACGCTTCAAATTCCTCGTCCGTGAACACCTGCGTCGCCACGCACGACTCCCCGCCCGGGAACCTCAGGCCAGAACCTAGTGATCGACGTACGCCCCACCGTCAGCGTCTACTGGGGGGCACAGCGGACGGCTGTTCCGCTACTTGTCAGTGACCAGCTCAAATTCCCCAGGGATGGCCAGCTTAGTTTCACCGCCTGTAATCGGCGCGAGCGCCGCGGCGCGGGCTAATTGAGTTGCTGGGACATACGAATTTGGTGGAAGGTCAAGATCGTGGGCAAGATCTTGGACACTGGCGGCAGCGTGCTCCTGCGGCCCTGGCGGCGCGCGGACGCGCCGGTCGTGCTCGCGGCGGCGCGGGAGCCGTTGATGGCCCGCCAGTTTGATAAGCCGGTGGACACGGTAGCGGCTGCGGAGGGGTGGATAGCCGACGGGGACCTTGCCCGGTCCGCTGGCACGGCCTTCGCTTTCGCCGTCCTGGACGCACAGGGCTCACCGGTCGGCAACGTGGCGGTGTCGAACGTGGACCGTCGTCACCTGACCGGTTGGATGTCCTATTGGGTCCGCGAACGGGCGCAGGGCCAAGGCCTGGCCTCGCGGGCCTGCCGGGTCGCCGCTCGGTGGGCGTTTGCAGAGCTGACGCTCTTCCGCCTGGAACTGGGTCACCGGGTCGACAACCCTGCCTCCTGCAAGGTCGCGCTGGCTGCCGGGTTCACACCCGAGGGGGTGGAGCGGGCCAAACTGCTGTACAACGGCACGCGCTTCGACGTGGAACGCCACGCCCGCCTGGCAACAGATCCAGGACCCGCCTGAACCACCACCGTCCGACCCGCCTTCGTATCAACTGGTCTACTGAAGCCTGGCCGAACGGATTGTCCAGCCACAGCCAGCCGATCGATGCGTCGTTGCCCGCGGCCTTCACTCGTGCCATCGTCGCGTATAGCAGCACACCGGCGGTCACCCGTTGCCCGCCTGAGAAGTTCTTCAGCTCGGCGACGTCGACCCGGTCGAGGACGAGGTCGGTGTGGGGCTTGAGCAGGCGGACGCGGAACGGCGCGTCGACCAGGACGCGTGCGGCGGCGAACAACATCACCTGGGCGTCCGAGCGGCCGGCGCCGGGAGCCAGCAGCGCGTGGACCACCCGTGCCACGCGGTCGACCGCGACGGACTCGTTGGCCGTTCGGACGCGTTCGTCGTGCTGGTCAAGATCGTCGCGCAAAGTCGCCACCCGTTGCTCGAACTGGCTCGCGATCCGCTCTGCGTCGGCAGCGAGGCTCCGGTCCGCCCGCAACCGCACGATGAGATCCGCGAGCCGAGGGGCTTCGCGGTCCGCGACGGATCTTGCGTCCTTGCCGTTGGCATGAGTGCGCACCTTGTCGACGAGACCGTTCATCACGGCTGCGTCGTCACTCACAGCCTTCTCTGCCTGTCGCAGGTCCTCCACGGCTTTGGCGAGCCGTGTGGTCAGCTCGTTGACGTCGTCGAACCCGGTCGCGCAGCCCGCCGGGCGGCCGCTGCGTCGCACCGGCCTTCTCTCCGCGCGGCGGAACGCCTGCGGGGCACGGTCCGGGGCGGGAAATCTGCCGGCAGGGCCCGCCACCCGATGCCGTTGTCCAACCACGGAGAGAGGGCTCCGAAATTGTTGGCGGTGAGGCCGGTGGCGTTGATGGTGTCGACACCGCCCCGCCCCTAGCAGTTGTCCCTCGTTGCCGAACAGGACAGCGTCGACGGTGATTGGGCCGACTACCTCGCCGCGCGAACCGCCGAACGCGTCGGGCGGATACGGGACGAATAGTTCCCGATCAGCGGCATGACAGCGCGTTCCGCACGCGACCGGAAAATGGTCGGCCGTACAAACCACCACACGATCCGCCAGGGCCGAGCCCAAAGCCGGCTCGGCCGCCGAGCAACGTACCGACTCATTCACTTGCTACCGGTGTCATGGAAATACTCCAGAAATCGGCGTAGCGGCCGCCGCGGCGCAGTAGCTCGTCGTGGCTGCCTTCCTCCACGATCCGACCGCCGTCCAGAAAGACGACTCGATCGGCGCGTCGGACGGTCCGCATCCGATGCGCCACCATCACCACCGTCCGGCCCGCCATCAGGCGCTCGATTCCCTCGTGGACGGCCGCCTCGTTCACCGGGTCCAATGCGGAGGTCACCTCGTCCAGCAGCACGACGGGCGCATTCTTCAGCAGCGCTCGCGCGATCGAGACACGCTGGCGCTCACCACCCGACAGCAGTGCGCCGCCCTCGCCGACTTGAGTCGCCAACCCATCAGGCAGTCGCTCGATCACCTCGTCCAACCGCGCAGCGGTCGCTACTGCCCGCACCTCGGCAACGCCCGCTTCGGGACGGCCGAGACGCACGTTCTCCTCGATCGTGCCTTCGAAGAGATAGACGTCCTGGAAGACGATGGCGATCTGCGCCATCAACACCTCAGTGCTGATCCCGCGCACGTCCACGCCTCCCACGCGCACAGCACCCGCGTCCACGTCGTAGAACCGCGCGAGCAACTGCAGCAATGTGCTCTTACCCGCACCAGACGGGCCGACGACGGCGAGCCGCTGTCCCTGCGGAACGGACAACGACACGTCGTCGAACACAATGCGGTCGCCGTGCCGGAAGGTGACGGACTCGAACTCCAGGTCATAACTTACCGGCTGGACCGGTTCGGGAGGCTCGGTCAGCGGCTCGGTGCGCAATACCGTGTCGAGTCTCGCCAACTCGAAACGTGCGCCGCGCAGTTTGCCACCGAACTCCGCCAGCGACTGCAGCGGATCCGCGCAGCGGGCGGCCAGCACCAGGATTGCCAGAATCTCTGCCGCACCGATGTTCCCGCCGAGCGCGAGGAAGGCGCCCAGTACCAACAACACGGTGAACATCGCCTGCACTGTGAGCGTCAAGCCTAATGCGCCGGGCAGGGCTGACAGCGTGGAACGGCGGGACGCGCGCTGGACTTCACGCAGCGAGTCGTCGAGCAACTGGAAACGTTCGCCGGTTCGGCCGCCGGCTCGCAGCACCGGCTGAGCCTGGAGAAATTCGATGACGCGTGCGGTGGCCTCGTGGTCGCGTTCGTGGCGCTCCGCATCGGTGGCGGCCATCGAGCGTCCCGTCCGGACCTGGATCGCTGCCACGACTGGTACGGCGACCAGGGCGGCCAGCCCCATCCGCCAGTCGACGGCGAGCATCACGACGACGATCGTCAGCGGAGTCACGCAGGCGGAGATGAACGGTGCCAGCAAATGCGCGATCACGCTCATCGCCGCCAGGAGGCCGCGGCTGGCCAGTACGGACACCTCCCCGACCCGGCCCGCGCCGTACCAGCCGATGGGCAATCGGGCTAGATGATCACCGAGCCGGTGATACATCCCGCGCAACAGCGTGGTCCCGGCGCGGAAACCGGACAGATCGCTGATGTAGCGCAGCACCGCGTAGACCGCGACCGCGGCCCCGAACGCGATCAGCCAGGGCCGCACATCTGCGGGGGTGTTGCCGAACAGTGCCCGCAGCACAGGAACCAGCAGTGCGCAGGACAGCCCCTCGAGCACTGCGGTCGCCGTCATCAGTGCCACGGTGCGACGCACCGGCTGGGCGTACTCGTGTCCCAGCACGCGCAGCAGCATTCGAATCATAGAAGTTCGGCTCCTTGCTCATCGGCGATCGCCGATCGGTGGGATTGCCAGAACGCGGCGAACTTTCCGTGCTGTGCCAGCAGCTCGGCGGGCTTGCCGCGCTCGACGATCGACCCGCGCTCCAGCAGCACGACGGTGTCAGCGTCGGCGACCGTCTCCAGGCGGTGGGCGATGACCAGAATCGTCCGATCGCCTTCCAGCGTCGCGAGGGCCTGGCGCATTGCCTGTTCGGTCTGCGGGTCGGCGAAGGCGGTCGCCTCGTCGAGCACCAGAACGGGCGTGTCGGCGAGCAGTGCGCGTGCGATCGAGATCCGCTGTGCCTCACCGCCCGACAGTTTGACGTCGTCACCGAGCACCGTTTCGTATCCGCGCGGCAGCTCGAGAATTCGGTCATGAATGTTCGCCAGCCGGGCGGCGCGAACCACGTCATCGAGGTCAGCGTGCGGTACCGCCAGCGCGATATTGTCCGCGACCGACGCGCGCAGCAGGCGAACATCCTGGAAGACGAAGGAGACCGTCCGGTAGAGTTCCCGGCTGCCGAGCTCGCGCAGATCGACACCGCCGAGGACGACCGAACCGTGGGTCGGGTCGAAGAACCGAGGCAACAGCTGAACCAGCGTGGACTTCCCGCTTCCCGACGGCCCGACGACCGCGGTGACCGTCCCCGGCTCGAGCACCAGGTCGATCCCGCGCAGCACCTCGTGATCGGCCTTGTAGCCGAATCGAACGTCACGCAGTTCCACCCGGTGTCCCTGTGGTGCGACCGGGTTCGCGGGCTCCGGTAGCGACTGCACCTTGAGCACGTCCCGGATCCGGCCGACCGCGCGACCGGCGGCCTGCATATCGTCGAAACCGTGGCCCAGCGCCGCCACCGGAGCGGTCAGGCCCAGTCCGAGCAACAGGAAGGGCATTAGGTCGGCCGGTGCCATGCCACCGGTCGTGATCATCCCCGCACCGCCGATCACCACGACCAGCAGCACGAACGGCGGCGCCAGCGCCAGCTGCATCCCCGCGGCGATTCCGGAGAGACCGCGCACCATCCGGTAGAAGGCGTCGACGAAATCGTCTACGGCCGTGCGGAACTTACGATGGGCGCGCTCGCCTCCACCGAACGCCTTGACCACCGAGATGCCCTGTACGAACTCGACAGCCGAACTCGCGATCCGCCCCATTCCCCCGTCGAACTCCTTCTGCTCGCGCAGCCGGGTCGGGGTCATCATCAGGGGGACCAGCGCCACTGCCAGCACCACCGGAATCAGCGTGATCAGCGTGAGCCGCCAGTCGATGGTGAACAGGTAGATCAGCGACACCAGCGGCACCACGAACGCGGAGACGAGCTCGCCGGGGGTGTGGGCGATGAACGGATGGACGGCACTCACGTCCTCGCCCACCACCTTTGCCAGCTCGCCGGTTCGGCGCCGGGAGAACCAGCCGATCGGTACGCGCCCCAGCCGCGCGGCCAGAGCTCGTCGGAACGACAGTTGTACCTGGCCGTCGAGGATGTGCCCGATTCCGGACGACGCGCCCGTGCACAGCAGCCGGACGAACAAGCCGACCACACCCGCGATCACGACGAACCAGACATGATCACGATCGATTGGGCCTGGCGACAACAGGGTGCGACCCAATTCGACCACCGCAAGCAGGGGCGCCAACCCCGCGATAGCGCCGATGATCTGCAGGATCGCAACGGCCGCGAAACTCCCGAGATAAGGGCGCAGCAGCCGTGCCGTGCTCTCTTCCGCCGCGGAGTCTGATGTGGACTGCTCGCTCGCCTCGGCGAGGTCGGTGGTGGTCATCGGGCGTTTCCGTCGCCACACAGTGCTTGCCGCTGGAAGGTCGACAGCGCGTCGTCGATGGGGTGGTGCGGTGGCTCGCCCGAGGAGTTCGGTTTGTTCCACCGTGCGAGGTTCATCGCGACGGACAGCCGCCGCTTGCCGTCGGCGCGGATCCAAGACATCGTCAAGGCTCCCCAGACCGTGCCGTCGCTGCCCCAGAAGGTGCCGCAGTCCGGGATCGTAAGCTTGTGCAGACCGAGGCCGTAGTCGATCTTCTTCCCGTCCAGCGCGATGACCGGGACCGTGCGCTGCATCTGTGCCAGCGATGACGGCTTGACGATCTTGCCGTCGAGCAGCTTGCCGTAGAAGCGGTTGAGATCCTTGACAGTCGATACCAGCGAGGCCGCAGGCCCCACCCAGGACATGTCGTAGACGCTGTAGTCCCGCGGCGGGTCGATCAAGCCGAACAGCGCCTCGTACAGCCGCGAGTGCGGCCCCTCGATCTGTGGCCCGTCCGGAAACTCGGTGTGCTGGAGCCCAGCGCGCTCGATGACGTTGCGGGTGATGTACTTCTCGGCCGTGGTGCCGGTCACCCGCTCCAGGAGTTGGCCGAGGAGCAGGTAGTTCGTGTTGGAGTACACCCCGGGCGTGCTTCCCGGCTCGCCTGCGGCAGGCGCCGTCACTCCCATCTCGATCAGCTCGGCCGGGCGAAACCGCCTGAACCGGTTGTCGTCCAGGCTCTTGGGCGATGGTGGGACCTCTTGCAGAGACGGGAACGCATAGGGGAGGTAGTCGGGGAAGCCGCTGGTGTGGTTGAGCAGCATCCGGACCGTGATCTTGTTGCCGCGTTCTCCCGGCACCAGCAGCGGCAGCCAGCGGCCGATCGGCGCGTCGAGCTGGAGCCGACCCTTCTCGACCTGCTGCAGGATTGCGGCGGCGGTGAAGGTCTTGGTGATGCTGCCGACGCGCTGCCGCATGTCGGGCCGGATGGGACGGCCGGTCCGGAGATCGGCGACCCCGGAGGCGCCGCGCCACACCTGTCCGGCGTCGCGCACCTCGGCGTACACACCCGGCAACCCCGCGCGGTGCACACTGTCCATAGTGGACTTCAGCTCGGTCGGATCGAGGACGGTCGACGGGCTCGTGGTGTCAGCCAGCACGGCCGCTTCTCCTTTGGGGGCGGGTATTGCCGTCACCGTGCCGGCACTGACACTCAGCACGGCGACGCTGGCACATGCGGCCAGTCCGATCTTCAGGACACCTCGTGCTCTGGACATCGATGGCTCACGTCGCCAGTGCACGGCGCAGGACCGCGCCGACTTCGGCGAACTGCCGCTGGGACACCTCGGCGGACTGGATCGCCAGCGATCCGTGGAAGGTGCCGGGCCACTGGTGCAGCTCGACCGAGACGCCCGCCCGCAGCAGGCGCAGCGCGTAGGCGATGTCTTCGTCGCGGTTCGGGCAGAACTCCGCGCTGGCGATGTAGGCGGGCGGAAGGCCGGTCAGGTCGGCGGCCCGTGCCGGAGCGGCGTACCCAGTGGCGGGTGCGGCGCCGAGGTAGTGCCCCCACCATGCGGCGACCCGGTCGCGATTGGCCCATGGCGTGTCCGTGAAGTTGCGCGCCGACCACGTCTCCTGCCGGTCGTCGAGCGCCGGCTCGTTCAGCACCTGCAAGCGGATCGGTGGTCCCTGCGCATCACGCGCTCGCAAGGCCACCGCGGCCGCGAGCGACCCGCCGGCGCTGTGGCCCGCGACCGCGATACGAGCGGGGTCGACGCCGAGTTCGGCCGCGTGCTCGGCCGTCCAGACCAGCACGGCGTAGGCGTCGTCCAGTGCGGCCGGGAACCGGTGCTCGGGGGCCAGGCGATAGCCCACCGAGATCACCACCGCGCCGGAACTGTCGGCGATCCGCGTGGCCCACTTGTGCTCGGTGTCCAGGGTGCCCATGGTCCATCCGCCGCCGTGCAGCCAGACGACGGCGCCCTGTGCCTGGTGCGGGCGATAGATCCGCACCGGCACGTCCGGATCGGCGGGGACCGTGCGGTCCTCGATCTCCATCCCCGTGGTGTCCGGTGCCGGCACCGCGGCCGCGTATTCGGCGAAGATCTCGCGCGCGGCGACCGGGTCGGTCGGGTCGAGAGTGGGCAACAACGGGACGAACGCTTCCAATTCGGGGTCCATGGCGGCAATCCTCTCGGCCATCACCACCGAGATCATGCGCCAACCGTTGCGCGTTTCACCTCGAACACGCACCGATCGGCGCTACCCTCCGATTGTGGAGGCATTGGCCCAGCGGCTGTCGCACCTGGATTCGCACGTCGAAGGCGCGCTCCGCGTCGTCATGTTCTACGACACGTTGATGCGCCGCCGGGTGGATCTCCCGGCGCTCACCAGGGCCTCGGCGGGCCTGGCCGGGTGCAGGGCAGGGATCCGGCTCCACGGCATGGGCCGGGAGATCCGCGTATCGCAGGACGGCAGGGAAACGTTCGCCCCGCCACTACCCGCGTCCACCACGGCACCGATCATCCTGGACGGGGAGGAAATCGGCACGGTGTGGCTGGAACGCCCCGACCGGCCCGACCCGCTCGACGAGGTGCTGCTTGACCGGCTCGCCATCGCCGCCGCGGGGGTCGTCGAGAGGTATGGCCCGGCCCGCACCACCATGGCCGACCCCGCCCTCGTCGAACTGGTGATCAGCTCCGAAAGCGACCAGGTGGCCAGAGCCCGGGCACTACGGCTCCTGGGTTTCGCCGCCGACCTGCCGGTCCGCGTCGTCGCCGTACGCTCGCAGCTTCCGCTCGACCAGGTCAGCGGCCTGGTCTGCGCTGCCCGCCTGGTGAAGGCGGCACCGCTCGCCGACGTGGGCGTCATCCTGGCCACCGCCGTGGACCCGGCCCGGTTCCCGGCAGGCGTACGCGCGGGCATCGGCGCCGCCGAAAGTCCCGATCAATCCTGGCGGAAAGCCCGCACCGCCCTCCGCTTCACCACCGCCAACCAGCCAGTCGTCCACTACGACGAACTGGGGGCGTTAGCGCTGCTCGCACAGATACCCCAGGACGCCGTGCGAGACAACGCCGACGTGGCCGCGATCGCCGGAATGGCAGGCAGCCCAGTAGATCTGGATACTCTGGACGCCTACTGCACCACCGGCTCCCAACGCCGGGCCGCTGATCTTCTCCACCTGCACCACAGCAGCGTCGCCCGCCGACTCGAACAGCTCGGAAAGACCCTGGGCATCGAACTCACCGAGCCCACCGGACTACTACGGGCCAGACTCGCCCTCACCGCATGGCGGCTACTCAACGACTAAGGGAGACCCGCCGCGCCACCGCAGCGGGACAACACCAGTAGTCAAGCACCTCCGCCGCAGCTGCCTGACCACGACCCTCACGGCTACCCCGGACGCTACGTCGCCTGTGTCCACAACGCGAGCAAAGCCTTGTGTCACAACGGGAACGGCACCACTCCCACCCTCGGAGACTGTCGACCGCCGGCCTGCCGCAACGTCGCCCTCGCCCCTGCCAACATTACTGTCTGGCGCGAACATCTATCCGAAGTGGACACCGAGTTCGAAGCTGCGGACGCGCTCGCGCCCTACGTCGGCCAACGACTGCGTTCCCGGCGTGACCAGATCAGCCGACTTCTCGACACGACGAACGGGAAGCAGGGTCACGAGTGAAACGACCCGCCCCGACGGATCACGATGTGCAAGCGGCGGTCGACGCTGTCCTCGCCGACGCTCACGCCCGTGGCGTCCGCGCAACGGTCACCGCTCTGGCCGAACGAGCAGGCGCCACGCCAGCACCCGACCGACTCGTCGGCCGGCGGCACGCACGGCAGGCTCAAGGTGAGCATTGGGAAGGATCCGCGCGATCGGATTCTCGCGCGGCTTCACGGCCGAGCCTCAATCCCCATCACCTGATGCAGGCGTTTGCGCAACGCCTAATCACCGGAGCCGGCGAGAGCGTTCAGCGCGTCGCAGGCTGGAAACCCGACACCTCGAGAAACCTTCGAAGCTCTTCGTACAACTGCCTGTCGACCAAGGTCGACGCGAAGCGCGGATCTCGTGACGGCGACACAGCCAACAAGCGTCCGCTTACCGCTCGCACCCATCTCTTCCGGAGCCGGATCACCTGTGGACGCGGTCGTCGGATGTACGGATGCGTCCGCAACAAGGCCGCGTAGATGCTGAATGTGCCCCCGGTGAGATTCGAACTCACACTGGACGGGTTTTGAATCCGTTGCCTCTGCCAGTTGGGCTACGGGGGCGGTGCCGGATGAACTTTACGGGATCACGGCCACGCGTCCTTCGCCGGGCCCGGGAGTGTGACGACCGCCTGGACGTGGTGAACGCCATCTAGCCGTCTGGATCGTTCCCGGTAGGCTTCAGGTTCGCGGACAGCCCGCGAATCGAACTGCCCGACGACCCTCAGGAGGACCCCGGTGACCGAGCAGGCTGCCGAGGCCGACGGTGCCGTCGCCGCACCCCAGCGGCGGGTGCTCGTGGCCGAAGACGAGGCCCTCATCCGGCTGGATCTCGTCGAGATGCTCCGCGAAGAGGGCTACGAGGTCGTCGGTGAGGCCGGGGATGGCGAGCAGGCCATCAACCTGGCTACCGAATTGAAGCCCGACCTGGTGATCCTCGACGTCAAGATGCCCAAGCTCGACGGTATCGAGGCCGCGTCCAAGATCACCGGCGACCGGATCGCGCCGGTCGTCATCCTGACCGCGTTCAGTCAGCGTGACCTCGTCGAGCGGGCCAGGGACGCCGGCACGATGGCGTACCTGGTTAAGCCGTTCGCCAAACGCGACCTGGTGCCCGCCATCGAGTTGGCCGTGAGCCGGTTTTCCGAGCTCCAGGCACTTGAGGCCGAGGTTGCGGGCCTCACCGACCGGTTGGAGACCCGCAAGGTCATCGACCGGGCCAAGGGCCTTTTGATGAGCCGTCAGGGGCTCACCGAGCCGGACGCGTTCCGCTGGATACAGCGCACCGCGATGGACCGCCGGACCACGATGAAGGCGGTGGCCGAGGCCGTCGTCGAGAGCATCGGCTGACGCTCCCGGACAATGCCGTGAAGGCCTCCTTCCTTACTCCATCAGAGTGGGGAAGGAGGCCTTCACGGCGTTCGGGCCTTACAGACGGCCGGCGGCTCGCATCACCCGATAGACGTCGGTGTTCTCGACGGTGCCACCCAACCGATCGGAGCCGGGGCCTTCGGCGGTCACCGGGGTATCGGCGCCGGTGTGGTCGTGCGTCGTCCAGTCCACAGTGAACTTGAGCTTCGAGCCCGGTACGTCGAAGGGGCCGTCCTGGTCGGGGTCGGTATCGGAATCGTCGTAGTTCTCGATGCTCAGCCCGCCGGTCTCGTGGTCCCCGCCGATGATCACGAGCGTGTCGGGGTGCCTGCGGACGAACCGCATGACCTCGGCGATCGTGCCGTCGAGGGCTCGGCCCGCGTCGATGACGCCGTGCGCGTTGTTCTCGTGCGACATCCCGTCGGTGCCCTCTTCCTCCAGGAACAGGAACAAGCCGCGCTGGTTCTTCGACAGCGTGTCCAGCGCCTTGCGTGCCATCTGCTGGAGCGGTACCCGCGGCGCGTATTTGCCGACGCCGTCCTGGCCGTAGTCGACCATGTCCTCGTTCGCGAACAGGCCGAGGATCCGGTTCGCCCGCGTGTTCCGCAGTTCGTCGCCGTCACGCACATAGGTGTAGCCCGTCCGTTGCGCGCGTTCGACCAGGTTGCCGTAGGGGCTGCGGCTCTCCTCCCCCGGCTTGTCCGGCCAGAGACCGGGGTTCCCCTTCGGATACCACCAGTCCTCGCCGCCGCCGAGCAGGACGTCCGGACGGCTGTTCTCGATGTACTGCTTCGCGATGTCACTCTGCGAATCCCGGCTGGGCACGTGCGCCGCGAACGCCGCCGGCGAAGCGCCCGTCACCTGCGCGGTGGTGACCAGCCCGGTCGACTTCCCGGCCCGTTTCGCCTGCTCCAGGATCGTTTCCAGCGGACGCCCATGGACGTCCACGCCGACCGCCCCGTTGCGCGTCTTGTGCCCGGTGGCCAGGGCGGTGGCCGCCGCGGCCGAGTCGGTGACGATCTCGTCGGGGTCGTCCGACGACGTCCGCACGAGACCGGTGACCGCGAGGCCGTCCATCGCCAGTTCACCACGTTTGCCCTTCAGCGCCAGCCGGAGCAGGTCGCGCTGGCCGAGGCCGAGGCCGTCGCCCTGGATGTAGATGATGTTGCGCGCCACCCGCGCCCCGGACCCCGCCGTCGTCGTCTCCGCGACGGCGGCCGAGCCGCCGCACAGGACCACCAGAACCGTCGCCGCCGCCAGACCTCGTCCGCGCACATCGCCTCCCGTTAGTTAGGAACCTTTCCTAACAGAGAATTCGCGGGAAGGCGAGAGCCTGCGGCGAAGGACTCCCCTGACCGGTATACCCACGATCGGCGAGATCCAGACCACACGATCGGGACGTGACGATCTTGTCGCGGCTGGGTCCATGGAGTGTGGGAGCGAACCGGGAAACCCGCGAACTTCCGTCACAGGCAAGGGAATCCGAACCGAGGAGATAACGATGACGAACACCGTCACCACCGCCAGGCCGAACTCGAACTCCGCCGCCCCCGCCGAGAACAGCGCACTCGTCTCCACCCAGGGCGTGACCACGATCGCCGACACCGTCGTGCAGAAGGTCGCGGGCCTCGCGACCAGCGAGATCACCGGTGTCCACGCGCTCGGCGGCGGTGCCGCGCGGGCGTTCAACGCGCTGCGTGAGCGCATCCCGGGCGCCACCGCGTCCGCCGGGCAGGGTGTCTCGGTCGAGGTCGGCGAGCGCCAGGCCGCGGTCGACCTGCAGATCGTCGTCGAATACGGCGTCGCGATCGCGGATCTCGCCAAGTCCATCCGCCGCAACGTGATCGGCGCGGTCGAGCAGATGACCGGGCTCGAGGTCGTCGAGGTCAACATCAACGTGGCCGACGTGTACATCCCGGGCGACGACGACACCGACGAGACCACCGAATCCCGCCGCGTCCAGTGATCACCGGCGCCGGCCCGCGCCCGACCGCGAGGAGAACGTTCATGAACGCCACTCATCTCGGCCTGTTGACCGGTCTCGTACTCGGCGTGGCAGGCGCGTTCGGCGGCTTCGGCGCCTTCCTCGTCGTACTCGTCCTCGGCGCGCTGGGCCTGCTGGTCGGCCGGTTCCTCGACGGCAAACTCGACCTTTCGGCCCTGGCCGGCCGCGACGGGGGCTGACCACCATGACGACATGACCGCCGCCGCGCCGGACATTCCCGTATTCACTGAGGTTCCGAAGCTGGGTCAGCTCCGGCGGGATGTACAGCCGGCCGCTGCGCACCGACGACCTCCACCAAACGGATGCAGGTGGGGCTCGCCGAACTCTGGGCGAACGAGGCGGACGGCTCCGGAGTCACCGCGCACAGCGCCCACCCAGGCTGGGCCGACACTCCCGGGGCACGACCGCGTCCAGCGGCCGACGCACTACTTCGTCAAGACCCGGGAAACCGCCGTGCAGCGACAGCAACGCTGGCAGGCCTGCGGGCGGCTGACCGATCCGCGGGCCGTGCCCTAGGCCAGGGCGATCATCGCGACGGCCGGAGTGGACGGGGTCCGCGAACCCCCGGCCGGTTCGGCGGTGATGCCGACCCGGTCGATCCCTCCCGGCAGGTCCGCGAGGACCGGATGAGTCCGATGTGGACCGTCCGAAACGAGTAGTCCCGCCGAATGCACGCCGCTCGCCCCGATGAGCCAGACTTGATACGCCTTGCCGGGCGCCAACGGCGGAAGATCACCCGCCAGTACGACGACCTTGCCCTGGCTCCGCGAAGTCACCACCGTGGTCGTGCCGCGTTCCGGTCCCTTCACAGTCGAGGCGTCGGGGGCGGTGAGCACCGAATTCACCGAGGCGAGTGGCTGTTGCGCGGGGCCGGTCCCCGGCCCGGCGTTCGTGGTGACCAGGCCGAACACCAGCGCCCCGGCGGCGGCCGCTGCGGCACCCCACAGCGCGATCCGGACGGGCGGCTTCTTCGCGGGCTGGGTCCGCCGCGCGGCCGCGACCAGCGGAGGCCACTGGCGGGTCTGGGCGACCTGCGTGAGCGTCTCTTCCCGCAGCCTCGGCGGTGGCACGGCGGCGAGCACCGCCCCCAGCCGCGCCGCGGTCTCCCGCAGTTCCCGGACCTCCTGGCCGCAAGCGGGACAGCCCCGCAGGTGCCGCCTGAACGCCGCGGCCTCCTCCTCCGGGACGGCGTCCACGGCGTAAGCCCCGGTCAGTGTGTGCAGTTCCGCCGTCATTGCCCCACCCCCAAACAGTCGCGCAACCTGATCAGGCCGTCGCGGATCCGGGTCTTCACCGTGCCGGGCGCGGTCTTGAGCACTTCCGCGACCTCCGGGTAGGTGTACCCGTTGTAATAGGCCAGCACGACCGATTCGCGTTGCAGATCGGTCAGCGCGGACAGGCATTGGCGCACCCGCTGCTGCTCCAGATTGCTGATCGTGGACTCGGCGACCTCGTCGAACGGGCGCCGGAAGTCGAGTCTGCCCGCGCGGTCGTCCCGATCGAGCGCGGCCTGGTGCGAGCGCACCCGGTCCACGGCCCGCCGGTGCGCGATGGTGAGCACCCAGGCCAGCGTGGTCCCCTTGCCCGGTTTGAACCGCGCCGCCGTCCGCCACACCTCCACCAGGACCTCCTGGGTGACCTCCTCGGCGAACGTGCCGTTGCGGACGACCCTGTTCACCACTCCCCACACCGGTCCCGCCACGGCGTCGTACAGGTCGGCGAACGCTTGTTCGTCGCCGGTCGCGACCCGTTCCATCAGGCTCGCTCCGGCGGGCTCCGCTCCGGTGCCGCCGTTTTCACGCAGACTCGTCCGCACACCCTCGACCATCAAGCTGCCTCCACCTCGCCCGACGCCCGGCTACGCGGTTTCCATGGCGTCTGGGAGGGATTCGGTGCCGGAGGCGACGCGGACTGGTCAGGTGGGTGAGAACACTCGAACGGAGCGGGAGCCCCTACCCCTGCTCCTCGAGCACCTTGTCCATTGTGGACCGTAGATTCCGCAGAAAGGCCTCGAACCGTTCGATCTCCTCCGCCGGATACTCCGCCACCAGCGCCGCGAGCCCCGCGCTGAACGGGCCGAAGAACTCGCGCGCGGGTCCCTGGATGTCGGGGCCGCTGCGCAGGGTCACCATCCGCCGGTCGGTGCTTTCCCTCGTCCGCACCACATAACCGAGGTTTTCCAGGCGGTTCAGCAGGTTCGTGGTCGCTCCCGAGGTCAGCGAGATCCGTTCACCGAGCCGGGCCGGGGAGAGCGGCGAGCCCGTGTCCTCGGCGTAGAGGATCTCCACCAGCGCGACGGCGTCGGTCGAGTGCAGGCCGAGCCAGCTCGCGAAGCGCCGGGTGAACTCGGTGTAGTTCGCGCCGAAGCTCCGGAGGCCGTCCAGCAACGACGTGACCCGATCCTCCACTGAACCTCCTCGAGTAAGTGCTTTGACAACCTACCGGTCACCAATATACCTTCATCGTGAAGCTACTTTCTTGTGAAGGAGTTCCTTTGCTCCCCGACCCGTTCACCGCCACGACCCGCGGCATCACCGAGCCCGACCCCGTCCGTCCCGCGTTGCGCGCCGCCGGTCCCCTCGTCGAAGTGGCCGCGCCGTCGGGCGGCAAAGCGTGGATCGTGACCGACGAGAAGCTGGCCCGCGAGGTCCTGTCAGACCCGCGGATCGCCAAGGATCCCGCGCTGGCCCCCGAGAACTGGACCGGCCTCGAACAAACCGCCGCCGAACAGCCGTCCCTCACCACACTGGACGGCCCGGATCACACCGAATTGCGGCGAGCACACGCTCCGCTGCTGAGCGCCAAACGGATCCAGGCGCAGTCGGACCGGATCCACAAGATCGCGCGCGTCCTGCTGACGGACCTCGGTGGCGGAACCGTCGACCTCATGGACGGCTTCTCCACCCGGTTCCCGCTCACCGTGCTGCTCGATCTGCTCGGTATCCCGCTCCACCTGCTCGACGTCGCCGTCGACGCCTGCCGCCGCATGTCCGACCCCGAGCCGGGCGCCCAGGGCAAGGCCATCGCCGCGATCGCCAACCTCGCCGCCGCGGGATTGACGCCGGACCGGAACGGGCTCGCGGCGGAATTACGCGACAACCTCCCGCCCGGGACGTCCGAGGACGACCTGCGGTATCACCTGTTCGCGTTGATCTTCGCCGGACAGTTGACCACTGACGCGTCGATAGGCTTCCTGATCGCACGGCTCCTCGACGGCGACACCACCCCCGAGGGGCACCTGGTCCGCGAAACCCTCCGGGTATGTCCGCCCGCGCCGTTCACCCTCTGGCGGTTCACCACCACGGAGCTCGACCTCGCCGGGGTCCGGCTCCCCGCCAGGGCCCCGGTACTCGTCGACATCCAGGGCACCAACACCGACCCGGCCAGGAAACCGGGCCCGGACCTGACCTTCGGCGCGGGACCGCACTTCTGCGTCGGCGCCCAGCTCGCGCAGCTCGAACTGCGGGCGGTGGCGACGGTCCTGCGCACGGACTTCCCCCAAGCCCGGCTCGCCGTGCCGTACGCCGAACTCCGGCAGACGTTCCTCGGCGGCATCCAGGGCACACGGCTCACCGGCCTGCCGGTCGTCTTGCACAGCTGAAGAGACGGGCCGGGGCGCGGAATCCGCTGCCCCGGCCCGGAAGGAACCGCTACTTCTTGAAGGTGTCGCGGAGCTTGTCCGCCGCGTCACCGACAGCGTCCTTCACGTTCTCGACGGCGCCCTTGAGACCGGCCTTCGCCTGGTCTGTCTGGCCTTCCGCGCGCAGTTCTTCGTTGCCGGTGGCGTCGCCGGCGGTCTCCTTGGCCTTGCCACCGAACTCTTCGGCCTTGTTGCCGATCTTGTCGCCCAACGACATCGGGTCCTCCTCACGTCCGTGGCGCCCGGATCGTGCGCCGTACTCAGGAAGGACAAATCAAGATCCGGATTCGTCATGCGCACGGACGGGTGATCACGCTCACGCGACGCGCCAGGGCATGTGCTGGAGCGTCCAGGTGTTGCCGTCCGGGTCACTGAAGGCCGCGTAGAAGACGCCGCCCATGTCCTCGACCGGGCCGACCTCGGTCCCCCTGGCGATGAGCGCGGCACGGGACTCCTCGATGTCGGCGACCACCAGATGGAGCCCGCGCAGCGTCCCGACCGGCATGTCGAGCGACGATCCCCGTGGCCAAGGTGATCGAGCAGGCCGAACCGGGCGGGGTGAGCTGGACGATCCGGACCCCGTCGGCGGGCCGCACGTCGACGTCGAGGTGGAAACCGAGCCGTTCCGTGTAGAACTCCTTCGCCCGGTCGATGTCGCTGACCGGCACCGGGACGAGTTCGAGCAGGAACGTCCCTGGCGGGACCGGAGGTGCGGGCTGGGGGTCGGTCACGGACGTTCCTTTCGCCGGACGAGCAGGGAAGCGACCGCGGCGGCGAACGCTTCCGGGGCCTCCTGGGGAACGTTGTGACCCACCCCAGGCAGAACGCGGTGGTCGTACGCCCCCGTGAAGTACTCGCGGTCCTCTTCCGCGCTGGGCCCGCCGATGCCGTCGTCCCCGCCTTCCAGCACGACCGTCGGTACCGTGATGGCCGGTTCTTCCGCGATCAGGTCTTCGAGCGCCTGGTAACGCGGATCCCCTTCCGCCAGGCCGAAACGGTGCCGGTAGGAGTGGATGACGACGTCGACGAAGTCGGGGTTGTGGAGGCTGGGAGCGCTGGCCGGGAAGGCGGCCCCGGCGCCGGTCCAGGTCGGCGACCAGGTGCGCCACAACAGGGCGCACAGCTCCTCGCGGTTCGCCGCCAGTCCGCGACGGCCGCGCTCGGAATGGAAGTAATACTGGTACCAGTAGGTGCTTTCCCACTCCGGCGGCGCCGGTTTCCCGGCGGAGGCGAGGTTCTGGACGTTGTAGCCGTCCACCGAGACCAGCCCGCGCACGCGCTCCGGCCTGAGCGCGGCCGCGATGCAAGCCGCGCGGCCGCCCCAGTCGTACCCTGCGACGACGGCGCTTTCGAGCCCCAGCGCGTCCATGAAGTCGAGCAGATCCTGCGCGAGCGCGGCCTGCTGCCCGGAGCGGGGCGTGGCGCCGTCGAGGAACCCCGTCCCGCCGAATCCCCGGAGGTACGGGGTGTACACCGAGGCACCGCCGTCCGCGAGGATCGGGGCGACCTCGGCGTAGGCCCGCACGTCGTACGGGAACCCGTGGAGCAGGATCACCGCCGGCGCGCCGGCCTCACCGGCTTGCTCGTACTCGATCTCCAGAACCGGTGTGGTGACGCGTTTCGAGCCCATCCGCGGATCCTTTCACGAGGATCAGCCGGACCAGCCACTCAGCCGCGACAAAAGTCGTTCCAGGACTTCGGGATCGGCGCCGACGGGCTCACCGGAGACGGGTTCGTCCACCAGCGTCCTGCGGTCCCCCCGCCGCGGCAGCCGCACCTGTCCGGCGGACAGGCCGCCGGGCAGCGGCAGCTCGCACCAGGCGGTCACACCGCCGGTCTCGCACGGCACCACCCCGGTCCGCTCGCCAGGCGCGGGTGTCGGCGCGGGCAGACCGCCCAGCTCGTGGTCGACCTCGATGACCAGGACGTCCGACCGCAGCCGCAATCTCAGCGTCAGGAACGGCGGCGCCTTCGGATCGGCGGCGTCGACGAGTGCGCCCACGAGTCTGGCGGCGGCGGTCTTCGCCTGGTCGAGCAACGGCCGCAAGGACCAATCCGACAAGATGAGACGGACGAAGAGCTCAGAGCACAACAGGGCATTCGGTTGTGCCACCAGCCGGAGGTCGTCCACCTGGGAGGTGCGCGCGCTCAAAACAAGGCCTTCCTCGTCGACGTGCGAGCGTGCATCATGCCACTACATCCGGTGACGCCCCCAGGCCGCCTCACGCAGGCCTTTGGTCCAGTGGAGCAGCACGGCTTTGGTTCTGTTCATCAGACCAAAAAGCGCGCAAAGTGAGCGGCGTGAGCATCGCCTTCCTGATCACCACCCTGGTCGTGGTCGCCACGCCCGGCACCGGCGTGGTCTACACGTTGTCCGCCGGGCTGGCCCGTGGGAGACGCGCGAGCGTCCTCGCCGCGACAGCCTGCACGCTCGGCATCATCCCGCACATGGTCGCCGCGATCACCGGCCTCGCGGCGCTGCTGTACGCGAGCGCGGTGGCCTTCGAAATCATCAAATACCTTGGCGTCGCTTACCTTCTGTACATGGCGTTCGCGACGTTGAGGGATCGGGACGCGATCGTCGTGGAAGGCGATCCCGAACCGAAGCCGGCGCTGCGGACGATCACCTCCGGCGTGCTGATCAACGTCCTGAACCCGAAGCTGACGCTGTTCTTCTTCGCGTTCCTGCCCCAGTTCGTCCCGGCGGGCGAGCCCGGTTCGCTGCCTCGGATGCTCCTGCTGAGCGGGGTGTTCATGCTGGCGACGTTCGTCGTGTTCAGCGTGTACGGCGTCCTCGCCGCCGGCGTGCGCCGCCACGTCATCTCCCGGCCACGCGTGCTCGCCTGGATGCGGCGGATCTTCGCCGGTTCCTTCGCCGCGCTCGGCGCCAAACTCGCGTTCACCACCCAATAGACAGGTCTAGTATGCGACTCCAGCACCACCCCGAAGTCCGCGCCGATCACCCCGGCCTCGCCGTCGGCACCCTCCAAGCCACCGGCATCACCCCCGAACTGCCTGTCGACCTCGAAAGATTCGTCGCGCGGGCGGCGCGACGGCTCGCGGACGGCCCGGAATCGGAATTCCCCGAGATCCAGGCCTGGCGCCGGGCGTTCGCCAAGATGGGCCTGAAGCCGACGCAGTACCGCTGCGCGTCGGAATCGCTGCTTCGCCGGCTGCGGAAGGAGGGCACACTCCCCCGGATCCATCCGGTGATCGACCTCTGCAACGCGGTGTCGGTCGCCTACGCCATCCCTGTCGCGGTGCTCGACGTCGCGAAGATCGGCGGCTCACTCGAGGTCCGCCACGCGCGAGGCGACGAGAAATACGTGACCTTCGCGGGCACGGTCGAGAACCCGAACCCGGGCGAAGTGATCTTCGCCGACGAAGACGGCCAAGCTCACGCGCGCCGGTGGACGAACCGGCAGAGCGGGCATTCCGCGGTCTCCGCCACGACGTCCGACGTCCTGATCGTTTCGGAAGGGCTGCACACGACGGCCGCGGAGGACGTCCGGCTGCTGATCGAGGCCATCGCGGGCGAACTGGCGACCGCGGGCGTCGTCACGAAGCCTTGAGCGCCTTCTCCAGCCCGGCCCGCGTCATCTTCGACCGTCCCTTGATGTCCCGCTCCCGCGCCAGCTTTTCCAGGTCCGCCTTCGACAGCGAGGACAAGTCCTTCTTCTTCGGAGCCTTCGGGGCCTTTGGGGTCCTGGCGCCGGAAGCCTTCTTCTTGGGTTTCCCGCTCTCGACGCTCTTCGCGAGGGCCTCGAACAGGTCGACGACCTTCGTCGGCTCACCGGGTTCGGTGGCTGGCGTGATGGTCTCGCCCTTCTTCTTGGCCTTGATCAGCTTCCGCACGCGATCGGTGTAGGTGTCGCGGTACTCCTCGGGCCGCCAATCGTCGCTCATCGCGTCGATGAGGTTGACGGCCATGTCGAGTTCCTTGCCGCGCGCCCTGGCCTTGCCCGGCAGGTCCGGCAGCTGCTCGGCGGGGTCGCGCAGATCGGCGGCGAAATGCAGGGTATTGAGCACCATGACGCCGTCCCCCGAACGGGCCAGCGCCAGGTACTCGCGGCCGCGCATGACGAACTTCGCGATCCCTGCCCTGCCCGACGACCGCATCGCTTCGAGCAGCAGCGCGTACGGACGCTCGAATTCCTCTTTCGCGGGCGCGAGCCAGTACGTCTTGTCGAAGAACATGGGATCGATGGCGTCCAGCTCGACGAAGCTCTCGATGTCGAGCGACTTCGACCGGCCGGGAGCGATCTCGTCGAGTTCCTCGGGTTCCACCACCACGTACTCGCCGCTGTCGAGCTCGTAACCCTTGACGATGTCGTCGAAGTCGACTTCCTTACCGGTGCGCTCGTTCACCCTCCGGTACCGGATGCGGTCCTCGGTCCCGCGCTGGAATTGGCGGAAGTGCACCGTGTGATCCTCGACCGCGCTGTACAACCGGACCGGCACCGTCACCAGACCGAGTGAAAGCGAACCGCTCCAGACCGGACGCATGGGCACACTCCTCTCCGTCACCGCCCTGGTACCCGGAATCGCGGTGGATCACACCTGGTCAGAGGCTGAACGCGACGGACCGCAGGAGGGCGACCGCGAGAAACACGAGGGTGAAGGCGAGGTCGAACGCCACCCCACCGGCCCGCACCGGACGAACCACGCGGCGGAACGGCGCCAGTACGGGCTCGGTCAGCCGATGGCTGATGCCGCGGGCCCGGAACGACCAGGAAGGCGGCCGGGCGGCGAGGTTGACGGTCCAGTCCAGCACCATCCGGACGACGAGCACGATCAGGAAAAGGGTGAGCAGGACGCCCAGCAGATCGCCAGCCGGAAAAGGGGCTACCAGGGCGGTTGGCCACCCCCAGTTCGAAGGCCAACCGCCGCGGAGCCCCTACCTGCGGTTCGGCACGCTGCCCCGTCGCGCCGAACCCGCCCAGCTGACATCTTCAGCTTTCCAAGGCCTTGCATCGGAATTACATCGGCTCTCCACCGGCGGGCATCCGCGCAGCTCAGGGTCCGCCAGGCGTAGAATCGGACCGGTTCCAAGGCAGGCGCGCACCCGCCCGTTAGGCCGAATGCCACACGGCGTACCCCCACGTCGATCTGGCTGGAGGGCGAAGCGGTGGGTTAAGGTGCCGGTCACCGGGCGAGCAGACGACTGGGAGGTAGTGCTGAGCACTCTCACGGTCTCGGACGACATAGTCGCATATGACCGCCGACCGTTCACCTGAATCGGCAGGATCGCCCCGCACCACCGGCGATCCGAAGCTCACCGGCCAGCCCTCGCAGCTCAGCTTTTCCGTCCTCGGCCCGCTCGAAGCCGAGGTCGACGGCGTCCCCGTCCGGCTCGGCGGACGCCGTGAACAGCGCCTCCTCGCCTCTCTGCTGATCAACGCGGGCAGGCTGGTCCCGGCGTCCTACCTGATCAGCACGATGTGGCCGGACAGGCCGCCGAAGACGGCGGTCCGCCAGGTCAGCAACGCGATCGCGCGGCTGCGGCACGATCTCGGCGCGGCGCGGTCCGCCGTGGTCACCACCGGCTCCGCGTACCGCGTCGTCATCAGCAGCGCTTCGCTCGACTCGGCCCGCTTCGAAGCCGACTACAACCAGGGCGCCGAACTCCTGGCCGCCGGGCTGATCTCGCAGGCCGCGGGCAAGCTCGCCGAGGCGCTCGCGCTCTGGCGCGGCCCGGCCTTCGACGGTCTCGAAGGTGACGCCATCGAACAGACGGCGCGACGACTCGACGAAGAACGCCTCGCCGCTTGCGAACTCCTGATCGGCGCCAGGCTCCGGCTCGGCGAGACCGACGTGGCGGCCCGCGAGGCCTTCGACCTCGCCGCCTGGAATCCCACCCGTGAGACGCTGCAGTGCCTCACCATGCTGGCGCTCTACCGGGCGGGCCGTGGCGCCGACGCGCTCCGGACGTTCGAGAGGACCAGGAACGCGCTCGCCGAGGAACTCGGTGTCGACCCGAGTGCCGAACTGAGCGCGCTCCACCAGCAGATCCTGCGCACCGACGCCGAACTGCTGGAGGACGGCGCCCTCGTCCGCTACGGCGTCGGCGGGCTCCGTGCCGGGATGGACACCGGCGGGCGCCGCGAGGACGCGGACGCGCAGAAGGCGCTCTTCCCCCGCCCCGCGCAGCTTCCCGCAGATCTCCCAGCGTTCGGCGGGCGCGCCGCGGAACTGCGTACGGTCCTCGAAATCGGCCAGGACGAGTCCACGGCGGGGCCGCGGCTGATCGCGATCGACGGCATGCCCGGTGTCGGCAAGACCGCGCTGGCCGTCCACGCCGCGCACCGGCTCGCCCCGCGGTTCACCGACGGACAGCTTTTCGTGAACCTCGAGGGCTTCTCGCCGGCGGGCGATCCGGTCGACCCGGCCTCGGCGCTCGAGGCGTTGTTGCGGTCGCTCGGCATCCAGGGCTCGGACATTCCCGCCGGGACCGGGCAGCGCGCGGCGTTGTTCCGCAGTTGCCTCGCCGGCAAACGCGCGCTCCTGGTGCTGGACAACGCCATCGGGGCAGCCCAGGTGAGCCCGCTGCTGCCAGGGTCGGCGAGTTGCTGTGTGCTGATCACCAGCCGGACCCGGCTCGTGGACCTCGACGGCGCCGAACTGCTCTCCCTGGAACCGTTCAGCCGGGCGGACGCGGTGGACCTCCTCGGCCGGATCGTCGGGCCGTCCAGGCTGAAGAAGGAATCCCCCGACGCGGCCGACCAGGTCGCGAGCCTGTGCGGTGACCTCCCACTCGCGCTGGCCGTCACGGCGAGCCGGCTGCGGGCTCGGGCGTCCTGGACACTCGACTTCGTCGCCAGGCAGTTACGCGACGAACGGAACCGATTCGGCGAACTCACCGCCGGGGAACGCGACGTCGCGGGCGCGTTCCGGGTGTCCTATCTGAACTTGGCCGAAGCCGAACGCCGGGTGTTCCGGCGGTTGAGCCATCATCCCGGCGCCGCGTTCGACCTCCATTCGACGGCGGCTTTGGCCGAAGTGGACCTCGGCGAGGCCCGCCGCCTGGCCGAGCGCCTCGTCGACGTGAACCTCCTGCGCCAGCCGTCGATGGGCCGCTACGAGATGCACGACCTCCTCCGCAGCTACGGCCGCGAACTCCTGCTCGCGGAGGAGCCCGAACACCAGCGTGAAGCGATGATGCGGCGGCTGTTCGACTACTACCGCTGCACCGTCGCCGCCGCGATGGAGTTCATCGACCCGGATTCCGAAGAGGAGCCGGGCGGCCTTGAGGTTCCGAAGAGCGAGTTCGGACAGTCCTTCGCCGACTACGACCAGGCCGCGCACTGGATGGACGCCCACTGGCAGAACGTCTTGCCGGTGGCCGTCGCGATGAACAACCACCAGCAGTACTCGGATCTCGTGCCGTTCTGCTCGTCGGTCTGGCGCTACTTCGACAACCGCGGCTACTACCGCCAGGCCAGGGAGCTGGAGACGCTCGCCCTGTCCGCCGCACGGGTCACGGGGAACGTGGTCCTCGAGTACCAAGCCCTGCACATGTACGCGCTGACCCTGTGGCGGCTCAACGAGTTCACCGAGGCGAACCGGTTGTTCAACGAGGTGTTCGAACTGGCCGCGACCACCGGCGACGTGCGGATGCAGTGCCGGGCGAGGGGGAATTCCGGCGTCACCCACTGGCTCAGGGGCGAGTCCGACGAGGCGATCGAGCACCTCGGCTGGGTGCGCGAGACCGCCCATGCCCATGGCAGCGTGCTCATCGAGGCCCGCGCCAGGCATCGGATCGGGCTGATCCACACCGAGAACAGGCGGCATCCCGAAGCCGCCGAGGAACTCGACCAGGCACTGCGACTGGCCCACGAGAACGAATCACCCGATCTCGAGGCGGAATGCTTTCTGGCCCTCGGCATGAATTCGCGGGAAACCGGCGATGCCGTACTCGCGATCACCCAGTTCACCACCGCACTGGAAGTGCTGGAATCGACCGGGAATCGCAGCATGCTGCCCATCGCCCACAAGGAGATGGCGATCGCGTTCGACATTCTCGGTGAGCAACCGAAAGCGGACAGTCATCGTCGCTTCGCTTTGCGCTTATACACCGCCTTGGGCGTTTCGGACTCCACCGAGGTTCGCGAACTCAAACAGCGCCTAGGCGATTACTCGGCGTAATTTGTCGTTCTCCTTCGGTACTCTGTTGGCGTAGGTATATTCGCTTGACCGGAGTAACCGCTCACGGAGAGGATCGGCGACATGCACGATGATGACGACGACGAGTTCTTGCTGGAGCTCGAAGCGGAGTACAAGGCGCAGAGCACCTGGGGTGGGTTCGAGCCGCCGCCGAACGGCGGACCTCCTTTCCGCTCGCACCGCTGAATGACCTGGGATATCGGAAAGAATTACTGGGGACTGGGGCGCAAGACATTCGATGCTGGTAAGGGTTTCCTCTTGCGGAACGCTCTATTGGTCCGATGGTGACGTCGTCTGGGACGACCACCTCGGGCATCGCCAGCTCAAACTCGCCGAAGGAACCGAACGCGTCCTGCGATGGTTCAGTTCTTGGCGAGAACCGGAATCCGTCCGTGAAGCGGACGACAATCCCGAGACAGGGGAAAGACTCGTCCGTATCGCGCGAGCGATGATCCGGTACGACGTGCTGGTGGTCAAAGGTTCCTCCCGTCAGCGGCGGGAAGAAGAGATCCTTCGGGATTGGGGTCCTTGGGGAACGTCCGCGCGGGCGTTTCACTTCAGCACCCGATCCTTACGTGAGACCGAGTTCACGACCAGCGAAATGACGGCGAAAACCTTGCTGGAGAAGGCGAAGGCCAGTCCTCCGCCTTCTCCAGTGAGGCCTTCGGCCGAGTACGACGTGTTACCGCTGCCCGAACCGTCGCTGGAACCGCTGAACGCGATCGGGCTCGGTGACGCGCTGAACCAGCGCAGAAGCACCCGCGAGTTCGGCGAAGAACCCGTACGGCTACGTGATTTGAGCGCACTTCTCACGGCGGCCCGGCCGACGAGACCGGAGACGCATTCGGACATCCCGGCCACCGGGAACGTCTTCAAGACGAGCCCGTCGGGCGGGGCTCGGCACCCGACAGAGGTGTACGTCTACGCGAGGAATGTCGAGGAGCTGGATCGCGGGATCTACCGCTACGACGGATTCCGGCACGGGCTCACCCCGCTGGACGGCAAGATCGACGACGACGAACTGGTCGCGCTCGCCGGTGATCAGCACTGGGCCGGGAACGCCGGCGCGCTGCTGATCTACACCAGCGTCATCGAGCGGAACCAGTGGAAGTATCCGGTGAGCCGGACGTACCGGGTGCTGCTGATGGACGTAGGGCATCTCAGCCAGACCGTCTACCTGCTGGCGACGGCGCTCGGGCTGAACGTCACGTTCACCGCGGCGCTCCGCGACGAACTGGTCGAGGACCTCCTCGGCTGTGACCCGGCGAACGAACTGGTGCTCGGCATGTCGGTGCTCGGCACCCGCGTGTGAACAGCCCCTAGTCTTCGATGCCCAGAGATCGTCGAGCGCCTGGACCGGTTGAACTCGGTGATCCGCTGCCACGCCCCGCGCCAATCGGTGCCCATCTCGCTCGGCACCCCGGCCAGCTGCTCGACCCCTTCGGCGCCCCCCAACCGGCGAGCGCCTAATGCCGAGACCGCGTGGCAGCACGCCGCCACTCCACGAGGTAGTACATCGACTTCCGCAGATGATCGGCCGCGGCGGCGACCCGGCCGTGCGCGGTCAGGGATCCTCCAGATCCACGTCCGACCGGCGGGTGCGTCGTCTTCGCCGACCGGACGATGAAGCCATAAGTCGACTCGGCGTCGTCACAGCGCCGCATCTCGGCCGAAACGAGCGACCAAAAAGCGGCTCGCCGGTCGCGAAGGTACTTCGACAGGTTTTCCCGGAGCACCACCCGTCTTCCTCGACGCCGTCCGACAGCCGCGTCAGCGCTTCCGCCACTTCGTCGATGTCGGGGGCGGCGGAGAGGAACGTCTTCTGAGAGGCTTGGCTGGTCAGGGCAGTACGAGTACCCATAACACCGCTTGAAATGTCGAGCAGTGCCGGGAGATTTGGCGATTCGTGATGACGGGCCGCGATGTCAGAGCGCTTGCCGTTGCCGGTTTTCGGTGACGGGCTGGTGCGGCGGCGGTTGGTCAGCGGGTCTCGACGGTGCGAAGTCGTCGGTCGTGGCCGCTGGGGTGGGAACGGCAGGCGTGGCCATCTTTCGGTAATGGACTGGTGCGGTGGCGGTAGGTCGACGAAGTCGAGGCGTTGGGTGGTTGACGTTTCGAGGCCGCTCGGGCTGGAGAAGCAGGTGTGGCCGATTTCCGGTAACGGGCTCACGCGACGGCGTTAGGCCAGCGAAGTCGCGGATAGACACCGAACATCACATCACCGGCGTGGCGATGTGGTCCGCCGTTGCCGTTTTCCGGCGATGGCATCAGAACGGTGGCGGCGTATCGGTCAGGGGCTCTGTCGTGCGGGGTTCGGTAGGGGCGGTGGTGCGCTGTCGTAGCTGTGTCCGGTGGGGGTGGTGACGGTGAGGGTGCCGTCGGTTGTGAGCTGGTAGGTCCAGCCGGGTTGGTCTTTGAGCCGGTGGTCTCGTCGGCAGAAGCTGACGAGGTCGGCGGCATCGGTGCTGCCACCGAACTGCCACGGCACCGAATGGTCGAGATCACGGGCCTGCGCGGGACGGTGCCAACCGGATCTTCGGCATTCGCGGTCACGAACCCGGACGAACTCGTCAAGGCCCGCGGTGGGCCGGTATCGGCTCCGGCCGAGGTCGGTGACCTGTCCCGACAGTGGGTCGGTGATGATGCGGCGCAGCACGGTGTTCGGTCCGGTCGCGATGTGCCTGCCAGCGACGCCGGAATGTGACCGTGCCCAGCCATCTCCGCCGGATCGTCATTCAGGCCGAGGTAAGTGAACAGATCCATATAGAGGAACACTTCCGTCCGTTCACTCGTCCCGCCTTGTCCTCCCAAGAGGAGGTCGAGTGCGACGTCGGCGCGGAGCGGGTCGAGGGTGCGGGGTTCGTCGCCGGTTTTGAGGGCGCGTGCCTCGCGGTCGATCCGGCGGTAGGCGGCGGTGACTTTCTCGGTGGGACCGTCTTCGATCTCGATCGACGCCACCCCTGTCTCGCCCTGCCTCACCGCCAGCCGTCGGCCTTCGCGATGGTGCTCGCAGCGTTTGTCCGCGCCCTCGCGGTCGACGGTTGTCGCCACATGGCTCGCCGCCCGCCGGATCTGCTCGGGGTTCTTCTCTGGCAGCCGCCTTTCCTGCAGAGCATCAGCGGCGAGGGCGTTCTCGTTCGACAGCCAGGCAGTGGCGGCGGCGACCTTCATCGCCCCGAAACCACTCACCAGTCCCCGGTCCATCAGATCCAGCGTGCGGGGCAGGCGGGTGGTCAACGCCTCGGCGGCGGCGACCATCGCACCCGCGTGAATGTCCATAAAGGACAAAGCGAAAGCGACCTCCGGCACGACACCGGCCGCACCGTCACGATGACGGTTCAGCTGGGCCACAGCGCGGAACCGGATCGCTTCCAGCCGGGCGATGCCCTCGGACGCGGTCTGCGCGACAGCGACGGATTCGTGGTCGTCCAGGAAACCCACGGAAACGTTGATATACTCCAAAGAGTTCGGGTCGGTCAAGTTCTTGAGAAGCGCCACGGTGGCGTTGTGAGTGTCCACGAGAAGAACCGTACAACCGACCACCGACAGTTTCCGGCTCCTGCGACGCCGCGCGCTTTACCGATTTTCGGCAACACCACGTCAAACCACCCCGGAAGCCAAGAACTGCGGCACAGCAACACAATCCCCGCGCTCCACCTGCTCAGCCATCCAAACCTCCCCCTCCTCAACGGAAACCGCCCCAATCCGAACAGCCACGTCCGACAACTCGCGAACAAACGGCTCCCCACCGAGGAACCCGACAACTCCCGCCACCGAAACCTCGCGAAACCCAGCCTCGGCGAGCAGCCGCCGATACCCGCCCGAGGCCCGAGGCGCGGCGATCACCGAAGCCCTGGCGCGCACGATCTCCCGCGTCAGGGCCGGATAGGAGGAATCGATCACCAGCGCCTCCCAATCGTGCCCGGACAACACGATCCGTCCGCCCGCGACCAGAACGCGCCGCGCCTCGGCCAGGGCGAGTGCCGTTCCGCCAGTTCGTGGAACACCTTGTCCGCCCGGTACCCCGCGAACCCGCCGTCCACTGGCAGCGCGGAGGCGTCTCCGACCAGGAACTCCGTTTCAGGTGATCGTCGTCGGGCCTCTTCGACCATCGCAGGAGAGAGATCGACGCCGACAGCGCGGATTCCCCGAGACGACAACTCGCACACGGCCAGTCCGGCACCGCAACCGACGTCGAGCACGGCGGAACCGGGCTCGATCCGGAGCAGTTCGTAGGTTCGGGCCCGCAGTTCGGCGGCTCCGGGCAGGGCATCGGCGGCGTCGAGCCGCTGCAACATGGACATACCGGGGATCGTCCGACTTGATGGTGACATGAAGTCAAGCTCCTTGAGCGTCGGCGAGGTCGCGAGGCGCTTCGGCCTGGCGACACATGTCTTGCGCCATTGGGAATCCGTCGGACTCCTCAAGCCGGCGCGGGCGGGCGACCGTCGGCGGTACGACGACAACGACCTGTACCGGATAGCGGCCATCCTGCGTTCCAAGGAAGCGGGACTCAGCCTCGACGGCATTCGTGAGATGTTCCAAAAGCCCGGCGCACGGGACAAGGTTCTCAGGCGTCACAAGGAAGAACTCACGCGACGCATCGCGGCCGCACAGACCTCGCTCGCGCTGATCGACTGCGCTCTCGGGTGCGAGCAAGACGACTTCACCCAGTGCTCGCACTTCCGGGAGGCGGTCGCGCGGGCGGGCTGAATCCTGGCTCGCGCGACCTTCCCGACTCAGCCCCAGCGCCACCACGCACAACAACGCCACCGCAAGGCGACCGGGTACGAGGACCGGGGCACGGCTCCACCGTGGCCGCGCACGCCCATGAGATCGTGTACGGGTGACGCTGTCCGAAAACGACATCCGCGCGGTCCGCGCCCGAGCACAACTACTCGGCGCCCCGGCCGAGGACGTGCTCGCCGTGGCCAGGACCGTCGCCGCGATCCAGGCGCAGTCGAGCCCCGCCGCCAGGCTCGCGGTCCGGGCCCGCAGCCGGGGTTTGACCGCATCGGACGTCGACGCGTCCCGTGCGGTGGCCCGCACCTGGCTGATGCGCAAGACGCTCCATCTCGTCCCCACGGCGGATCTCCGCTGGCTGAACCGCCTGTTCGGACCGCGCAACGCCCAGGCGGGCCAAGGACGCCGCTGGCAACTCGATCTCACCGACGAACTCTGCGAACAGGCGTTGAAGCACCTCCTGGACCTCTTGCCGGGCAGGGCACTCACGCGGCAGGAGATCGTGGACGGCTTGGCAGGCAACGGGATCGCACTCGACGCGAGGTCTCAGGCACCGGCCCACCTCTTGGCGTACGCGGCCAACCGCGGGCTGCTCTGCCGGGGCCAGGACGACGGAGCGGAGCCGACGTACGTTCTCCTCGACGAGTGGATCACCGAGGATGACACCCCGGACGACCCGCACGCGGAACTCGCCCGCCGCTACCTGACCGCGTACGGCGTCGCGACGGCCGAGGACTTCAGCGCCTGGTCAGGCCTCCCGCTCGGCCTCTGCCGCAAGGCCTTCGACGCCGTAGATCTCATACCGACGAGCAACGGCTTCGCCCTCGGGGAAACCGATCTGTCCGCCCCCGCCTGCCCGCCTCGTCTGCTCGGCGCCTTCGATCCCTGTCTGCTGGGCTATCGCGATCGCGATCTGCTCCTCGACCCCGCCGAGGCGAAGCGCGTCAACTCGGGTGGCGGGATGATCGCACCCACTCTGCTGGTGGACGGCCGGATCGCGGGCACCTGGCACAGCAAGCGGACCGCGAAGCAGACGAAGGTCGTCGTCGAACCCTTCGCCGCGCTTTCGCGGTCCGCCATCACCGGACTGGAGTCCGAAGTGGACGATTACGGCCGCTTCCTCGGGGAAGCGGCCGTCCTCGTCATTTGAGGGACCGGAAGAACTCCCGCACGTCCGCGATCAGGATCTCGGGCTCCTCCAACGCCGCGAAGTGTCCGCCGCGATCCACGTCGGTCCACCGCACGATCGTGTGCGCGTCCTCCGAGTACCGCCGGATCCCGACATCGTGCGCGAAGATCAGCGCAGCCGTCGGCACCCCGGAGTTCTTCTCCACGGCGCCCCAGGTTTCCGCCTGCGCGTAGCCGACGTACGCCGACGATGCCGCCGTACCGGTGAGCCAGGTGAACATGACGTTGGTGAGCAGGGTGTCGCGTTCGATGATCTCGTCCGGGAGCGTCTGGCGCGGATGCGTCCACTCGCGGAACTTGTCCATGATCCAGGCCAGCTGTGCGACCGGCGAGTCCACCAGCCCGTAGCCGAGTGTCTGCGGCCGTGTCGACTGGATCGAGATGTACCCGAACTCCTCCTGCATGAACGCACCGATCCGCTCGAGGCGATCGCGTTCGATGTCGGTGAGCGAGGCGAGTTCCTTTTCCGGCAACTCCATCGGGGGCATCGGGCTGAGTCCACCGTTGACGTGCACACCGATGACGTTGTCCGGCGCGACCCTGCCGACCTCCGGCGACACCGACGCCCCGAGGTCGCCGCCCTGCACGCCGTAGCGTTCGTAGCCGAGACGACGCATCAGCTCGGCCCAGGCACGGCCGATCCGCGGCATGGTCCAGCCGGAATCCGAGACCGGGCCCGAGAAACCGAAGCCGGGCAGCGACGGGATCACGACATGGAACGCGTCGGCCGGGTCTCCACCGTGCGCCTTCGGGTCGGTCAGCGGACCGATGACGTCCAGGAACTCCACCACCGACCCCGGCCAGCCGTGTGTGAGCACCAGCGGGGTCGCGTCGGCTTCGGCCGAACGGATGTGCAGGAAATGAATCCGTTGTCCATCGATGACCGTGGTGAACTGCGGGAAGCGGTTGATCCTGGCTTCGACGGCGCGCCAGTCGTAGCCGTCACGCCAGTACTCGGCGAGCCCGCGCAGCCACGCCACCGGCACTCCGGTGTCCCAACCATCGCCAGGAAGCGGAGCAGGCCAGCGCGTGCTGTCGAGCTTCGCGTGCAGTTCGTCGAGCTGCTCCTGGGGAATGTCGAGGCGGAAGGGGCGGATCTCGGTGTTTTCCATAATACGTACGCTACGAGCAATTGCGGACAGGTTCGGTCCTTGATAGGAAAGCTTCTCCGGCTACGGGAAGATGCGCTGGTGACGGACAAGAACTTGGCTTACGGCAGGCTCATCCGCGACGGGAAGATCCTGTTCATCCGGCGGCGGCCGGGCTCCTTCCTCGGCGGTCACTGGGAACTGCCGGGCGGGACCGTCGAGCCGGGTGAGGCGACCGCGGAGACCGTGGTCCGCGAGTTCGCCGAAGAGACCGGGCTGACCGTGCGGGTCACCGGCGAACGCGGCACCCACAGCTGGGACGACGTCGAGGGCAGGCCGATGCGGATCCACGCCACGGTGTACGCGCTCGCCGAAGACGAACCGGGCGAAGTCGTGCTCGATCCCGAGGAACACGACGCCTTCACCTGGTACACCCGGGAAGAAGCCGCCGGACTCGACCTAGCCGATCACTTCCGCCAGGCACTCGAGGGCTGAGCCCGGGCCACGGCGTCTGCGAGGTGAGTGCGCCGGTCGGTGCGAAGGTGGCGCTCCCCGAGCAGACCAAAGTCGAGTTCGTGACCGTGCTGTCCGTCGACGCCGGCACCGTCGTACTGATCGCCAGGGGCATCGGGAGCCGTCAGGGCGGAACCTGTGCCGGCAGATGCGAGGCGTCGGGCACGGGCAAAGATTTCCAAGCCAAGCTATGGGCGGGCAGCGGCCTGAGCTACGACGACCTTCCGGTCGAGCTGCTCGGTGTGGGAGGCGGTGCCGCCGTCCTCAAGATCAAACCGCTGTGACCTGGTCCGCTCGGCCCAGCGAACGGCGGGCGCGGTGAGCGTGCCCGCCAGCAGGAACAGTCCGCCAAGCACCATCCAGCCCACCACGCCGCCCACCAGGATCAGGCTGGTCAGCAGTACCGGGCCGAGCATGCGGGCGATGGCCGTCCCGGCACCGAAGAGTCCTTGGTACTGGCCCTGTTTGCCCTCAGGGGCCAGACCGAAACCGATTTCCCACGAGCCCGCCGCCTGCGCCATCTCCCCCAGCACCTGCAACGCGGCTCCCGCGAGCAGGGCCAGCGCCGCGAGCCACGCGGAACTGCTCATCGCGGAGAACGAGAAGATCAAGCAGGAGACGAAAAGCAGCATCCCCGCGTGCCGGGCACAGCGGGACGCGCCGCGCAGGCCGGTCACGCCACGCGCCACCCGCACCTGGAAGACCACGACGCTCGCCGTGTTGAGCACCAGCATCGCCGAAACCAGCCAGCTCGGGGCCGCGGTGCGGGTCGAGATCCACAGCGGCAGGACCAGGCTGAACAGCGGCATATAGAGCAGCATGATCATGTTGAGCAGCGCCAGCAGCGCGTACGGGCGATCGCGGAGAACGGCCACGGGCGGCTCGCCGGTTCTCACCGTCACTGGCGCCACCGAGGGCACCTTGCGGAGGACGAGAGCCGCGGCGACGAAACTCAGCGCGTCGATGACGAAGACGGTCAAGAAGGCCTCTCGCGTCCCGAGCGCCAACGCGATCCCGCCGAGCGCCGCGCCGATCGCGATCCCCGCGTTGGCCATCGCCTGCAGCCGGGCGCGGAACGTCGTGCGCTCGGCCGGGCCGATCAGGCCGGCGAGCAGCGCCTGCCTCGCCGCGCCGAGACCGCATTGGAAGCAGGCGTAGACACCGGCGGCGATCACGAACGCGACGACCGAGCTGACGAAGAGAAACGCCGTGACCGACGCGGCCGTCCCGAGTCCCAGCAGGACGGCCGTTCCTTTCGGGCCGCGACGGTCGGCCAGGTGTCCCAGCGCGACTCCGGCCACCGAGCCGACCGCCCAGCCCACGGTGAGACCGAGGCCCACCTGCGCGGGCGAAAGCCCGACGATCAGCGTGAAGTAGAGAGCCGAGCTGACGTAGTAGGCGCCGTCGCCGACGGAGCTGATCAGCTGTGCCGCGGTCAGTCTCTTCGTGGACTCCATGGACTCAAATTAGGCGCCGGATTGGCCACGTCACAGTTCCAATCTCCGGCAGTTTGATTGGGCCAATATAAGCTCGGAGGGTGTCGTTCCACATCAGCCTCGACGGTCACTCCGACCTGGCCGCGCGGATCTATCGCCAGCTCCGCGACGGCATCCTCGACGGACGCCTGCGCTCCGGGGAACGCCTGCCGCCGACCAGGGAGCTGGCCAGGGAACTCGACGTCTCGCGCAACACCGTCGCGGTCGCCTACGAACGGCTCACCGCGGAGGGCTTCCTCAGCGGCCACGTCGGCCGCGGGACGTTCGTCAGCGCCGATCCCGTGGCGCGGGCGGATCGCGCGGCACCGACGGGCGCCAGTGTGCGACCGGTCGCACACTGGCGTTCGCTTCCGGCCCCGCTGGGCGCCGACCGGTCCGCGCCCGCCTTCGACTTCCGCGTCGGCGTCCCGGACCCCGCCCTGTTCCCGCTGCGGACCTGGCGACGGCTGGTCAGCCAGGCATTGCGGCCCTCGCTGCTGCCGCCGTCGGGATACGCCGACCCGGCCGGGCTCGAAGCACTGCGGGTGGCGATCGCCCGGCACGTCGGTGCCGCCCGGTCGGTGCGGGCAGGCGGCGAGGACGTCCTGGTCACCCAGGGGGCACAACAGGCCCTCGACCTGATCGGCCGGGTCCTGATCGAACCGGGCACACGTGTCGCCGTCGAAGACCCCGGCTATCCCCCGGCAGAGCGGCTTTTCTCCGCTCTCGGCGCCCGGGTCGAGAAGGTGCCTGTGGACGCCGAAGGCCTCGACGTCACCGCACTCGCCAGGGGCACCCGGTTGATCTATACGACGCCGTCACACCAGTTCCCGCTCGGCACGCCGATGTCACTCGCCAGGAGGACGGCGTTGCTGGCCTGGGCGGAGCGGAACGACGCGGTGATCGTCGAAGACGACTACGACAGCGAGTACCGGTTCTCGGATCGGCCGCTCGAACCACTCCAAAGCTTGGACCACAACGGCAGGGTGATTTACGTCGGTTCGTTCTCGAAGACCTTGCTTCCCTTGCTGCGTATCGGTTTCCTCGTCGCACCGGCTTCGCTGCGCCCGGCGTTGCGGCAGGCGAAGCAACTGATGGACTGGCACGGTGACCTCGTCACCCAATCGGCGTTGGCGAGCTTCATCGACGAAGGCCTGCTCGCCCGCCACGTACGTAAGGCCACCCGGGAGTATTCGGTGCGGCGGGATCGGATCCAGGCCTTCGTACGCGACGAACTGCAGGGCGTACTGGAGCTCGTTCCTTCGAGCGCGGGGCTTCACCTGTGCGCGGCGGTCACTCCACATGCGACGGTCACTGTGGACGATGCCGTCTCGAACGCGGCCCTGGCCGGGGTAGCCGTGGAAAGCCTGTCCACGTACGGGGGAACGCGCGGCGGGCTGGTGATCGGTTACGGGCTGGTCGGTTCCGATCGGATCGATGAAGGGCTCTCTCTGCTCGGGGAGTGCTTTTCGGCCGCCAAGATGTCACGAAAGGGGCTTTCAAGACACTTTCCGTCTTGAAAGCCCCTTTCATGACATCCGAGCGCCACGGACCGGCCGAAACTGTCGTACCCCGGTGGTCTCCTCTTCCCAGGCGACAGCGGGCCCGGTCGGGACCCGCGCGCGGAAGCGAGGAGGAAAGTCCCATGGCCGGAGAAACGGTGCTCACGGTGATCGGCAACCTGACGACCGATCCGGAACTGCGGTTCACCCCGTCGGGGGCGGCGGTCGCGAACTTCACGGTCGCGTCGACGCCGCGCGTGCTGGACCGCGCGAGCGGGGAATGGCGCGACGGCGACCCGCTGTTCCTGCGCTGCTCGCTCTGGAAGCAGGCGGCGGAGAACCTGACCGAATCACTGATCCGGGGCACCCGGGTGATCGTGCAGGGCAGGTTGAAGCAGCGATCGTTCGAAACGAAGGAAGGCGAGAAACGGACGGTGGTGGAACTCGACGTCGACGAGATCGGCCCGTCCTTGCGGTATGCCACGGCGAAGGTGAACAAGGCGGGCCGCAGTTCCGGCGGTGCCCCTTCGGACGGGGCCTGGGAGCGAACGCCGGTGGCCGCCGGTAGCCCGGAGCCGCCCTTCTGATCCGGAGTTTTCCTCCTGGGAGGGAGCGATTTCCCTCTCCCGCGCCATGCGAGGCCGCATCAGCACCCGTCCCGCGAAACGTTCGTCATCGTCCGCGACAGGGCCAGGTTCACCATCGGGCCGACGAACGCGAGGGCGGGGCGGGGGACGTCTCGGTCGTGCCCGCGGACACCCCGCACAAGTTCGCCGTGATCGGTCCGGAAACCTACGAAGCCGTCCACATCCACGAAAGCGACCACTTCGTCACCGAGTGGCTCGAATGAATTCTGTCGGAGGTAAGAAAACCCTTTCCGGGGTTAGAATCCCGACGACGTGCTCGTGGTCGGCGGGCACCGAGGCGACGGGAACCGGGAACTGTGACCGACGTAGCGGACCGCAGCGGTGACGAGACCCACCGGGTGGACAGATTCGAGCAACGACGTGCGCAGCTGGCGAGGTCGGCTCTGCTCACCTTGTCCGAACTGGGCTATGCACGCACGAGCCTGCGGGAGATCGCGCAGAACTCCGAGTTCTCCCATGGGGTCCTGCACTACTACTTCCGGAACAAGGCCGAGCTGATCACCTACTGCGTCAAGCAGTACAAGACCGAATGCGTCACCCGGTACGACCAGCTGGTCGAGATCGCGGAAACGGCCGAAGCACTGAAAGGGGCCTTCGGCGCCGCGATGGCGACCACGCTGCGCGAAGACGCCCGGCTGCATCGGCTCTGGTACGACCTGCGCAACCAGAGCCTGTTCGAGAAGGTGTTCCGGTCCGACGTCCTCGCCATCGACGAGACACTCGAACTGATGATCTGGCGGATCGTCGCCCGCTACGCGGAACTGCTGGGCAAGCCGCTGGATCTCGCACCGTCGACGACGTATGCGCTTTTCGACGGCCTGTTCCAGCAGGGCCTGCTGAGGTACCTCGCCGGCCGGGAGGACGCGGCGAGGTGCCTTCAGAATTCGGTCGAACAAGTACTGGCCCGGATCTTCACCACGTGATGATCGGGTACCAGATGACGCCGGTCCGGCCGAGCACGCGCAGGTCCCAGTACAGCAGTGTGAACGTGCCGGCGACCAGCAACGCGGCACCGGTCACCACGGCGATCCTGGTGGGCTTCGCGAGCATCCACCGCTGCGGCCGTCCGCCCGTGCCGTGCGTCAGCAGGAGGAACAACAACGCCATCACCAGGATGTTGCCGACCGATTGCAGGGAGAACGCGGCCGCGCCGTAGAAGACGTTGTGGCTTTCGGCCGCGCTGCGGAACATCATCCGGAACAGCGGGAACGGACGGCCGATCAGGAAGCCGCCGATGAGCACGCCCATCAGGACGAGCGGCGCGGGCGGGAACCGGCGGGTCAGGCCGGCGATCGGGTTGCGGACGATCCCGACGGAAGCCAGGCCCAGCACGATGAACACGATCCCGATCACGCCGTAGACGATCATCGACTGGATGTTCCGCGGCGTGAGCCCGCCCGGCGACGAAGCCGTCGAGAACTGCGGCATCCGCGTGCCGACGAGCGCGACGATGACGCCGTACACCACGGAAACGGTCAGCATTCCCGCCGCGATCCAGCCCAGTGGCTTCAAGGTGTCGACGAACTTCGGCCGTCCGGTGGTCTCACCGCCGACAAGCGGGGCGACGGCTCCGAAGGCGGCGATGTTGCACGCGGTGAACGTTCCGGCGAGCCCCGAGACGAACGCAAAGAACGTCCCCGCGACCACACCGCCGATCGGGGTCTCTTTGGCGTTGTGACCCAGCAGGGTGTTCGCCACGCTGTCGCCGATCACACTGTCCACGAACGGCGCCGACCAGATCACCGTCAGCGCGAAACCGGCGAGAACGGACCAGAGAACCACTCGCCACCGGTGTTCCGGATACGGTCCGGAGCCGAGGAAGTTCGGTCGAGGGGAAACGGGAGCGCGTTCGGTGACGGACATTCGTGCCTCCAGCGGCAGATGGCGAGATCCCCGGTGCTCATCGTTGTTCCAACAGTGGGGGCACGCCACCTCCAAAGTGCCGATCCTTCCTTGGTCCGACCGGCTCCCGGCAAACGCGGATTCACCGGTCCGGCGGGTGCCACCGAACGAGCGAATACGCTACGACGGCCGCGTTGCGGACCCCGAAAAAGATGAAAACCCCGGAGTCTCGTGGGATCGTGGTCGGACGAGAACCTCGAGCGAGACCTGGCTACTGACCCTGCGGAGGACGATGGACTTCGACGAGGTCGCGGACGAGCTCTACGCCGGCGATCCGGCCGAGTTCGTCTCGGTGCGCAACCAGCGGGCGAAAGAGGCCAAAGCGGCGGGTGACGCCGCACTGGCCGAACGCATCCGCGCGCTCCGGAAGCCCACCCTCGCGGCCACGATCCTCAACCGCCGGGCCGGTTCCCGCGAGCTGGAGGACCTGGCCAGGCTGGGCGAGGATCTGCGGAAGGCGCATTCGGCGCTGGCGGGCGCGGACCTGCGCAAGCTCACCCGGCGACGGCAGGAGCTGGTGAACCGGATCCTGCAGGACGAACGCTCGATGAGCGAGCCGGTCGCCCGCGAGGTCGAAGCGACCCTCGAAGCCGTAGTCGCCGATCCCGAGGTGGCGGCGCTCGCGCTGGCCGGGCGCCTGAGCACCGGCGCGGACAGCGCCGCCGATCAGTGGCTGACCAGCGGATTCGCCCCGCGACCGACCCGGGGACCCGCCCCGGAGCGCGAAAAGCCCGCCACCGTGTCGCATTTGGACGACCGGCGGAAGGCGAAACGGAAGGCCGAGCAGGAGCGGACGGCCAAGGCTCGCGAAGAGGCCGAGCGCGAAGAGAAACGGGTGGCGGAGTTCAACCGGCTCCGGCGCGAGGCGACCGATCTCGCGAAGGCCCGCAAGCAGGCCGAGATCGATCTCTCCCGCGCCGAACGCCGGGCCGAGAAGACCACGGCGAAGGCGAACGATCTCCGTCAGCGGCTCGCCGACGCCGAATTCGAGGAAGAGGCGGCGAACGGCGAGACCGCCGCCGCCCAGGCCACCTTGGACGATCTGACCACCGAAGCCGAGCGGATCGACGAAGCGCTCGAGCAGTTCTAGGCGGTTTGGCGTTCGCGGACCCGAGCCGCCATCACCCGGCGTCCGTAAGCCGTCTTCCCGCCCGGCTTGTACACCGACAGCACGGTCATGGTCACGTACATCGCCGTGGACACGATGATCGGGTAGAACCCGTCCACGCGACGGCCCATTTCGACGAATACACCGTCCATAGTGGACTCAGCGGCCGCTGCCAGCTCCCTGGTCCCCGGCAGCAGTGAGAACAACGTCAGCGCGACCGCGATCAGGGTCAGCACCAGTTTGATCGCGACCCACCTGTACCGGACCAGACCCCATTTCGTGCCGACGCTGAGCACGATCCCGCTGACCAGGGCGGTCAGGCTGACCGGCAGCAGCAGGTATCCGCCGACCTGGTCCATCATCAGGATGGCCGCGTGCTGGCGCAGGGGATCGTCGGTGAACACGGAGGTGAAGGTCAGGACCGTGTTCACCATGGTGATCCCGAGCCAGCCGAGGGACGAGACGACATGGACGACGATGGCGAGTTTCCGCCACCGCGGGGTGAGCGTCATCGGCGGTCGCCGCACTGTGGAAGTACTCATGCGCCCAGTGTTTCCGCGGGCGGCGCTCCTGTCGTCCGGCGTGGAGCGGCACCTCGCCTACGTATCGCGGAGTACGAGCCCCCGGAGGTAGGCGGCCTGCCCGGCGTGCTGGAGATCGTCGGACAGCACGCTGACCAGGCGTACCCCGAGGGTCACGGGCGGATCCCACGCGTCGTCGACGATACGGTCGAGGGCGGCTTCGTCGAGATCGGCGGCCCAAGCCGTCGTCGCCTCGTGCACCGCGTCGTAGTACCCGGTCAGCAGGTCGGCGGAATCGACCCGGACCACGTCGACGTCTTCGGGGCGATGTCCGTACCCGATGTCGGCCGCCGGGAACGGCAGCGCGAACCGGTCCAGCCAGCCCTGTGCGGTCCAGATCTGCTCGGTGCCCATGAGGTCGGCGATGTGGTCGTCCTGCACCCTGGCCAGATGCCAGACCAGCCAGGCGATCGTGTTCGCGCCCGGCGCCGGGCTCGCGGCCAGCTGTTCGACGCTGAGGCCTTCGACCGCCTCGTGCACGACCTCCTGGATGCGGCCGAACCCGTCGGCCACCACCTCGGCCAGTTTCATCGCATCCCCTTCCGAAGCCTCGTCTCCCGCCCACGATGCCACCACGAGGTGACCCCGACCTTGCAACCTTGACTTATATAAGCCCAGGCCGTGATAGTTGCCGGATGCACGCGTTCGACGTCCTGGGGGATCCGGTGCGCCGCCGGATCCTGGAACTGCTGGCGGACGGGGAACTGAGTTCCGGCGACGTGACCACGGTGGTCCGCGGCGAATTCGGGATCTCGCAGCCCGCGGTCTCCCAGCATCTGCGCGTTCTCCGCGAAAACGGCTTCACCACCGTCCGCGCCGAGGGCGCGCGACGCCTGTATTCGGTGGATCCGGGTCCGCTCAAGGACATCGACGGCTGGCTGGAACAGTACCGCCGGTTCTGGACGGGGCCGCTCGACGCGCTCGCCACCGAGATCGCGCGCGGCCGCCGGGAACGCCGGAAGGCCGCCGAAGAGGGCGGTTAGTCTCTGACCGTGCGCAAGAACTGGGGGCGCGCGGCGGTGATCGCCGTCGCGAGCATCGTCATCGTGCTCGGGCTCGTCTTCGCGGTCACGGTGCGCAGCGGGAAACCCGGCGGCGCTCAGTGGCTCTCCGCCGAGCAGCCCCTGCGGACGACGCCGAGGACGCCGTCCTATTCCACCGCCGCACCCACCCTCACGACACGGCCGACCTTGACCGTCGACAGTGGCTGCCGTCCCGGGCAGGGCCCGGCCGCGCTCGACCCGGTCTCCGACGCCACCACCCGCCGCGTCGGCGCCGCGTGGGACCGCGTCGAGCGGTGGCTCAAGGCCAACGCGCCGACGACGGCCGCGTCCCTGCGGCCTCCCGCGACGACCGCGCGGATCACCGAGGCGCAACGGCGGATCGGGGTCGCCTTGCCCGCCGAACTCATCGCCTCCCTTCGGCGGCACGACGGCGTTTCGGGAATCGGCGAGAGTTTCGCTCTTCCCCCGTTCCATCACCTGGCGTCCACAGAGACCGTCGCGAGGGAGGCGAAGGTCCTGTGCGAAGTGCTGATCTCGAACGGATCGGACGACAGCGTCGGCTCCTGGTGGCACGGGCGGTTCGTGCCCATCGCCGTCAACGGCGGTGGCGACGGGCTGTTCCTCGACCAGCGCACCGGGACCGGAAGGCTCGGCGAATGGGACCACGAGGGATCGGTGGACTTCGACCGCCTGCCCACCACCCTGACCGAGCTGCTGGAGCAGACCGCCACAGCGCTCGAAACCGGCGGGGCGGTCCTCGGCGGCTACCGGCCGGTCGTCACCGGGAACCGGGCGCTGGACTGGGACTTCCCGCGCTGAGGTGCGCGGGCGCGGGCGCTGTCGGACCCCGCCCCTAGAATCGTCCGGGTGGCAGCCCCCGACATCGGTACCTCGGAAGCCCTCCAGACGCTGAACCGCGTTTTCGGCTACGACAACTTCCGCGGCGACCAGCAAGCCATCGTCGAACACGTCATCTCAGGCGGTGACGCGCTCGTTCTCATGCCCACCGGCGGCGGCAAGTCGCTGTGTTACCAGATCCCGGCGCTGGTACGGCCGGGTGTCGGTGTGGTGATCTCACCGCTGATCGCGTTGATGCAGGACCAGGTCGACGCGCTGCGGAACCTCGGCGTGCGCGCCGGCTTCCTGAACTCGACGCAGGACTACGCCGATCGCAACCGGGTCGAGGCCGACTTCCTCTCCGGCGAGCTGGACCTGCTGTACCTGGCGCCGGAACGGCTTTCCGTCGAAGCGACCGTGCGGCTGCTCGACCGCGGCAAGATCTCGCTGTTCGCGATCGACGAGGCGCACTGTGTCTCCCAGTGGGGCCACGACTTCCGGCCCGACTACCTGATGCTGTCCGCGGTGCACGAGCGCTGGCCGGACGTGCCGAGGATCGCGCTCACCGCCACCGCCACCAAGACGACACACGCCGAGATCGCGTCCCGGCTCAACCTCGAGGACGCGCGACACTTCGTCGCGAGCTTCGACCGGCCGAACATCCAGTACCGGATCATCGGCAAGAACTCGCCGCAGCGCCAGTTGCTGGAACTGCTGCGCACCGAGCACAAGGGCGACGCGGGGATCGTCTACTGCCTGTCGAGGAACTCGGTGGAGAAGACCGCGGACTTCCTGGTGGAGAACGGGATTCCGGCGGTGCCCTATCACGCCGGGCTGGACGCGCGGACGCGCGCGAAGCACCAGTCCCGGTTCCTGCGCGAGGACGGGCTGACCGTCGTCGCGACGATCGCGTTCGGCATGGGCATCGACAAACCGGACGTGCGGTTCGTCGCGCATCTGGACCTGCCGAAGTCCGTCGAGGGCTACTACCAGGAGACCGGCCGCGCGGGTCGGGACGGGCTGCCTTCGACGGCGTGGCTGGCGTACGGCCTCCAAGACGTCGTGCAGCAGCGCAAGATGATCGACATGTCGGAGGGATCCGAGGCGCACAAGCGGTCGCAGAGCGCCCATCTCAACGCGATGCTGGCGCTGTGCGAGACGGTCGAATGCCGTCGTGTGCAGGTGCTGACCTACTTCGGGCAGAAGAGTGAGCCGTGCGGCAACTGCGACACCTGCCTGGCGCCCCCGGAGACCTGGGACGGCACGATCCCGGCGCAGAAACTCCTCTCCACCATCGTCCGGCTGCAGAACGAACGGCGGCAGAAGTTCGGCGCGGGTCAGATCATCGACATCCTGCTCGGCAAAGCGACGCCGAAGGTGACCCAGCACCGGCACGATTCGCTGAAGGTCTTCGGGATCGGCACGGAACTGAAGGAGCCCGAGTGGCGGGCGGTGGTCCGGCAACTGCTGGCGCAGGGGCTCGCCGCGGTCGAGGGCGACTACGGCTCACTCGTGCTGACCGAGGGCAGCGCCGAGGTGCTCGGCGGGCAGCGGAAGGTCCAACTGCGGCGTGAGCCGGAACGGGCGGCCAAGGCGGCGGCCAGGTCCGGCGCGAAGAAGGCGGCGGCCGCCGACATGCCTGCCGAAGCGGCGCCGGTGTTCGAACTGCTGCGTTCGTGGCGAGCCGCGGCGGCGAAGGAGCAAGGGGTGCCCGCGTACGTGATCTTCCACGACGCGACCCTGCGCCAGATCGCCACCAAACGGCCCGCCACGCTGCAGGAGCTGGGTACGGTCAGCGGCGTCGGCGAGAACAAGCTCGCGAAGTACGGCGAGCAGATCCTCGAGACGCTCTCAGCCGAGAGCTAGCGGCTCAGTACTCATTGGGGCGACGCGGGGGCCGTCCGGTCATCCCGTCGACCTTGCGGACGGCACCGTCGATCCGGTGGTGGTATTTGCCCTTGGTCTTGTGGTCGACGAAGGTCGCGGCCTTGTTCACGGCCTTGGAGACCTTCTCGGGATTTTTCCGCACGTAGGCGCGCACGGCCCCGGCGGTGCCGGCCAGGGCGGTCAACTTCCGCAGTAGAGCCACGATGGGTCCCTTTCCTTGGGGTCGTCTGATTGTCTGCTCAACGACCGGTGGTGCCCATCGGGTTCCCCGTAGCGCGCCAAGTCACTCATTTCGGATATCCTCGCTGCTCAGACCCCTTAAAACCAGGCGCGTGACGCGGCGCCCGCCGCTAAGTTCGGGCTCATGCGTGATCTTTCGCGGCTGCCCAAGGCTCATCTGCACGTCCACCTCGAAAGCACCATCCGGCCGGACACGCTCCGTGATCTCGGCGAGGCGAACGGTATCGCCGTACCCGCCGAGCAACCGGTGTTCGACGGATTCCGCGCGTTCGGTGACTACAACGGCCTGCTGCGGTCCTGTCTACGGCGACCGGAGGACTTCGAACGGGTGGCGCGGGAGTTCTGCGAGGACCAGGTCGCGGACGGCGTCCGCTACGCCGAAGTCACCTTCACGGCGGGGTCGCACGGCGAACGGCTCGGCGAGCCGGACATGCCGCTGGCGTCCGTCCTCAAAGGACTCTCGGTCGGTGCGGCCGAACACGGGCTCACCACCAGGGTGATCCTGGACCACTCCCGCCGCCGGTCGGTCGAACGCGCCCGGCTCACCCTCGACCTCGCCCGCCGCTATGCCCGGGACGGGGTGTTCGCGATCGGGCTCGCCGGGGAGGAGAAGTACCCGCTCGCGCCGTTCGCGGGGATCTGCGACGAGGCCGAGGAGGCCGGTCTGCACCTGATCCACCACGCCGGGGAGGACGCCGGCCCGGACAGCATCCGCGAGGCACTCGACCTCGGGCACAGCGAACGGATCGGCCACGGCATCCGGATCCTGGAGGACGTCGCGCTGGTCGCCGAAGTGCGGGAACGCGGCATCGCGCTGGAGGTCTGCCCATCGTCGAACGTGACGCTCGGGCTCGTGCCGTCCTTCGAAGAGCACCCACTCCCCCGGCTGGCCGACGCCGGTCTCGTGGTCACCCTCAGCACCGACGTCCCCTCGGTCACCGGGACCACGCTGACCGACGAGTTCCTGCGCGCCCGGGAGGCGTTCGCCTACGACGACCTCACGCTCGCCGGTCTCGCCAGGGCGTCTGTCGACGCCTCCTTCGCGCCCGCCGAGCTCAAGCGTGCGATCCAGGTGGAGATCGACGCCTGGCTCGGCTGACGGGTGGCCCGGCTCACCCGGGGGGCGGGCTCCACGACTTCTCCACATCCGTCACGTACCGTGGAACCGGTGACCGCTTCGTCCCCTTCGACCCTGGACCTGATGGGCCAATGGCAAACCCCGCCCAAGAGGCGCGGCCCGCGCGGCTGCGTAATGCTCACCCTGCTGGTCGTGGGCGCCCTGGTGGCCGGTGCGGTGTGGGTGGCGGTCAGCCTCGGCGACCGCGAGCGGGTGCCGGTCAAACCGGTGTTCGCCGTTCCCGCGCTCAAGCCCGAGCCGCGTTCGGGGATTCCTGGCGACCCCGGGCCGCTGCCCGCGGCGCCCGCGAAGGACGCCTGGATCGCGAAGGTGTCGGAGAACACAGACATCCCTTCGCGCACGCTGCGTGCTTACGTGAACGCGGCCGAAAAAGCCCCTGCTCGCTGTGACATCACCTGGGCGACCGTCGCCGGGATCGGCCGCACCGAGTCCCAGCACGCCCGGCACGACGGTTCCCGTGCCGGCGAGGACGGCGTCGTGACGCCGCCGATCATCGGCATCCCGCTCGACGGCTCCCCCGGCGTGATGGCGGTCGTCGACACCGACAAGGGCGCCCTCGACGGCGACCCGAAGTGGGATCGCGCGGTCGGGCCGATGCAGTTCCTGCCGGCCACCTGGAAGCGGTACGGCGTCCGCGCGAGCGGCGACGGCGCCACGCCGGATCCGCAGCACATCGACGACGCCGCGATGACGGCAGCGCGGTACCTGTGCGCGCGGGGCGGCGACCTCGGCAAGCCGGCCGGCTGGTGGACCGCGGTGCTGACCTACAACAACTCCACCGCGTACGGGCAGGAAGTGTTCAGCAACGCCGACGCGTACGGCAAGGCGGCGCTCGGAAAGTGACAGCCAGGCGCAGCCTGCCCGTTGAGGGTGGCGGTGGGGCGGGGTCCGGGCTAGGCGGGCAGCAACCGGGTGACCAACCTGGTCAGCTGGTGCACGTTCCGGCATTCGTACATCTCGACGACCTCAGCGTAGGCGTGCGCCTCGGAGTCACCGGTGGACCACAGCGCGGTCCGCTCGGGATTGAGCCAGTACGTATGCCTCGCCTTGGAGGCGATCGCGCGTACCGCGGCCAGGTTCGGGTCGCCGCCGTTGGTCCTGGCGTCACCGAGGATGAGCATGGACGTCCTTGGCCCCACGGCGTCCGCGTAGCGCTCGGCGAATTCGCCTAGCGCGTTCCCGTAATCGCTGTGGCCGTCCCACCGGGTGAGTTCGGCGTCGGCGAGGATGCGGGCGCCGAGGTCTTCGGGGTCGGCCGCGCCCGTGTCGACGAGGTGGGTGATCTCGTCGCAGGCGTCGATGAACGCGAACACCCGCACCTTGCCGAACTGGTCGCGCAAGGCCTGCACCAGGAGCATGGTGAAGTTCGCGAATCCGGCCACCGACCCCGACATGTCGCACAGCAGCACGATTTCCGGCCGCCCCGGCCGGTGCCGCCGGTACGACGGCCGCATCGGGACGCCGCCGGTGGACAGCGAACGCCGCAACGTCCGGCGCAGGTCGATCTGCCCGCGCGCGTGCCGCCGGCGCCGGGCGGCCAGCCGGGTGGCGAGCTTGCGCGACAACGGTTGCACGACCCGGCGGAGTTCTGCCAGCTGCGCGCGGCTGGCGAGCAGGAAGTCGACACGGTCGGCGGCCGCCGGGACGGCGTGCCGCGAAACCCGTTCCCTGCCACGGACCTCCGCCACCCTGCGGCGCGCTTCGGTCCGCACCAGCCCACGGAATCCTTCGACACGGCGGCGGACGTCATCGCGATCCAGTCTGTCAGTGAAATCGTTCAAGGCGCCCGTACGGATCGCTTCGAGCACGCGCACCACGAGCGTCTGCGGCTGAAGCCGTTCCAGTGTCTGGTGGGCCGACCAGCCACCCGCGCCCGCCGTGCCGCCGTACTCCCCCAGCATGGCGACGGCGAGCCCGGCGAGTTGCGTCAGTTCCGTCTGGTCGTCGGCCGCGAGCGCCGAGGCGAGCCGATCGCGCAGTGCCGCCAGGTCATCGACGGGCTCCTGCGACGGCGCGCCGATCCCGAGCGGGAAGTAGATGTCGAACGTCGCGTCGAACACCGCGCGCTGGCCGCCGCGCCGGACGAGTGCCGCCGCGAGGCCTTCCCGCATCTGCTCGCGTGAGGCGAGACCGAGCACCTCCAGTGCCGCGGCGGCGTCGACCGTCTCACTCGGACCCGCCGGGATCCCGTGTTCCCGCAACGCTTGCACGAATTCGACGAGCCTGCCCGGCACGCCGCTCACGAGTCGAGGACCTTGCCGAGTTCCAGTCGCGCGTCCGCCTTCACGATGTCGTCCCGGTGTTTGAGGATGACGCCGAGACTCGCGCGGACGACGTCCTCGCCGAGGCTGTCGGCGCCGAGCGCCAGCAAGGTGCGGGCCCAGTCGATGGTTTCGGCGACCGACGGGGCCTTCCGCAGTTCCATCGCCCGCAGCGCGGTGATCACCTTGACCACGGACGCGGCCAGCGCGTCGTCGACGCCCGGCACCTTGAGCCGCACGATGCGCTGTTCCAGTGCCGCGTCGGGGAAATCGATGTGCAGGAACAGACAGCGCCGTCGCAGCGCCTCGGACAGTTCCCGGGTCGCGTTCGAAGTCAGCACCACGAACGGTGTGCGCCCGGCGGTGATCGTGCCGAGTTCCGGGACGGTGATCTGGAAGTCACCGAGGACCTCCAGCAGCAGGCCTTCGATCTCGACGTCGGCCTTGTCGGTCTCGTCGATGAGCAGAACGGTCGGCTCGTCGCCCTTGATCGCCGTCAGCAGCGGCCGGGCCAGCAGGAACTCTTCACCGAAGATGTCGTTGCGGGCTTCGTCCCACGTCTCGTCTTTGCCGGCGGTGATCCGGAGAAGCTGCTTCGCGTGGTTCCACTCGTACAGCGCGCGGGACTCGTCGACACCTTCGTAGCACTGAAGCCGCACGAGCCGAGACCCGCTGGCCTCGGCGACCGCCTTGGCGAGTTCGGTCTTGCCGACCCCCGCGGGGCCCTCGATCAGCAACGGCTTGCCGAGGGCGTCCGCGAGGAACACCGTGGTGGCGACGGCCGCGGAGGCCAGGTAGCCGGTGTCGGCGAGCTTCGCCGTCACGTCTTCGACGGATGTGAAGTATCCGGTCCCAGCCACGCGGCCTCCCAGCTCGATCGCTTACCCGGCCGACTCTACGTCGCGGATCTGCTTAAGCAGCAGGAACCCGACCGCGAAGGTGAGCATCACCATCACCGCGACCACCCAGAACGTCCGCTGGGCCGCGTCGGCGGTCCCGGCGTCGAGTCGGGTCCCCAGGTCATCGCGGCCGGCCTGACGGTGATCGCGCAGGCCAGCCTGGACGACGAGCGGCTGAAGTTCGACTACGCGGCCCGCGGCGGCGAGGAGTCCGGACGGCTGGTCGAACCGCATCGGCTCGGCTCACCCGGCCGACGGTGGTACCTGGTGGCGTGGGACTTCGTCGAGGCCCAGATCAAGGCCAGGCCGAACCCGCCGCCTGACGATGAACGTCGACACCTTCGATTGGCCCGTGCTGATCCTCGCCGCCATCGGCGCACCCTTCGAGGTCGAGCGGCCTTCGGCGTTCAAAAATCACCTCGGCGCCGTCGCCACCCTCTTCTCCCGGGCTTCCGGCGGCTAGCATCGGGCCCGTGAGCACCTATGTCGCGGCCGAGGGCCGATACGAGAGCATCCCCTACCGCCGCACCGGGCGCAGCGGGCTGAAGCTGCCCGCGATCTCGCTGGGCCTGTGGCACAACTTCGGGCACGACAAGCCGCTGGGCACGCAGCGGGACATCGCGCGGCGGGCGTTCGACCTGGGTATCACCCATTTCGACCTCGCCAACAACTACGGCCCGCCCTACGGCTCGGCGGAGGAGAACTTCGGCAGGCTGCTGGCCTCGGACTTCAAGCCGTACCGCGACGAACTGGTCATCTCGACCAAGGCGGGCTACGACATGTGGCCGGGCCCTTACGGTGAGTGGGGCTCGCGCAAATACCTGCTGTCCTCTTTGGACCAGTCGCTCGGCCGGATGGGCCTGGACCACGTCGACATCTTCTACTCGCACCGCTTCGATCCCGACACGCCGCTCGAGGAGACCGTCGGCGCGCTCGACACCGCCGTCCGCTCCGGGCGCGCGCTGTACGTCGGTATTTCGTCGTACTCGTCGGAGAAGACCGCCGAAGCCGCGCGGCTCCTGCGGGAACTGGGCACGCCGCTGCTGATCCACCAGCCGTCGTACTCGATGTTCAACCGCTGGCTCGAAGGCGACAAGCTGCTCGACACCCTCGAAACCGAAGGCGCGGGCTGCATCGCGTTCTCGCCGCTGGCGCAGGGCATGCTGACGAGCCGCTACCTCGACGGCATCCCGGAGAACTCCCGTGCCGCGCAAGGAAAGTCCCTGAACCCGGACACCATCACCGAGAGCACCCTCGGCAAGATCCGGGCACTGAACGAGATCGCGCGGCGTCGCGGGCAGACGCTGGCCCAGCTCGCGCTGGCGTGGGGTCTGCGCGACCCGCGGATGACGTCGGTGCTGATCGGCGCGAGCAGCGTCGCCCAGCTGGAGGACAACGTCGGCGCGCTGAAGAACCTGCACTTCACCAACGAAGAGCTGGCCGAGATCGACCGCTACGCCACCGAGGCCGACATCAACCTGTGGAAGCGGTCTACCGACGGAGCTTGATCGCTCGCGCGACGAGAACGCCGGCGTAGAGCGCGGAAAGGGTGAATCCGAACACGTAGGAGAGTGTCGGGTTCTCGAGAAACATCCCGAGGATGACACCGAGGATCAAGGTGCCGACGATCAGGATGAGCGCCGTACCGACCACCCAGCCGAGCACACTCGCCGGTGTCCACACGAGCTCGGGTTCGGTGTCTCGGTTCATCCGCCCAGTGTGACCGTCACGTTCGGGGACAGGTCCCGAAAACGCGTTGCCCCAGCGGGCGGAGGGACCGAGACTGCGGACATGACGTTCGGAGATCTACTCGCCGAAGGAGAGGCCGTCCCGGTCGAAGGCTGGGACTTCTCGTGGTTCGAAGGCCGGGCCACGGAGGAACGGCCGCCATGGGGTTACTCGCGGCTGCTCGGCCAGCGGATGGCGACGGCGGGGGGCGGGCTGGACCTGCAGACCGGCGGCGGCGAGGTGCTCGCGGGCATCCCGAAACCGCCGCCGGTCCTCGCCGCGACGGAAGGCTGGCCGCCGAACGTCGAGGTCGCCCGGAAAACCCTCGCGCCGCTCGGCGGCGATGTGGTCGAAGCGGAATACGACGCGCCTCTGCCCTTCCCCGACGAGTCCTTCGACGTGGTGAGCAGTCGCCATCCGATCGACAACCCGTGGCGGGAGATCGCACGCGTCCTGCGGCCCGGCGGAATTTTCCTGTCGCAACAGATCGGTGCCGGGACCGTCCGGGAACTGAAGGAGTTCTTCCTCGGCCCGCAGGACTACGGCGGCTGGACCCCCGAGGTGCTGCGCACCGAGGCGGAAGCCGTCGGACTCCGCGTGGAGCGGCTGGAACCGGCGAAACTACGGATGGAGTTCTTCGATCTCGCCGCGGTGGTGCACTTCCTGCGGAAGGTGATCTGGATCGTCCCGGGCTTCACCGTGAACGGCCATCGCGACAAGCTCGCGGAACTCCATCGGATGATCGAGACCGACGGGAAGTTCGTCGCGCACTCGCGGCGGGTGCTCGTCGAGGCCGTCAAGCCTGGCCACACCTTCGAGTGATCGGCGGCCGCGCACCGCGGTAGGTACCTAAACCCTGACCCGTCCTTATCACTCACGAGCCCAAGCGCTCCAGGTGCTCAGCCGTCAACTCGACCTTCGCGGCGGCGAAGTTCTCTTCCAGGTGCGCGATCTTCGCCGTCCCCGGGATCGGCAGGATCACCGGTGACCGCGCGAGCAGCCACGCGAGCCCGACCTGCGCCGTCGTCACCCCGAGTTCTTGCGCGACGGAGGCGATCTCGGCGGTGGCGTTCGACGCGGCGCCCAGCACCGGACGCCAAGGCAGGAAAGCGACCCCGGCCGCCTCACACGCGTTCAGTACCGCTTCGTACTCCCGGTCCACGACGCTGTAGCGGTTCTGCACGCTGGCGATTTCGACGATCTCGCGGGCACGGGTGAGTTCGTCCACGGTGACCTCGGACAACCCGACCCGGCCGATTTTGCCCTCGTCACGCAGCTCCCGCAGCGCGCCGAGCTGATCGGCCAGTGGGGTCTCCGGATCGAGGCGGTGCAACTGAAGCAATTCGATCCGTCCGACCCGGAGACGGCGCAGCCCCTCGTCGACCTGCACCCGCAGCGATTCCGGCCGGGCGTCGTACTTCCAGTCGTCCCCGGTCCGCACGACGCCGACCTTGGTGGTGACCACGAGGTCGTCCGGGTACGGGTACAGCGCTTCGGCGAGCAGCTCCTCGTTGGCTCCTCCGCCGTACAGGTGCGCGGTGTCGATCAGCGTGATGCCGATTTCGACGGCCCTTCGCACCAAGGCGATGGACGCCTCGCGCCCGGGTCCGGGCTCGGTCGGCAGCCGCATCGCGCCGAAGCCGAGACGTTGTACGGGCAGGTCTCCGCCGATGGCGAACGTGTTCATGGGGGAAACCTAGCGCAGCGGATCCCGCGGCGAAGGCAGATGTGAGGTGTCCGGGAACATGTGGAGCGCGCGCAGGGCGGCGCCGAGTTCGGCGATGTCGGCCGGGTCGGTCAGCGAACGGCCGAGTTCCTCGGTGATCCGCTTCAGGCGGTGCCGGATCGTGTTGGGGTGGCAGAACATCCGTTCCGACGTCAGTTTCGTGGAACCCTGGCATTCGAACCACGCCCGCAGCGTCAGCAGCAGCACGTTCCGGTCGTCGCCGGGCAGGTCCAGGATCGGCCGCAGCACGTGGTGCGCGAGCTGGACCGACGCCTCGGGCGCGCTGGCGACGAGACCGGCGAGCGGGGATTCGTTGAACTGCACCATTCCCGTCGTCCCCGCCGTCATGCTCGAGAGCGCGACCCGCGCCAGGTGCAGCGCGCGGGAGGTGTTCCCGAGACCGGTGAACACCGGGCTGACGCCGATGCGGCCGATCGAGTTCTCCCGCAGCAGCTCGATGATCACCTGCGACGCCAACGGATCCCGCATCGACACGACGCCGACCTGGAGGTCCGGAGTGAGCCGCCACGCGGACGCGTGATGCCGGTCGCGAAGCCGGCTTTCTATCTGTGGCAGAGGTTCGTGCCCGACGCGCGGGGTCTCCGCCGCGACGACCACATAGGTCCCGTCGAGTGAGAGTTCCAGCACACGCGCGATGTCCCACAGCGTGCCCTCGGTCGCGGCGCCACCGGCGAAGAGCGCCTCGACCAACGCGGAGCGTCGGCTTTGGTGCGCCAGCATGACTTCGGCGGTGGTGTCGCGGTAGGTCGTCGTCAAGGCCTCGGCGTAGTCGTCGATCAGCGCCCAGATCGCCGACGTCGCGGCGACGAGGCCGCGGAGGTCATGGTGCTCGCCCGAAGCGGTCAGTTCGACGAACCGGTTCCACACCTCGGTGAGCCCGATCCGGTACGCCCGCAGGAGTTCCGGCAGCGGCGCGCCCTGCAGGGCCCGTGCGCGCCCGGTCGCCCGTGCCTGCGCGAGGTCGGGTTCCTCCGTGCCGCGCAGGGTCCGCATGACGTACTCGAGATTGTTCCGCACCGAGGTCCGCAGTTCGGCGAGGGACACGAACCGCGCGTCGTGGTACACCGGCATCTCGGCGCGGATCTGTTCGACCGTGGTCTCGATCAATCCGGGCAGCTGCCGTTCGACCTCGACGGCGAGTTCGGCGACCACGGCCGCCGAACCTTCGCGGAGCACAGTTCGATAGTGCATGGACGCCCTCCGAGGCAAGGACTGCGCGTCGAGCCCCTGGGAACGTCATCTAACACGACATCTTCGAAAGTGGCCGGTCGAAACCAAAAGGCGCCGCCGGTACGGCGAAAAATGGGGATTTTCACCGCACCGGCGGAATTCTCACATCTTCGCTGCCGCGCTCTTGATAGCCTCGCGGATCCGGAAGTAGGTGCCGCACCGGCAGACGTTCTGGATCGCGTCGATCTCGGCGTCCGTCGGGTTCTTCGTCTTCTTCAGCAGCGCCACCGCGGCCATGATCTGCCCCGGCTGACAGTAGCCGCACTGCGCGACGTCCTGCTCCAGCCAGGCCTCCTGCACCGGATGCAGGTCTTCGCCGTCGGCGAGGCCTTCGATCGTGGTGACGTCCTTGCCCGAGCAATCGGACACCGGCGTCACGCACGGGTTGAACGCCTCGCCGTCGAGGTGACTGGTGCAGGCCTTGCAGACGTTGATCCCGCAGCCGTACTTCGGGCCGCGGACACCGAGCTTGTCCCGCAGGGCCCACAGCATGGGCAGATCCGCGGGCGCGTCGACGGTGACGGTCTTCCCGTTCACCGTGAAGGTGTAGTTGGGCATCGCAACTCCTTGGCAGGGCGAGAAATTCAGCGGGGGAACGGCTCGAAGTCGACCGGGAAGTTGATCGGGAAGCTGCGCGGTTTGATGCCGGTGGCCCGCGCGTAGGCGTTTCCGATCGCGCCGACCGGAGCGGGCACGCCCAGTTCGCCCGCGCCACCGATCTCACCCGTCTCGGGCATGACGAACACCTCGACGTCCGTCGGCGAGTTCTTCTGCCGCGCGTAGTGGAATTGCGAGTAGCTGCCCTCCAGCGGCAGGCCCTTGTCGATGTGCAGGCCGGCGGTCAGCGTCGTGGAGATGCCGTCGGTCAGGCCGCCGAGCATCTGTGCCTCGATCCCGCGCGGGTTGATCGGCTTGCCGACGTCGACCGCGATCGTCGCCTTGGTGACGCGCGGGTTCTTCGGGTCGCGGCCGTCGAGTTCGACGAGGCAAGCGGTGTACGACTTGTACTCGCCGTGCACGGCGACACCCTGCGCGAAGCCCTCGGGCATCTTCTTGCCCCACTCGCCGAGTTCGGCGACCTTGTCCAGCACGGCGCGCTGCCGCTCGTTCTTGATGAACTCCCGCCGGAACGCGACGGGGTCCTTGCCGAGCTTCGCGGCGATCTCGTCGACCATGATCTCTTCCGCGCCGCGGGTGCTCGCCGAGTACACCGACCGCCAGGCGCCGGTGTGGAAGGCATGCGGGACCTCGTTGAGCAGCTGTGTGGTGACGCCGAAGTTGTACGGCGACTTCACCGTCAGCAGGAACACCGTCTGCGCGAAGCTCAGGTTCCCGGCGACCGGCAGCTGGGCGGCGAAGGCGGTGAGAACCTCGCCGAGCCCGTGACCCCAGTCGGTCTCCACACTGGCGACGCGGTGTTCGAAGGTGAGCACCTGGCCGAGCGCGAAGGTGGCGCGGATCTTGTGGTGGCTCGCGGCGCGGGCGCGGCCGTGGCGCATGTCGTCGATGCGGCTCCACATCAACCGCACCGGCCGCTTCATCGCCTTCGAGATCCGCGCGGCTTCGATCGCGCCGTCGGAGAACAGCCTTCGGCCGAACGAACCGCCGGCCTGCTGGACGTGCACGGTGACCTTGTTCACCGGCAACCCGAGTTCCTGCGCGATGTTCTGCTTCGCGAGGATCGGGACCTTCATGCCGGACCAGATGGTCGCGCTGTCCTCACGGACGTCGGCGACCGCCGAGTTGGTCTCCAGCGGCGCGTGGCTCGCGAAGGCGAAGTCGAATTCACCGTCGACGTACTGCGTCAGCAGCGGCGGCACGACGAACGGCAGTGCCGCGGCCCGCAGCTTCTTCTTGATCGTCGCGTTGTTCTCGCCGTCGACGGTGCCGCCGTTCCAGGTGACCTCGAGCGCGTTCTTACCGTCGAGCGCCTGGCCGAAGGTCTCCGCCATCACCGCGACACCGGTCTTGATGACGGCGATGTCGAGGATGCCGGGCATCGCGCGGACGGCGGCCTCGTTGTCGACCTTCTTGACCGTGCCGTTGATCGAGGGCGGACGGCGGACCATGACCGGTTTCGCGTCCGGGATGTCCAGGTCGAGCGTGTACTTCAGCTGTCCGGTGACCATCGCGCGGGCGTCCTTGCGCGACTGCGGCGTGCCGACCAGTTTGTGCGTGGACTCGGCCTTCGGGGTCGCCACGAGCTTTCCCAGATCGGCGCGGGCGGCGGGTTGGGACAGCGCGCCGTAGCCGAGGCGGCGGCCGTCCGGCGCGATCACCGAACCGTCCCTTGTGGACAGTCGATCGGCATTGGCACCCCACTGTCGCGCGGCGGTCGTGACCAGCCGGGCGCGGGCGGTGGCGGCCGCTGTCCGCACGGGGGTGTACAACGAGCGCATCGTGTTGGAGCCGCCGGTCAGCTGGTTGAACAGCAGTTCCGGACGGGCGTCGGAAAGCACGACGTCGACACGGTCGAGCGGAAGGTCCATCTCTTCGGCGACCAGCATCGCGTTCGCCGTGGTGATGCCCTGGCCGACCTCGGACCGAGGCAGTTCCAGCCGCACGCGGCCGTCTTCGCGGACTTCGAGTACGAGCAGGCCGGCGGTGGGGGCGTTCGAAAGGATCAGGACGTCGCCGAGGTCGAGGATCTCGGCCGGGCCGGGCAGGGTCGGGATGACGGCTTCGGCCTCTTCGGGCGCGACGGCGTCGATACCGATCTTCGTGGCGATCGTGAGAGTGGGCGCCGCGACGAGGAAGGTCAGAAACCGGCGACGGCCGAGGCCACCGGGGTCCTGGCCCTCGGTTGTGGTGGGACTGGCCATCGGGAAGATCCCTTCGAGAGCGCGCGGAGAAGGTGGGGACCTCGCGCGGCCTGGGGTGGATGGCGACACGCTAGGCAGCGGCATTCGGCCTAGTCAACGCGGAGTAGTCGGGTCAGCCCATCTGTGTGACGAGGTGACAGCGAACGCCCCCAAATGTGTGCCGCGCCACAGCGCACCCCCGCAATTAGTCCTCTAGTTGCGGTAGTTGCACGCGCTAAGGACCGCAACTAGAGGACTAATTGCGGCGGGGAGGTCAGATGGAGTCGCGCTCCCGGCCCGCTTCGAGCAGGTCTTCGCGGGCACGCGCGATACGGGAGCGGACGGTGCCGACCGGACAGCCGCAGATCTCGGCGGCCTCGGCATACGAAAGCCCCAGCACCTGGGTGAGGACGAGGACCTCGCGTCGTTCCGGGTCGAGCCCGTCGAGCAGCATCCGCAGCTCCACCAGGTCCTCGAACCCCGCGACACCCTCCGCTTGACGAGCGCCGCGACGCTCGGCGGTGGCTTCCCAGTCGACGTCGGCGAGCTTCGGACGCGCGGACGCCGCCCGGATGCGGTCGACGACCACGCGCCGGGCGATCGACAGGAGCCAGGTCCGCGAGGAGGACCGGCCGGCGAACCGGCGCAGGCTGCCGAACGCGCGCAGGTACGTCTCCTGGGTGAGATCGTCGGCGGCACTGACGTCGGCGAGGTGCGCGACGAAGCGCCAGACGTCGGCCTGGGTGGCCCGCACCCAGTCCTCGAGCGCCCGCCGGTCACCACGCGCCGCGTCGAGTGCGAGCGCGGTCAGCCGCTCGTCGTCGTGGTTGCGCGGCCCGGCCATACGGGAAACGTAGCAGCGTCTTGGGAACCGGGGCAGGCCCGCGCCCGACAAGTGAGACGTGAAGTGCGAGACCTGCCGCGAGGCCCTGTCGGCCCGGCTCGACGGCGAAACCGAACCCGCCCCGCCCGAGGTGGCCGACCGGCACGTGGCCGGCTGCGCCGCCTGCCGGTCGTGGCTCGCCCGCGCCGAGCGGCTGCACCGGACGATGCTGCTCCGGCCCGCTCCCCCGGTCCCGGACCTCACCGCGGTCATCCTGGAGCGCACCCCCGCCCCGCCGAGCGAGGGCTGGCCCGCCAGGATCGCGCTCGCCCTGGTCGCCGTCGCGCAGCTCGCCCTCGCTTTCGCCCAACTGCTGGGTGTCGACGACCACGCCGCCGGACACGACACGGAGTCCCTGGTCGGGCACCTTTCGCACGAGAGCAGCGCGTGGAATCTCGCCGTCGGTGTCGGACTCGGCTGGGCGGCCGCCCGCACGAAGGCGGCGTCCGGGCAACTGCCGGCGTTGACCGGCTTCGTCGCGCTACTGCTGGCGTTGTCGGCGGGCGACCTCGTCACGGGACAGGTCACCGCCGGGCGCGTGCTCACCCACGGACTGGTCGTCCTCGGCCTGGTGCTGCTGTTCGTGGTGAACCGCCAGCATCGCCTCCGCAACCGTCCCAGCCCGGCGACGACGGCCGACACGCCGGATTCCTACTCCACGGAATCGGACTACGAAACCGGTGAGACCCCCGAACGATCCCGCCAGCACAGGGGATTCCGGCGTCCGGCGAGCCGCCACGTCGCTTGACCCGATTGGTCTAGACCATTGCCCGTCACTGGGAGCACCCATCCGGATACCGGGTGAATCACCGGATTTCGCGCGCGGCGTGCGCGGTTCGCGGCCCGGACACGTTTATCGTCGCCAAGAACCACCGAATGTAAACCTTCTTGCCCTTTTCGGGCCGGACCCGGATAACTTTGGTGGGAACACCTTGGTTCGACAGGAGGCGAAGCTCGTGGTTGGCGCAGAAAGTCCGCCCGTCGGCACCCCCGCCGGGATGCGGAAGATCAATCAGCGCGCCGTGCTGGACCTCCTGCGCCGCAGCGGCCCCGCCACGCGGCCGCAAGTCGCCAAGGACACCGGCCTTTCGAAACCCACGGTGAGCCAAGCGTTACTGGCCCTCGAAGCGGCCGGTCTCGCCAGGGCGACCGGGCACACCTCGACCGGCACCGGCCGGTCCGCCGTCCTCTACGAAGCGGATCCCACGGCCGGGTACGTCCTCGGTGTCGACATCGGACGCGAGCATCTCCGTGTCGCCGTCTCGGATCTCGGCCACACCGTGGTCGCCCGCCGTGACGAGCGGAACACCTCGCGTTCGGGCACCGCGCTCGTCAGCGCCGTCGGCGCCCTCGCGACGGCGACGGTGCGCGAAGCGGGACTGAGCCAGGCCGACATCGTCGTGCGAGTCCTCGGTTCGCCGGGCGTCGCGGACCCGGCCAAGCGCTGCTTCCGGCACGCGCCGAACCTGCCCGGCTGGGGCAAGGCCGGTCTGCTCGACGAACTCGAAGGCGTTCTCGGCCCGGATCTCATGGTCGAGAACGACGCGAATCTCACCGCCGTCGGCGAATGGGAACACGGTGCCGCGCGTGGCGCGTCCGTGTTCGGCTGCATCACCATCGGCACCGGCGTCGGCATGGGCGTGATGGTCAACGGCGAGGTCTTCCGCGGCGCGACGGGCGCGGCGGGCGAAATCGGCTACCTGCCCTACGGCCAATCGCACGCGGCGAACGACGGCGAAGACGCGCCGCCGGTCCGCGGCCACCTCGAAGAGGCCACAGCGGCGCAGTCCGTGGTCCGCGGCGCACGCGAACTCGGCCTCGGCACGGCGAAATCGGCGCGCGAGGTCTTCCGCCTCGCCCGCGACGGCGACGAACTCGCCCTGCGCGCCGTCGAGGAGGAGGCGGACAGGCTCGCCTACACCGTGGCCTCGGTGGCCGCGGTGATCGACCCCGAACTGATCGTGCTCGGCGGCGGCATCGGCACCGCGGCCGATCTGCTGCTCGACCCGATCGACCGCGCGCTGCGCTCGTTCACCCCCCTCGTCCCGTCGGTCGTACAGGGCGAATTGGGCGACGACGGCGTGCTGACCGGCGCGATCAGCGTCGGCCTGCGGGCGGCCGAGGGCCTGGTCTTCGAACGGAAGGTCGGCGCGGCCTGAACCGCATTACCTCAGCGGTAATCGACGGCGGAGCGCTCTCGCGAAACATCCCGGAAGCTGAGCGAGCACCGGCGGGCACGGGTAGCGTGCGGAGGCATGATCGGTCTGCCCCACACCATCACGGCCTGCCTCTTCGACCTCGACGGCGTGCTGACCGGAACCGCGGCCCAGCACCGCGCAGCATGGAAACGCACGTTCGACGACTTCCTGCGCACCCGCGACAGTGACGTGTTCTCCCCCTTCACCGACGCCGACTACGCGGCCTACGTCGACGGAAGGCCGAGGGCGGACGGCGTCCGCACCTTCCTCACCTCGCGCGGGATCGAACTGCCAGAGGGAAAGCCGGACGACGCCATCGACGCCGCCACCGTCAACGGCGTCGGGAACCGCAAGAACCAGCTCGTCCTGAAGATCATCGACGAGGAGGGCGTCACCCCGTACCCGGGTTCCGTGCGGTATCTGGAGGCGGCGAAGGCGGCCGGACTACGCATCGGCGTCGTCACCTCGTCGGCCAATGGCGCGAAGGTGCTCGACGCCGCCGACCTGACCAAGTTCGTCGAAACGCGGATCGACGGGATCGTGCTCGCCGAAAAGGGCCTGCGCGGCAAACCCGCTCCCGACTCGTTCCTCGCCGGCGCCGAGGCATTCGGTGTCGCACCGGAGAACGCCGCCGTCTTCGAGGACGCGCTCGCGGGCGTCCAGGCCGGGAAAGACGGCGGATTCGGTTACGTGGTCGGGGTGAACCGCGCGCACCAGGCGGGCGAACTGCTCGAACACGGCGCGAACGTCGTGGTGGACGATCTCGCCGAACTCCTGGAGGACCGCAAGTGACCGACTCGCTTTTCCACGGCTACGAGGTCGCACCCTGGGAGCTGCGGTGGCGCGGCATGGACGTCGACGCCCTGCAGCGCACCGAATCGGCGTTCGCGTTGTCCAACGGGCACATCGGCCTGCGCGGCACGCTGGAGGAAGCCGAGCCCCGCGGCCTGCCTGGCACCTACCTGAACGGTTTCTACGAGCAGCACGACCTTCCGTACGCGGAAACCGGTTACGGCTACCCGGAGGAGGGACAGACCGTCGTCAACGTGACCGACGGCAAGATCATCCGGCTGCTGGTCGAGGACGAGCCGCTCGACATGCGGTACGGCCAGGCGACCGACCACGACCGCGTCCTCGACTTCCGGAAGGGCACGCTCGCGCGCAGCACCGTGTGGTCCTCGCCGACCGGGCGCCGGGTCCGGGTGAAGACCGAACGCCTGGTCTCCTTCACCCAGCGGGCCGTCGCCGCGATCCGGTACGAGGTCGAACCGCTCGACGACGAACTCCAGCTGGTGGTGCAGTCGGATCTGCTGGCCAACGAGCCGATCGAGTCCGACACGCGTGACCCGCGGGTCGCGGCGGCGCTGGAGTCGCCACTGGTCTCGGAGTTCCACCATTCCGAGGCCTATCACGCCGTGCTGGTGCACCAGACCCGCAAATCCGGGCTGCGGATGGCCGCGGCGATGGACCACAAGATCGACGTCACCGACGGCGTCCGCACGCAGATCCAGGCCGAAGACGACATGGCACGGCTCACCATCGCCGTCGACGTGCCGAAGGGCGGACGCCTGCGGATCACCAAGTTCCTCGCCTACGGCTGGTCCGCGAAACGTTCGGTACCCGCCGTGCGCGCGCAGGTCGACGCCGCCCTGGCCGGGGCGCGGCAGACCGGCTGGAAAGGACTGCTCGCCGAGCAGAAGGAGTTCCTCGACGACTTCTGGGAGACGTCGGACATCGAGATCGACGGCGATCCGGAACTTCAGCAGGCGGTGCGGTTCGCGCTCTTCCATCTCCTGCAGGCCGGGGCCCGCGGCGAGACGAGGGCCTTGGCGGGCAAGGGCTTGACCGGTCCCGGCTACGACGGGCACGCGTTCTGGGACACGGAGACCTTCGTCCTGCCCGCACTCACCTACAGTATACCGGACGCCGCCCGCGACGCCCTGCGCTGGCGTCACTCCACTTTGGACAAAGCAAGGGAAAGGGCGACACAGCTGGGTTTACGCGGTGCGGCGTTCCCCTGGCGATCCATCAACGGCGCGGAATGCTCAGCGTACTGGCCGGCGGGCACGGCGGCGTTCCACGTCAGCGCGGACATCTCGGACGCCGTCGTGCGCTACCTCAACGCCACCGGCGACAGCGAGTTCATGCGGACCTGCGGCGCGGAATTGCTCCTCGAAACCGCGCGGATGTGGTTGTCGCTTGGCCATTTCGATCGCCATGGCCGGTTCCGGATCGACGGTGTCACCGGGCCGGACGAGTACTCCGCGGTGGCGGACAACAACGTCTACACGAACCTGATGGCACGCCGGAACCTGTTCTACGCCGCCGAAATCTGCGGACAGCACGAGGATGTCGCGACCGCTTTCGACGTCGGCGCGGACGAGGTCGAGTCTTGGCGCGAGGCGGCCGACGCGATGCTGGTGCCCTACGACGAAGACCTCGGCGTCCACCCGCAGTCCGAAGGGTTCCTGGAGCACGACGAATGGGATTTCGAGGCCACGGAACCTGATTTCTACCCGCTGCTGCTGCACTTCCCCTACTTCGACCTGTACCGCAAGCAGGTGGTCAAGCAGGCGGATCTGGTGCTCGCGCTGCACCTGTGCGGGGATTCCTTCACCCCGGAGGAAAAGGCGCGCGACTTCGCCTACTACGAGGCGCGGACGGTGCGGGACTCCTCCCTGTCGGCGGGAACGCAGGCCGTGGTGGCGGCCGAGGTCGGGCATCTCGAACTGGCCTACGACTATCTCGCCGAGGCCGCGCTGACCGACCTGCACGACGTACACAACAACGTCCGCAACGGCCTGCACATGGCTTCGCTGGCAGGCGCGTGGCAAGGCACCGTCGCCGGGTTCGGCGGACTGCGCGACTACGGCGGCCGGCTGACCTTCGCGCCGCGACTGCCTCCGCAGTTGCAGCGCATCGCGTTCCGGCTGACCTTCCGCGGCACCCGGTTCCAGGTCGAGATCGACGGCGAGGGTGCGACGTATCACGTGATCACCGGGGAGCCGCTCGAGCTGGCGCACCATGGGGAGACGTTCACCGTGAGTTCGGAGCCGGTGCGGCTGCCGATCCCGGCGCTCGACCCGGGTCCGGCGCCGGTGCAGCCTCAGGGCCGGGCTCCGGTGCGGCGGCGACCGAAGGGCGCGTGACCGGGCCTCCCATCGGACCCGAGCGTGTGATGAACGGGACTTTCATGGCAAATTTGCCATGAAAGTCCCGTTCATAAAGCTTTCTCGTCCTGTTGCGGAGGAAGTGACCGATACAGTCTCACCACCCGAAGGACGCCTTCCCCTCATGCCATGCGAGGAAAGTCTCCTTCAGCCCTCACACAGGACAAAGGGCTCGCCGCACGCGACCGGCTCGATCAAGCGGCGGGTGTCCGGTCACCTCAGTCCGGGGGTTCGATCGGCACTTCGCCGCTGCCCGGCACGTCGTCGATCTCCTCGGTGCCGTGCGGGCCGATGTCACGGTTGGGCGCGCTCGGCACGTCGGTTTTCGGCTGGGTCTTGCGGAGGTCTCCGAGGTCTTCGTCGTCGTCCTGTCCGAAGCTCTTCTTGCTTTCCCTCATGTGTCCGGGGTACCCGCTCTCGACCGGATACGCCAGTTTTCAGGCGGCTTTCGCCGGTTTGCCGTCGAGCGTGACCAGCCCGTCGAGCAGGCCGAGCAGCAGTCCGTCCCTGGTGGACCACGGGCAGATGGCGACCTGGCCGCCGGAAAGCGTCAGCAGCGCCTCGGCGACGATCGCGCCCGCGAGCGCCTGGTGGGAACGCTGCCGCGAGATGCCCGGCAGTTCGGCGCGGCGTTTCGCCGGCAGTTTCGCCAGCCGCGGGATCCACGCGCGGAGGTCTTCGAGGTGCAGCTCCCGTGCGCGGGACGGCCTGTCGCCGGCGAGCCGGGCGAGTTGCCGCAGCACCTTGGAGCAGCCGACGGCGCGGTGATCGCGGATCTCCGGCAGCACGTCCTGCATCGCGTCGCGGACCTCGTCGAGGACGTGGTCCCGCATGGCCCACACGACCTTGGGCGACGGGCATTCGGTGGCGAACCAGTTCCGCGTGAGCGACCGGGCGCCGAGCGGCAACGAATGCGCGAACTCGGCTTCCTCGGCGTTGCCCGCGGCGAGCTCGACGGTCCCGCCGCCGATGTCGAGCACCAGCAGCGCGCCGGCGGAAGCGCCGTACCACCGGCGCGCGCCGACGTAGGCCAGTTCCGCCTCACGGCGGCCGGTGAGAAACCGCAGGGTGACGCCGGTGGCCTTCGAGACGGCACAAACGACGTCCTTCACGTTGGCCGCGTCGCGGATCGAGGAGGTCGCGAGCGGATACACATTCTCGACGCCGTGCTTGGCCGCTGTCGTCATTCCGGCCTCGACCGCGCAGGAGACCGCGTCGATGCCGCGACGGCTCAGGTTCCCGGCTTCGTCGAGTTCCCGGTCCAGCCGCAGGCGCGTCTGGTGGCTCAGCACGGGATCGAGCGGTGAACCGCCCTTGGCCAGAACGACCAGCCGCGCACTGAACGACCCGACGTCCAGGACCGCGGCGGACGGCTCCTCGATCTGCTTGCGCACGCGAGGCACCTCACCTTCATCGCGAACGTATTCCCCGAGATTTCCGTTTCACTCCTGATAATGGCCGATTTTCTTGCCGTTCAGGCGTGCTTAACGTTCTCTTTCCACCGAAACGCCGCTTTTCGACTACATCGGTGCAGGTGGAGGATACCGTAACGATACAGGTGAGAGGTTCGACGCCGCAGAGTGCCGTGACCTTCGGACGGACTACTCGACCAGTTCGCGCAACTTCGACACCTGCGCGACCCGGGTTTCGCGCCCCGGGAGCAGCGGGTTGACCACCAGTGTGGTGGCCCCGGCTTCGCGGAACGCGGCCAGCCGCTCCTTGATGTAGCCCGCGGGTCCGATCAGCGAGATCGCCTTGATCAGCTCCTTCGGCACCGCCGCGGCGGCCTCGTCCTTCTTGCCGTCCAGGTACAGGTCCTGGATCAGCTTGGCTTCGGCCTCGTAGCCGTAGCGCTGCGCGAGACTGTTGTAGAAGTTCTTGCCGCGGGCGCCCATCCCGCCGATGTACAGCGCGAGGTAGCCGCGCAGGTGGTCCAGCAGCTCGTCGACGTCGTCACCGATCGCCAGCGCGGTCCCCACGAAGGTGTCCAGCTCGCCCAGCGACGGGTCGCGCTTCGCCTTGCCCTCGGCCAGTGACGCACCCCAGACCTCGGCGGCCTTCTCGGGATGGAAGAAGATCGGCTCCCAGCCCTCGGCGAGTTCGGCGGTGAGCGCGACGTTCTTCGGGCCGATCGAGGCCAGCAGGATCGGAATTCGCTCGCGCACCGGGTGATTGATCAGCTTCAGCGGCTTGCCGAGGCCCGTGCCCTGCTCCGGCGGCAGCGGGATCGTGTAGTGCGTTCCGGAGTGCACGACCTTCTCCCGCCGCCACACCTGACGGCAGATGTCGATGATCTCCCGGGTCCTGCCCAGCGGCGCGTCGTACTTCACGCCGTGGAAACCCTCGATGACCTGCGGACCGGACGCGCCGATGCCGAGGGTGAACCGGCCGTCGGAGACGAAGTCGAGCCCGGCGGCGGTCATCGCGGTCAGCGTCGGCGTCCGCGTGTAGATCTGAAAGATGCCGGAGGCGATCTGGACCCGCTCGGTCTTCGCCGCGACGTAGCCGAGCTGGCTGACCGCGTCGAACGAGTAGGCCTCGGGGACGAAGACGATGTCCAACCCGGCCTTCTCCAGCTCGACGATGTCCGCCACGCTCTCGGCGAAGCCGCCGGCGTAGTTGATCGCGGTCCCGATCCTCATCCGCATCTCCTTACAAGTTACTGAGCGTTCGCTTAGCGATAGTATGCCCGGTGCGGGGCCGCCGCGAACTCGAGGAACCGGCGACGGAACTCCTCACCGCGCTCGGGCGGACACCCACTCCTTGACGACGTCGTCCAGCACTCGCAGCGGCAGGATCCCGTTGCTCAGCACGACCTCGTGGAAGTCCTTGATGTCGAACCGGTCGCCGAGCGCGGCCTCGGCCTCGGCGCGGATCCGCTCGATCTCCAGCCGCCCCACCATGTACGACAGCGCCTGCGCCGGATACGCGGCGTACCGGTCGATCTCGGCCTCGATCTCCACACGCGCCATCGGCGTGTGCTCGACCAGGTAGTCCACCGCCTGCTGACGGCTCCAGCCGAGCGCGTGCATCCCGGTGTCGACGACCAGGCGGCCTGCCCGCATCGAGTCCTGCGTGAGCATGCCGAACCTGGTCAGATCGCTGGAATACAAGCCCATCTCGTCGGCGAGGCGCTCCGAGTAGAGCCCCCAGCCTTCGACATAGGCGTTGACGTCGGCGTGGCTCCGCAGCATCGGCAACCCCTTGAGGTGGTGCGCGATGCAGATCTGGAAGTGGTGCCCCGGAACGGCTTCGTGGAAGGCGATCGCCTCACTCGTGTGCTTCGGGCGCTGCTCGGCCTCGTAGGTGTTCGCGTAGTACGTGCCCGGACGGGAGCCGTCGAGCGCGGCCTCCAGGTAGTACGCGAGCGTGCCGCCTGGCGCTTCCGCGGGCGGGACCGGCTCGACCTGGCACCGCTCCTCGGGAATGGTCGAGAACCATTGCGGGGCGACGACTTCGGCGCGGGCGATGGCGTCACGCGCGGCTTCGAGCAGTTCGTCGCCGTCTCGCCAGCGCAAGGCCGGGTCGGTGCGGAGCCGTTCGAAGATCTCGCCGAGATCTTCGATGCCGAAGACCTTCTCACCCAGCTCGCGATACTGGTCGGCCAATTTCGCGATCATGTCGAGCCCGGTGTCGTGCAGGTCCTGCGCGGTGCGGTCGGTGGAGGTATGCGCCCGGATCAGCGCGGCGTACTTCTCCTGCCCGCCCGGCAGCGCGCACAGCCCGGGCTCCTCCTCGGCCTTCGCGAGGGGACGCAGTTCGCCGTCGAGGAAGTCGCGGTACCGCCGGTACGCGGGCCGGACCACCTCGGCGAGCAGCCGGTCCCGTTCGGCTTCGTAGCCCTCCACGGCAACGGACGCGGTGAGCGCCAGCGGGTCACCCGCCTCGTCACCGAGATACCGCTCCACATAAGCGACACCGCCGTCCACGAGGAAGCCGGGTGGCACCAGTCCTTCGGCCGCCGCCGCACGCTGGCGCACGATCAACGCGTCCAAATAGGAGCCGAGTCCTTCCAGTCGTTCGAGGTAACCCCGGACCCGTTCCTCGTCGGACAGCGTCAGCATCGCGAGGTCGTTGAGGATGTACAACGCGGGCGAGGCCAGCCCGTCGCTGACCGAGATGTCGGCGAAACAGGAGTCGACCACGTCGATCATCGCCTTCGCCTGCTGGATCACGACCTCACGGGTGACCGCCTCGGCCGGGGAAAGTCCTTCGACGGCAAGGGCTTCGGCCCGCTCGGCGATAGCGACCGCCGACGCGCGCTGGGCGGCCGCGGCCGACGCGCTCGGGTCCGGCATCGCGCCGTGGTCACCGGGAAGCCCGAGCAGGGACCGCCACAGCGGGAATTCGTCGAATTTGAGTGACATCAGCTCGTCGGCGAGGCTGTTCGGCGTGTCGCCGTGGCCGGCGACCCAGTCGCGGACGACGCCGTCCAGCACCGAAAGCGGCAGCGATCCCCCGCAGAGCACGACGTCATGGAAAGCCTTGATGTCGAACCGGCTGCCCAGTGTCGACTCGGCTTCCTCGCGGATGCGCTGGATCTCCAGGCGTCCCACCATGTACGACAGCGCCTGACCGGGGAAGGCGATGTAACGGTCCACTTCGGACTCGATCTCGACCACCGCCATCGGCGTGTTCTCGGTGAGGAAGTCGATGGCCTGGCCACGGCTCCAGCCCAGCGCGTGCAGGCCGGTGTCGACGACCAGGCGTCCGGCGCGCATCGAGTCCATGGTCAGCATGCCGAGTTTCGCGACGTCGTCGGAGTACAGCCCCATTTCGTCGGCGAGACGCTCGGTGTAGAGACCCCAGCCCTCGGCGTACGCGGTGAAGTCGCCGACACGGCGCAGAAGCGGGAGCTCGGTGAGGCCCTGCGCGAGGCTCAGCTGGAAGTGGTGACCGGGGATGGCCTCGTGGAACGCCGTCGCCTCGGCCGCGTGCCGGAACCGCTCCTCCGCCTTGTGGGTGTTGGCGAAGTAGATCCCCGGCCGGGATCCGTCGACCGCGGGCCACATGTAGTACGCGGCGGGAGCACCGGGCGCGGATTCGGCGGGGACCGGCTCGACCTTCCACGGCTGCGGCGGGATCCGGCCGAACCACTTCGGCGCCTCGGCTTCGGCCCTGGTGATGGCCGCGCGGGCGGAGTCGAGCATTTCGTCGGCGCTGGACCAGCGCAGGGCCGGGTCGGTGCGGAGCTTGGCGAAGATCTCGGCGAGGTCGGTGGTGCCGAACACGCGGGAGCCGTACTCGCGGTACTCGGCGGCGAGGTTCGCGATCACGTCGAGCCCGGTCTGGTGCAGCTCACGCGGGGTGCGAACGGTCGTGGTGTGCATCTCGGCGAGCAGGGCGTAGACGCGCTCGCCGTCGGGCAGCCAGCAGACGCCGGGCTTGTCCTCGGGACGGCCGTGCGGCGCGATCTCCTTCGCGAGCACCTCGCGGTACTCGGCGATCGCAGGCCGGACGGCGTCGTTCAGCAGGGCGGCGCGGCGGGTCTCGAAGTCGTCGTCGGGCGCGGGCTGGCGCAGCAGCGGGTCGGCCGACGGGTCGGCGAGATGCCGGTCGAGGTACGCGACGGTGGCGTCGACCAGGTAAGCGACCGGGACCAGGCCGCGGGCGACACCGTCACGATGGCGCTGGGCGGCCTGCCGCAGGTACTCGGGGATGGCGGCGATCCGCCCGAGATGCGCCTCCGCCTGCGCGTCCGTCCCGACCGACATCATCGGCAGCACGGTGAGCACCTCGGCGGCGGGCGAGATGAACAGGTCGCTGACGGTGAACTCGACGAACCGCGAGTCCAGCAGCGCGATCTTCGCCCGAGCTACCGCGATCAGGACGTCACGGGTGGTCTTCTCCTCCGCGCTCAATCCGTCGGTGCCGATGGCCTCGGCCCGCTCCACGAAACCGGACAGTTTCGCGCGGAAGGCGTCTCCCGCGGCCTCGCTGAGATCGGTGAGTCCGGACGATTCCGGACGAAAGCCCTGCAAAGCGGGCGTGACCGGCTCGGCGTCGAAGAGGGCTTCGATGAACTCGTCGGCGAGGGCGGAGACTTCGCTCATGTTTCTTCCCCAGTGATCGGTGGAGGCGGTATCCCCGACCCTAATGGAGACCACGTCCTACCGAAGCCGGGTTTTGCGGCACCCGGACGGCCTCTCCCGCGGTGCCGGGGCCGAGGCGGTAGCGTTCCCGGACGTGGCCGTGACCGATCCCGTGGATACCCGCCTGCTCGCCGCCCTCGCGGAGCTGGGCAAGGCGGCCGTGCACGAACTCGCGGCAAAGGTCGGCATGGACCCGCGTGAGGTCGCATACCGCCTGGTCGCCCTCTCGGGAAGCGGGTTGCCGCTGCTCGTGGGCGTGGAAAGTGACCCGAACGGGCTACGCGCCGCCATCGCCGCCTCTCCGCCTTCCTGGGCACAGCAGCAGCCCCAGCAGCGTCCGCCTGCTCAGGGGTCCGTCCAGGGCACCCCATCAGGGCCGTACAACGTCCAGGGGACGCCTTCGGGTCCGTACAACGTGCACGGAACGCCTTCGGGCCGCTACCCCGGCCCGCCGTCCACCCCGGTGCGCCAGCCGATGGCACCGATGGCGCCGCCCCAGCAGCGTCCGCCCGCCCCGCCGCAGCAGTTCGCGCCCCCGATGGCGCCCGCCGACCCGGTGATGAGCACGTGGGGCGTCCCGCAGACCGCGTCCTGGGCCCGCGGCGACGAACAGCAAGTCACGCCGCGGCAGGTGCCGGAGGGCAAGAAGGGCCGGACCGGCGACGTCATGGAGACCCACGGCCTGGAGGGCGAGCAGCTCGCCGTCCAGCTGCTCGAGGTCCAGGACCCGGCGGACTACCTGTTCAGCGCGGCAGGCTACTCGCTGGAGGCCGGGGAACGGTCGGTCGTGGTGCACACCGAGATCACCAACCGCGGGAACACCCCGTTCGTCTCACTGCCGGACAACTACCTCGAACTGCTCACCGCGGACGGCAAGCCGATCACGAAGGCACCGGTCTCCCTGACCTCGCGGCCGCCGCACAAGATCGGCGTCCGGCCGGGCGAGACCCTCGGCGGTCACACCGTCTACGTGCTGCCGGACGCCACCCGGGTGGTCGCCGTGCGCTGGTCGCCCCGGCCGGAACCCGACGAGCGCACGCTGACCTGGTCGATCGACGACTAGTTCTCGTCCTGCAGGATGCGCAGCGCGTTGGCCAGGTCGTCCGGGTACTCCGACTCGAACTCGACCCAGCGCCCGTCGGACGGATGCGCGAAGCCGAGCGTCTTCGCGTGCAGCCACTGCCGGGAAAGCCCGAGTTTGCGCGCCAGCACCGGGTCCGCGCCGTAGGTCAGGTCGCCGACACACGGGTGCTTGAGCGCCGAGAAGTGCACGCGGATCTGGTGCGTGCGGCCGGTCTCCAGTTTGATCTGGGCCAGCGAAGCGGCGCGGAAGGCCTCGACGACCTCGTAGTGCGTGACGCTGGGCCGTCCGCCCTGTACGACGGCGAACTTGTAGTCGTGCCGGGGGTGCCGGTCGATCGGCGCGTCGATGGTGCCGCGCGTCGGATCCGGGTGACCCTGGACGATGGCGTGGTAGCCCTTGTCGACGGTGCGTTCCTTGAACGCCCGCTTCAGCACGGTGTACGCGTGCTCGCTCTTGGCCACGACCATCACGCCGGTGGTGCCTGCGTCCAGCCGGTGCACGACACCCTGGCGTTCGGCCGCGCCCGAGGTCGCGATCCGCAGTCCGGCGGCGGCGAGCCCGCCGACGACGGTCGGCCCGGTCCAGCCGGGGCTCGGATGCACGGCGACGCCGACCGGCTTCGAGATCACCACGATGTCATCGTCGTCGTGCAGGATCTTCATGCCGTCGACGTGTTCCGCGACGACCTCGATGGGCGAAGCCGGATCGGGAAGGGTCACTTCGAGCAGTCCACCGGCGGCCAGCCGGTCCGACTTCCCGGCGGGCCTGCCGTCGAGCAGGATCTCGCCGGATTCGGCCAGTTCCGCCACGACCGTGCGGGAAAGTCCCAGTAGTTTCGCCAGACCCGCGTCGACACGCATTCCGTCGAGCCCGTCGGGAACGGGCAGCATACGCGCGCTCATTCGGTTGCCGCTTTCTTCTTGTCCTTTGTAGACGATCCGTCGTAGTCCTTGCCTAGCAAGGAAAGAGTCACGATGAGCACTCCGCCGACGCAGATCGCGGAGTCGGCGACGTTGAAGATCGCCCAGCCCTGCCCGTTCGGCGCGAACGCGGAGATCATGTCGACCACGTGGCCCTGCAGCGGGCCCGGCGCGCGGAAGATCCGGTCGGTCAGGTTGCCGAGCGCGCCCGCCAGCACGAGGCCGAGGCCGATCGCCCAGCCGACCGAGCGCAGCCGCCGCGCCAGCCAGCTGATGGCGACCACGACCGCGGCCGCGACCAGCGCGAGCACCCAGGTCAGCCCGGTCGCCATCGAGAAGGCGGCGCCGGGGTTGCGCACGAGCTGGAAGTACACCAGCCCGTCGAGGAACTCGACCGGCTGCTTGCCCTCCAGCGTGGACACGGCGATCTGCTTGGCGAGGAGGTCGATCCCCCACAGCACCGCGGCGACGACGAACACCACGGCGACGCGCTTCTTGGGCAGCGGCGGCGACGGTGGCGCGGTTTCGGGCTCAGTACTCACTCACCCATTGTCCACTGAGCGTGCTCAGGTCTCCTCGGCGGCCGTCTTCGGCCTGCTCAGCAGCGCCGTGAACGCCCCGGCCAGCGCGACCAGCGACGACAGCACTAACGCGAGCTGTCCTTGGGCGAGCACCACCGCGCAGAGCACGAACGCCGCGGCCACGACCAGTACCAGCACGCTGCGGTCCAGCCAGGCGAGCAGGATCAGCCCCAGTGTCAGCAGGACCGCGCTCCGCGCGTCGCCGTCCATGTCGAGTTCCCAGTAGCCGACCAGATCCGCCAGCACGATGGCGACCAGGCCGCCGAGGGCGATCGCGAGGATCCTCCACCACCGCACGGGCTTCGTCCGCCAGGCATAGAACAGCACCGTGCCGAGGTAGACCGCGAGCACGGCGAACAGCCAGTTGTCCAGCCGGCTCATGCCGACGACCGAGACGGCGGACGCGGCCTCCCGGCTCATCTCCACGCCGTACAGGTTCTGGTAGTAACCCTGTTCGCCGCGGGGCGGGTAGCCCATCCAGCCCCCGGAGCGGCGCGGATCCCCGGCCAGCGCCACCACGATCAGCTGTGCGAATCCCAGCAACGCCAGCGGAAACCAGTAACGCGGTCGCTCGTTCCCCATGCGGGGTGAGGGTAGTGGGTCAGGCGCAGAACGGGGGCAGCTCCCGCGGATCGTTCTCCGGCACCCAGCGGCCCTCCGGCTTCTCGTACTGCCAGCGGGCGCCGCGGGCGACGATCTGACGCAGCGCCAGGACGACCCGGTCCACATGTTCGGTGGTGCTGCCGAGGCCAAGGCTGACCCGGACGGCCTGCTGGCCGGTCGAACCGGCGGCGGAGATCAGCCGCTTGGTGGCGATGTGCGCGCAGAACGCGCCGTCCCGCACGCCGATGCCGTACTCCGCGGACAGGACCGCGGCGAGCCAGCCCGGTTCGAAGCCGTCGACGACGAAGCTGAGCGTGCCGACCCGGTCGACCGGCGCGTCGAACAGCCGCAGTTCGGCGAAACCGGGGATGGCGGCGAGCCCACGCCGCAGCCGCGTCAGCAGTTCGTCTTCGTGGGCGACGATCGCGTCCCAGTTCCCGGAAAGCGTCTCGCAGGCGACACCGAGCGCGTAGACGCCGACGGTGTTGGGGGAACCGGCTTCGTGCCGCTCGGCGCCGGCGTTCCAGACCACGCCGAAGTCTTCGGAGTCGCGGGTGACGAGCTTCGTCGCGCCGCCACCGGCGAGGTACGGCTGGGCGGCACGCAGCCAGTCGGCGCGGCCGATCAGCGCACCGGCACCGAAAGGCGCGTACAGCTTGTGGCCAGACAGCGCGATGTAGTCGACGTCCAGTTTGCGCACGGAGATCTTGCGGTGCGGCGCGAGCTGCGCGGCGTCGAGCGCGATCCGGGCGCCATGTCGTCGCGCGACGGCGGCGATCTCCTTGACCGGCAACAGTTCCCCGGTCACGTTGGACGCGCCGGTGATGACGACCAGCCGCGAGCCCTGCGGGCAGTCGGCGAGCGCTTCGTCCACCGCGGACACCGCGGCGAGGCGGGTGCGGGGCGTCTCGATCCGGCGGACGTTCGGACCCTTCCACGGCAGCAGCGCGGCGTGGTGGTCGGTGTCGAACACGACGACCGACGTGTGCTTCGGCAGGCTGCGCGCGAGAAGGTTGAAGGAATCGGTGGTGTTGCGGGTGAACACGACGGTGTCGGTCGACCGCGCGTCGACGAAGTTCCGCAGGCTTCCCCGCGTGCGCTCGTAAAGCTTGGTGGAGACCTGCGACGCGAATCCGGCGCCGCGGTGGACGCTGGCGTACCAGGGCAAGAATTCGTCGACCGCGTCACGCACCTTGTCCAGACAGGGAGCGCTCGCCGCGTGATCGAGGTTGGCGTACCCGATGTCGCCCCCGGTGACCAGCGGGACCCGCAGATCGGCGCACGCGACCGTCGGGATTTCGTGTGTGACAACGGTTTCCGCGATAGTGGCGGGGGTGCTGGTGCGTTCGAGAGCGAGTGTCATCGTCATCCTCCGGGCCAGGGGACCCCGACGAGGATCCCGCGCTTGCCCGTCGCACCACGCGACGAGCCAGGTCCTCACCCGGGGCACCCCACCGCGGAAGGAGGGTTGCCGGTCAGCTAGCCGGGGCTTGACGCTGACACTCGTGACCTACGAACGAAGTTAGCCGATGCACCGGCGATCAAGCCACCCCTTGCCCGCATGGTGAGACGCCGGTCACGCATTCCGCAACCGAGGAGAACCCCCGCAATTAGTCCTCTAGTTGCGATAGATGCATGTGCAAGTACCGCAACTAGAGGACGAAACGCGGGAGGTCAGACGCGGAATCGGCCGGGCAGGGGAATGGTCGAACGGGACGAGACCTCGGTCGCCGTACCCGAGTACTGATCGGTGCCCGCGGTGAACTGCCAGCCGCCGAAGATCTTGCGGTCGACGGCCTCGCCGTGGGCGTCGGCGACCTTGGTCGAGAGCTCGTCGTAGGACACGCCGTTCCAGTTGCCAGCGCCGACACCGAAGTCGCGCGAGTCGCCACCCTTGACGGTGGCTGTGGGCAGGGTCCACAGGGTGAAGTGCACGTGGGCGCCGGTACTGCGGCCACCACAGGGCAGCGCGTTTCCGGTCAGGCCGAGGGCGTCGCCCGGGACGACCCGCTGGCCGTCGGTGACCGAAATGTCCTCCATGTGGTAGTACCCGGTCCGCCAGCCACTCGCGTGGTCGATGGTCACCCAGTCGCCCCCGTCGCAGTGCTGAACTCGGACGGTGCCCGCCAGCGGCGCACGCACGGTCTTGTTCCCAGGACTGAAGTCGATGGCGTTTTTCACGCCGGAGGTGCCGTTGTCCGAGTGAATTCCCGCCGAGTAGACCGACTGACCCGTGTCGAACGGCAATCCGAACGCGGGAAACGCGCCGGCCGCGGAGGCTACCGGAGCGGAGAGAACCACCCCGACGAGTGCAGCCGCAGCCCCCAGAACGGCGAACCGTGCAGGAAGTTTCGTCACCTTGCGTACTCCTTAACCCGTGACACTCACCCATTCGATGGAGTCAATTGCGGGAAAGGTAGTCCAAAAGGGGGACGAAGAGGAAGAAGTTTCTGAGATCAACCGACGAACAGCTGGTGCCGGTTCGTGACCTATTGGCCGGATTCGCCCTTCCACCTGGCGAGGCGACCGGCCCGGTCGACGGCACGGAGCCGTCGTTCGGCCGCGTCACGCGCGTCGGAGGTGGTCACGACGAGTAACTGATCGCGTTCCTGGAGCCGGGTGTTCTTGTTCGGCGTGAAGCCGGTGCCGTCCCGGACGAGCAGGCTGATCGTCGCCCCGACCGGAAGCCGCAGTTCGGCCAGGTAGACGCCGTGCATCTTCGACCCGGAGTTGATCCGGACCTGCAGGAGTTCGGCACCCATCTCATCGAGTGGCGCGGAGTCGACGTCGATTTCGTGCGCTTCGGTGTGCTGAGCCAGCCCGAGCACTCTCGCGAGCGGGGTCAGCGTCGCCCCCTGAAGCAGGGTCAGCACGATGACCAGCACGAACACCGCGTCGACCAGCTCCTGCGCGCCGGGCACGCCGGACGACAGCGGGATCAGTGCGAGCACGATCGGGACCGCCCCGCGTAACCCCGCCCAGGACAGGAACACCTGTTCTCGCCACGGGATCTTGAACGGCAGTGCCGACAGCACCACTGACAGCGGCCGGGCGAGCAACAGCACGACCGCGCCCGCGACCAGGCCCTGGACCAGGCTCTCGAAGATCCTGCTCGGCGATGCGAACAGGCCGAGCAGCACGAACAGCCCGATCTGCGCGAGCCAGCCGAGCCCTTCGGCGAAGGACAGTGTGTCCGACCGGTGCGGCAGCTTCGAATTCCCCAGCACCAGGGCGGCGACGTAGGTGGCGAGCAGGCCCGACGCGTGAGCCAGCTGCCCACTCGAGTACGCCACGACGCAGACCGCGACCGTGGCCAGCGGATACAGACCGGTGGCGGGAAGCGCCGCCCGGCGCAGCGCGAACGCCCCGCCCCAGCCGAAGGCCAAGCCGATCACCAGCCCGGCGCCGAGTTCGTAGACGACCAGCAGCGGCAGCGACCAGTCAACGGTCGTGCCCTCGGCGAGGACGACGACGGCGATGTAGGCCGGGGCGTCGTTGATCCCCGACTCGATCTCCAGCGCACCGACGAGCCGCTTCCCGATCCCCGCCGATCTCAGCACCGAGAAGACCGCGGCGGCGTCGGTCGACGCGAGCACCGCGCCCCACAGCAACGCCATCCGCCAATCCAGGCCCAGCAACCAATGCAGGGCCGCGCCGGTGACCGCGATACTCACCACGACGGCCACTGTGGACAGTGCGATTCCAATGCCCAGCGAGGGTTTCACGGCCGTCCACCGGGTGGTGAGACCACCTTCGGACAGGATCATCACCAGTGCGGCGAGGCCGAGCGACTGGGTGAGTTCAGGGTTGTCGTACTGGATGCCGAACCCGGCTTCGCCGAGCAGGACCCCCATCCCCAGGTAGAGCAGCAGCGAGGGAAGGCCGACCTTGATCGACACCCGGACGGCGATCACGGCGACGAGGAGAACCGCGCCACCGGTACCCAAGATGAACGGGAGCTGTTCCATGTCGCCTCCCGTCCGGCCGCCGTGAGGCCTCCAGAATAGTGAGGCGGTGATCGTCACACCTTCGTGCACCGCCGACGGCGAGCCGAACGGACTGTGTTACAGACTGTCCTTTACGGACTCCGCAGGGCCATCAGGTCGACACCTAGTTCCGCGAAGGGTTTCGCCGCCGCGGGCAGGACCTTCACCGCTCGGTTGCCCTCACGCGACAACCAGCCGGCACTCACTCCGTGGGACAGTAACGCCGCGGGGACCCGGCCCGCCAAATGATCACGGCGGACTGTCCAATCCAGACAGTCGCGGAGCATCGGACGGCGGCTATCGGCGATCTCCACCCCGAGTGTGCCGAGCACGTCGCGCCCGCGACCGGTCAACGTCAGGCCGTCGGCCTCGTCGATCAGCCCGGCGGCGAGCATCCCGTCCCGCAGCGCGACCCCGACCGTCCCGGCGAGGTGGTCGTAGCAGGTCCGGGCGAACTCGAGCCGCTTCACCCGGACCGACGACCGCAGCCCCTTCACCGGGCGGTGTTCGGCGTGCTGCGCCAATTGCTCGATCAGCTCCGCCACCCGGGGATCGGCGATCCGGACGTAGCTGTGCCGCCCCTGTTTGACCCGGACGACGAACCCGGCCTCGGTCAGCTTCGTCACGTGCTCGCTCGCCGTCGACGCGGCCACTTCGGCCGCTCCGGCCAGCTCGGTCACCGTCCAGGCACGCCCGTCGAGCAGCGCGAGGCACATCGACGCGCGGCTCGGATCGGCGAGCACGGCCGCGACCTCGGCCAAGGCGATCGTTTCCATGCGCTCACCGTAGAAGACCCACGGTTCGGCACGGACCGAAATATCAGCCCGCCAGGAACCTCGCCGCCAGCTGGACCGCGGGTTCGGAGTCGTTGGCGCCTTCGAGCATGACGGCGAACGCGACGTCTCCCCGGTAGCCGACGAACCAGCCGTTGGCGTCGGCACCCGAGCCGAACTGCGCGGTCCCGGTCTTGCCGAAGACGTTTCCGCTGCCCTTCAACGCCTTCGCGGTCCCCGTCGTGCAGACCTCGCGCATCATCGCCCGGACCTGGTTCAGCACCCCGGCAGGCGGGGCCTGGTAGCCGGCGTTGACGTTGGTCTCCAATCCCTGCCACAGCTTCGGCACCACCGGTTTCCCCGTCGCGACCGTGGCGGCCATGAGCGCCGCGCCCAACGGGCTGACCTGCACCTTTCCCTGTCCGATCCCGGCCTCGACTTGCTCGTCGGCGCTACTCGACGGTTCGACCTTCCCGGTTTCGGTGGCCAGTCCCGGGATCTCGAAGTCGGCGTTGAGGCCTAGCTGGCTCGCGGCCTTCGCGAGGCCGTCGGCAGGCAGTTGCCCGGCGAGCCGCCCGAAGGTCGTGTTGCACGATGCGGCGAACGCCGTCTTCAGCGAAACAGTCCCCAGGTCGAAACCGTTTTCGTTCATGAGCGTGCGGGTCCGGATCTGCTCACTCCCAGGGCAGGCCATCGGCGAGTCGGCGGAGACCCCGCCCTGCTGCAGCGCCGCGGTCGCCGTAGCGATCTTGAACGCCGAACCCGGTGCGTACAGGCCGCTGAGCGCCTTCGGCTGGTTGCCCGCCGCGGCGTTCTGGGCGACCGCCAGCAGGTCACCGCTGGTTTTCATCGCGACGATGATCGCCGAACCTTGAAGGCCGTCGACAGCCTTCTGCGCGGCACTCTGGGACGCCACGCTCAAGGTCGAGACCAGCGGCTGACCGGCTTCTTCGGCCTGGCCGAAGAGTGTTTCGACCGGTTTGCCGGAAGCGTCGACGCGCGACACGGTGACGGTGGCCGGGGTCCCGGTTCCGCCGTTCTGCTCGGACGCGACCTTGGACAGCGCCCCCTGCAGGATCGGCGCGACACCCGCCGCGTCACCGCCGACGAGAGCCTTGCCCTCCCTGTCGGCCACGACCGGCTTGGCCGAAACGGGCGCGACGGAGAGCCACTGATCGGCTTCGAGTTTCGGGTGGATCACCGACATCGCCCAGCGGACCACCCATTTCCCGGCGTTGCGGACCAGGTCCAGCTTGCCCTCGTACTTCCAGACGCTGGTGCCCTTGAAGGTCCAGGAGGCGTGGAAGGTGGCCGACGTGCTGGTCGCCTCCCCCGGCGTCGTCGGGACCTCGCCGAGGGCCGCTTCGACCGCCGTCGGGGTGAGCGCGCCGCGCGCCGCGGACAGCGCCGCGGTGGCCGCCGGCGGGTCATCGACCGGGGCGGTGTTCAGGTCGCCGGCCTCGAACTGCCGCAGGAACCGGGCGGCGACCCGCGCCGGGCTCTCCTGCGCTGTCCCGGTGGGCTCCCCCGGGCCACCGGTGGCGGCGGGCGCCTGATCCTCCTTGACCAACAGCACCACCGCGGCCACCACGATGGCGACGACCGCCAGCGCGGCGCCGATCAGGATCCCTCTTTTCCGGCCAGGACTCATGGACTCGTTCTCCCCCAGTGCGGCACGTCCTTCACGCGCTCCGGGTCAGCCTGCCGATTTCCTCCGCGCAAGGCCGTTTCCCAGCGAGAAAGCGACGGTTCCGAATCCGTTTCGTGATCCCGGTGGTCCAGACCGCGTTCTGGATGAGATGAACGGGACTTTCATGGCAAATTTGCCATGAAAGTCCCGTTCATCTCACTCTCGGAGTCAGGCTTTGGCGACCGCCACGGTCACCTTGGTTCCCTCCCCGACCGTCCCGGCCGAGCCGTCGGCGACGGTACCGTAGGCCACCGAAGTCGCCAGGGTCTCCGAAGCGATGAACTCCTCGTGCGTGGTCGCGGCCGTGACCACGTCCTCCGGCGCGTCGACGGTGAGCGCGATCCGGTCGGCGACGTCGAGACCCGCGTCCCGGCGGGCCTGCTGGACGACCCGGACCAGGTCGCGGGCCAGGCCCTCGGCCGCCAGTTCGTCGGTGACCTCGGTGTCGATCAGCACCAGACCCGCTCCGCCCGGCAGTTCCGCGGCCGCACCGCCGCCCTTGGCGACCAGGCGCCGCTCGTACTCACCTTCGATGAGTTCGATGCCGGCGGCCACGACGGCTCCGCTCTCCGACGTCGTCCATTCGCCCGCCTTGACGGCCTTGATCACCGTCTGGACGTCCTTGCCCAGCCGCGGCCCGGCGGCGCGGGCGTTGACCGCGACCTCGAACCCGCCGTGCGTGGCGACCTCCGTGGTCAGTTCGACGGACTTGACGTTGACCTCGTCGCGCAGGATGTCGGTGAACTCGCGCAGCGAATCCGCCTCGTCCGCGGCGACGACCAGTTTGGCCAGAGGCAACCGGACCCGCAGCTTGTTCGACTTCCGCAGCGAAAGCGCCGAAGAGGCCACCTGACGCACCCGGTCCATCGCCGTCACCAGCGCCGCGTCGGCGGGCAGGTCGAGCGAGTTCGGCCAGTCGGTCAAGTGGACCGAACGGCCACCGGTCAGCCCACGCCAGATGACCTCCGCTGTCAGCGGCAGCAACGGCGCCACCACCCGCGACGTCACCTCCAGCACGGTGTGCAGGGTGTCGATCGCGTCCTGCTCACCCGCCCAGAACCGGTCGCGCGACCTGCGCACGTACCAGTTCGTCAGCACCTCGAGGAAGTCACGGACGGTCGAGCAGGCACCGGCGACGTCATAGGTGTCGAGCGCGTGCTCGACGTCGGTCACCAGTTCGTGCGTCTTCGCCAGCGCGTACCGGTCGAGGACGTGCTTGGAATCCGTGCGCCACTGGCCTTCGACGCCCTCGGCGTTCGCGTAGAGCGCGAGGAAGTAGTACGAGTTCCACAGCGGCAGCACGGCCTGGCGGACAGCGTCGCGGATGCCCTTGTCGGTGACGATCAGGTTCCCGCCGCGCAGGATCGGGCTCGCCATCAGGTACCAGCGCATCGCGTCGGAACCGTCTCGGTCGAAGACCTCGTTGACATCCGGGTAGTTGCGCAGCGACTTGGACATCTTCTGGCCGTCCGAGCCCAGCACGATCCCGTGCGAGATGCAGGTGCGGAACGCCGGCCGGTCGAACAGCGCGGTCGCCAGCACGTGCAGCAGGTAGAACCAGCCGCGCGTCTGCCCCATGTACTCGACGATGAAGTCGCCCGGGTAGTGGTGCTCGAACCACTCGGTGTTCTCGAACGGGTAGTGCACCTGGGCGTAGGGCATCGAGCCCGAGTCGAACCAGACGTCGAACACGTCCTCGATCCGGCGCATGGTGGACTTCCCGGTCGGGTCGTCCGGGTTGGGCCGGGTCAGCTCGTCGATGAACGGCCGGTGCAGATCCTCCAGCCGCACGCCGAAGTCACGCTCGAGTTCTTCGAGCGAGCCGTAGACGTCCGTGCGCGGGTACGCCGGGTCGTCCGACTGCCACACCGGGATCGGCGTGCCCCAGTAGCGGTTCCGGGAGATCGACCAGTCGCGGGCGTTCTCCAGCCACTTGCCGAACTGGCCGTCCTTGACGTTCTCCGGGTACCAGGTGATCTGCTGGTTCAGCTCGATCATCCGGTCCTTGAACTCGGTCACCGCGACGAACCACGACGAGACGGCGCGGTAGATCAGCGGGTTCCGGCAGCGCCAGCAGTGCGGGTACGGGTGTTCGTAGGTCTCGTGGCGCAGCAGCACCGCGCCCTGGCGACCGGCGGAACCGGTGCCGTTCTTGAGATCCTTGATGATGTTCGGATTCGCGTCGAACACCTGCTGGCCCGCGTAGTCCGGCACGGTGGCGTCGAACTTGCCCTGCGCGTCGACCGGCGTGACCGGGGCGATCCCGACGGCGTCGGTGACGGCCTTGTCCTCTTCACCGTAGGCGGGCGCGATGTGCACGACACCGGTGCCGTCTTCGGTGGTGACGTAGTCCGCGGACAGCACACGGTGGGCGTTCTCGTGCCCGGCGAAGTACGGGAACGGTGGGGCGTAACGGGTTCCGAGCAGCTCGGTGCCGGTGTAGTGCCCGACGACTGTCGGCTCCTCGCCGAGCTCGCGGGCGTACGACGCGACGCGTGCTTCGGCGAGCAGGAACCGCTTGCCGTCCTGTTCCGCCGACTCCACCACGACGTACCGGACATCCGGGTGCACCGCGGTCGCGAGGTTGGACGGCAGCGTCCACGGCGTCGTCGTCCAGATCAGCAGATAGGTGCCGTCGAGCTCGTTGTCGTTGCCCTCCAAGCGGAACCCGACCGTGACGGCCGGGTCCTGGCGGCTGGCGTAGACCTCGTCGTCCATGCGCAGCTCGTGGTTGGACAGCGGGGTCTCGTCGCGCCAGCAGTAGGGCAGGACGCGGTAGCCCTCGTAGACGAGGCCCTTGTCCCACAGCTGCTTGAACGCCCAGAGCACCGACTCCATGTACGTGACATCGAGCGTCTTGTAGTCGTTGTCGAAGTCGACCCAGCGGGCCTGGCGGGTGACGTAGTCCTGCCATTCGCCGGTGTAGCGCAGCACGGACTCGCGGCACGCGTCGTTGAAGACGTTGATGCCCATGGCGTCGATCTCGGACTTCTCGGTGATCCCGAGCTGGCGCATGGCTTCGAGTTCGGCGGGCAGACCGTGCGTGTCCCAGCCGAAGCGGCGCTCGACGCGCTTGCCCTTCATGGTCTGGTAACGCGGCACCAAGTCCTTCACGTACCCGGTGAGAAGGTGACCGTAGTGCGGAAGACCGTTGGCGAACGGCGGGCCGTCGTAGAAGACGTACTCGTTCGAGCCATTGCTCCCGGCTTCGCGGGCATCGATCGAGGCCTGGAAAGTCCGATCGGACTCCCAGTACGCGAGGACGCGCTTTTCCGACTCGGGGAACGAAGGCTGGGACGGGACGCCGGTCTCGCCGTCCATCTGTGCCTTGGGATACATCTTCGGTGCTCCTCGCGGTTCGTCTCTCTCGTACGGGCTCTCACCCACACGGGGACGAGACGGCCGTTTCCGGCGCGTTCCGCGGTACCACCCCGCTTGCCCGGCCGGTGGTGTTCCGGCTGGGCCGCTCATTCGACGGCTGTGACGGGCCATACCCGTCCGGTTCTACTGGGGGCGCGGACGCCCTGTTCTTCCGGAGGCTCCCCGGTGATGACCGGATCGGTGCCAGTTGACTCAAGGGTAGCGCGCGGGGGCAACCGGGTTGTCGGGGTGGGGTCGGGAGACGCAACGCCCTTCCCCGGTCTCGCTCCGGCGAGTCCACTGGCGACGGGTTCGCCTCTCGGAAATGAGCTGGACCGGGCCGACCCACGCGGAGTCGCCGTCCGTGCGGACGGCCCGTATCTGGAACCGCCCCTTCTCGATCGCGATCTCGGCCTGCTCCGGCGTCCCGCCGGCCGGATACTCGCCGAGCAGGTCCGCCTCGGAATCCGCAGCAGGCCAGCGGAGGAAGGTGTGCTGCTCCGGGAGATAGCAGGTAGTGACCGGGGTCGTCGCCGAGAACCAGACCCAGCGCTTCGCCGATAGGGACAGTGGCCGCGAGCGCGTTCACCGCACAGGCACGGTCGTAGTCGTCTTGGCCTTCGCTTTCTTCCGCATTCCCCTTCCAGTCCGGCAAGGCCGAGACGGGGACGATGATGAGCGGGCCGCCGAAGGATTTCGACCCAGGTTGTCTTCGTCGGCGCTGAGTTCACGACTGGATGTGCCCCCGGGAACCGACAGTTTCGCGCGGCGTCGCGACATACTTCCGTCATGACGGATTGGGTGACCGGGCAGTCACGGGGGTTCACGACGTTGCTCGGCGCGCGCATCGAGGAGTGGGCCGGTGTCGAAATCGCCTTGCGGGAAGACGTGGCGGGAACCGGTCCTCCTGGCCGAGGTTCACTTGCGGATCGACGGACGGCCGCTGCTCCTGCTCGCGGGCGAACTGGAAGAAACGCACACGTGCGCTCGTCCATCAACGGCTCGACGAGTCGATCCTTGCATTCGTTGATCTCGCGGCGCCGATCGAATACGCTGACGTGTAGGACGTTATACACAATCGGCCTATACTCGTAGGTGCATGGTGTTGCGTCTCGGTTCCCCCGCTTGGGTCGAGGTAGGTGGGTGCGATGAATTCCGGTAGCCCGTCTTGGGCGATCTGGACTTTCCATTCGCTTTTGTGGATCAGCCGATGGTGTCTCGTGCAGAGGAGCACGAGGTTGTCGGTTTTCGTTTCGCCGCGGTGCCGCCAGAAAACCAGATGATGCGCCGTGCACCGTTGGACCGGTATGGCGCAACCTGGACACGCGCAGCCGCCGTCCCGGATTTTCAGCGCGTGTTTCTGCCGGGGTGGTGGCGGAACGGCTGGAGTGTCCCACGTCCAGCGGTTGCCCAGCACCGGAGAGAACGACCGGGCGGATGCGGGCGTCGCAGGCGAGGATCCGGACATCGGTGGCGGAGATCGGGCCGACCGGATCGAGGACGCCGTCGCCGACCTCGTTCATCAGGTCGTCGTAGGCCATGGTGATCAGGATCTGCGTCGACTCCCGGCCTGGCCGGGAAGATCGGGGCTGGCGGTCTTGAGTCGTACGTAGTCGGCGAACGCGTCCCCGTAGCGTTCATCCTGACTGCTGGTGTCGCGGACACCGTCGACGGCCTTGTGCGGTTTGGCCAGCGGATCGAGATCGGACTTCAACCGGGCGTAGGTTTCCAGATCCAAGGTTCCCGCGAACCCGAGCGTGCCATCACGGTGTTTGACGAACCGCAACTCCGGACGCGTGTCCTGGGGGTCTGACTGTTTTCGCTGGCCACAGAATCAACAATACCGCTGTTCGAACACCTGTGCTAGCCCGATTTGCGTAGCGATCCCGCGTAAAGCGAAGGGCGCGAAGCACCTTTAAGACGCGAAGGAAACCCCGAAACCTGCAAAGTGATGTTCAACCGCCCCGCCAGCCCCACGCCGGGGCAGCGGTCCCCGGCAACGCCCACGGCAACCCGCTAAAAGCCGGCAGCGACTCCCCGCCGAAAAGAAGACCCGTAGGCATCAAGAACGGCTTCCCACCCCAGATCGCCCAGCAAGAAATGAAACGAAAGCACCGACGGGCCACATCGGTACCTGAACACATGCCGGGTCAAATTGACGCAAAACGAACAACCAGCCGCAATTAGTCCTCTAGTTGCGGTCCGCCGGGGCCCGGTCACGACAAGGGCTCGAGTTGCCGTTCACGCCATCGCCTCTAGGTTGACGGTATGTCGATCTGCGGGGCCCGATGAAGGGGCCCGGATTCCTCGTCGTCCTGTTGGTGGTCCTCGGCGGCGTCAGCGGGCTCGGGTTCCTGCTGGGACTGGGCAACGCGGCCGTTCTCGCCGCGCTCACCGCGCTCTTCTGTCTCATCGCGGCGGTCGGCGGTCCACTCTGGGCGGATCTGCGGCTGCTGGCCTGGTTCGCGCCCGCGGTGATCCTCGCGGTCGGCGTACCGCGGCTACTGGGCGAGGTTTCGCAGTGGGCCGCGATCAGCCTGCTGGTGGTGATCGTGGTCGTCGCCGGACTGCTGCCCGTGCTCGGCCCGCGGTTCGTCACGGTCGGGCTGGGGCTCGGGATGGCGTCCTTGTTCGGTTACGGCTTCCAGTTGACGGGGACGGCGTCGGCCGGGCAGATCCTGGGCGCGCCCGCGCTCGCGGTGGGGGTCGTTCTGCTGCTGCGGGTGCTGATCGGTGCCAAGGACCCGGCAAAGCCGACCCGTGAGGCGCTGGCGGAAGCGCTCGCCGCGGGGACGTCCGACACACAGGAACGCGCGGCGCGGCTCTGGCTCGCGGATCGGCCGCAGCGCTGGACGGCCGGGGTCCTCGGCGGCACGTTCCGGCACCGCGCGGCGGCCGGGTTGCTCGAGATCCGCCGGAAACGACTGGACAGCGAGGAAATCGGTGTAACCCTCGACGCCGCCAAGGAAGAAGCCGTCAGACTGGCCGATGCCGTCCGGAACCCGGCGGCGCCGGACGAAGTCGAACCGGTGCGCCGCAAGGAACCCGCCGAGTTGCCCGGCGCCACGGCCGGGCTCGTCACCGCGCTCTGGGACTCCCTCGAGACCATTCGGACCGCGGCCACCGAGCGCGATAAGTCGCGTGTGGACGTTCCGAAAGGACTCCGTAAGGAACTACGCCGGATCGAGTTGAGCGGCGCGTTCTCCTGGCGGTCAGCGCAGTTCCGGCACGCGCTGCGGTGCGGTCTCGGGGTGGCGCTGGCCCTCGTCGTGGCGAGTTTCCGGCCCGGCGACCCGCTCACCGTGTCCTTCCTGCTCGGCACTTTCGCCATCATGCAGCCGGAATGGCATGACAGCCTCGGCAAGGCCTGGCAGCGCATCGGCGGCTCCCTCGGCGGCGCGGTCGTGCTCGCGCTCGTTCTTTGGCTGTTGCCGCAGGGGTTTCTGCTGCCGGTCGGGCTCGTCGCCCTGCTCGGCGGGTTCTCCGTCATGCGGACGCGGCCCACGATCTTCAACGGCTGCATGGTGCTCATGTCCGTCGGCGTGAACGCGACGACCAAACACCTCGACCCGCGGTACGTGCTCGTCGAATACCTGCTCCTGATGGTCCTCGCCGGCGCCATCGCGCTGCTGTTCGGTTTCGCCGCGATCCCTGGCGTACCGAAACCCGGCGCGGCGGAACGCTTCGACACGGCGGTCGACGCCACCCGCACCCTGCTCGGCTCTGTCGGGCGGAAACTACGCGGCGACGACGTCGATCCGCGGACGCTCGGCCGTGAGTTCCGTGGCGCCACCGTCGCGCAGCATGGTCTGCTCGCCGCGGAACCCGGCACGAAGGAACCCGCGCCCGGACAACGCGGCGCGCTGGAGAAGACGGCGGAAGCCTTGCGTGGCCTGTCCGTCACGGCCTCGTCACTCTTGCTGCGCCCAGGATCGACCGGGGTCGCGGACGCCGTCGACGAAGCCGCCCGCGCGCTCGGGACCGAAGAAGCGACGGAAATTCCGGTGCCGTCGGACGCCGACGAGGAACAACGCCTGGTGCTCGACACGATCGTCGCCGAAGTGGTCGCGGTCGGCGAAGTGGCTCAGACGTTCAAGTGCGGCTAGCTGTCCGCTTTGGTCTCGTCGCGGTGCTGCCCGGCGATCTCGGCGTCGGGCGCGCACAGCGCGCACGGGGTGAACCCGAGCTGCCGGGCCTCTCCGATACCGAGCGGGATCGTGTCCCGGGTTTCGAGCCAAGCGCACGTGGTCACGTGATAGCGCGGGTATTCGTCGACGACGACGACCTCGGTCTCGAGTTCGGAGACGACCGCCACATCCGCGGGGTCGCTCTTCTCCTCACCCGGGTCGCCGTTGTGCTGCTTCTCCGAAGACGCGACCTCGGCTTCGTCCTCATCACCCAGCTCACCGGCGGCGGGCATCAGGACGGTCTGCTCGGCGTCCTCGGGTTTGACATCGGCTTCGTCAGGCTCATCGGCCTCGGACGCCTCGTCGTCCGCCGTGTCCTCGGCGGGAGTGGCGGCCTCGGCGGACCGCTTCTTCCGACGGCGTAGCCAGTCGAAGACGAGCAACAACCCGGCGACGACGGAGAGACCGATGGAGATCCAGGCCCACAGGGAGTTCGCGGTGATGAGCGCCGCGACGAGCAGCCCCAGAGCCGCCAGTACCAGTACTAGGACGATGTAGAGCACGGTGAATTACAACACGAGAGGCAAGCGAAACGGCCCCGACCCTCCGGAGAGTGCCGAGGCCGTTCCACTGGGTAGAAATAGCCTGGGGTAGAAGTAGCCCAGGGTAGACAAGTCCGGGTAGGAAATCAGCCCGCTTCGGCCCGAGGACCGAACGAGTAACCCTGTCCGCCACCCGAGGACGACGCCGACTGCCCCGAGTTCGACGAAGACGCCGAAGCGGGAGCGGCCGAACCGCGGTCGTCGAGCTCGCGCAGCTGGGACTCGAGGAACCCGCGCAGCCTCGTGCGGTACTCCCGCTCGATCGTGCGCAGCTCTTCGATCTTCTTGCCCAGCGAGCCCTTCTCCGCGTTCATGTTGTTCATGGTCTCGGTGTACTTGCGCTGAGCCTCGCGCTCCATGGTCGTCGCCTTGTCGCGCGCCTGGCGCTCCAAGGTCTCGGCACGGGTCCGCGCGTCGTTCAGCATGGTCTCGGCGCGGGTGCGCGCCTCGTTCACCATCGAATCCGACTTCGACCGTGCGTCCGAGAGCAACTGCTCGGACTTGGTCCTCGCCTCGGCGAGCATGCCGTCCGACTCGGTCTTGGCCTCGGCGGTGAGCCGGTCGGCCATTTCCTGCGCCAGCCCGAGCACCTTGGCGGCCTGGACGTTGGGCTCCCCGTTGTCCGGCACCATCGAGTGGGCCTGGGTCTGCTCCATCGCCGACTGTGGCGGCGGAACCGGGGCCAGGCGACGCGACGGTTCGTCGCGCACCTGTGGTGGCGGGCCGACAGGTCCCGCCTTCGCATTCTCGAGCTCTCCACGGGTGGTCTCGAGCTCGTTGTCGAGCTGTTCGACCTGCTGCCGCAGCTCGTTGTTGTCCTCGATCAACCGGGCAAGCTCGGTCTCCACCAGGTCGAGGAACGCGTCCACCTCGTCCTCGTTGTAGCCCCTTTTGCCAATGGGCGGCTTGCTGAACGCGACGTTGTGCACGTCAGCGGGGGTCAACGACATCAGATCACCTCACGCACTCCATGGCCTGCAGGTCCACCCGGGCTTCCCCGAAAATCACCCTGGCGTTGTCAGCTGCATCGCGAAGAACACAACCAACAGCAGCACCATAATCGATAAGTCCAGTCCGACGCCGCCGATTCGTACGGTCGGGATGATTCGTCTGAACAGACGAACCGGTGGGTCGGTCACTGTGTAGATGGTCTCGAGCGTTACCGCAACCCCTCCGGCAGGACGCCACTCGCGAGCGAAAGCACGCACGAGTTCAACGACGATCCGTGCCGTCAGCAGGAGCCAGAAAGCGAACAGCACGTACCAGACGACCAGCAACACAGCATTCACGTAACCACTCTGCCATGTCTCGCGTCAAAAGACGCAGTTGACGGGCACGAGATGCCGATGAGTCGACAAAATCACATCCGGCTGCGCTCAGCGGTCACCAGGTGATCAGCCGCGCAGGAATAATCCGCCTTCGGCAATCCGCCGACGGTCTTCCGCGGTGACGTCCACATCGGGCGGTGAGAGAAGGAACACCTTGTTGGTGACCTTGTCCATCGACCCACGCAGCGCGAAGGCGAGCCCCGCGGCGAAGTCGACGAGACGCTTCGCGTCCGCGTTCTCCATCTCGGTGAGGTTCATGATCACCGGGATGCCCTCGCGGTAGTGCTCACCGATCGCCCGCGCCTCGGCGTAGCTCGTCGGGTGCAACGTCGTGATCCGGCTCAGCGGGTCACGGACGGCCGGACGGACCGGCTCCGTGACCGGACGCAGCCGGGCGACCGGTTCCGGCTGGCGATCGATCGCCAGTGCCCCGTGGACCGCCGGCTCGGCGGCGATCACAGAGCGTGACCGAGTCCGCGAGACGGGCTCGTCATACGTGTCTTCGACGTCCCGGTAACGTCCACCCCGCGACCGGGCTGGTGGCTCGTCGTCGTAGTCGTACTCGTCGTCGGCGTATTCCTTTGGGGCATAGCCTCGCCGGTAGTCCTCTTCGACGTCATAGCCGTCTTCGTCCGCGGGCACCATCCCGAAGTAGGCCTTCAGCTTCTGCAGCGCGCTCATGCCTCTCCCTAGCCTTAGCCGCGTCCCGCACCATGCTCCCCCGCCCTCGCCACCACTCCCCGTAACGACGAGACGGTATTCCCTAGGGCGAGGCTAAACCGCGCCCACCGAGCAACGCGGTTCCGACACGCACACACGTCGAGCCGTGCGCGATCGCCTGCTCGAGATCGTTGCTCATTCCGGCGGAGAGTTCACGGGCTTTTGGGTGTTCTTCCCGTAGACGCTCCGACGCACGAGCGAGCTTCTCGAACGCCTCTGCGGGATCAATACCCAGCGGAGCCACCGCCATAAGCCCAAGGAGGCGAATATCACCCACATGGGCTATCCGCTCCGCCAACTGGCCTAACTCGTTCACCCGGACGCCCCCGCGCTTCGGATCGTCATCGAGACTTACTTGAATGAGGACGTCCAACGGGTGATCACGTTGCCCGGAATCGAGCGCTGATCTGGTCGCCTTCGCGAGTGCGTCGGCGAGGCGTTCGGAGTCGACGGACTGGACCTCGTCGGCCCAGCGCACGACCGAGCGGGCCTTGTTCCGCTGGAGACTGCCGACCATGTGCCAGCGGATCCGGGCGTCCGGACGCAAACCGGCGACCTCTTCGGCTTTCGAGCCCGCCTCCTGATCACGGTTCTCGGCGAGGTCGAGCGCGCCGAGGTCGGCGAGCAGCGCCGCGTCGAGCGCCGGGAAGGTCTTGGTGACCGTGAGCAGCCGGACCTCGTCGCGCTGTCGGCCGGCGGCCTTGCACGCCGCCGCGATCCGGTCTTCCACTTCGGCGAGGTTGGCGGCGAGTTCCCCCTTGCGGGCGTCACTCACGAGGCGTCCAGCCACGTGATGCCCGCGATCCGGCCGGTGGTGCCGTCGCGGCGGAAGCTGAACAGCGTCTTTTCTTCGTTGGTACAGCGTGGATCGACGCCGATCTTCCCGACGCCGAGGTCGGCCAGTTGTCGCCAGAGCCCGGCGCGCAGGTCGAGTCCCGGCGTGCCTTTGCGGGTTTTGCAGGCGCTGCCCGGCACGTGCTTCTCGACGTCGGCGGCCATGTCGGCGGGGACTTCGTAGCAGTCGCCGCAGATCGCCGGACCGAGCAGCGCTTCGGTCCGGCCCGGTTCGGCACCGAGCGAGCGCATCGCCTCGACGGCGGCGGGGACGACACCGACCCTGGCGCCGACGCGGCCCGCGTGAACGGCGGCGACGACACCGGCTTCGACGTCGGCGAGCATGACGGGAACGCAGTCGGCGACGAGCACGACGAGCGCGAGACCGGGCTCGGCCGTCACGAGAGCGTCGGTCGCTTCGGCGGCGGAGGTCTCGGAGCCGTCGACGACGGTGGCGGTGCGGCCGTGGACCTGCTCCATCCACGCCAGCCTGTCCTCGGCGAGGCCGAGTTCGGCGGCGAGGCGTTTGCGGTTGGCGAAGACGTCGCCCGCGTCATCACCGACGTGATCACCGAGGTTGAAGGTGTCGTAAGGCGGCCGGGAAGCCCCGCCGGCCCTTGTCGTGACAACCCGCCGTACCCGCAAGACTTGCCTCCTTGGTGACTTTGCCCGCATCTCACGCAGTGAAGGGGACTTTGCCCACATGACATGCGGGCAAAGTCCCCTTCAGCTCACCGTGAAATCTTACCGCCGCATGAACGGAGGCACGTCGACCTCGTCGTCCGACGGGTCGTCGTGCACCGGGGTGGCGCGGCCGGGCAGGCTGCCGTGGGTCGAGTTCGACCCGATCGGCGAGTAGCCGCGCGAACCGCCGCCGGGCTGGGGGAGCCCGCCGGTCAGCGAGCCGTTGCCCTCGTTACGGGAGGACGGCATCGGCGAGTGCGTGCGCGGCGGCGCCACCGGGTAGCCGTTGGAACCGGTCGACGGCGGTACCGGAGTCGCCCCGGAGGGCTGGCTCTGCACCGGCGTCGCTCCGCCGCCGTTGACCTGGCCCGCCTGTGCGGACGCGGTCGAGTTCGACCGGGAGCCGAACGTCGACGGGTCGAGCTTCTTGTGGGTCGGCGTGCCCGCGTCGAAACCGGCCGCGATCACGGTGACCCGGACCTCGTCGCCGAGCGAGTCGTCGATGATCGTCCCGAAGATGATGTTCGCGTCGGGGTGCGCGGATTCCTGCACCAGCGACGCGGCCTCGTTGATCTCGAACAGGCCGAGGTCCGACCCGCCCGCGATCGACAGCAGCGCGCCGTGCGCCCCGTCCATGGAAGCTTCCAGCAGCGGCGAGTTGATCGCCTTCTCCGCCGCCTGGATCGCCCGGCCCTCGCCGCGCGCCGAGCCGATGCCCATCAGCGCGGAGCCCGCGCCGGACATGACGCTCTTGACGTCGGCGAAGTCCAGGTTGATCAGACCCGGCGTGGTGATCAGGTCGGTGATGCCCTGGACACCCGAAAGCAGGACCTCGTCCGCCGAGCGGAAGGCGTCCATCAGCGAAACCCCGATGTCGCCCAGCTGCAGCAGCCGGTCGTTCGGGATGACGATCAGGGTGTCGCATTCGTTGCGCAGCTGCTGGATGCCGTCTTCGGCCTGCTTGCTGCGGCGTTTGCCCTCGAACGTGAACGGGCGGGTGACGACGCCGATGGTCAGCGCGCCGAGTTTGCGGGCGATCTGGGCGACGACGGGCGCGCCACCGGTGCCGGTGCCACCACCCTCACCCGCGGTCACGAACACCATGTCGGCGCCCTTGATGACCTCTTCGATCTCTTCGCGGTGGTCCTCGGCGGCCTTCTGCCCCACCTCGGGGGCGGCGCCGGCACCGAGGCCGCGGGTCAGTTCCCGGCCGATGTCGAGTTTGACGTCGGCGTCGGACATGAGCAGTGCCTGAGCATCGGTGTTCACCGCGATGAACTCGACACCCTTGAGGCCGACCTCGATCATGCGGTTCACGGCGTTAACTCCGCCGCCGCCGATACCGACGACCTTGATCACCGCAAGGTAGTTGTGCGGGGGCGTCATCGGGTCCGCCTTCCTGATCGTGTGTGCCCGTGCTGCCGGCCGGTCGCTGAGCTTGTATCTGAACCCTCGAGCTGAAGTTCAGAGTGAGAGTTATGTCAACTGCCGACGTTGAAGCAGGACGGTATGCACCAGGCAGGCTCGAATCCAGTAGCCACGCCGTGTGTCGCAAAGGTGTTTTGCCACAACATGTTCCCGGGCGCAAGAGCGAGGCCCCGCCGCAGCGCCGAACGGCGGCCTGGTAGGAGCCGAGATCAGGTGGGCATGGACATGACCATGACGACGTCCTTCGACGGCGATCCGGTCGGTGATCCACCCGCCTGCTCGACGCTGAGCGCGAACTTCTCGGCCCCGCCGAGTCCGTCGGCGACCAGCAGCTCACTGTCCTGACCACCCGAAATGAGCCCGGCGGGCTTGGGCGCGCCGCCCGGGTACATGAACCACGCCTGGTAGGTCCGGCCCGGTTCGTTCTTCGGCAGCTGAGCCGCCATGAAGACGAGCCGGTCCTTGGCGCGCGACATCATCACGGTCCCGCCGCCCCCGGCGGAGGCCTCGGCGTGACCGGTCCGGAGATCGGCGGCCGAAAGGATGTCCGCGACCGGCGCGTACCGATCCGCGTACCGCGCCGCCTGTTCCCGCGCGGCGGTCAGCTGCGAATGGGTGTCGTAGGCGATGCCGCCGAACACGGCGGTGCCCGCCAGCCCGACGATCGCCGCCGCGGCCGCGGCGATCGCCCAGCGTGGGGCGCGACGGCGGTCCTCGACGCGTCCCCCGGTTTCGAACCGCGTCTTCGGCGGCTCCTGCCGGGTCGCCATCGCCTGCGTGAGCACGCGGCGCTTGAGTTCGGGCGGCGGGTCTTCGGCCAGCGCGGCGCCGAGCCGGGTCGCGGTCATCTGCAGTTCGAGGACCTCTTGAGCGCACGAAGCGCACTCGCCGAGGTGCCGCTGGAACTGGGCACGCTCCAATTCGGACAGTGCGTCGACGGCGTAGGCGCCGGTGAGCGTGTGCATTTCGGGCATCGTCATGCCGTCACCCCCAAACAGTCCCGGAGCCTGATCAGGCCGTCCCGGAGTCGAGTCTTGATGGTCCCGTGCGGAGTCTGCAGCACCTCGGCGACCTCGCGATAGGTGTAGCCCTGGTAGTAGGCGAGCAGCACGGATTCCCGTTGCAGCTCGGTCAGGCTGGTCAGGCAGCGGCGCACCTGCGAACGCTCCCAGCGGGCCGCGACGGCCTCGGCCACCTCGTCGAAGGGGCGGGCGCGGGCGGCCTCGAAGGTCGCCTTGACCTCGCGGTCCGAGCTGGCCCGTGCCGACCGGACGCGGTCGACGGCACGGCGGTGCGCGAGCGTCATGGCCCAGTTCAGCGCGCTCCCCCGATCCGGGGAGTAGCGCGTGGCCGTGCGCCACAGCTCGACCATGACCTCCTGAGTGACCTCTTCGGCCTGGGCGACGTCACGGAGGATCCGCCGCACCAGGCCGAGGACGGGGCCTGCGAGCCGGTCGTACAGCGCTTCGAAGGCCCGCTCGTCCCCTTTCGCCACCCGGACGAGCAGTTCCTCGGCCGTCGGACCCGCCGGTTCGCCGTCCGTTGCGGGAGCGGGCGCCATCCGGCGCGGGCGTGCCGATTCATCCATCAAGCCTGCCTCCGGCCGTCTGCGGCGTCCGCGGGGTCAGCGGCGCCTTCTTCACCCACAGTTTGACCCCGTGCCGCCGGATCAGCGCGGAGACCCGGTGCGGCATGAGCGGACGGGTGACCAGCATGTGCACCAGCCACCTGGCGGTGGCGGGCCGTCGCACGCCGCTCAGCGACGCGGTCAGCGGTGTCTGCCCACCCTGCCGGAGCGCGATCTGGACCGAAAGCAGCGACTCCGGCCGCGGCACCGCCATCCGGTACTCGCCGTCCATCGACTGGAAGGGCGAGACGTAGAACTCTTTGTCCGCGCGGGCGATCCCGTCGGCGTCGGGGCGCAGGAGATACGCGTGCCTGCCCCGGTAGGTGTTGTGGACCTCGGCGACGACGCATTCGAGTTCGCCGTCGGGCCGGTGGCACCAGTAGAGGGTGATCGGGTTGAAGTTGTGCCCGAGCAACCGCGCGCCCGCGAGCATCAGCACCCGGCCGCCTTGAAGGTCGACACCACGCGCCGCGAGCCAGCGGTCCAATTTGGACCGGATGCTGGAGGTGTCTTCGGGGGCGAAGTGGTCTCTCGAGTCGAAGCGGGCGAAAGGCCGAAGCCACCGCGGCAGCTTCGGCGGCGCGTCGAGGTCGATGAGCCAGAGATAGACGCGGTGGGCGAACGAGATCGGCGGATCGTTGCGCCGGACATGCGCCACCGTGGAGTCGTAGAGCACGGCTATGACGGTCACCATCGCACCCCGAAGTTCTCGGCCGCGCGGACACCGGACGCGCAGCCGTCCTCGTGGAACCCCCAGCCGTGGTACGCGCCGGCGAACGCGACCGTGTCGTCGTCGAGTTCGGGCAGACGACGCTGGGCGGCGACGGAGTCCGGCGTGTAGACGGGGTGTTCGTAGGTCATCTTGGCCAGCACCGAACCGTCGTCGGGGGCGGTGCCGGGGTTGAGCGTGACGACGTACCCGGTCGGCTCGTCGAGCCGCATCAGGCGGTTCATGTCGTAGGACACCTGGACGGCACCCGCGTTCGCGCCGCAGGCGGGCGTGGCGTAGTTCCAGCCGGCCCGCGCCGATCCCGCGGTCGGGAGCACGCCGGTGTCGGTGTGCAGCCACGCCTCGTTGCTGGAGTACCGGAACGAGCCGAGGACGTCACGTTCGGCTTCGGTCGGCGACGCGAGCAGGTTCAACGCCTGGTCCGCGTGCGTGGCCAGGACGACCTTGTCGAGCCGGTGCCGGGTGTCGGCGTCGTCGCGGACCTCGATCCCCCGCGCGGTGCGCCTGACCGAGCGGACCGGCGTCGACAGGTGCACGGCGGTCAGTTGCTTGGCGGCCAGGTCGACGTACTCACGGGACCCGCCGACGACGGTGCGCCAGCTCGGGGACCCGCCGACCGACAGCATCCCGTGGTTGCGCAGGAATTCGAACAGGTAGCGCGCGGGGTATTCGAGCGTGTCGTTCCGGTCGGCCGACCAGACGGTGGAGACGACCGGGAGCAGGAAGTGGTCGACGAAATACTTCGTGTACCCACCGATGGCGAGGAACGCGCCGAGGGTGACGTCGCCCGCTTCGGGCGCTTCAAGGACGCGCGTCGCGTGCTGGTGGAAGCGTTTGACGTCGGCGAGCATCCGCAGGTAGCGCCCGCGTGTGGCGTTGCGCGGCTGGGCGAAGAGGCCCTTCAAGCCCTTCGCGCCGGCGTACTGGAGGCCGCAGCCGTCGCAGCGGATGCTCATCGACATCTCGGTGTCGCGGGTGGCCACACCCAGTTCGGCGAACAGCCGTAGCAGGTTCGGGTAGGTGCGCTCGTTGTGCACGATGAACCCGGAGTCGATGCCGACGGTGCCGCCGTGCGCGCTCGGGACGTCATGGGTGTGCGCGTGCCCGCCCAGCCTGTCTTCGGCTTCGAACAGCAGCACTTCGTAGCGGCGTTGCAGCAGGTACGCGGCCGTGAGGCCGGCGACGCCGCTGCCGATGACTCCGATGCGTTGACCCGTGGTGTGCACGTGAGGCATTCGAAGCCGGATCGCGAGCGGATTGGATCGCGTGACCGGCGCATCATCCGACCCATCCCTTTCCGGTCCGGGAGCGAATGACGACTATGCCGAACAGTCCCGCGTCCCGTCTGGTCCCGTTCGTCGAGCGGCTCCTCGGTGGTTCCCTCCCGGTCGGTCTCCGCACCTGGGACGGCGTCCGCGCCGGTCCGCCGGACGCCCCGACCGTGGTCCTCCGCAACCGCCGCGCGCTGCGCCGTCTCCTGTACGCCCCTGGCGAATTGGGGCTGGCGAGGGCCTACGTCTCCGGCGATCTCGACGTCGAAGGCGACCTCGCCGACGGATTCCGCCGGATCTGGGCGCTGACCCGGTCGGGCGCCGTGCGCGGCGCCGAGCTCCGCCCTCGCGAATGGGCCGAGGCAGTCCGGCTCGCGGTGAGCCTCGGCGTCGTCGGGCCGCCGCCCGAACCGCCCGCCGAGGAGGCCCGGCTGTCGGGGAAACTGCACAGCCTGCTCCGCGACAAGTCCGCGATCTCGCACCATTACGACCTCGGCAACGCCTTCTACCAGCTGCTGATGGACGAATCGATGGCCTACTCGTCGGCGTACTGGACGTCCGAGGAAGACGGCTACGACCTCGAACAAGCCCAGCGGGACAAGCTCGAACTGATCTGCCGCAAGCTCGGCCTGCGGCCGGGGATGCGGCTGCTCGACGTCGGTTGCGGCTGGGGCTCGCTGCTGGTGCACGCGGCGAAGCACCACGGCGTGCACGCCGTCGGCATCACGCTTTCGGCGGAACAGCTGCAGCACATCCGCGGCCGCCTCGCCCAGCACGACCTGGAGGATCGCGTCGAAGTCCGTCGTCAGGACTATCGCGAGCTGACAGATGAGCCGTTCGACGCGGTCGCGACCATCGAGATGGGTGAGCACGTCGGCGAAGAGAACTACCCCGAGTACACGCGGACGCTGTTCCGCATGCTCAAGCCCACCGGGCGGCTGGTCCTGCAGCAGATGTCCCGCGGCGCGGTGGCGCCCGGTGGCGGCGCGTTCATCGAGCGCTACATCGCCCCCGACATGACGATGCGGCCGCTGAGCCGCACGCTCGGACACTTGGAGAACGCCGGGTTCGAGATCCGTGACGTCCAGGCGCTGCGCGAGCACTACGTGTGGACGGTCCGGGCATGGGAGAAGACGCTGGAAAGCAACTGGGAAGACGTCGTGGCGCTGATCGGTGAATCCGGCGCCCGGGTTTGGCGGCTCTACCTGGTCGGCGGCGCGCTGGCGTTCGAGGAGAACCGGATGGGCGTGGACCAGATCCTCGCGGTCCGCTCGTCCGACGAAGGCTTGAGCGCGCTGCCCGCCACGAAAGAGTGGTCCTGATGTCGCTTGGGGGGACCCTGCTCGTCACCGCCGGGGTGACCCTGCTGGCGGTCGTCGTCACCTTCGGCATCGCGCTGGCGCGCAAGCGCTACGACACCGTCGACACGTTCTGGGGTCCGGGCTTCGCACTCGTCGCGCTGGTCGCGGCGCCGCTCGGGGACGGGTCGGTGGCGCTGCGCGTGGTCACCGCGGCGCTGACGGCGATCTGGGGTGTGCGCCTCGGCGTGCACCTGCACCTGCGCAACCACAAGCTGCCCGAAGACCCCCGCTACGTGCGGATGGCGGAGAGCGCCGGCCCGAATCCGGCGCTCAAGCTGTTCGTCCGCGTGTACCTGTTCCAGGCGGTGGTGCTCTGGTTCGTGTCGCTGCCGGTCCAGTTCGCGATGTACGGCGACTCCTTCGGCGTGACGGCCTGGCTCGGCGTCGCGGTGTGGCTGGTCGGCTTCGGGTTCGAGACCATCGGCGACGAGCAGCTACGCCGCTTCAAGGCCCCGGACAACAAGGGGAAGGTGCTCGACAGCGGGCTGTGGCGCTACACGCGGCATCCCAACTACTTCGGGGACGCGTGCGTGTGGTGGGGCCTGTACCTGCTGGCGTGTTCGAGCTGGGTGGGGGCGGCGACGATCCTGTCGCCGATCGCGATGACGTTCACGCTGGCCAAGGGCACCGGAAAACCTTTGCTGGAGAAGGGCTTGCATCGTTCCCGGCCGGGGTACGCGACCTACGTCGAGCGGACCAGCGGGTTCTTCCCGCTGCCCCCTCGCCGCGGGCGTGTCTCCTGAGCTGTATTCGCGTGATCGGGTGAGGAAACGCGCGCGTTTCTTGTCGGCCGCCTGTAGGCCTGAGTGAGTGACCAGGCGGTACTGCGGCCCGGCTACGGAAATCCGAGAGCGCGCTTTGTAGACACAGCCGGGCTACTCCCCGGTGAGACCATCGGTCAGTTCACGCAACAGGTCGAGGTGGCCGGCGTGCCTGCCGGTCTCCTCGATCATGTGCGCGACCACGAACCGGACGTTGACCTTGCGGTCGCCTCGGAAGGCGACCTCGTCGTCGAGCCCCATCCGGGCGACGATCCCGCGGCTCCGCTCGCATTCGGCCTGGTAGGCGGCGATCAGCTGGTCGACCGGGGTCCGCATGGCGACCCGGAACTCGGCGTCGGGGTCGGTTTCGAGCGCCTCCTTCCAGACGTCCTCCTGGCCGTCGAGCACCACGTTGAACCAGTACTGCTCGACCAGGGTCAGATGACCGAGCAGACCGGCGACGGTGGTCAACTCGCTGGGCACGAGTGGCCGCCGGGCCTGTTCGTCGGTGAGTCCGGAGCACTTCCACACCACGGTGGCGCGGAGGAAGTCGAGAAAGCCGTTCAACTGGGTGCGCTCGTCGCCGGTGAGCGGTGGTTCGGGGCGCTTCGGTTCGTCGGTCATGGTGGTGCAGTCTGCCGGGCCCCACCGACGGTTCGCGAACGAGTTCCCGTGCCGGGCTTTCCACCATCTGCCGCGGAGTGGTGATCCATGTCCGACCGGGATCCCATCGTTCGAGTGAAACCGGCGGTAGTTGGCGCCCACGAAACATGACGACCACCCGTCCGTCATGTCAGGCTGATGCAGTTGTGCCCATCGCCGCCAGATCCGAGAAAGGTCACTGATGTCAGGCCCTCAGCTGAGCGCACTCGATATCGCTTTCCTTTGCCTGGAAAGCGAAACGACGCCCATGCACATGGGCGCGGTGGTCACCTTCCGTCCGCACGGGCGGGTGCACGCGCGTAAGCTGACCGCGTTGCTCGCCGAGCGGGCCGCGCGGATCCCCAAGCTTCGCCAACGTCCCCGCACCGCACTGTTCCCGCCTGGTGCCGCCAGCTGGGCCGAGGACCCGTATTTCGTTGCAAGTGAACATATTTCACATCACCATCTGAGCTCACTGGACGAACCGGACCCACTCTCCGCCTACGCGTCACGGTGGATGGGACGACCGCTCGACACCGGAAAACCCTTGTGGGACTTGCGTCTCGTCACCGGCCTGCCGGACGGCGAGTTCGCGCTGCTGCTGAAACTGCACCACGCGCTCACCGACGGTGCCGGCGCGTACGCCGTCGCCGCGGGACTGCTCGACGCGCTCCCCCGCACGGCAGGGCGCGCCCGCGGCGGGGCCGAACCGCCCGCGCCCCGGTCCCCTGTGGACGCGGTCAAGGACGCGCTCGGTACCACTCTGGCCCAGGCCGGGACGTCCGCCGGGATCGCGTCGTCGGTCGTCCGCGCGACCCGCTCACCGCTGTCCCCGCTCAGCGCGCCGCCGTCGACAGAGCGCCGTCTCGGGTTCGTCCGGCTGGACACCGCCGAGATCCGTCGAATCCGGCGGTCCCACGGCGGTACCGCCAACGACGTCGTCCTGGCGATCCTCGCCGGTGCGCTGCGCGAATGGATGATCAACCGCGGCCAGCGCGCCGACGGCCGGACGCTGCGGGCACTCGTCCCGGTCAGCGTGCGCGGGCGCTCGGCCGAGCGATCCGGCGGTAACAAGCTGTCCGGGTATCTCTGCGATCTGCCGGTCGGCCTCGACGATCCGCCTGCGCGGCTGCTGGCCGTCCACCGCGAGATGAACCGGAACAAGGCCGCCGGCCCGGCCCGGGGCGCCGGCGCGTTCCCGCTGCTCGCCGACCGGATGCCGCCGATGCTGCACAGGCTCGGCGCCAAGACGGCCGGGCTGGCCGCGCCGCTGCTGTTCGACCTCGTGGTGACCACGGTGCCGGTGCCGCCGAACCGGCTCACCCTCGACGGGACGCGCCTCGAAAGCGTGTTCCCGTTCGTGCCGCTGGCGCCGCGGCAAGCGGTCGGGATCGCGGTGGCGACCTACCGGGATTCCGTCCACATCGGACTGCAGGCGAACGGGGCTGCGGTCTCGGACGTGGGTTCGCTGCGGGACGGCGTGCTCAAGTCGGCCGCGAAGTTGCTCGACACCGCTCATTGACGCGATCGCGAAGCGAGAGGAAGGCTCCGTCAGCCGCGAAGCATCTCCGCGACCAGGAACGCCAGCTCCAGCGACTGCTGCGTGTTCAGGCGCGGGTCGCAAGCGGTCTCGTACCGGCCGGAAAGGTCCAGATCCGAGATCTCCTGCGCGCCGCCGAGGCATTCGGTGACGTCCTCGCCGGTCAGCTCGACGTGGATGCCGCCGGGGTAGGTGCCGAGCTTGCGGTGCACCTCGAAGAAGCCCTGGACCTCGTCCACGATGCGGTCGAAGTGCCGGGTCTTGTAGCCGTTCGACGACTCGTGCGTGTTGCCGTGCATCGGGTCGCACTGCCAGATGACCTTGTGCCCGGACGCCTCGACCTTCTCGACGATCGCGGGCAGCACCTCGCGGACCTTGCCGTTGCCCATCCGGGCGATCAGCGTCAGTCGGCCGGGCTCGTTGCGCGGGTCGAGCCGCCGGACGTACTCGACGGCCTGCTCGGGCGTGGTCGTCGGGCCGATCTTGATGCCGATCGGGTTGGCCAGCAGTTCGGCGAAGGCGATGTGCGCGCCGTCGAGCTGCCGGGTCCGCTCGCCCACCCAGAGGAAGTGCGAGGACAGGTTGTACAGCTTGGGGTTCGTCGCGTCCGCGCGGTCCATCCGCAGCATCGAGCGCTCGTAGTCCAGCAGCAGCGCCTCGTGACTGGCGAAGATCTCGGTGGACTGCAGTGAGGCGTCGGTGACCCCGCAGGCCGACATGAACCGCAGGCCGCGGTCGATCTCAGCGGCCAGCGCCTCGTAGCGTTCGCTGGCGGGCGAGGACTTCACGAAGTCCTTGTTCCAGTCGTGCACCTGGTGCAGGTCCGCCATCCCGGCGCCGGTGAGCGCGCGGACGAGGTTCATCGCGGCGCCCGCGTTGGCGTAGGCGCGGATCATCCGGCCAGGGTCGGGCACGCGGAGTTCGGGCTTGGCGACGAGCGAGTTGATGATGTCGCCGCGGTACACCGGCAGGCCGAGCGCGTCGGTGGAGGCCGATCGCGGCTTCGCGTACTGGCCGGCGATCCGGCCGACCTTCACCACCGGCAGGCTCGCGCCGTAGGTGAGGACGACGGCCATCTGCAGCAGCGTGCGCAGGTTGGCGCGGATGTGCGGTTCGGTGTTCGACTCGAACGTCTCCGCGCAGTCACCGCCCTGCAGCAGGAACGCCTCGCCGCGGGCGACCATGGCGAGCCGGTCGGCGAGCCGGTCGATCTCGGCCGGGACGGTGATCGGCGGCACACTCTCCAGCACGCCACGTACGCGCTTCGTCAGCTCGGGGTCCGGCCATTCGGGCTGCTGCGCCGCGGGCCGCGAAAGCGCGTCGTCGAGCCGACTGCGCAGCTCTGGAGGCAAAGGAGGCAGTTCGGGGAGCGTGTCGACGGGAACGTCCACTGTCCAGTTCACAGGCACCAGGATATGCCGCCGCGAAAGCCGCCCGCCCACCGGGACGACGCTCCCAAAAGGTGGACGGGCGGCCGATGTGCTTAAGCGGCCTGCGCCTTGTTGTAGAGGTTCTGGACGTCCGCGCCGAAGTACGGACCGAACATGTAGCCGGGCAGGAAGGTGTAGCCGAAACTGTTTACCGAAGCCTGGATTCCCGCACCGGTCGCCTCGCTGAAGTTGAGGAACCACGGGCCACCGCTCGAACCACCGGTCATGTTGCAGTTCATCCCGTGGTCCTTGGTCAGCAGGAAGTCGGTGAACGTGCTGCCGCTGCAATAAATCAGCTTCGTGCCGTCGTACGGCGCCGCCGCCGGGTAACCGAACGTGTACATCGACTGGTTACGCGCCTGGTTGAACGCGATCCCCTGCGCGCCGACGACGTCGGTCAGCTTCTGCCCGTTGAGCGGGTTGACCACGGCCGCGCCGACGTCGTAGTTCATGTCCTCACTCGCTTCCCACTGCGGAGTGGTCAGCGTGCTCTTCGCGGCCCAGGTGCCGTAGGGCGCGTTGCCGTTGTCGTAACCGGGCGCGAAGGTCCAGTTGGTGTGCCAGGCGCCCTGGTACTTCACGCAGTGCCCGGCGGTGATCACGACGCTGCCGTTCGCACTGGTGACCGCGTCACCGGAGCACGACGCGTTCCGCCCGCCCATGGTGAAGAACACGCGGCCCGCGGTCTGCACGACCTTGCCCGCCCCCGTCCACGCGCCACCGCCGTTGGGGATGCTCTGGATGATCGTGCTCTGCCCCTTCGCGACGTCCTTCGGCGAAAGGTTCGGAGCCTTGACCAGCTGTTCGATCGGGATCGCCGACCGCATCCGCTCGGGCGTCCAGTACGCCGCGACCGCCTGCGCGTCGGCCGCCGCCTGTTGCTCGGCAGGAGCCGCTTGCGCGGGACTCGCGACCACTGTCAGCGTGGTCACCGCCAACCCCACGAGCGCCGCCAGGATCCCGGTCCGGGAAGCCGTCCTCTTCATGGCGTACCACCTTTCGCCACCGGTGAACTGCCGTATGACTTGCACGACATTCCGAAAGTATTTGTCTCACTACTCGGCGTACAAGCGGCCGTTCGGCCGCATCCGCGATCGCGGATGGACCGTTCGGCCGAGCATGATGAGCTGCCGGTGGTTTTCGCTTCAGCACGCCCCGCCGTCGGTGACGTCGCACGGCCGGGTCAGGTGGCCGGGTCCGTGAAGGACGCCTTCACTACTTTCAGGGTAGGCAAGGAGGCCTTCACGGACAGCTGAGCACCCGCGCGGCAGGAACGCCACATTGCGGTACTTCCGATAGAACCCGAATCGCCACTCACGACCTCTAGACCACGGCGAGCGGCAACGCCGTCGGGTGCACCGGCGCGGGAAGATCCGAGGCACCGGTGAGATAAGCGTCGACGGCGCTGGCCACCGAGCGTCCTTCAGCGATCGCCCACACCACCAGCGACGCACCGCGATGCGCGTCGCCGCAGACGAACACGCCAGGTGAGGAGGTCTGCCAGTCCGCGCCGCATGAGAGCGTGCCACGTTTGGTCAGCGACAGGCCGAGTCCGTCGAGCAGTGGCATGTGCTCGACACCCTCGAACCCGATCGCGAGCAGCACGAGGTCGGCTGGCAGTTCCTCGACCTCGTCGTTGACCGGGGTCACCATGCGCTTGCCGGTCTCGGGGTCCTTGACCACGCGGACCTGCCGGAGTTCGACGGCACGCACGTTGCCGTCGTCGTCGCCGACGAACCGGGTGACCGCGACGGCGAACTTGCGCTCGCCCGCCTCCTCGTGCGCCGGGTAGGTGCGCAGGAGGTACGGCCAGGTCGGCCACGGCGAGCGCTCATCGTCCCTTGTGGACGGTGGGGTCGGGTACTGGTCAAGCTGTGTCACCGAAAGCGCGCCCTGCCGGGTCGCGGTGCCGTACGAGTCGGCGCCGGTGTCGCCACCGCCGATGATGACCACGTGCTTGCCGGCCGCGTCGACCGGCGACGGGCCGTCGCCCTCGACGTACTTGTTGGCCGGGACCAGATGTTCCATCGCCAGATGGATCCCGGACAGCTCGCGCCCGGGCGTCGTCGTGTCGTCGCGGCCGCGCAGCGCACCCACGGCGAGCACCACCGCGTCATAGCCTGCCCGGAGTTCCTCGACGGTCAGGTCGACGCCGACCTCGCAGCCGGTGACGAACTTCGTGCCCTCGTTGCGGAGTTGCGAGAGCCGCCGGTCGAGGACCTTTTTCTCCATCTTGAACTCGGGGATGCCGTACCGCAGCAGGCCGCCGAGCCGGTCGTCCCGTTCGTAGACGGTCACTTCGTGGCCGGCGCGGGTCAGCTGCTGCGCGGCGGCGAGCCCGGCGGGGCCGGAGCCGACGACCGCGACCCGCTGGCCCGACGAGACCGCCGAGATCTGCGGCTGGACGTAGCCCGCCTCCCAGGACTGGTCGGCGATCGTCTGCTCGACGCGTTTGATCGCCACCGGGCCGCCGGACAGCGGCGAGACCGACAGGACGCAGCCCGCCTCGCACGGCGCGGGGCACAGCTTCCCGGTGAACTCGGGGAAGTTGTTGGTCGCGTGGAGCCGGTCGCTCGCCGCCGCCCAGTCGCCGCGGCGTACCAGGTCGTTCCACTCCGGGATCAGGTTGCCCAGCGGGCAGCCGGAACCACTGGAGTGACAGAACGGGATGCCGCAGTCCATGCACCGCGAAGCCTGCTTGCGCACCTTTTCGTTGCGCTCGCCGGATTGCACGTCGGCGTACACCTCGCCCCAGTTGGCGAGACGCTCCTCTTTGGACTTCTTCTTCGGCTCTTCGCGCTCGTACTTCAGGAAACCCGTCGGATCAGCCACGAGCGGCCTCCATGATCGCTTCGTCGACGTCGCGGCCCGCGGCGCGCGCCGCCTTCGCCGCGTCAAGGACACGCTGGTAGTCGCGGGGCATCACCTTGGTGAACGCCGCCGAGCGACGCGGCCAGTCGCCGAGCAACGACGCGGCCACGGCCGAACGTGTGAGGTCGTAGTGCTTCTGCACGGTCTTCTTGAGCCAGGCGAGATCCTCGGACCGAGGGGTCAGGAGGTTCACCATCTCCTTGTTGACCTTGCTTCGATCGAGATCGAGCACGAAGGCCTCGCCGCCGGACATGCCCGCGGCGAGGTTGCGCCCGGTCGGGCCGAGCACCACGGCCTGTCCACCGGTCATGTACTCGAAGGCGTGGTCACCGACGCCCTCTACGACGACCATCGCCCCGGAGTTGCGCACGCAGAACCGTTCGCCGACCTGGCCGCGCAGGAACATCTCCCCGCCGGTGGCCCCGTAGGCGAGCGTGTTCCCGGCGATGGTCTGGCCTTCGGCGGCGAACTTCGCGTCCGGATGCGGGCGCACGATGATCCGCCCGCCGGACAGGCCCTTGCCGACGTAGTCGTTGGCGTCCCCGACCATGTCGAGGGTGATGCCACGCGGCAGGAACGCGCCGAGCGACTGCCCGGCGGAACCGGTCAGCAGCACGTGGATCGTGTCCTCGGGCAGGCCCTCACCGCCGTAGCGGCGGGTGATCTCGGAGCCGAGCAGCGTGCCGACGGTCCGGTTCACGTTCCGCACCGGCAGTTCGATACGCACCCGGTGCGCGTCCTCCAGCGCCGCCTCGGCGAGCTGGATCAGCGTCCGGTCGAGCGCGTGTTCCAAACCGTGGTCCTGCGTCCGCGTGCGCCGCTTCGCCCCGCCGTAAGGGGTCTCAATCGGCATCTCGAAGATCGGCGCGAGGTCGAGACCGGAGGCCTTCCAGTGCTCGATCGCCTTGTCGGTGTCGAGGATCTCGGCGTGGCCGATCGCCTCGTCGAGGGTACGGAAACCGAGTGCCGCCAACGTTTCCCGGACTTCTTCGGCGACGAACCGGAAGTAGTTGACCACGTGGTCGGCCTGGCCGGTGTAGCGCTTGCGCAGGTCCGGGCTCTGGGTCGCGACGCCGACCGGACAGGTGTCGAGGTGGCAGACGCGCATCATGACGCAGCCTTCGACGATCAGCGGCGCCGTCGCGAAGCCGTACTCCTCCGCGCCGAGCAGCGCGGCGATGACGACGTCCTTGCCGGTCTTCATCGCGCCGTCGACCTGCACGGTGATCCGGTCGCGCAAACCGTTGAGCAGCAACGTCTGCTGTGTCTCGGCGAGTCCGATCTCCCACGGCGTCCCCGCGTGCTTGAGCGAGTTCATCGGGGAGGCGCCGGTGCCGCCGTCGTGGCCGGAGATCAGCACGACGTCGGCGTGCGCCTTGGACACGCCCGCCGCGACCGTGCCGACGCCGAGCGAGGACACCAGCTTCACGTGGATGCGGGCGTTCTCGTTGGCGTTCTTGAGGTCGTGGATCAGCTGGGCGAGATCCTCGATCGAGTAGATGTCGTGGTGCGGCGGCGGCGAAATGAGCCCGACGCCCGGTGTGGAGTGCCGCGTGCGCGCGATCCACGGGTACACCTTGTTCGGCGGCAGCTGCCCGCCTTCACCCGGCTTCGCGCCCTGCGCCATCTTGATCTGGATGTCGTCGGCGTTGACAAGGTACTCGCTCGTGACACCGAACCGGCCGCTCGCGACCTGCTTGATCGCGCTGCGCCGTTCCGGGTCGTAAAGGCGCTCGGGGTCTTCCCCGCCTTCACCCGTGTTGGAGCGGCCGCCGATGCGGTTCATCGCGATGGCGAGGGTTTCGTGTGCCTCGGCCGAAATCGAGCCGTAGGACATCGCGCCGGTGTTGAAGCGCTTGAAAATCGCCTCGACGGGCTCGACCTCGTCCAGCGGGACGGGCTCACGCGTGCCCTCGCGGAAGGCGAACAGCCCACGCAGGGCGCCACCCTGGCGGTAGAGGCGGTGCACCTCGTCGGAGTACTGCTTGTACACCTCTTCGCGGCCGGTCTTCGTCGCGTGCTGCAACAGGAAGACGGTCTCCGGGGTGAACAGGTGCAGTTCGCCCTCACGGCGGTACGCGTACTCGCCGCCGGTCTCGAGTCCACGGTGGACACGGTCGGTCGGGTTGTCCGGGTACGCGCGGCGGTGGCGCGTGGCGACCTCTTCGGCGAGCACGTTCAGGCCGACGCCGCCGAGCTTCGACGACGTCCCGGTGAAGTACTCGTCGAGCAGATCCTGTGCAAGGCCGAAGGATTCGAACACCTGCGCCGCGGTGTACGCGCCGACGGTCGAGATGCCCATCTTCGACATGATCTTCAGGACGCCCTTCACCAGCGCCTTGACGTAGTTGCGAATCGCTTTGGCAGGCTCGATACCGGTGACGGCACCGGTCGAGATCATGTCCTCGATGGTCTCGAAGGCCAGGTACGGGTTCACCGCGGCGGCGCCGTAGCCCAGCAGCAGCGCGATGTGGTGGACCTCGCGGGCGTCGCCGGTCTCGACGACCAGCGCGACGCGGAGCCTTTCCTTGGTGCGCACCAGATGGTGGTGCACCGAGGACACCAGCAGCAGCGACGGGATCGGCGCCATGCGGTGATCGGAGTCGCGGTCGGACAGCACGAGTGTGCGCGCGCCCGCCGCGATCGCCTCGGAGGCTTCGCGCCGGACCCGTTCGATCGCCGATGCCAGCGCGTCGGCTCCACCGTCCACTTCGTACAGTCCGGAAAGGACACTGCACGCGAAGCCGGGAAGATCGCCGTCGTCGTTGATGTGGATCAGCTTGGCGAGTTCGTCGTTGTCGATCACCGGATACGGCAGCTGCACATGGCGGCAGGAGGCAGGCCCGGGGGCGAGCAGGTTCCGCTCGGGGCCCATGATCCGGCTCATCGAGGTGACCAGTTCTTCACGGATCGCGTCCAGCGGCGGGTTGGTGACCTGCGCGAAGTTCTGCTTGAAGTAGTCGTAGAGCAGCCTCGAACGCTGCGACAGCACCGCGGGCGGGCTGTCGGAGCCCATCGAACCGATCGGCTCCGCCGCCTTGACCACCATCGGCGCGAGGAGGATCTTCAGCTCTTCTTCGGTGTAGCCGAAGGAAAGCTGGCGCCGCAGCACCGAATCGTGGCTCTGCACGATGTGGTCGCGGTCGGGCAGGTCGGCGATCTGCAGGAGACCGGCGTGCAGCCAGCCCTCGTACGGCAGTTCCTTGGCCAGCTCCGACTTGACCTCTTCGTCGTCGACGATCCGGCCTGCTTCGGTGTCCACCAGGAACATGCGGCCGGGCTTGAGTCGCCCCTTGGCCACGACGTCCGCGGGGGCGACGTCGAGGACCCCTGCCTCGCTGGCCAGTACGACGCGGTCGTCGGCGGTGCGCCACCATCGGGCGGGACGCAGGCCGTTGCGGTCCAGCACCGCGCCGACGAGCGTGCCGTCGGTGAAGGTGACACAGGCCGGGCCGTCCCACGGCTCCATCAGGCTGGCGTGGAACTGGTAGAACGCACGACGCTGGGCGTTCATCCCGGTGTGGTTCTCCCACGCCTCGGGGATCATCATCAGCACCGCGTGCGGCAGCGACCGGCCGCCGAGGTGCAGCAGCTCCAGCACCTCGTCGAAGGAGGCGGAGTCCGACGCGTCGGCCGAGCAGATCGGATACAGGCGGGTGAGGTCGCCGGAGATGAGGTCCGATTCGAGCAGCGCCTCACGGGCGCGCATGCGGTTGCGGTTGCCCCGGATGGTGTTGATCTCGCCGTTGTGCGCGACGAACCGGAACGGATGCGCCAGCGGCCACGACGGGAAGGTGTTGGTGGAGAACCGGGAGTGCACGAGCGCGATGGCACTGGTGAGCCGGGTGTCGGTCAGGTCGGTGAAGAAGAGCGGAAGCTGCCCCGGGGTCAGCATTCCCTTGTAGACGATCGTCCGCGAGGACAGCGACGGGAAGTAGGTGCCGCAATCCGCGGTCACACTCTCGTTCTCGACGCGCTTGCGCAGGCAGAAGGCCAGGCGATCCAGTTCGAGACCGCCGGGGCGCCGTCCGTCGGTCTCCGCGGCCGCGACGAACAGCATCGCGAAATGCGGCATCACCGAACGCGCCGTCGGGCCGATGCCGGCGAGATCGGCGTCGACCGGGACCTCCCGCCAGCCGAGGACGTCGAGACCCTCTTCGGTGGCGATCCGTTCGATCAGGGCGACGGCCTTGCCGCGCTCCTCGGTGTCCGAGGGCAGGAAACCGAGCCCGGTCGCGTAGGTCTGCTGACCGTCCGCGTCCGCCTCGGGCAGGGCGAACTCCACTTCGGCCCGGAACAGCCCGTCGGGCAGCTGCAACAGGATGCCCGCACCGTCACCACTGGTCGGCTCCGCACCGGCGGCGCCACGGTGGTCGAGGTTCGTCAGCGCGGCAAGGCCGTCGGTGACGATGCCGTGCGAGCGGCGCCCACGGACGTCGGCCACCATGGCCACACCGCAGGAGTCCTGTTCGGATTCGGGATCGTAGAGACCCTGTTTGCCGGGAATGGCGGAGAAGATCATGAAGGGACCTCCTTCGTCGTCTGTGCTCAGCGACCGGACGGACCGGCCGGGGGAATGCGCACGGGACGACGATGGCCCGTTCGTTAGCGCGACTTTAACACCTGGGAAACATGCGGGCATCAGTTCATCGGACGAGAAAGCCTGCTGATGGGTAACGATCTGGATGCCCGGAACGACACAGTTCCTGATGGGGTCACGGTAGTTCGTTCCGCTAAGTATATGTCTTGTTCCGGGATGTCACGAGACGCGGTGAGGCGACCCTAGTCACTTCAGGCGTACTCCGCACCCCGGGACACATAAATAGAACGTGTTTCAGTTTCGCGCATGCTCCTGGCCTTGGCCCTCGCCGACGTGGCGTCCCTGGTCGCCGCCACCGGCAGGCGCGCATCGCGACGGCGGAACCTATCCTCGGCCACTGCTGGAAACCACCGCCGACTTCCTCGAAGAAGCCTTTCGTTTCACCGTTTCACCGTTTCACCGTTCCACCGCCCACGCGCTGACCGTCGCGGCGGCACCGTCCTTACTGGAGAACGGGTGACGGGGCCGCTGTGCCGATCCCCGAGTCCGTGAAGGCCTCCTTGAGGGACCCAGAGTCCCTTAAGGAGGCCTTCACGGACCACCGCTCCACGCCGGTGCGAGGACCTGGAGCGGCTACTTCTCGGAGTCGGGTTTCGGGTCCTCGGTCGCCTTGTCCGCGGCCGAGTCCCGCACCGTGTCCGGAGCCGCCGCGACCTCCGCGTGTTCCTCGCTCTTGGGCGCCTCGTCGGAGGAAGTGGAAGTGGAAGTGTCGTCGCGTGGCACGCCCTTGCTCCACAGCGTTTCCGGCAACTCCCGTGGCCCCCGCTTGGCGGCCAGGACGAAGTAGGCGATCGCCGCCGCGAACAGCAGGATCGAGGTCCACACGTTGACCCGCAGGCCGAGGATGTGGTTCGCGGTGTCGGTCCGCATCATCTCGATCCAGAACCGGCCCGCGGTGTATCCGGCGACGTAGAGCGCGAACACGCGGCCGTGGCCGAGGCGGAACTTCTTGTCCGCCCAGATGACCAGCAGCGCGACGCCGAGGTTCCAGATCAGCTCGTAGAGGAACGTCGGGTGCACCGGGCTGTCCGGCAGCGGGACGTGCCCGATCGCGATGCCGTTCAGGAAGTCGTCCGGGTTGGTCGGGTTGTAGCGCTGGTAGATCTCCAGGCCCCACGGCAGATCCGTGTGCGCGCCGTAGAGCTCCTGGTTGAAGTAGTTGCCGACCCGCCCGATGGCCTGGGCGATCACGATGCCCGGCGCGAGCGCGTCCGCCATCGCGGGCAGCGGGATCCCCCGGCGGCGGCAGGCGATGAGCGCGCCGACCGCGCCCAGCGCGATCGCGCCCCAGATGCCGAGGCCGCCGTCCCAGATCTTCAGCGCGTTGATCGGGTTTTTGCCCTCGCCGAAGTAAAGCTGGTTGTCGGTGATGACGTGATACAGCCGCCCGCCGACCAGGCCGAACGGCACCGCGAAGACGGCGACGTCGACGACGGTCCCCTTCGTGCCACCCCGGGCCACCCAGCGCCGCTCGCCCAGCCAGATCGCCACGATGATGCCGGCGATGATGCAGAGCGCGTAGGCGCGGAGCGGGACCGGTCCGATATGCCAGACGCCCTGGTCGGGGCTGGGGATGGTCGCGAGGAACGCTGCCGAGGCGGTATTCACGTCGGCCACCGTAGCGCTTCTTCCACGTCTTGGGACCGTCAGCCCTCGACGGCGGCCAGATAACCGGCGATCAGGGCCCGCGCGACGTAGCCGACCGCGGCGTCCGGCGGCAGGAACAGCTCATCGTGCAGGCTGGGCGCACCGGCGGTGTCGCCGAGGCCGACGAACAGCATCAGCCCGCGCGTCACCCCGCAGTAGTGCGCGAAATCGTCGGCGCCGAACGACCGGAAATCGAGGTCGACGCCCGCCCCGGCGCGGACGAGCCGCCGGTGCGCGTGCTGAGTGAGCCCGGCGTCGTTGTGCAACACGGGTTCACACGGGCTGATCTCCAGTTCCGCCCGGCAGCCATGCGCTTTCGCGGTGCCGTGGACGACCTCGGCGAGTCCCTCCAGCGCGAGGTCACGGTCCTCCGCGCGCATCAGCCGCAACGAGCCGGACAGGCGGGCCTCGTTCGGCACCACGTTCGCCGTCGTCCCCGCCTCGATCCGGCCCACCGAGCAGACCGCGCCGAACACGGGGTCGACGCGGCGGCTCGCGAGCTGCTGCAGGCTCACCACGATCTGGCTGAGCGCGAGGATCGGGTCCCGCAGCAGATGCGGGTAGCCCGCGTGCCCGCCCTGGCCGCGGACGACCACGTCGAACTCGTCGGTGGACGCGTTGACCGGTCCCGGCACCGCCGAGACCACACCCACGGCGAGCCGCGGCTGGACGTGCGCGCCGATGACCGTCTCGACGCCGTACTCGGCGAGCACCCCGGACTCGACGATGTCCAGCGCGCCGGACGGCGATGTCTCCTCACGCGGCTGCAGGAGCGCGAGAAGCGGCCGCGGCACCCCGACGACGGCCGCCGCGCGGCAGGTCGCGACGAGTGCGGCCATGTGCACGTCGTGCCCGCACGCGTGCATCAACGGCGTCTCCGAAGCCCACGGGACGCCGGTCCGTTCGGTGACCGGCAACGCGTCCAATTCGGCGCGCAGCGCCACGGCCGGTCCCGGACCGGTGCCGGGGAACAGCACGGCACGCCCGGTCTTGGCGACCCGGACACCGTCGGCGCCCAGCGCTTCGACGAGGACCCGCGCGGTGTCCTCTTCATCCCCCGACGCGCGGGGATCGGCGTGTACCCGGTGCCGCAGCTCGATCGCGGACGGCAGTTCCGCCTCGACGGCCACCTCCCACCGGTCCTGCAGTTCGTCCAGTTCCGTCATGTCCCCTCCAGCCCGTACACCCGTTCGGCGTTGCGATGCCCCACCAGCGCCGTGATCCGGCGAGCGTCCACTTCGGACAGTACGTCGGCGGACAGCCCGGCGTACAGGAAGTCCGACAGTCCCTGCCGGAACAACCCGGTGCCGAGGTGGTACAGCTCGGCGAGCCCGAACGCGTCGGTGGAGAACAGCAGTTTCCCGAACGGCACTGTCTCCATTGTCTCCGCGATGATCGCGGGCGCACGGTGACCGGCGTTGTGTGTCGCGAGTCCCACGTCGATGAACACGTGCTCGAAGACCTGCGCCAGATACACGGCGTTCCGGTGGAAGGGGTAGTTGTGCAGCAGCATGATCGGCACCCCACGAGACCGCGTCGCCCGCAGCAGCCCGGTGAGCAGCAGCGGATCGCAGCGGTGCGGGTCGACGTCGGAATCGCCGAAGCCGACGTGGAACTGGATCGGCAGGGCCAGGTCGATCCCGGCCCAAATCAGGAACCGGTGCAGCACCTCGTCCGCGAGCCGGGCCGGTTCGCCCGCCTCGATTCCGGCGAGCCAGCGGCCGGCCGCCTCGGTGACTTCGGTGGCCGCAGGGCGCTCCCCCGCCAGGTCCAGGCCGACCCGGTAGGCGGCGATGGACTCGAAGCAGATCGCCGTCGTGGCGCGTTTCGCCAGCTCAGCGGTGAAGGCCGCACCGAAGCCGGCCGCGGTGGTGGAGACGATCACCGCTTCGGCGACCTGTTCGAGCCGGACGATTTCCCGCGCGTTGGCACCGGACAGAGCCGCGAATTGCCCGGTCGTGGTCAGTGTGTCCGGCTGAAAGCCGCCGTCGAGGAGGAACTCGGTCGTACCGGTGGCGCGCAGGAAGCGCGCGTTCACCTCGGCCGCTCCCAGTTCGGCGCGGCGGGCCAGGTAGACCTCGGCCGGGACGTGCGGCGGCAGGCCGAGCACCGGGGCGCAGCGGGCCCGGACCGCGAGACCGATCAGCGAGTCGAACAAGGTCGTGCCCAGCGACGAGACGGTGTCGGCCTCGGTGAGCATCTGCTCGAACTCGATCCGGCCGAGATCGCCGGTGACGACGCCGTGGCAGTGGTGGTCCACCAGCCGCGTCTCGGCGACGAACGGCAGCATCGGAGTTCCCGGCATGGCACGTCCTTTCTCGTGATCGACGAGTGCGCCCCACCTTATGACCGGATCCGGGCGTGGCAAGGGCCTCGCGATGAGGCCAGGACGGGGAACCATGGTGAACCGGGAAACTCCGACAGCCCGCGCGACCGCCTCGTCGGAGATCTCCGGGCGCGGGGTGTCGAACTGGTGGCGCTGACCTTCGTGGACAACGCCGGATCGCGCGGGTCAAGGCGGTGCCACTACGGAAGCTGCCGTCCGCGGCCGCGTGAGGTGTGGGTGCCGCGAACTGCTTCGACGACGGCATCACCGGTGGCGAGCATTCGCTCGGACCGGTCGGCGATCTGCGGCTGCATCCGGATCTCGACGCGCTGACCGTCCTCGCCGGGCAGCCCGGACGATCCGACGTCGGCCACCGCGGGCCCGGCCTACGGCTACACGCGGCTTTCCGAGCGTGCGGACTATCTCCGCCAGCTGGTGTCCACTTTGGACCAAAGGGGGTCGGGGTGGAGCAGATCCACCCCGAGTACGCCGACGGCTGGTGCGGGGTGGCCGGGAACCGTGACTCGGCGGCGACCCCGGGTCGCTGAGCGTTCGGCGCGCCGCTGGCGACGACGATCGTGGACGTTCGGCGGACCGAGATCGAGCGGTTCGCGCTCGCGGGCCCGGAGGAGATCACCGAGGCGCAGCGGTGGCGGCACTGACCACCGCCGCGCCTTCGGCTCACGTCGGATCAAGCGGGGGCGACGGTTTTCCGCACCCCCGCGGACAGCTCGGCCGAAAGCTCGCGAACCGCGTCGAGTCCGCTCGCCGCGGCCGTCACCAAAGCCGAGCCGACGATGACACCGTCGGCGAAGCCTGCGACCTGGGCGGCCTGCTCGCCGGAGCGAACGCCCAGCCCGACACCGATCGGCAGATCCGTATGCGCGCGGGTCCGTGCGACCAGGTCCTCGGCGTGCACGCCGACCTGGTCACGAGCGCCTGTCACGCCCATGACCGCGGTGGCGTACACAAAGCCTGAAGAGGCCTCGACGGTCTTCGCGATTCGCTCCTCCGAGGAGGACGGCGCGACCAGGAAGATCCGGTCCAGACCGTGCTGCTCGGACGCGGCCATCCACTCGTCGGCCTCGTCCGGGATCAGGTCCGGGGTGATCATCCCGAGCCCGCCCGCCGCGGCGAGGTCTCGCGCGAAGCGGTCGACGCCGTAGCGGTGCACCGGGTTCCAGTACGTCATCACGACGGCCTTGCCGCCGCGTGAGGACACCGACTCGACGATCTCGAACAGGTGCTTGAGCTTGAAACCACCGGAAAGGGCGCTCACCGAAGCGGCTTGGATGGTGGGGCCGTCCATCACCGGGTCCGAGTAGGGCACACCCACCTCGACCACGTCGGCGCCACCGTCGACCACCGCGGCCAGCAGGTCCTTGGACCCGTCGACCGTGGGGAAGCCCGCCGGGAGGTACCCGATCAGGGCACCGCGGCCCTCCGCACGCGTCTTCGCGAAGAGGTCACAAAGCCCGCTCACGCGTCCTCCACCAGGCCGAAGTACTTCGCGGCGGTGTCCATGTCCTTGTCGCCACGACCGGACAGGTTCACCACGATCAGGCCCTCGGGGCCCAGTTCACGGCCCAGCACCAGCGCGCCGGCCAGCGCGTGCGCCGACTCGATCGCGGGGATGATGCCCTCGGTGCGCGAAAGCAGCTTGAAAGCGTCCATCGCCTCGGCGTCGGTCACCGACCGGTACTCGGCGCGGCCGCTGTCCTTGAGCCACGAGTGCTCCGGGCCGACGCCCGGGTAGTCCAGGCCCGCGGAGATCGAGTGCGACTCGACGGTCTGCCCGTCCTCGTCCTGCAGCAGGTACGTCATCGCGCCGTGCAGGTTGCCAGGGGTGCCCTTGGTCAGCGTGGCGCCGTGGCGATTGCCGTCGATGCCCTCACCGCCCGGCTCGAGGCCGACGAGCCGGACCGCCGGGTCGTCGATGAAGCCGTGGAAGATCCCGATCGCGTTCGATCCGCCGCCGACGCAGGCCGCGACGGCGTCCGGCAGGCGTCCGGCCTGCTCCAGGATCTGGACGCGGGCCTCCTCGCCGATGATCTTGTGGAAGTTCCGCACCATCATCGGGAACGGGTACGGGCCCGCCGCCGTGCCGAACAGGTAGTGCGTGGTGTCGGCGTTGGTGACCCAGTCGCGCAGTGCCTCGTTGATCGCGTCCTTGAGCGTGCGCGAACCGGTCTTCACCGGGATGACCTCGGCGCCGAGCAGCTTCATGCGCGCCACGTTCAGCGCCTGCCGCTCGGTGTCGACCTGGCCCATGTAGACGATGCATTCCAGGTCGAGCAGCGCGCAGGCGGTGGCCGTCGCCACGCCGTGCTGCCCGGCCCCGGTCTCGGCGATGACCCGCTTCTTGCCCATCCGTTTGGTGAGCAGCGCCTGGCCCAGCACGTTGTTGATCTTGTGCGAGCCGGTGTGGTTCAGGTCCTCGCGCTTGAGGAAGACCCGGGCACCGCCGGCGTGCTCACCGAAGCGCTTGGCCTCGGTGAGCAGCGACGGACGGCCGGCGTAGTCGCGCAGCAGGCGCCGGAACTCGTTGACGAACTCCGGGTCGGTCCGTGCCTTGTCGTACTCGGCCGCGACCTCGTCGACGACGCCGATCAGCGCCTCGGGCATGAACCGCCCGCCGAACGGGCCGTAGTAACCCCGCTCGTCCGGGTCGTGCTTGCCGTGCGGCTCCTCGGTGTACTCGGTGGTCATCGAGAAGGCCTCGGGCACGCGGGGTGCGATCCGGCGGTGACCAGCTTGACCAGCGCGCCCTTCGGGTCGCCGGACGCGACGAGCCCTTCGCCCACGAGGACGGCGTCGGCACCGTGACCCGCGTAGGACATCAGGTCACCAGGGCCGCGGACACCGGACTCGGCGATCTTGAAGACGTCCATCGGCAGGCCGGGGGCCAGCCGTGAGAAGACGTCCCTGTCGACCTCGAGCGTGTGCAGGTTGCGGGCGTTGACGCCGATCACCTTCGCGCCTGCTTCGAGGGCCTTGTCGGCCTCTTCGGCGTTGTGGATCTCGACCAGCGCTGTCATCCCCAGGGATTCCACCCGGTCCAGCAGCGCGATGAGGGCGTTCTGCTCCAGCGCCGCCACGATCAGCAGGACCATGTCCGCGCCGTGCAGCCTCGCTTCGTGGACCTGATACGGGCTGACGACGAAGTCCTTGCGCAGCACCGGGATGTCGACCGCCGCGCGGACCGCGTCGAGGTCGGCGAGCGAGCCGCCGAACCGTCGCTGCTCGGTCAGCACGCTGATCACCCGTGCGCCGCCGTCGGCGTAGTCCTTCGCCAGTGCGGCCGGATCCGGGATCTCGGCCAGGTCGCCCTTCGACGGGCTGCGCCGCTTCACCTCGGCGATGACGCCGATACCGGACTCCCGCAGGGCCGCGAGCACGTCTCGGGGAGGCGCGACCTGGGTCGCGCGCTTCTTCAGTTCGTCGAACGGCAGAACCGCCTCGCGCTCGGCGAGATCGGCCCGGACGCCGGCGACGATGTCTTCGAGCACGCTCACCGGAGGTCCCCACCGGCCGTCGTACTCACGGATTCCTTCGCAAGGTCGCTCACAAAAACCTTCCCCTTCCCGCCGAAACGATGCTAACCCCCGCACTGATACGGCCTGGTTCCGGGTATGTCCGTTACTCCGAATGCCAACCGTGTCATCTTTGCCGGGAAAGATCTCCGAAACCCGCGAATTCCGCTGTCATCGCCGGGTCGCGGTGGGATCTTCGCCTTCGGACAGCGCCTCCCACAGCTCGGTCTCCGGATCTTTCGCGGCCCGCTTCTTCTTCCCCGGCGCCGAGTACTTCGCGCCCAGGCGTGGCATCCGGCCCGCGCCCTTGATGGCTGCCAACCCCCCGGCGATCACGAGAATTCCCCCGAGGATCGCGAGACCGCGGGCTCCCAGCATCTGGGCGACGGGCAGGCCGTCGGCGAACCCGCTGAACGAGCCGCCCACCACGCCCACCCACACCGCGGCGACGCCCGCGACGGCGAGTACCACGCCGAGCACCCGGCGTGGCCAGCCGCCGGTGGCGATCAGTCCCGCCGTGCCGGCCAGTGCCAGCAGCGCGAGCGGAATCAGCGCAACCGCACGCTCTGAACCGGTTTCGGTGTACTGGACGGTGCCGCGCACCCCGCCGTCACGGAACTCCGCGAACCACACCAGCTGGGAAGACCCCCACAACGCGACCGCGCCGAGCAGCAGTCCGACCACGGCGATCCACAGTGGACGCTTGGCCTTCTCGGCCGGCGGGGCCGTGTCTTCCGGGGCCTCAGACACGAGCGCTGTCACCCGCCGGATCGAATTCGTCCGCCGCGATCATCGTCTGCGCCGCCGCGACGGCGGACAGCACGGTGCGGGCCTTGTTGAGTGACTCGTTGTCCTCGTAGTCGGCCACCGAGTCGGCGACCACGCCGCCGCCGGCCTGGACGTACGCGACGCCGTCCTTCATCAGCGCGGTGCGGATGGCGATCGCGGTGTCGGCGTCCCCGGCGAAGTCGAGGTAGCCGACGACGCCGCCGTAGAGCGCCCTACGGGTCGGCTCCAGCTCCTCGATCAGCTGCATCGCGCGGACCTTCGGCGCCCCTGAGAGCGTCCCTGCCGGGAAGCAGGCGGTGACCGCGTCGAAGGCCGTCTTGTCGTCGAGGAGTTCGCCGGTGACCGTCGAGACGATGTGCATGACGTGGCTGTAGCGCTCGACGTCGAAGAAGTCGACGACGCGAACGGTGCCGGGCTTGCAGACCTTGCCGAGGTCGTTGCGGCCGAGGTCGACGAGCATCAGGTGCTCGGCGCGCTCCTTCTCGTCCGCCAGCAGGTCCTTGGCCAGCTGCGCGTCCTCTTCCGGATCGGCGCCGCGCCAGCGGGTGCCCGCGATCGGATGCGTGGTCGCGCGGCCGTCCCGGACGGTGACCAGCGATTCCGGGCTGGACCCGACGATGTCGAAGCCGTCCAGGCGCAGCAAGTACATGTACGGACTCGGATTGGACGTGCGCAGCACGCGGTACACGTCCAGCGCGTCGGCCTGGGTCTCGATCTCGAACCGTTGCGACGGCACGATCTGGAACGCTTCGCCCGCCTTGATCGCCTCGACGGCCTTCTCGACCGCCGCGTGGAAGTCCGGCTTGGACCGGCGGCGGGTGAACTCGGGCGCGGGGCGATCGAAGACGGCGGCCGTGGCCGGGGCCGCGACGTGCAGCTGCTTGGTCATCGCGTTGAGGCGGGCGACGGCGTCGTCGTACGCGGCGTCGACCCGCTCGGGCGAGTCGTCCCAGTTGACCGCGTTGGCGATCAGCGTGACCGTGCCCTCGTGGTGGTCGAAGGCGGCCAGGTCGGTCGCCAGGAGCATGGTGAGTTCGGGGATGTCGAGGTCGCGCTTGGCGAGTTCGGGGAGCCGTTCGAGCCAGCGGACGGCGTCGTAGCCGATGTAGCCGACCATCCCGCCGGTGAGCGGCGGCATTCCTGGCAGCTGCTCGGTGTGGAGCGCGGCGACGGTCTCGCGCAGCACGGTGAGCGGGTCACCCTCGGTCGGGAGGCCGACCGGCGGGGTGCCGGTCCAGACGGCCTTGCCGTCACGCACGGTCAGCGCGGCGGGGCTGTCGACGCCGATGAACGACCATCGGCTCCAGGACGCGCCGTTCTCCGCGGATTCGAACAGGAACGTCCCCGGCCGGTCGGCGGCGAGCTTGCGGTAGACCCCGATGGGGGTCTCACCGTCGGCGAGCACGCGGCGGACAACGGGGATGACGCGACGGCCCTCGGCGAGCGCGCGGAACTCGTCGCGCGAAGGGCTGACCGAGCCGAGCCCCGACGGGCTGGCGTTAGCGGCGCTGACCATGTCGCTCATTGTGCTGCAACGCACCGGGCGGGCGGGGACCGGGGATGAATTCAAGGATTGTTGAATTCTGCGCCGGGTCCGTTCATGATGACGCCATGGCTGTTGAAGACACTACCGCGCGCCGCCGGGGGCGGCGTCCCGGTGGACAGGACACCCGCACCGCCCTGATCGAAGCGGCCCGCGCGGTGTTCGGCGAGAGCGGCTTCGACGGCGCGACGGTCCGCGCGATCGCAACCCGCGCCGGGGTCGACGCGGCGATGGTCAACCACTGGTTCGGCAGCAAGGAAGGGCTGTTCGCCCAAGCCGTGCTGAAACTGCCGTTCGACCCGCACGAACTCCTCGCGGAACTGACGAACGGGCCTGACGACGAGTTCGGCCGCCGGATCGTGCGGACCTTCCTCGCCCGGTGGGACGGCGCGGGCGGCGAGGTCTTCCAAGCGCTCGTCCGTAGTGTCGCCGGACACGAGCAGGCCGCGCTGGTGCTGCGCAGTTTCTTCCAGAACTTCTTCACGAAGATCATCGCGGACCTGGGCTCGGACCGCGTCGAACTGCGGACGTCACTCTGCGCTTCCCAGCTGGTCGGAATGGGGCTGGTGCGGTACGTCGCGAAGTTCGAACCCATGGCGACGAGTGAGATCGAGCCTTTGGTGACCGCGATCGCGCCGACGGTGCAGCGGTATTTGACCGGGGACATCGACTGAAGGCCGCGGTCAGCCGGTCGCAACCGTTGGCCCGCTTAGGGCGTGCAAGTGAGCAGGTGGTCAGCCCGCGAGCAGGTCGCCGTCCCGTAGATCCCGACCTGGACGTCGTCGACGACGCTCACAGGTGCTACTCGCTCTCGTCGGGCAGCAGCAGCCGTTCGTCGGTGTCGAAACAGGTGTGCGTGCCGGTGTGACAGGCCGGGCCGGTCTGGTCGACGCGCAGCAGGACGGTATCGCCGTCGCAGTCGATCCGCACCTCGCGCACGTGCTGGACGTGGCCGGAGGTCTCGCCTTTGACCCACAGTTCCTCGCGGCTGCGCGAATAGTAGGTCCCGCGCCGGGTGGTGAGGGTGCGTTCGAGTGCCTCGTCGTCCATCCACGCCATCATCAGGACGTCCGAGGTGGAGTGGTCGACGACGACGGCGGCGATCAGCCCGTCGGCGTTGCGCTTCAAGCGGTCCGAGAGGGCGGGATCAAGCGTCATTCGTGGCTCCGAGAAGGTGCCGTTTCACCGGCATCGAGTTGAGCAGGACCGCCGCGTAGATGTACCCGGCGAAAAGCAGGCCGGAGACGATCTTCACCCAGAAGAGTTCCGCCGCCAGCATGGACAGCGCGTGCAGCAACGCGAACAGGAAACTGACACCGAAACCGGCGAACCGCGCCGAAGACATCCTCAGCACCAGCCCTGCCACGACGAGACCGCCGAGCACCAGTGATGTCACCGGCAGCAGGAACGTCCGCGCGGTGGAGTACGGCGCGAACATGAGGATCACGGCCATCCCGACGTACCCGAGCCCGAGGCCGAGCAGCAGCGCGCAGACGACCTTGACCTCGGTGGCGGCCTTCCACTTGTCCACGATCACCGGACCACGACTCCCCCGGCGCGCAGGGCGCTCTTGACCTCGCCGATCTTCAACTGTCCGAAGTGGAACACGCTGGCCGCGAGCACCGCGTCCGCGCCTGCCTCGACGGCGGGCAGGAAGTGTTCGAGCGCGCCGGCGCCGCCGCTGGCGATCACCGGGACGCGGACCGCCTGGCGCACCTTGGTCAGGAGGTCGAGGTCGAAGCCGTTCTTGGTGCCGTCGGCGTCCATCGAGTTGAGCAGGATCTCGCCGACGCCGAGTTCTTCCCCGCGCGCGGCCCATTCGACCGCGTCGATCCCGGTGCCGCGGCGGCCGCCGTGCGTGGTCACCTCGAAGCCGGACGGGGTCGGTTCGGCCCCCGCCGGAACGCGCCGGGCGTCCACCGACAGCACGACGCACTGCGCGCCGAACCGGCGGGACGCCTCGCGCAGGAACTCCGGCCGCGCGATGGCCGCGGTGTTGATGCTCACCTTGTCCGCGCCCGTGCGCAGCAGCCGGTTGACGTCGTCGTTCGTACGGACGCCGCCACCGACGGTGAGTGGAATGAACACCTGCTCGGCGGTCCGGCGGACCACGTCGAAGGTGGTCTCGCGGTCCCCGGAGGACGCCGTGACGTCGAGGAACGTGAGTTCGTCGGCGCCCTCGGCGTCATACAGACGGGCGAGTTCGACGGGGTCGCCGGCGTCGCGCAGGTCGGCGAAGTTGACACCCTTCACCACTCGGCCCGCGTCGACGTCGAGACACGGGATGACCCTGACTGCGACTGACATGGGGACAAGCGTAGTCAAGGGCGTTCGAAGCTCGCGGAATGGCACAGGCGGGCGGCGGCCGGACACCACACGCGGCCAACCCGTGGCGCAGACCAGGGCGTTCGTCGACGACGCGAGCGCGGACCCGGCCAACGCGGACGTCGACGACCCGGCGATCTGGGTCCACCCGGAGAACCCTCCCAGAGCGTCGTGCTCGGCACGCTCAAGGAGGCGGGCTGGCCGCGTTCGATCTGCGGGTCCGGCAGCTTCAGAGGCCGGGACCGCGTACGCGTCCACCGCAGCGATCCTGCCGGTTCCTCCGCCGCACTGGCTTTCTTCTCCGCCTCGGAGTCCCGAACGCCGTCCGGCGGTCACCGGCCCCTCTGGTGAGGAACTGCCGACGACCGGGTTCGCCTTCGTCCGGCTGGAGACCGTCCTGAGGTGATCGTCTTCACCGGGAAAGTTCCGCTCCCGATGCATCAGCCAGGTGGTCTCGTGCGTCACTGGAGCGAGACCACCTGGCTGAGGGGGAGACGTGCCTGCGACCTTCGACGAGTTCGTCGCGGATCGCCTGGACGGGCTCCTGCGCTACGCGACCGTTTTGACCGACGATCCGTACCTGGCGCAGGACATCGTCCAGGAGGTGCTGCTGCGTGCTCAGCAACGCTGGCCGAAGATCGACTCACCCCCCACGTACGTCCGCCGGATGGTGACCAACGAGTACCTGTCGTGGCGACGGCGCCTGGCGGTCCGCCGCGTGACGCCGTCATCGCCGGAAGTACTCGACCTGGTGAGCCCGCCGGTCTCCGATCACACCATCGAGTACGACGAACGCGACGCGATGCTGCACCGGCTCGCGAAGCTCCCGCGTAAACAGCGCGCCGCGATCGTGCTCCGTTACTACGAGAACTACACCGACGAGGAGATCGGCGCGGTACTCCGCTGCGCGACGTCGACCGTGCGCAGCCAGATCTCGCGCGCGCTCGCGACGCTGCGGGAAACCGGCCCGGCCCCGTCCGTTCAGCCCACCACGGGAGCCCGCAAATGACCCGACTGAGTGACGAGCACACCGAGGACCTGATCCGGGAGAGCCTCGAACATCTGGCGACGCGGGCGCCCGACGGGGCCGAGATCCGCGACGCGCTGGCCCAGCATCCGCGAAGCCGTCCGACGATGGCCTTGGCGCTGGTCGCGGCGGCGGTCGCGATCATCGCGCTCGGGGTGCCGCTGGGCCTGCGGGCCTTCACAGCCGTTCCGCCTGCCTCGGCGCGCAACGCCGATTGGTCGGTGCTCCCGTACAAGCCCGGCTGGCTCCCCGACGGTTTCAAGGAGGCGAGCCGGGGCGGGAAGCCTTATCCCGCACCGTTGTCGAGGTCCTGGGCCGCCGGTGAGCTCGGCCAGATCGACCTGCTCATCACGCCGCTGAGCGACCGGTCCGCGCCGTGGACGATCGCGCCCGCGCCGAACCAGATCATCGTGCACGGCAGGGTCGGCATGGCGACCGAGGTCACCGCCTGGTCGACGATGCTGACCTGGTCCCCCGACGACGTCTATCTGCTGAGCATGACGTTGTCCCACCTGAAGGATCCGCGCGCGGTCGGTGAGCGGATCGCCGAAGCGATGGTCCCGGACGGGCGTGCCCGGGTCTCGGGCGAACTGCGGTTCGGCAGGCTGCCCGCCGACCTGGAGTTGTCGGGGGTCAAGACGTTCATGAAAGACAACGGAGGCGTGACCGAACTGGAAGCCACCCGTGCCGGGGAGCCCACCGCGGCGGCGGTCGTCACGGCGTCGCTCAGCGGTGACCGGCCGGTGCCGGACGGCGTGGAACCGGTCCCGATCGAGGTCAGGGGTCTCGACGGCGTCTATCTTCCGGAACGGGAAGGGCCGCTCGGACATCAGGACGGGACGATCGCCGTGCAACTCGAGGGCGGACGATGGCTCACGGTGTCGGGCGAGCGGGACCGGGCCGCCCTCCTCGACGTCGCGAACAGCCTCCAGATCATCCAAGGCGACTACAGCTGGTTCGGGAAACCGCCGGAATAGGCGCGGATGGGCAGGGGTTGTCGACGGCATGACGGACACCTACCGCTCCATCGCCGCGCTGGCCGCCGAAGGAAAGCTCGACCTGCCGATCGCCCGGGTCTACCCGCTCGCCGAAGCGGCCGCCGCCCAGGACGAGAGCGAAGCGGGCCACGTCCGGGGCAAGCTCGTCCTGGTGCCGTGAGCCTGCCCGCGGCGGCGAGCTGGCGGCATCGGGATTCGAGGACGGCCGGCCGAGATCTCCGCGCGGCTACGTTACGACGCCGAACGCCCTAGACTCTCCACATGGGATCGGAGTTCGAGCGGATCGCCGCCGAGAAGTACGTCGTCCTGACCACCTTCCGCAAGAGCGGTGCCCCGGTGCCGACCCCGGTCTGGGCGGCGGGCGACGGCGGCGAACTGGTGCTCTGGTCCGAGCGGAAGGCGGGCAAGGTCAAACGCATCCGCAACAGCGGCCGGGTCGAGGTCCAGGCCTGCGACCTCCGCGGCAACAAGACCCACGGCGACGTCGTCGCTGGCGAGGCACGGCTGCTGGACCTCGACGGGACCGAACGTGTGCGCAAGGTGATCGCGCGGAAGTACGGGATCACCGGGCGGGTGACGATGTTCTTCAGCAAGCTGCGGGGGCCGAAGGACCGGACCGTGGGCATCGCGATCAAGCTGGCCGAGTAACTCAGATCGCCGCACTTGACATTCTCGAACACAAGTTCGATCATTGCTCGCCCGGCGACTCTCAGACGCCCGATTGCGAGACCGCGGCGCGGTAGGATGAAGTGAATCCAGAGGAGGTGGTAGCCATGGCCGGCGTACGTGACGTGGCCGCTGCCGTACTGACCCGCACCGGCCCGATCACGACGATGAAGCTGCAGAAGCTGCTCTACTACGCACAAGCGTGGCATCTGGTGTTCCAGCGGAAACCGATGTTCGATGAGAAGATCGAAGCATGGCCTCAGGGGCCCGTCACGCCGTCGATCTTCGCCGGACACCGAAAGCAGTATCAGGTCACGAGTGGGCCGAGCGGTAATGCCGGAGCGCTGACAGCACCCGAGAACGCGACGTTGACCTGGGTGATGGACAAGTACGCCCACTACTCAGCCGAGACTTTGTCGCGGCTGACTCATATGGAGTCCCCGTGGCGAGTCGCGAGGGGGATCGTCGACGAAAACGAGAAATCTTCGCAGCCGATAGCGCACGACCAGATGCGTCACTTCTACGCACGCAGATCGCCGATGTCGACGTCGCGGTCGCCCAGGCCGCGGCCAGCACGGCCATGGAAGGTATCGATCTCGACGACGACTGGCAACGAACTCTCCGCGACGTCGCGACCAGCACCCGCACTGCCGACGACTTGGTCGCCGAAGAAATAGAGCGAGCCCGTCAGCAGTGACCGATCCGTACGGCTTTCCCGACGGCAAATGCCTTCGCAACAAGCTGGATATCGAAGACCCTGAGGCCTTCAAGCAGGTCGAGGCGCGCATCGTCAGTATTCGAGACGTCGAACTCGCTCGGCAAAGTCTCCCTGGCGATTCGTTGATGAGCGGACATCGGCGGTGCTGGGAACCCTGGAAACCGATGGCTGGCTGCTCGGCCTGAATCGGGAAAACTTCCTTGAACGCCTTGCCTGGTACTACGCCGAACTGAACGCCATGCACCCGTTTCGTGAGGGCAATGGACGGACGTTGCGAGCCTTCTTGCGACAACTGTCGGCAGCGGCGGGCTGGCGACTCGACTGGTCCGCTCTCGACAAGGACGACAACAACGCGTCCAGCCACAGCCTACGGACCACTGAGACGACCGAACTGATCAAGGTTCTCGCGCCCGTGATCGTCCGCATGTGATCAGCCTGATTTCGTGAGTGATGGGGACGGTTCCAACCCGAAACGCCACTCACGACCCGCCGAGCCGAGCCGGTAGTTTCGCGTGATCCGACGGACGACATGCGCATGGCGGGTCCAGCCGCGAGTCGTCCGTGTGGACACGTGTGCCGTCCGTCCAGTCACGTGCGACGTCCAGCCAGTCACGCGAAACCGCCAACTGTAGGTACCTGAGACACGGTCGGCTCTAACCGTCCCCGAGACCGGATCAAGCGGCCTGCATCGCCCGCATCGCCGCCGCCATCGCCGCCGAGTCGTGGTCCGGTCCGCAGCCGTCGACCAGGATCAGGTCACCCGGGATGTGGTCCGCCCGCAGGGGCAGGATCTCCCGGTACGCGGGCGAGTCGTACCACTCCCGCGCGACCTCGACGCTCGGGAACTCGATCATCACGAGCGCACCAGGCCACTCACCCTCCAGCACCTGCACCTCGGCTCCGTGCACGAGGAACTTGCCACCGAAGGGGTCCAGCGTGCCCTGGATCCGCTCCAGGTACTCGAAGACCTCTTCCGCGGTCACGGCGGGCGGGCGAAGGTGCGCGATTCCGTAGGCGGTCATGATGTCCCTCCAGGCTTTCGTTGTCCTGGAAGCAATCCTGACCTAACCGGGTGCGTGGCGTCGATTACCCGGGAGGTAAAGCTCAGAACTCCGCGACGGCCGCGAGCGCCTCGGGCAGGGTGAACGCCCCGGCGTAGAGCGCCTTGCCGACGATGGAACCCTCGACACCGTCGCGTGCCAGGGCGGCCAGTGCGCGGAGATCGTCCACACTGGACACGCCGCCGGAAGCGATGACCGGAGCGTCGGTGCGGGCGGCGACCTCGCGGAGCAGGTCGATGTTCGGGCCCTGGAGGGTGCCGTCCTTGCTCACGTCGGTGACGACATATCGCTGCGCGCCGTCGCGGTCGAGCCGGTCGAGTACCTCCCAGAGGTCACCACCGTCCTGCGTCCAGCCGCGGGCCGACAGCCGGTGCCCGGCCTCGGTGATCCGCACGTCCAGCCCGATGGCGACACGGTCGCCGTAGGAGGAGACGACCTTCGCGGTCCACTCCGGGTCCTCCAGCGCGGCGGTGCCGAGGTTGACCCGGCGGGCGCCGGTGGCCAGCGCGGCCTCCAGCGAGGCGTCGTCGCGGATGCCACCGGACAGCTCCACCTGGACGTCCAGCTTCGCCACGACCTCGGCGAGCAGTTCGCGGTTGGAGCCCTTGCCGAACGCGGCGTCGAGGTCCACCAGGTGGATCCACTCCGCCCCGTCACGCTGCCAGGCGAGCGCCGCCTCCAGCGGGCTGCCATAGGAGGTCTCGGTGCCGGCCTCGCCCTGGACGAGTCGCACGGCCTGGCCATCGGCCACATCAACGGCGGGAAGGAGCGTGAAAGTCACGCGCCCACTCTAAGCGAGGGTCTCGAGCCAGTTGCGCAGCAGGTGCGCCCCGGCGTCCCCGGACTTCTCGGGGTGGAACTGCGTCGCCCACAGCGGCCCGTTCTCGACGGCGGCGACGAAGTCCTGGCCGTGGTTCGCCCAGGTCACCTTGGGTTGCTGCCCGGCGAGGCCGGAGTCCAGTTCCCAGGTCCGCGCGGCATAGGAATGCACGAAGTAGAAGCGGGTTTCCGCGTCGAGCCCGGCGAACAGCTGCGAGTCCTCCGGCGCGCGGACGGTGTTCCAGCCCATGTGGGGCAGGACGTCGGCCTCCAGCCTGTCGACCGTGCCGGGCCACTCACCGGTGCCCGCGGCCTCTTCACCGTGCTCGACACCGCGTTCGAACAGGATCTGCATGCCGACGCAGATGCCCAGCACGGGACGGCCACCGGCGAGGCGCTTGCCGATGATCTTCTCACCCGAAACCGACAGCAACCCCTCCATGCAGGCGGAGAAGGCGCCGACGCCGGGAACGACCAGGCCATCGGCCTCGAGCGCGGCATGGGGGTCGGAGGTGACCTCGACGTCCGCGCCGGCGCGCTGAACAGCGCGTTCGGCGGACCGGAGATTACCGGACCCGTAGTCCAGGATCACCACACGAGAAGTAGCCACACGCTCAGGTTAGCGGACCGGACCTTCTGCCGATTCCCCGTTTGAACCGCCACTCGTCCGGGTAATAAAAACTCCGAGTGGAAGGCCGGCGCGGGACCGCCTGCACTTCTGGAGGAACGATGCGGGACGCCGACGAACTGACCTGCTTGCTACACGCGTGGCGAGAGGACATCGACAGCGTGCCTTTCCCTACCTTCGCGGAACTGCTGATCCCGGAACAGAAGCAGCGCTCCGCTCCCAGCCTGCCGGTCACGGCATCGGTTCAGGTGACGAATACCACCGGATGGCGCGATCTCTGACACCCGACTCCGGTCGTGTGTGTGGTTTTCTTCATGGGTCGTGACCCACCGAGCCGACCAGGAGTGACCGCATGAGCAGCAGCCCGGATCCGCGCGACTTCCTCGATCTCGACGCCGAACTCTCCGAGGAAGACCGGGCCATGAGGGACGCTGTCCGCGCGTTCGCGCAGGACCAGCTCCTCCCGAACGTCGCCGAGTGGTACGAATCGGGCGCCCTGCCCGCCGCCGAACTCGCCAAGGGCTTCGGTCAGCTCGGGCTGCTCGGCATGCACCTGGAGGGTCACGGCTGCGCCGGGACCAGCGCGGTCGCCTACGGCATCGCCTGCCGCGAGCTGGAGGCCGTCGACTCCGGGCTGCGCAGCTTCGTCTCGGTGCAGGGTTCGCTGGCGATGTACGCGATCCACAAGTGGGGCACCGAGGACCACAAGCGGGAGTGGCTCCCGCGGATGGCGGCCGGTGAAGCACTCGGCTGCTTCGGCCTGACCGAACCGGACGCCGGCAGCGACCCTGGCAGCATGCGGACCCGCGCGGTCCGCGACGGCTCGGACTGGCTGCTGAGCGGCACCAAGATGTGGATCACCAACGGCACCGTCGCCGACGTCGCGGTCATCTGGGCGCAGACCGACGAGGGTGTGCGCGGTTTCGTCGTCCCCACGGACACGCCGGGCTTCACCGCGAACGAGGTCAAGCACAAGCTGTCCCTGCGGGCCTCGCTGACCGCGGAACTCGTGCTCGACGGCGTCCGCTTGCCGGAGTCGGCGGCGTTCCCTGAGGTCAGGGGGCTGCGCGGACCGCTGTCCTGCCTGAACGAAGCGCGCTACGGGATCCTGTTCGGTGTCGTCGGCGCCGCTCGCTCCTGCTACGAATCCGCGCTGGAGTACACGCTGAGCCGCGAGCAGTTCGGCAAGCCGCTGGCCGGATTCCAGCTCACCCAGCGCAAACTCGCCGACCTCGTCGTCGAGGTCAACCGCGCCGGGCTGATCGCGCTGCGGATCGGACGGCTCAAGGACGCCGGAACGCTGCACCACAACCACGTCAGCTTCGGCAAACTCGCCAACGTCCGCTCCGCGCTGGAGGTCGCCAGGACCGCGCGGGCCATGCTCGGCGCCAACGGGATCTCGCTGGAGTACCCGGTGATGCGGCATATGTCGAACCTCGAAACCGTGTTGACCTACGAAGGCACCGAAGAGATGCACGCGCTCTCGATCGGCCAGTCGGTCACCGGGCTCGCCGCCTTCCGCTGAGCCGCCGAAACTGTCGGTGCGGGCCTCTAGGGTCCGCCGTATGACCGATTTCGCCGAGTTCCAGTCCGTCGTCGAGCTGCGCCGGTACACCCTGCGCCCCGGCCGCCGGGACGAGCTGATCGAGCTCTTCGAGCGCGAGTTCGTGGAGACGCAGGAAGCCTGCGGCATGCACCTGTTCGGCCTGTTCCGTGCACCCGCCGAGCCGGACAAGTTCGTGTGGCTGCGCGGATTCCGGGACATGGAGAGCAGGCGGGCGGCGCTGGAGTCGTTCTATTACGGACCGGTGTGGCGCGAGCACGGCCCGGCGGCGAACGAGACGATGATCGACGCTTCCGACGTGCTGCTGTTGCGGCCGTCCGGGCCGGGTTTCCCCGCTCCGGACGGCGGCCCGGATTCACGGGTGTTGGTGACGATCTGCCATCCCCTGGGGCCGGTCAAAGAGTTTTCCGAGTACTTCGCGGACACCGTGGCTCCGGCGCTGGGGGCGGCCGGTGTGGACACCTTCGGCCACTTCGAGACCGAACCCGCCGAGAACACCTTCCCCCGCCTTCCCGTGCGAGAGAACGAGACGGTGTTCGTCTGGTTCTCGAAGTCCACCGAGGACTCGGAGGCACAACGGGAAGTCCTCGACCGGGCAGGCGCCGGGCTCGCGGGAAGGCTCGAACGCCCGTGGCAGCGGCTGGAACTCACGCCGACCCCGCGCTCACCCCTGCGCTGAAAGGAGTTCCGCGAGCCCATCCGGATACAGGATCGCTTTGCCGCTCACCACGTCGGCCAGCGGCAGCCAGTGCACGCGCGTGCCCTCCTCGTCGAGCACCACGCCGACCTCGTCGCGTTCGTAGAACGCTTTGTCGGTCAGGTCGGCGGTGAACAGGAACACGATCTCGTGCCCTGGCCTGCCTTCGAAGGTGTACACGTTCTCCAGCACCGCGATCTGCTCGACAGCGGTCAGTTCCGCCGCGAGCTCTTCCTGGAACTCACGGTGCAGTGCCTCGGCGGCGGTCTCCCCGAACTCGATCCCGCCGCCGAGCGGGCGATGGTAGGTCTCCCCCTTCACCTCGTCGCGGCCTTCGAACACCAGAAGGTCTTCGCCGCGGCGGATGACCCCGAGCACGAGCGGGCGGATCTTCGTCATCCTGGTGACGCTAGCGGAGGAATTCCTTGACCGACAAGGCGATGGACCCCGCGTCGAGGCCGTGTGCGAGATCGTGGTCGGCCATCTCGCCGTAGATCCGCACCTCGACGTCACGCCGGACACCCAGTGACAGCAACCGATGCGGCGTTTCGGACAAGGCGTCGGACACCGCATGCGCCGAAGTCCCCGCGAGATAGGGCTCGATCAGCACAACGTCGCGTGCGCCCGCGGCCTCGACGGCCGAGCGCAGACCGGCGGCGTCGAACGGCCGGATCGTCGAGGTGTAGAGCACGGTCACGTCGAGATCGACGGTCGCCTCCATCGCCCGGTCGAGCATCGGCCCGACGGCCACTACGACACCTCGGTCGCCTTCGCGCAGCGTCTGCAGCCCGGCACCCAAATGCGGTTTCGCGTTCTCCTGCGCGGAAAGCCGAAGGTAGACACGTCCGTCACCCGGGATGGACTCCAGCAGCAGCCTCCGTGCTTCTTCGGGGTGACCCGGCACGTGCACGGTCCAGCCCGGCAGTGTGTCGATGAGGGCGACGTCTCCTGGTGCCTGATGTGTCCGCCCTGCGGTCGGCATGTCGTAGGACGCGCCGGACGACACCAGCACGGCACCGACGTCCTGATGCCCGAGGTCGAGTTTGACCTGCTCGAACGCCCGCTCCACGAGGAACGACGAGAAGGTGTGGACGATGGGGCGCATCCCGGCCAGCGCGAGCCCGCCGGCGGCGCTCATCATCAGCTGCTCGCGGATGCCGACGTTGAGCACACGGTCCGGATGCTTCCGGGCGGCGAAGTCCAGCTGCGCCGCGGAGATGTCGGCGAGCACGATGGCGACGTTCGGATCGGTGTCGAGTACCTCGGCGACGGCGCAAAGGAACGTTTCACGCATGTTCACGGTTTCAGGCCTTTCGCTCGACGGTCGCGACCACGGCGAGCGGCCGGTCCGGATGGGGTGCGGTGAAGGCTTCGTAGAGCGTTTCGTGATCGCGCCCGTCGACCGTGCGGGTCTCCCAGCCCTCGACCTCGAACCGGCGCGCGATCCCGCCCGGCCAGCCGTGGGTGGCGGAGGAGTTGTCGACGACGACAGCGGTCAGCTGCGGCATGCCGATGCGGCCCGCCACCGCGATGGCCTCTTGGTTGGAGCCTTCGTCGAGTTCCGCGTCGCCGACGAGGGTGACGACCTTGGCGTCACGAAATCCTTTGGCGCGCAGGCCGAACACGGTGCCGATGGCGAGCGGGAGGCCATGCCCCAGTGACCCGCTGGCGATCTCGGCGCCGGGCAACCTCGCCCGGTCGGGATGGTGCCCGAGCCGTGACTCCGCCGAAGTCCAGTCGGCGAGTTCGTCCTCGCGGATGAAGCCCTTCTCCGTCAGGACGGCGTAGTAGGCCATCGGACCGTGGCCCTTCGACAGCAGAAAGCGATCGCGACCGGGATCACGGAAGGTCTCCGGGGTGATGTCCAGTACGCGGTCGTAGAGCACCCACAGCACGTCCACAGTGGACTCCGCGGCGGCCTGATGCTTCTCGTCCCCGGTCATCAACGAGATCAGCCGCGGCAGATCCTCGTAGCCGGTCATGGTGTCGGTGGTCATGAACCGAGGGTGCAACCTCGACTAAGGTCGAAGTCAAGGCTAGTCTGGCGGCGTGACGAGATTGGCTGAACACCTGAGCATCGGACAGGTCGCCGACCGCAGCGGCGTGCCCCATACGGCTTTGCGCTTCTATGAGGACAAAGGGCTGATCAGCTCCGAGCGTTCGGCGGGTAACCAACGGCGATATCCGCGTTCGGTGCTGCGCCGGATCGCCTTCATCCGCGCCGCGCAGCGTGTCGGTCTCAGCCTGGACGACATCAGCTCGGCACTGGAGACCTTACCCAGGGACCACGCCCCCACCAAAGCCGACTGGGCACGCCTTTCGAAGGGCTGGCAGACCGAACTCGACGCGCGGATCGACGCGCTGCAACGCCTGCGGGACAGGCTGACCGGCTGCGTCGGCTGCGGTTGCCTGTCCCTGCGCAGCTGCGGGCTCTACAACGCCGACGACCAGATGTCCCGATTCGGCCCCGGCGCGGGGAAACTGCGCCCGGCTTCCGAGGGCGGCTTCTGAATTCCGTTGCCACGCGGGTGCCGGATGTGCGTCACTGTGACTCGAAATGGACAAGAAGAACCTCATCCGAGTCTCGAAACGACTCTCCCGGCACCTGCGGCACGCACCCGGTGACATCGGCATCACCCTGACCTCCGACGGCTGGGTCGAAGTCGGCGCGCTCTTGGCCGCCCTGCGGCGCGACGGCTTGGCCCTCACCCGTGCCGAACTCGACGAAGTGGTCGAGGGCAACGACAAACAACGGTTCGCCTTCGACGAGGACGGGCGGCGGATCCGCGCCAGTCAAGGACACAGCGTCGACGTCGATCTCGCGCTGCCCACCGCCACCCCGCCGGACGTGCTCTATCACGGCACCGTGTCCCGGTTCCTCGACGCGATCATGCACGAGGGTCTCCGGCCGATGAAGCGGCACGCCGTGCACCTTTCCGCGAACATCGAGACCGCCCGCACGGTCGGCGGAAGGCGCGGCGTCGCGGTCGTACTCCTCGTCGACGCGGCGGGCATGGCGGTCGCCGGGCACGAGTTCCAAGTGAGCGCGAACGGCGTTTGGCTCACCGCCGCCGTTCCGCCGGGGTTCCTGCGCCGTCTCCCCTAGATCAGGCCGTTGTTCCGCAGCAGCGACAACGTGCTCACGGTGAACAGCCCATTCCATTCCAGCGCGGCCGCGGGCGAATAGCTCGTGTAGTCGACGCGCCACCCGCCGTCTTCGTGCTGCGCCGCGGCCACGCGCCGCAGATCGGCCTCGATGACTTCGGGCCTGAAGAGCTTCCGTGCCGGGCCGTCCGGTTCCGGGGCGAAGTCGAGCGGGCGCATGGCCTCACCCTCGATCCCGCCGCCGACGGCGACCACTCCGTCGTCCGGGATGAACCTCCCGAGCTTCTCGGTCAGGCGCGTGTCGCCGATCCGGTCCACCAGCTTCATCGCGAAAGCGCGCACGAGCGCGTGCGGCGCCTCATCGATCTTCTCGATCGCGTCGAGGCAGTAGCGCGTGGCGTTCGCCAGCCACGGGTGCGCGGCGACCGCCGGATCGTGCACGGCGACGCTGTGCGCGACGACCGCGACGATCGCGGTGATCTGCAGCGAGGAGACCGACGAGTCCGCCTCCGCCCAGAACGGCGCGCTGCCCGCCGGGTCCGGCATCGGCAGGGCGAACGGGATACCGCCGTCGGGCAAGGAGATGGAGGCGAGCCAGTCGCAGAGTTCGGCCGCACGCGGGCTGATCGCCGGGCCGACGCCGGCGAAGACCTCGAAAGCGTGCAGCGCGCCACCGGGTTGGCTGGTCGCCGAACGGCAGTCCGGTTCGAGTCCGTGACCGTAGCCGCCGTCGGGATTGCGGTAGCCCTCCAGTGCCGCGAGCGCCGCCGCCGGGTCGCCGTCGCGGAAGAGGACCTCGAAGCGGCGCCTGTCGAGCAGCCGGGCCTGGGTGGCCATGAAGGTGGCCGCTGACTCCAGATCGATGTTCATACCGACAGCGTCGCGCGGATCGCGGCGCTTGTCTTGAACACATCGGTCACGTGCGGCGGCGCGGGCGGTTGTAGAGCTTGCGGCCGACGCTGAGGAGCGTTTCGCGCAGCGTCTCGTCGTCGAGCGGGGCCACGTCGGGCGAACCGCCGGCGATGGCGATCCCCGCCAGCAGCACCTGCGCGGTCACGATCGCGGTGAGGTCCGGATCGGGGCCGACCAGGACCTCCAGCAACCGGTTTTTGAAGCTTTCCGAGCGGTGGACGGATTTCTCGACCGCCCTGGCGATGCCGGGGTCGCTGGAAAACAGCGCGACCAGCGCGCGATGCCGTACTACGAGGTCGACGAACCCGTCGAGCAAATGGTCGATCTGCGCGCCGCGGGTGCGCTGTGCGCGGGCGTCGTCGACGATGCCCTCCAGCTCTCGCAGCACGGGCTCGGCGACGGATTCGGTGATCTCCGCCTTCGTCTTGAAGTGGTAGTAGACGGCGGCCTTGGTGACGCCGAGGGCGTCGGCGATCATCTGCAGCGAGGTGCCTTCCACGCCGTGTTCGGTGAACAACCGCAACGCCGTGCCCAGAAGTCGCGTGCGGGTGTCCTCCACGTGGACGACGTCCATTTTCCCTCCTTGTTCAGCCGTCGGAGGTTACGTCACGCGCAGCCCTCGAGCCAACCGAGTACTAGCCGTGCGGCTAGTCACATACTTGCCGATCGGCTTGTTGACCCCTAGCCGATCGGCTAGCTTGGAATACACCTGATCGAGTGAACGGGAGACTTCTGTGGCCAGCTTCCTGTACCGACTGGGCCGGTTCTCGTTCCGGCGCCGGGCATTGGTGGCGGCGGTGTGGGCCGTCGTCCTGGTGGCCCTCGGCGCGGGGGCGCTGACCCTGTCCGGCCAGCTTTCGAACTCGGTGACCATCCCCGGCACCGAGTCGCAGAAGGCGATCGACCAGCTCGCGGACCGTTTCCCGGAAGCCGCCGCCGGTGGTGCGACCGCCCGCGTTGTCATTTCCACGCCCGGCGACGTCACCGACGAGGCTGGGCGGGCGGCGATCACGCGCCTCGTCACCGGGCTCAAGGACGCGCCGAAGGTCGCCGGAGTGGTCGACCCGCTGCAGATGCAGGCGATCGCGCCCGACAAACACGTCGCGCTGGCGCAGGTCAGTTACCGCGTGCCGGGCTTCGAGCTCACCGAAACCGATCGCGAGGGCCTGATGGCCGCCGCGGCCCCCGCCAAGGCCGCCGGATACACCGTCGAGTTCGGCGGCGACGCCGTCCAGGCGATGCCCGCCACGAACGCCACCGAAGGCCTTGGTGTCGCCGTCGCGGCCGTCGTCCTGATCATCACCTTCGGCTCGCTGCTCGCGGCCGGTATCCCGCTGCTGACCGCGCTCATCGGCGTCGGCATCGGCATGGCCGGCATCACGACAGCGTCCGGTTTCCTCGAACTGAACACGAACACGCCGGTGCTCGCACTGATGATCGGCCTCGCCGTCGGCATCGACTACGCGCTCTTCATCGTTTCCCGCTATCGGCACGAACTCGGCATCGGACGCGATCCCGAGGAAGCCGCCGGACGCGCCACCGGCACGGCGGGCTCCGCCGTGGTGTTCGCCGGGCTGACCGTGATCATCGCGCTGGCCGGCCTGACCGTCGTCGGCATCCCGTTCCTCGGCGAGATGGGCGTCGCCGCGGCGATCACCGTCGCCATCGCGGTCGTCATCGCGCTGACCCTGCTTCCCGCGATCCTCGGCTTCGCGGGCGGCAAACTGGCGGGCGGCAAAATTCGCTTGCGCCGCAAGGAAGGCGCGACGACGCACGGCGAACGGTGGGCGCGTTTCGTGGCCCGCCACCGGATCCCGGTGCTGATCGCCGCGATCGCCGGGCTCGCGATCGTCGCCGTCCCGGCCGCGAGCATGCAGCTCGGCCTGCCGAACGACAGCACCGCCGCGCCCGACACCACCCAGCGCAAGGCCTACGACACCGTCAGCCGCAGCTTCGGCGAGGGCGCCAACGGCCCGCTGGTGATCGTCGTCGACCTCGGCGGCAGCACCGACCGGCAGGCCGCGCTCCAACAGGCCTCCGCCGGGATCAGCGGACTCGGGGAGCGCCCGATCGTCACGCCGCCGAAGGTCAACCGGAGCGGTGACCTGGCACTGTTGACCGTCATTCCGAAGAGTGGTCCGAGCAGCACCGCGACCGAAGACCTCGTCAGCGACATCCGCGGCCTGAACGCGGGACTGGGCACGGCCACCGGGGCTTCGTTGGCGGTGACCGGCCAGACCGCGGCCAACATCGACGTCTCGGAGAAACTCGCCGACGCGATGCTGCCCTACCTCGCGCTGATCGTCGGGCTCGCGTTCCTGTTGCTGATGCTGGTGTTCCGCTCGGTCGTGGTCCCGCTGAAGGCGACGCTGGGCTTCCTCGGCTCCGTGGTCGCGACGTTCGGCGCCGTGGTCGCGGTGTTCCAGTGGGGCTGGCTCACCGACCTGCTCGGCGTGAAGACGACCGGGCCGATCATGAGCATGCTGCCGATCCTGCTGATCGGCGTACTGTTCGGGCTCGCGATGGACTACCAGGTGTTCCTGGTGACGCGGATGCGGGAGGAGTACGTCCACGGCGCCGACCCGCAGCAGGCGATGGTCACCGGTTTCCGGCACGGCTCCCGCGTCGTGGTCGCCGCGGCGCTGATCATGATCAGCGTGTTCGCCGGGTTCGTCCTCGCGGAGTCCTCGCTGATCCAGTCGATCGGGTTCGCGCTGGCCTTCGGTGTGCTGGTGGACGCGTTCGTGATCCGGATGACCATCGTGCCGGCGTTGATGTCGCTGCTCGGCCGCGGTGCGTGGTGGCTGCCGAAGTGGCTGGACCGCGTGCTGCCGGACGTCGACGTCGAAGGCGAGAAGCTCACGAAGCAGCTTGACGCTCCTGACGAGCGAGAGCTGGCCCGCTCTTCGAGCTGAGATCCGTGAAGGCCTCCTTCCTACCTTGAGAGTCAGGGTCTCGGCAAAGTCGAGGTCTTGCAGATCAGCGGCTATCCGCCGCTGCGTGAGGCTGACGATGTAGGAATTGGGACGTTCAGTGTCCCAATTCCTACATCGTCGCGGGATCACACCGGTCGCGGAGCTTGCTCAACACAGGTTCAGAGACTTGCCCCCGGCACACGCCCGAGCGGGGAGGATTTCGGACCTTGAACGTCCCAAATCCTCCCCGCTCGGCCCCTCGCAGGCACTAGCGATGCCAGCCCGGACTACCACCAGCAGCAGCGCAGACCAACAGCTCCGCGACTTTGCCGAGACCCTGACCCTGCGAGTAGGGAGGAGGTCTTCACGGACTTATGCCAAGAATGTCCTGGCCTCTCCCAGCGCGAAGCCGAGCGGGTTCAGCCCGCGCCAACGGTCGGCGTTCTCGACGTATGGACGGTCGGCCGCGAGCCCGATGCCCCAGACGGCGTCGAGCGGGCTGGCTTCGACCAGCACGCGGTTCTTGGTGCCGAGCAGGAAGTCGCGGAGTTCCGGATGCTTCCCGAACTTCGCGATCGAGGCGTCGCGGACGATTCCGTAACGCTCGGTTTCCCAGGCCACCTGGTCAAACCCGCGGACTTCGCGACCCAAAGCCTTGGCCTCCCGTGGATGCCGGGCCTTGAGAACGCGCGCGGCACTCTCGGCGTCGTCGAACAGGAGCGCCTTGTGCCACATCATGTAGTGCTCGGCCGTCGGAAACGTTTCGTCGTCCACGGTGAACCGGGCTGGCCACCACTGGCTGAAGCATGCGGTCCGATCGTGCCGTCACGCCGAGGCTGATGTCCCCCAAGGACATGCCGGAAAGCATGATCGCCGATGTCCCGGCGCGCACGCCATTTACCGGACGGCGGGCCTCAGGCCAGCCAGGCGATGGCTCCGCCGATCGCCAGCAGCGCACCGATACCCAGCACCACGGCCAGGAACTTGACGCTCTTCCAGGTCGCGTAGACGCCGCCGATCAGGAAGCCGCCGAGTGCGAACAGCAGCACGGCGATGGTCGAGTTACTCACGCCCGCCACCCTGCCACACCCGCACGCGCCCGACCTCCCCGGGTGCACTCCGCAATTCGTCCTCTGGTTGCGGTAGTTGCACGTGCAAGGACCGCAACCAGAGGACTAATTGCGGGAGTCAGAGAACGCCCTTCGTGGAAGGGATCCCACCCGCCCGCGGGTCCGGCTCGGTGGCGGCACGCAAAGCGCGCGCGACGGCCTTGTACTCGGCCTCGGCGATGTGGTGCGGGTCCCGGCCGTGGAGCACCCGCACGTGCAGCGCGATCTGCGCGTGGAACGAAAGCGAGTCGAACACGTGCCGCGTCAGCACGAACGGGTAGTTCCCGCCGATGGTGAAGCTGTTGAACTGCTCCGGCTCACCGAGGTGCACGCAGTACGGCCGCCCGGAGACGTCGATCGCGGCGTGCGCGAGGGTTTCGTCCATCGGGATCCACGCGTCGCCGAAGCGGCGGATGCCGCTCTTGTCGCCGAGCGCCTGCCGCAGCGCCTGGCCGAGCACGATCGCGGTGTCTTCGACGGTGTGGTGCGCGTCGATGTGCACGTCCCCGGTCGCCTGCACCTTGAGGTCGAGCGAGCCGTGCACCCCGAACGCGGTGAGCATGTGGTCGTAGAACGGGACACCGGTGTCGATCTCCACCTGTCCCGTTCCGTCCAGGTCGAGCTGAACGGAAATGGACGATTCCCTGGTGGTGCGGTCCACCTTGCCGACGCGACTCATCGCGGCACCTCCTTGCTGGCCTCGAGAAAGGCGTCGTTCTCTTCCGGCGTCCCGATGGTCACCCGCAGGTGCCCTTCGATGCCGACGTCCCTGATCAGCACACCGTTGTCCAAATAGGACTTCCAGGTCGCGGGCGCGTCCGCGAAGCGTCCGAAAAGGACGAAGTTCGCGTCGCTCGGAACCGGCGTGAATCCCAAGCCCAGCAACGATTCCACCACTCGGTCGCGTTCGGCCGCGAGTTTGGCGACCGACGCCAGGGTGGCGTCGGCGTGCCGCAGCGCCGCCCGCGCGGCGGCTTGCGTGAGCTTCGAGAGGTGGTACGGCAGCCGCACCAGCTGCAGGGCGTCGACGATCGCGGGCGCGGCCGCCAGGTAACCGAGCCGCCCGCCCGCGAAGGCGAACGCCTTGCTCATCGTGCGCGACACGATGAGCCGCGACGGGTACTCCTCGAGCAGCTCGATGGCACTCGGCTGCGACGAGAACTCGGCATACGCCTCGTCGACCACCACGATGCCCGGCGCCGCTTCGAGCAGACCGCGCAGCTCACCGAACGGGATCGACCCGCCCGTCGGGTTGTTCGGGCTGGTCACGAACACGATGTCCGGACGGCGTTCCCGCACCAGCGCGGCCGCCTTCTCGGTGTCGAGCGTGAAATCGTCGCGGCGCGGCACGGGCAGCCAGTCGGTGCGGGTGCCCGCCGAGATGATCGGGTGCATCGAGTACGACGGCTCGAAACCCAGCGCCGACCGGCCTGGGCCGCCGAAGGCCTGCAGGATCTGCTGCAGGATTTCGTTGGACCCGTTGGCGGCCCACACGTTCGACTCCGACACCAGCACACCGGTGGACACCGCGAGATAGTCCGCGAGGTCCTGCCGCAGGGCGACGGCGTCGCGATCCGGGTAGCGGTGCAGCGACGCGGCCTCGACGCGGACGGCCTCGGCGACGGCGACCACCAGCGCGTCCGGCGGCGGGTACGGGTTTTCGTTGGTGTTGAGCCGGATCGGCACGTCGAGCTGCGGCGCGCCGTACGGGGTCTTACCCCGCAGGTCCTCCCGCAGCGGGAGCGCGTCGAGCGTGATCTCCTCGCCGACGCTCATGCCCGGTCTCCCTCGAACCGCGCCGTGATGGCCTCGCCGTGCGCGGGCAGATCCTCGGCGTTGGCCAGCGCGACGACACGGCCGGCGATCTCGCGCAGCGCGTCTTCGCTGTAGTCGACGACGTGCACGCCCTTGAGGAAGCTCTGCACCGAAAGCCCGGACGAGTGCCGCGCGAATCCGCCGGTGGGCAGGACGTGGTTCGAGCCCGCGCAGTAGTCGCCGAGCGAAACCGGCGCGTACGCCCCGACGAAGATCGCGCCCGCGTTGCGTACCCGTGCGGCCACCGAGCGCGCGTCCGCGGTCTGGATCTCCAGGTGTTCCGCGGCGTAGGCGTCGACAACGCGGAGCCCGTCGTCCACAGTGGACACCAGGATGATGCCGGACTGCTTGCCGCTCAAGGCCTCCGTCACACGCTCGGCGTGTTTGGTCGCGGTCACGCGACCGGTCAGTTCCTTGTCCACCGCGTCCGCGAGTTCCTCGGACGTGGTGACCAGCACGCTCGCGGCGAGCGGGTCGTGCTCGGCCTGGCTGATCAGGTCGGCGGTGACGTGCACCGGGTCGGCGGTCTCGTCGGCGAGGATCGCGATCTCGGTCGGTCCCGCCTCGGAGTCGATGCCGATGATGCCGCGCAGCAGCCGCTTGGCCGCGGTGAGGAAGATGTTGCCGGGCCCGGTGACGATGTCGACCGGCTCCAGCGTGGTGCCGTCGGTGTCGGTGCCGCCGTACGCGAGCAGCGCGACGGCCTGCGCTCCGCCGACGGCCCACACCTCGTCGACGCCGAGCAGTTCGGCGGCCGCCAGGATCGTCGGGTGCGGGAGACCGCCGAACGCGGCCTGCGGCGGCGAGCACAGCACGAGCGTGCCGACGCCGGCGATCTGCGCCGGGACGACGTTCATCACCACGGTCGAGGGGTACACCGCGAGCCCGCCCGGCGCGTACAGCCCGACGCGCTCCACCGGGATCCAGCGTTCGGTGACGGTGCCGCCGTCGACGACCTCGGTGGTGACGTCCTGGCGGCGCTGATCACCGTGGACCTTCCTGGTGCGGAGGATGGACTCCTCCAGCGCCTCGCGGACGGCCGGTTCCAGGTTCTCGAGCGCGCTCGTGAGCTCGGCGGCGGCCACGCGGACGCCCTCGGGGCGGACCTTGTCGAACTTCTCGGTGTACTCGAGAACCGCTTCGACGCCGCGATCACGGACCGCCTCGACCACCGGCCGTACACGATGCAGCGCCGCGTCCACGTCGTACTCGGCACGCGGGAGCGTGCTCCTGAGTTCGGCAACGGACGGGACCTGTCCACGCAGGTCGGTACGGTTCAGCATGCCTCAAGGGTACGAGGTGGCCGGATCGCGCCGAGCAGGCACACTGGGGTGGTGACCAGCGATCCCACGATGAGGGAGGCCGCCGTGCCGCGAATCGGGTTGTGCCAGCTCACAGCGGCCGAGGATCCCGAAACGAACCTGAAGCTGATTCGCGAAGGCGTGGTTGCCGCGGCGGCCGACGGCGCGCGGATCGTGGTCTTCCCCGAAGCGACGATGGCGCGCTTCGGTGTGCCGCTGAAATCGCTCGCGCAACCTTTGGACGGGCCATGGGCGTCCACTGTGGCGTCCATCGCGGACGAGCACGGGGTCGTGATCGTCGCGGGCATGTTCACGCCGTCACCCGATGGTCGCGTCAGTAACACACTGCTCGTCACCGGCGGCGGTCATCACCTCGGTTACGACAAGATCCATCTGTACGACGCGTTCGGGTTCGCCGAGTCCGACACGGTCGCCCCCGGAACCGCGCCGGTGACCTTCGAGGTCGACGGGGTCACCTTCGGCGTCGCGACCTGTTACGACATCCGCTTCCCGGAGCTGTTCCGGAAGCTGGCCGACGACGGCGCCGACATCGTTCTCGTGCCGACGTCCTGGGGCGCGGGTGAGGGCAAACGCGAGCAGTGGGAGGTCCTGGTGCGCGCCCGCGCGCTCGACTCCGGCTGCTGGGTCCTCGGCTGCGGACAGGCCGATCCGGCCGCGAGCGGGACACAGGTGAATCCGAAGGCGCCGACCGGGATCGGCCACTCGACGGTGTCCGACGGCTTCGGACGCGTCCACGCCCGGCTGGGCGCCGGGCCGGAGACCCTGGTCGTCGACGTGGATCCGTCGGTCAGCGGGAAGGCTCGGGCGGCGACGGGCGCTTTGGCGAACCGTCGACTCTAACGTCCACCCACCAGCCACACTTCAAGCGTCTCGGTCGGGTCTAGCGCAGCAGGCCCTCGCGGATCGCCACCCGCACGAACCCGGCCCGCCGCCGTTCCCCGGTCTTGTCCCGGATCCGGTCGAGATAGGACCGCACCGTCCGCACGCTGATGTTCAGGATCTCCGCCACGTCGACGTCCCGTTCACCCGCCGCGACCAGCCGCAGGACCTGCTTTTCCCGTTCGGACAGCACGATCTTGGGCCCGGCGTGGCGGTCTTCGCTGTCCTGGATGATCATTCCGGCCAGCGTCGGCGACACGTACGCGTTGTCGTCCGCGATGGTGCGGATGGCGCGCAGGAGTTCGTCGCCGTCGACGTCCTTGGACAGGAATCCCTTCGCCCCGGCCTGCATGGCGCCCAACACTTCGGGCTGTTCGGCGTGCGCGGACACCACGAGCACCTTGTGCCCCATCTGCCCCACTTCGAGTACCGCGGCGGCGTCCTGGACGCCGCGCAGCTTGAGATCGAGGACGACGACGCTGCCCGCGGGTTGTTCCTGGACGGCGAACCGCGCGACGGAGTCGGCGACGGCGCCCAGCGCGATGTCCGGCGCTTCGGTGAGGACACGCGCGACGGCGTCCCGGTACAAGGGATGATCTTCGATCACCCCGACGTTGATCGGTGTGCTGCGTTTCGGCTGCTGCTCGTCTGCGTTCACCGGCGTCCTTCGAATCCGCCCGCGTCGTCGCGGGGCGCGACCGGCCGAGACGGGCCTGGCACCTCCGGCGGAGACGCGAGCCCGAGCTGGATGGCCTTGCGGACCAGACCGGCCCGCCTTCTCTCTCCGAGTTTGTCACGGATCCGGTCCAGGTAACCACGGACCGTCCGGACCCCGATACCCAGGATGCGGGCGATGTCGACGTCGCGTTCGCCCGCCGCGACCAGCCGCAGGACCTGTTTCTCCCGCGCGGACAGCGCGACGTCCGGAGCCCGCACGGGGCGGTCGGCGTTGTCCTTGATGATCATTCCGGCCACCACCGCGGAAACATAGGCCCTGCCCTGCGCGACCGTCCTGATCGCGATCAGCAGTTCGTCGACGTCGACGTCCTTGGACAGGAATCCCTTCGCACCGGCGGCGATCGCGCCGAGCACCTGTTCGGACTCCGCCTGCGCGGACACCACGAGCACGTGATGCCCCAGTTCGCACACCTGGAGCACGGCCGCCGCCCCGGCGATCCCCGGCAGGCCGAGATCGAGCAGCACGACGCTGCCGGGTGGCTGCGGGTGGACGTGGAACCGGGCGACCGAATCGACCACCGCGCCCAGTTCGATCCCCTCCGCCTCGGTGAGGACCCGGACCACGGCGTGCCGGTACAACGGATGGTCCTCGATCACCGCGACGTCGACCCGGTCGGTCTCCGGCTTGTCTTCAGTCATCTGCACGCTTCCGCTCACCCCGTCCCACCCGCCGCGGACACCGCGCGTCCGGCCCGCGCCGGATCCAGCGCGGGCCCTCGCGGCACCAGTGCCAGCAACCCATTCGGAACCGGTTGCCGTTCGGCTTGGCCGTAACCGAGGGAAGCGAGTGCCTCAGTGCTCGCCACCGGGTATTTCAGGCCCGTGTCGGTCACGACGTAAACCGTGCCGGAACCGGATTCCGTCACCACCGCGCCTCCCGACGGAGGCACGAAAACCGCGTCGGCGACCAGCGCGTCCGTCCGCGCCGTCACCGGGATCGCCTTCGCACCTTGCGGCAACGGGACCTGTGCGGAGATAACAATTCGAGAACCCTGCGCGCATACCGTCACGGACTGTCCGGTAACGGGCGCTTTTCGCGGGATCCGGTCCGGATACTCCGCGGGATCGGCCCCGCCCGTCCTCGCCGTGCCGACCTTCGGCACCGCGGCGACGTCGGCCGCGCGCACCGCGACGGGGGCCGGGACGCCGGTGTAGGCGTCCGCGTTCTGCGGCGTGTTGATCAGCAGGCTCGCCGCGGTCTGGCCGATCGGTTCGAGTCCTTCGGGGCGGACGAGGTAGTACGACGTCGCGTCGTTGGGTGACGCCATCGCGTCGACGACACCGAGTACCGAACCGACCTTCGCCGTGGTGCCGCCGACCTGCGGGCCGGACCGTCCGGCGTCCTCGACCGCGCGGTAGGCCAGATCCCGTCCGGCGGCGACCGTGCCGATCCACCGGGAGGACACCGCGATCGCCGGATAGGTGTCGAACTGCAGCGCCGTGGCCGCCTCCGGGGTGAGTTTGTAGCGGCGCCCCGCCGTCACGAGGTAACGCTCGCCCTCGGGGACGCGGACCACGACGGCCTGGTCCTTCGGCAGGTCGACCCCGGCGGCGGGCGCGCCGAAAAGCACCGTTGTCTCGGGTTCGGCCGACGCGGGCGCATCCTGGGTCGTCCGCGAGCAACTCGTCCACGGCGTCTTCACCAGCACGGCGGACGAGGGCAGTGAATCGGGGGCGCCGGGGATGCCGATCTGCGAACCGCGAGGGGCCTTCGCGAGCTTGTCCGAAGGGACGGTCACCGTGGCCTCGCCGTTGCCGCCCGCCATCAGCCGCGCGGAGGCGTAGTTGAGCACGGGATGCAGCGCACCGTCCTTGCCGAGGATGTACCGGGCGCCGGTGCCCTCCTCGACGATGACCTTGCCGCCTGCGAGCCAGTCCTTACCGCCGGAGGGGTTCAGCAGGCCGATCACGCCGAAGACCGCGGTGACCAGCAGCGCCACGCCGAGGCCGCACAGGGTTCCGATCACGAGCCTGCGGCTCGGGGCGACCGGGTGGTTGGCGTCCGCCGAGACCAGTGCCGAAACCAGTCTCCTGCGGAGGAATTGGTAGGCCTGGATCTGGTCCCGCTGCGTCCACACGCTCCCGTCCCCCGCCGTTCGTACCCACCCGTCCGAAGGTCCATCACGTTAGGTTCCGTCAAGCTTCACGGTGAGGGTAATTTTTACGCCCCTCCCCCGCGCGGGACGGGATTACCGTCGGGCGCGTGCACGGAGGAGGGGAATTCCTTGTCGGTTGAAGCCCCGGCGGTGGCCACACCACGCCAGGCCCCGGAACACGGCACCGCGGGTGCGGCGCCGCTGCCCTGGCTGCTGCCGATCCGACCGCTGCAGGCGGCGCTCTGGGAGATCGCCGGGATCGCGATCCTGCTGGCCTTCACCGTCGACGGGTTCCCTCAGCCCGCGCGGATCAGCATTACCGCTGTGGCAGGGGTCCTTGTCCTGACGACGTCGGTCCGCTTCGCCGGGCGCCACGCCGCCGGCTGGCTGCTCACTTGGACCGGATACCGGCTGAAGCGTCGCGACAAGCGCGAAGTCCCCGATCCGCTGCACCGGCTCGCCGGTCCCGTCCGGGTCCGCCAGCACGTCGACCGCGCGGGTAACCGTTTCGGCGTCGCCGAGGTCGGCGACGGCTGGAGCGCTGTCGTGCGGCTGACCAGGGGTGCCGTCGCACCCGATCCGGCCACTTTGGTCGCCATCCTGCGTGACTCCTACGCGAGCACCGGGATCCCGTTGTCCAGCGCACAGCTGCTGACCTGGACCGTCCCCAATGGACAGTCGCTGATCAGGGTCCGCTGGCTCGCCGTCCGGTACCGGCCCGAGGACGCGCCGATCGCCGCGCTCGCCCGGGGTGGCGGAGAACTCGGCGCGCTGCGGAGCACCGCCTGCGCGGCGCTGGCTCTGATGGGCGCGCTGGCCGAAGCCGGGTTCGAGAGCACCGTGCTCGAGGCAGGCGAGGTGGCCGAAGAACTCCGCGTCGCGCTCGGCAGCGGCCAGGACGCGCCGGTGACCGGCTGGCGTTCCTGGGACTGGGGCGGTGCCTCGCAGGTCTGTTACCGGCCGCGGTCGGAGCGAGATCTCGCGCGGACACTGGATCTTCACGTACCCGGCTCGGCGTTCACCGCGACTTCGTACACGCTGCATCGCACCCCTGGCGGGCGCGAGAAGTCCGAAGTGACCATCCGGGTCGGCGGACGACCGGGGGCGGAGACGGTGCGGCCCGAAGGGATCGCGGTGACCCCGCTGCACGGACGGCACGCGGCGGCGGTCCGGCGGACCCTGCCGCTGGCGCTGGAGGACTGAGGGGACTGTCCGTGGAGGGCTCCTTTCCTCTCTGAGGGTAGGGAAGGAACCCTCCACGGACGTAAACGCAATTAGTCCTCTAGTTGCGGTCCTTGCGTGTGCAAGTACCGCAACTAGAGGACTAATTGCGTGGGGGTGGGGCCTAGCCGCGCACGGCCTCGTAGACCCCGGCGATCATGCCGACGAACGGGATCAGCGAGAGCAGCACCAGGAACTCGACGATATCGAGAGTCCGTGCCCAGTAAGGAGAACGGCGTCCCTTCGCGACCCGCGTCGCGTAAGTGAGGCAGACGCCCGCCGCGACGACGACGGCGCAGCCCGCGCCGAACACGAACGAACGCGGCCCGCCCGCGGCGAGCCAGAAACCGGCCGACGCCAGGGCCGCCGCACCGAAACCGATGAGCACGAGCCGCTGCGAACGGCCGGCGAACGCGCGCGAACGCAACATCAGCGCCAGCCCCAGCAACGCGCACAGGCCCGCTTCCCAGGCCCCGCCGGACGACGCCAGGACGATACACGCGGAGACCACGGTGAGCCCGAGCGCGACGAGCAACCCGGTCAGCAACGCCTGCGCGTACGTCGTCCCGCCGACCATGTCCTCGCCCAGCGAAGGGTTCTCGTCGGCGCGGAACGCGTCCATGTCGTCCGGCACCCGGGGCAGCGGCAGCCTGCCGAGCCGCAGCGCCATCATCGGTGCCACCGCGGCCAGTGCCGTCGCCACGACGCCGACCACGGCGGCCGCCGAGACCGCGCGGACGTCGGCAAGTCCGGCGATGGCGGTGGTGATCGCGCCGAGCCCGGCGGCGACCGTGACCGCGACGAACCACGGCAGCCGGTCCGCCACCGAAACGGCCGCGATCACGCCGTACACGGTCACCACGGCGAGCCCGGCGGCCAGCGGCCCGGCCGACAGCGAGAACAGCGGATGCGGCGGCAGGATCGACATCCCGGCCAGCAACGCCGCGCCGACCCCGGCGAGCGCGCCCGCCGCACCGGCCTCCGCGTCGCCGTACGCACGACTCAACGCGCCACCGCCCAGAACGAGGACCAGCGCGAGCAGCCCGGTCCCGATCGGCGCCAGCACACTGCCGGACGCGGCCGCCTGCACCAGCAGGCCACCGGTGAGCAGCAGGACGACCGACGCGACGATACCCGCCTTGCGCGCCACCGAAGGTCCCCAGCGGCCGGTACCCGACTCGGCGACACTGGCGATCGAGTCGACGACGTCGTCGAACAGCAGCGGACCCCGCGGGCGTTCGCGCGGGGTCAGGTGCAGTACTTCTCCGTCACGCACTTGCGCCGCGGCGACCGTGAGGCCGAGCGCGAGCGGAGCGCCGCCGAGCCGCGACAGCACCCAGCCCGGGTGCTCGGCCGACGCCTGCCCTGACGCACCCGCGAGCCGGACGAGCTGCGGGACGAGTTCGGCGAACGTGCTCTGCTGCGGCAGCGCCACATCGACCCGCGCCCGCGGTGTCACCACCGTGACGCGCCGGGTGGAGCCCGCGATCGCGGCCGTCATGCTTCGATCGACTTGGCGGACTCGATGACCGGGGCGAACTTGGCGCTGCTGGCCTCGGCCAGTTTCTGCAGCCCGTTGTTGACCGCCTCCAGGACGATCTCCGAAAGGTTGCGCGCGTCGTACTGACGCAGTGCGCGGGGGTCGATGTCGATCGAGGTGAACCGGCCGTCACCGCGCAGCACGACGGTGACCTCGTTCTGCCGTGAGTGCGCCTTGACCTCCATCGCCTCGACCGAACGCTGGATGCGCTGCACCTCTTCGGTCTGCTTGCGGACCTGGTCCAGCAACTCGTCCATGTCCGGCATGGCATAGGGGTCCGTGGTCACGAGTCTTCTCCTTCATCTGCGGTGAAATCCCGCCGGACGTGGACGCTGGCCACGAACCTGCGGAAGTCGTCGCCGAGCCGGCGTGCCGTCTCGGGCGCTGCGGTACAGGCGATCTGGAGGATCAGCCGGTCGGCCGGGCTCGCGCCTGGCACGGTCAGCTGCACCTGGGTCTGCACGAGTTCCTGCCCTTCGCCGGTGCGGACGCGCAGCATCTGCGTCACGCCGGGGGCGGCCCCGGTGCCGATCACCTTGCGCTGGACCACTTCGAGCGCGGCCATGGACCGGCCGAGGCGTTCGACGGCCTCGTCGGCGATCTCGGTGATCCGCGCCTGATCCGGCCGCTGCCCGACGCTCAGGGTGATGTTGGGGGTGAACTCCCCGTCCGGCACGGAGTGCACGGCCACGAAGACCGCGCCCTCGGCGCCGACGGACGACGGCTCGACCGGCACCCAGCCCTCGGGGATGTCGAAGCCGAGCGGAAGGGAAACCCGGTCCTGCGTCATCGCTTCGCTCATCCCTGTCACCACGTGCCCACGTAGGAGATCGCGTCGTCCCAAGCCTCGCCGACGGCGTCCGCCGCCTGGCCAGCCGCGCCGCTCACCGCGTCGACGGCGGCGCCACCGTACTCGCCGACGGTGTCCGCGATCTTCGGCAGGTCGATGTCGATCTTCGCGCCGATCCCGGCTCCGAGACCGAGTGCGACGCCCGCCTTGAAGTTGACCTTGAGGTGCCCGGCGTCGTAGACGGCCTGGCCGTCGAGCTGGGCGCCGAGTCCATATTGGAGGGTGCCGCTCGCGCCGACGCCCACCCCGGCCACGTCCGCCGCGAGCTCGCCTTCGATCTTGCCGCCGACGAAGGCGTTGGCGTGCACGCCGACGCCGTGCGCGCCCGCCTGGAACGAGCCGTTCACCTCGCCGCCGACGAACGCGGTCCCCTTGGCACTGCCCGAGGCGACGCCCCATTCCTTCTTGCCTTCGAGTTCTTCCTTGAAGGCGGCCAGTTCGGCGTGCCCGGACGCCTTGAGGTCCCAGCCCTGTGAGGAGACCTTGGCGTCCCAGCCCGGGGTGAAACCGTCCTGCTCCTGCTTCCACTTGGCGTAGGTGATCTCGGTGCTGTTCCAGGCTTTGTCGCGCAGGCCTTCCGGCTTCGGCCTGCCGAACGGGGTGTCGCCGGCACGCGGGGCGCGCGTGCCTTCGAGACCGTCCCAGGTGAGCTTCTTCCAGCCGGAATTGCCGAACCAGGAAGGATGCGTGCGCGGTCGCTTGCGGCCGTCGAGTGTTTCGCCGTTGAGCCAGTACAACGGGCCGCGGCCCCATTTGCCGAGTTCGTGTTCGATCCGGCCGGTGCCCTCCGGCGGGAACAGCCGCGCGAGTTCTTCGCTCAGCTCGTCGGCGATCTCCTGTGCCGCCTGCGCGGCGCGCTCGCCGAGCTGGCGGGCGGCGGAGATGAACGCGTTGACCGCGTTCGCGTTCGCCGTGCGCGCCTGGCTGGTGAGCTGCGCGGCGTACTGGTCGAACTGAGCGAGAATCGAGTCCACACAGGACTTCGCGCCCCGCAGTGCCTGCGCGCCCGCTCGCAGCCGGTTCGACTGGTCGCTTAGTTCGGCGCCGAGCTCACCGAGTTCCTGGCTCAGGTTCGCCGCGGCCCTGGCGAACGCGGTGTAGGCATCACCCTCCCAGGACGCGTTGAGCGCCTTCGCCGCCTTGGCGATCTCGTTTGCCCGGCCGGAAACCGTGGACGCCCGCTCGCCACACCGCTGCCCGGCCGCGTTCAGCGCCGCCGGATCACCGGTGACCCGCCGCTGGTACTCGACCACGAGCCGCCGGTAATTCGACAGAATCGAACTGACGACGCCCGACGCGTCGACCACACCGCTCCCCGACACGGTTACCTGCCCTTCGCCGGTGAGTCAGCCCCTGCGTCGATGTCGATGTGCTGCTCGAAGTGCTTGCCGCCGTAGTTCATGTCGATGTCGATATCGATGTCCTGACCGCCCGGCGCCTGGACGGTGGAGCGGCCGGTGTTCAGGTCGGTGGTGATGGTGACCTGGTTCCCGTTGCCCGCGCCCGCCCCCGGCAGGGCGCCGGAACCCGAGCCGCCACCGGAAGGTCTGTCCACCGGGATCCAGGAGTCCGCGCCGCCCGGCCAGTTGCCCTGGGAACCGGTGCCGCCCAGCGCGGGCGGCCGGTACTGGGTGAACGGTGGCGTCTCACCCGGTGTCGTCCCACCGGAGCCGCCGGAGCCGCCGGCACCGCCGCCACCGCCGCCGGAGCCGCCGACCGCGGCCTGTCCCGCGCCGCTGGCGACCGAACCCGGCGCCCGCGGGTCGGTGACCGGGGTGCCGGAGACGGCCGCGTTGCCCGCCGAACCGTTGCCGGAATCGCTGTGCCCGAACAATTTCTGGACCTCGCCGATGATGGTGGCGATCTGCGTGATCTGGTTGGCGAGGTCGACGACGCCGAGCGCCTTCAGCAGCGCGCCGATCGCGGTGATGAACGCGCGCAGCGAAGCACTGGTGGCGGTGGAAAGCGCGACAGCGGCGCCGTAGGTCCACGGATTCGACATCAGGCCCGCGACCGTGGGGTTCACCGCCGAGACCACCGCTTTGTAGGCCGTCTGGGCGGTCTTGATCAGTGTCCCGGCCATGCCGAGCAGCTCCGCGCCCTTCTGCACGACCTGGACGATCTTGGTCAGCGAGTTCAGGGAGTCCGTGATCTTCTTCATCGCGGAGTCCGAAGCGCCGCCGGACCAGATCTTCTTCAGCTGCTCGGCGGCCTTCGTCACCTCGTTGTACATGGTGAGGAATTCGTTGGCCTTCTTGAGCACCTCGAGCACGTGCTTCGCGATCTGCTCCGGCTGGCCGGTGAGGATCTGCGGCAGGATGGTGATCGGCCCGCCCGAGGACGCCGTAGCGTCCATCGCGCTGGAATTGGGGTAAGTCAGCATGTCGCTCCTCAGGCGGGAAGTCAGACGGAAGCCGGGCGGTAGACGCTGACCTTCGCCAAGCCGTTGATGTCCGCTTCGACGAGTCCGTGGTTGTAGAGCTGCCCGCCTTCTCCGGCGATGGCGATGATCGGCTTGCTGTCGGAGAACAGGAGCGGCTCGACCACGACGACGTCGCCGCTGTGCACCCCGCCCGGCACGTCGCCGAAGTTGCGCGCGGTACCGGCGTAGACCTCGATGACGCCGACCCGCGCCTGGTTGTCGGCGTCATCGGCCAGCCAGTCGTTGAAGTCCGAGACGCCATGGAACCGCGCGTCGGTGATCGGGTGGTCGCCGAGCTGCCCCAGCCGCGCGTCCCCCAGGTAGCGCAGGACGTTCCCGACCGACGACGGCTCACCGTTGCCGCCGGCGCTGTCGTTGATGGCCAGCGTCGCCAGTTCGGACGCGTGCGAGTTCCCCCAGATCGACGACGGCCCCGATCCCGCGCCGCCGCCGGGACGGCCGCCGTATCCGCCCGCGACCGCCTCGTCGGCGGCCTGGTAGGCGTCGGCGCTGCTCTTGATGAAGCCGTTGATCTGCTGCAGAAGTTGCAGGAGGGTGCGGACCGCGACCACCTGCTGGCTCTGCATGGCCGTGTTGGCCGCCGCCACCGCGCTGCCGAACGTGGCGAACGACATCGGCTGCAGGACGGTGCGTTCGAGATCGGCGACGACATTGATGCCCTGCATGATGATGCCGCCCAGGTTCCCGACCGCCGAGCGCATGGCCTCGGGCTCCGCCCGGTACTCGCCCGTGCCGACCATGGTTCTCCTTCTCTCGTTCCCCCACGTCGTCTGCGTGACCAGCAGCGTAAGTTCGTCACCAGACGCGAGCGGACGGCAAAAGTACCCACCGTGAGGGCGGCACGAGTGGCCAGAATGATCGGCAGGATTACCCACAAGCGGCCAGAAAGACCCTGATGAGCGCCACTCGCGACCGCCTGCCGTCCCTGGGCGACCAGCCCGGTGAAATCGTGCTGCAGTCCCCGCCGATGCTGCCGAAAGGCTCCTCCGGCGGAGCCATGCAGCTGCTGATGTTCATGCCGATGATGCTGGGCATGGGCGCCATGTCGTTCGTCTACATCGGACGCGACGGCGGGGTGATGACCTACATCTTCGGCGCCTTGTTCCTCACCGCGATGGCGGGCATGGTCGTGATGTCGCTCGGGCGCGGTGGCGCGGCGAAGAAGGCGCAGATCAACGAGGAGCGCCGGGACTACCAGCGGTATCTGACCGGTTTGCGCGGCCAGGTCCGCGAGATCGCGGACGACCAGCGCGCGGCCATGGCGGCGTTGCAGCCCGATCCGGCCGATCTGTGGGCGTACATCGAGACGGGGAAGCTGTGGGACCGCCGCCGGTCCGACTCGCAGTTCGGGCAGGTGCGCGTCGGGACCGGCCCCCAGCGGCTCGCGACACCGTTGAAGGCGCCGCAGACCGTGCCGCTGGAGGACCTCGACCCGGTGTGTTCGACGAACCTCAAGCACTTCATCCGGACTTATTCGACGGTCGAAGGACTCCCGGTCGCGGTCTCGCTGCGGTCGTTCGCGCAGGTCACGCTGTCCGGCCGTCGTCCGGACACCCTCGGGGCCGCACGGGCCATGCTGACCCAGCTCGCGACCTTCCATTCGCCAGGTGACCTGCGGATCGTGCTGTGCGTGAAGGACGACCGGCTGCACGACTGGGAATGGGCGAAGTGGCTGCCGCACGTCGCCTCCACCGCCGCCGACGCCGCCGGTCCGCGACGGCTCGTCGACGCCGACTCCGGGAAGCTCGCCGACCTCCTCGGCCCCGACCTCGGCGACCGGCCCGCGTTCAGCAGGCGCCCGGATTCCCGGCAGGACCTGCCGCATGTCGTCGTGATCGTGGACGGCGGGCACACCCTCGGCGACACGCGGCTCGTCGCCGAAGAGGGCAGGCTCGGCGTCACCGTCGTGGAGGTCGGCACGGAGCAACCTCGGTCGGTGTCGTCCGAACGGTCGTTGAGCCTGCACACGAGCCCCGAGCAGCTGGGGATGGTCGTCGGCGACGGGACCGAGAAGCGGCTCGGCTTCCTCGGCACCCCGGACACTTTGGACCGCGGGGCCGCCGAAGCGCTGGCCCGGATGCTGACGCCGCTGTTCCAGGGCACGGCCGTGGTCAGCGAGGCACCGATGTCGGCGACCTTCGGGCTGGCCGGGCTGCTCGGCATCGGCGACCCGCGTGACACCGACACCGCGGTCACCTGGGCGCCGCGTTCGGCGCGCGACCGGCTGCGGATCCCGCTGGGCATCAACCCCGAGGGCCGATCGGTCGATCTGGACCTCAAGGAGTCGGCGGAAGGCGGGATGGGCCCGCACGGGCTGGTCATCGGCGCGACCGGTTCCGGTAAGAGCGAACTGCTGCGGACGCTGGTCACCGCGCTCGCCGTCACCCATTCGTCGGAGAAGCTCAACCTCGCGCTGATCGACTTCAAGGGTGGTGCGACCTTCGCCGGGATGACCGGGCTGCCGCACACCTGCGCCGTCATCACCAACCTGTCCGACGATCTCGCGCTGGTCGACCGCATGGCGGACGCGCTGAACGGCGAACTGTTGCGGCGTCAGGAGCTTCTGCACGCGGCCGGGAACTACGCGTCGGTGCGGGACTACGAAAAAGCCAGGGAATCCGGCGTCAACCTGCGGCCGATGCCCTCGTTGCTGGTGATCATCGACGAATTCAGCGAGCTGCTGTCGTCGCGGCCGGAGTTCATCGACCTGTTCGTCGCGATCGGGCGGCTGGGACGGAGTCTGGGGATCCACCTGCTGCTGGCGTCCCAGCGGCTGGAGGAAGGACGGCTGCGCGGGCTGGACTCGCACCTGTCGTACCGGATCGGCCTGCGGACGTTCTCCGCGTCGGAGAGCCGCGCGGTGCTCGGCGTGGCGGACGCCTACCAGCTTCCGCCCGTGCCGGGCTCGGCGTATCTGAAGTCCGACAACGACACCCTCATCCGGCTCAAGGCCGCGTACGTCTCCGGGGAACTGCCGCCGCGCAGCAAGATCGTGCGCAAGGACGGCCGGAGTCTCGGGCTCATGCCGTTCACGCTGGCGCCGGTGGAGATCCCGGTGACCGTCGAGGCGGAGGAACCGGTCGAAAAGGGCACCGGCGAGACGATCATCGGCGCGATGCTGTCGCGGCTCGAAGGCAAAGGCCCGGAGGCGCACCAGATCTGGCTGCCGCCGCTGGCCGAACCGCCGACGCTGGACCAGTTGCTGCCGCCGCTCGGCGAGGACCCCGAACGCGGCCTTTGTCCGCTGGGCTGGGGCGGCAACGGCAAGCTGATGATCCCGGTCGCCCTGGTGGACAAGCCGTTCGAGCAGCGGCGCGACATGTTGTGGGCCGATTTCTCCGGTGCCGCCGGGCACGCGCTGATCGTCGGGGCGCCGCAGAGCGGCAAGAGCACCCTGATGCGGGACATCGCCGCGATGCTCGCCCTCACCCACACCCCGGAAGAGGTTCAGCTGTTCGTGCTGGACATGGGCGGTGGCGCGCTGGCGCCGATCGCCGGGCTGCCCCACGTGTCCGGCTACGCGACACGGCGCGACGCCCAGCGTTGCCGCCGGGTCGTCGCGGAACTGACGACCTTGCTCGAACAGCGTGAGGAGTTCTTCTCCGCCAACGGGATCGAGTCGATCACCACGTTCCGCCAGCGGCGTTCGGAGTTCCAGGAAAGCACGGAAGGCCGCGAGTTCGGCGATGTCTTCCTGTTCGTCGACAACTGGACCACGATCCGGCAGGAATACGAACAGCTCGAGGAACAGATCACCAGCCTGGCCTCGCGCGGGCTCGGGTTCGGGATCCACGTCGTCGTCTCGATCAACCAGTGGATGGGCATGCGGGCGCCGCTGCGGGACGCCATCGGCACCAAGTTCGAACTGCGGCTGGGTGAACCGGCGGACTCCCTGATCGACCGCAAGATCGCGCAGAACGTCCCGGCGGACAAGCCTGGTCGCGGGCTGACGGCGGACAAACTGCACTTCCTCGCGGCACTTCCCCGGATCGACTCGGATCAGCGTCCGGACACGGTCGGCGCCGGCGGGCTGGATCTCAACCGGCGAATTTCCGCCGCGTGGAAGGGAAAGCCCGCACCCGCGGTGCGCTTGCTCCCGTCCGAAGTTCCGCTGGACTCGCTGGAGGCCGGGCCGCGCAAGCAGGTCACGCTCGGTATCGCGGAATCGAATCTGCGACCGGTGTACCTCGATTTCGCCACCGAACCGCACTTCGTGGCCTTCGGCGATGTGGAATCCGGTAAGAGTTCGCTGCTGCGCGCGATCGCTCAGGGCATCGTTTCGAAGTACTCACCCACTGAGGCCGCGATCATCGTCGCCGACTACCGGCGAGGGATGCTGGGCGCGGTGCCGGAGTCGCATCTGCTGGGCTACGCGGGTTCCGAGACCGCGCTGACCGGACTGATCGAACAGTGCCGGCAGGCCATGCGGAACCGGCTTCCCGGCTCGGACGTCACGCCGGACCAGTTGCGCAACCGGTCCTGGTGGCGGGGGCCGGAGCTGTTCGTGCTCGTCGACGACTACGAAATGGTCGCGACCGTTGGCCGGAACCCGCTGCAACCGTTGCTGGAGTTCCTGCCGCAGGCACGGGACATCGGCCTGCACCTCGTCGTCGCGCGCGGGAGCGGCGGTGCCGGACGTTCGCTGTTCGAGCCGGTGCTGCAACGGATTCGCGAGCTGGGTTCGCCGGGGATCGTGATGTCCGGTTCGCGGGAAGAGGGCGCGCTGCTCGGAGAAGTGAAGCCGGGGCCTCAGCCCGCGGGCCGGGGTGTGCTGGTCTCGCGGCGGCATGGGACGGGGCTGGTTCAGGTGGCTTGGACGAAGCCTGTGGAGGATTGAGGCGTGCGGTCGTAAGCTGGGACGAATGCAGTGGACGACGCTACTGGCCACACTTGTCGGTGCGGCCATCGCCATGGGAACCGCACTGGTGGTTCAGGCCCGCAAGGACCGAAACGACGTGGCGGCAGATCCGGCGCGAGGTGTACATGACCTTCCGTTCCTTGTTGGCGAAGGCGCGCAGCGAATTGTTGGCGTTGTCCAAGAAAGGCGACCTGACCGGAGCCGAACTCGACGAGACGGCACGTCAGGTGTTCGCGCCGTGCTACGAGCAGCGTCATCATTTGGAACTGGTCGCACCGCCTGAAGTGACCACGGCCGCGCTTACCTACTTCCGGACCGTGCGCGGCTTGCGCAACGTGGTGGCCGGGGGCAAAGGCGTCACCGATCCCGAATGGGAAGCCAACGCCGGAGAGATGAAGCGCACCCGGGAGTCCGTCCAGGAAGCGATGCGGGAGGACTTGCGGCGGAGGTGACGGCCGATGCCCCGCTGGCTCGACTGTCCCGCTGGCTCGACTGAGTTGCTGATGGGCCGACACGGTGCTGCGTAACCGGTCTCTCCGGTAAGCGGCACCGAAGGGTTTCTCCCCCTTGGACCTGTTCTTCAGATGGTCAAGCGGGCGTACAGGGCGGCGGGTTCGGTATCGGACAGACCGTTGCGCGTGGACCATCCGAACGATATGGGTGGCTCACGAGACGATCTATTAGACATTCCATCCGCAGGCGAAGGGCGCCTCGCGGCAGGAGGTCAAGGATGCTTCGCGGAAGGGGCGGATCCAGCGTCGTCCGAGGTCGCGGTTGCCGGACGCGCCTGGCCGCCACAAGGACATGGTGTTGATCTCGGAGCGACCGGCTGAGGTGGAGGACTGGGCGGCGCCTGGCATGGGGAGGGTGATCTCATCATCGGAAAGCACTCTGGGTCGCAGATCGCGACCTTGACGGAGCGCACGACACAGCGGGGCACGAACGAGAACACCGATACCCTGCTTCGTCGATATTTCCCGAAAGGCACTCGACTTGTCGGTGCATACACGAGGCGAGCTGGATGCCGTCGCCGACGAACTCGATGACCGGCCACGGCAAACCCTGGGCTGACCGAAGCCCACGAAAGCCTTTCAGAATCTCGACGTGCACTGACCAATTGGCATCAGGCAACACATTACGTGGCGATCGAACTGATGTTCGAGTATGATTATAGACATGACCACAACTCTTGCTTTTGACCTGAGAGCCGCTCGTTTTCTTGAGGCCGCGTTCGATGAGGAGGTTCTGCTTCGTCAGGCGCAGGGTCGTCAGGTGCGTGCGTTAGCCGAGTTCGCTGCTGTCGGCGGGTCGCGAAGATCGGTGACCGAGGAGGTGGCCTTGCGCTTCTCGGTCTCCCGCAATCAAGCGTTCCTGCTCGTCGAAACCTCCTGTGCTCTGGTCGCCCGTCTGCCGAACACGTTGGCAGCGCTGGAGAAAGGTGACATCGACCTGTACAAGGCGTCGAAGGTCTCCCAGCTGACTCGGGAGGTGTCGGACCAGGTCGCCGAGCAGGTGGATGCGTGGTTGGCCCAGCGGCTGGCCGGTCGTGTCCCATCGGCGATCCGCCGATCGGTGAGCCGTGCGGTGCAGAAGTTCGATCGCGACGGCTATCGGGAACGAGCCGCGAAGAAACGTGCCGCGCGGCAGGTGTCACTGATCCACGACGACGAGACCATGTCCACGCTCTCGGGTCATCTTCCGGCGGAAGTCGCCAGCTCGATCTACGCCTCGCTGTGTCGTACCGCGCAGGCCCTCCGAAACAAGGACAAGTCCCGCACGCTGGATCAGCACCGCGCCGATATCTTCGCCGAACGACTGCTGGCCGAAGACGGCCGCGGGAAACCTCGCGCGCACATTCACGTCTACGTGGATTTCCTGACCCTGACCGGGGCGCGTGACGATCCCGCAACCCTCGCCGGGTACGGGCCTATCCCGGACTGGTTGGTCCGCGAGATCGCCTCCGACCCGAACTCGACATGGTCACGGTTGATCACCGACCCCGCAACCGGTCAACTCCTCGAAGCCGGCGCCGACAAGTATCGATCCCCGGCCTCCCTGGCCCGGTTGATCAAGGCCAGGGATCGGGAATGCACCCACCCCGGCTGCCACCGTCCGGCGGAGCTCTCCGAGATCGATCACATCACCGGCTGGGCACGGAATGGGACCACTGATCACCACAACTGCCGCGGCGCGTGCAAAACCCACAACCTCCTCAAAGAAGAACCCGGCTGGCACACCGAACCCACCGGCAACGGCGGCATGACCATCACCACCCCAAGCGGACACACCTACGACACCGCACCCGAACCACTCCACGACCCACGCCCCGAACCAGAGGGAGACGTCCCACCCTTCTGACCCGGCATTCTGTTGCCCTGTGGTCATTCACTGGACGAAACGTTCCCAGAGCCTCGCCCAGCCGGCACCGGGCCCGCCCATACCACGTCGGGCCGTCGATGAACGCTGTCTCAAAACTGTCCTCTCACGCCAACCCAGACTTCCCCGCATAGCCGAAGGGAGCGAGCGATAGCCTCGGCCACGCGGCGATCCTGGTGGTCTCCGCAAGAACCAAAGTGCAGAGCTACGTCCAAACAGGACCGAAAGACCTCGTCGTCGGGCACTGTCCAGTCGAAGCCGCCGTCCGGCCCGACGACATAGCCGGGAGCGGCCATCGAATAAGTCACGCCGCCGAATAAGTCACGCCGCGCATCAGGAGGTCTCGAAACTCACCCGCGAAGCGATCTCCCGAGCGCAGGCTAGGGCCTCAGCCGACCCCGTATCCACCTCGATGTCATAAGCCAGACCCCGGTGCACGACTTCGGCTTGCGACTCGGCCATTCCCGTGACCCGATCTCCCCGCGCCATCTCCCGACCGGCGGCCACGGCGCCGTCGCACCGGACTCCGACCCAAAGCACCTCGAGCCCGTTCAACACATCCCTCCACCGGCGTTGCGACTCTGCGCCGCCCAGGAACGCGTCGTCGACGATGACCCGCGCACCCGCCCGCACCATCGCCGCGACACCGGCCATCCACGCGTCCTCGATGCGCCGGAAACCGGCCCCGACATCCACCCGCCATCCGAGGCGAAGGAGATCCCGTCGGGCACAGAAGGCATCGCGTCGATCAGCGTGTCCACCCCGAGCGTGAGCCAGGGATTCGGCAGCACCGCCTGAAGGCACCGGGCGATCCCGGACTTGCCCGAACTGGAACCGCCGTTCACCACGATCACCTGAGTCACCGAATCACCCTAAAACAGACGTGACGGAGGCGGCAACGGCTCGCCCCGTTCGGCAGGAATTCCGCCACCGGATCGAACAATGCCGAAACCCTGCAAACCGGATGAAACGGAAAACCGCCACCCGGACGGCCCACTACTTTCCTCGCACCGCTTACCGACTTCGGTAGGTTACCAAAACCCTTATCGCCCCATAACTTGGTGAAACCGTTTCAAGTCGAAACGAACTCCCCGACGCAGGCCGAAGGGCGTATTCATGCGTATGTCCAAAATTGCCGCAACGGTGGCCGGTGCTGCCGCGACGCTCACCCTCGTAGCCACCCCCGCCGCGAACGCGGGCCAGGACATCATCGGCGGCGGCACCGTGAGTTCCGCGCCGTGGGGCGCCCAGATCTACTGGAACGACGCCACCGCGTTCGGCGGTTTCAACTGCTCAGGCACGATCATCGCCCCGCAGTGGGTCCTCACCGCGAAGCACTGCCTCAACAAGCCCGGCATGCACGTCAAGGTCGGCAACGTCAACCTGAACCAGGGCACGTCGGCCGCCGTCGACCAGCAGAAGGCCGCGCCGAGCGGTGACATCGCGCTGCTTCACCTCAAGACCGCGGTCAGCACGACGTACATGAAGCTCGGCACCGCGAACCCGGCCAACGGCACCACGAACCAGATCTACGGCTGGGGCCGCACGCAGGGCAGCAACCCGCCGTCGAGCGTCCTGAAGACGGCCAACGTCCGCATCACCGGCACCAGCGGCGACGCCTACGGCGGGCAGGCCATCGCCAGCGTCGGCGTCAACGGTTCGGCGTGGCACGGCGACTCGGGTGGCCCGCAGCTCTCGGGTGGCGTCCAGGTCGGTGTCTGCTCGACGGGCAGCAACTCCGGCACGAACCCGCGAGGCACCCAGAACTACGCCAGTGTCGCGGCCAGCCGTAGCTGGATCCGCACCACCGCGGGAGTCTGATTCAACAAAGTGTGATTCAAGAAGGGTAAAGGGGCCGTTCGCGACGAACGGCCCTCCACCCTTCTCTGGAACCCGAAAAAATCAGCCGCACTTCGACTTGGCGTTGATCATCGACACCGAGCCGACCTTGTCACCGCTCACGGTGAATTCGTAGACCCAGTCCGGCTTACCGTCGACAGGCACCTGGAAGCGGCCGTTGTCGCCGACCTTCATCCCCTTGGCGTCGTAGGCCGTCTTGAGGTCGGCCAACGGCGAACCGGCGCCGATTCCCTCGGCCGTCTTCGCGTCCGCGGGAGCGGCGAGCTCACGCAGCCCGTCCTTGCCGAAGGAAGCGCCACCGGCCGCGACGAACACCTTGTCGCGTTCCTCCCGCTTGCCGGCCAGATCGGCGGACGCCTGGACGGCGTCGGCGAACAATTGCGCGTCCTCGGCGGACTTCTCCGCCGACTTGGCGCTTTCCTCGGCGGACGCGCCCGGCTTCGGCTCCGGATCGGCCTCGAGTTCGTCGGCCTTCTTGTTCAAGTCCTTGGCCTCGACGTCGGCCTCCGCCTTCATCCGCGCCGGGTCGGGTGCCGGGCCGCCGGGGTAGGAGAAATCGGCACAACCGTCCAAAGTAGACGTCGGCGCCGCGGCGAGCTTCCCGCCGGCCAGCGCCGCGTCCTTGGCCATGCCCAAGGTCAGCCCGCGGTATCCCGCTGGGCCGAACACCTCGGGTGCCGTCGGAACGGCCGCGTCGGGAGAAGATTCCGACGAACAGGCCCCTCCGCCGATCAGTACTACCGCGGCGGCGAGCACGACGCCCGTGCATCTGCCCGAAAACCGCCGAAAAGTTCGCGTTCCCGGCACGCTTACCCTTTCATCGCCCCGAAAGCTATCCGATCTCAAAGGAAGTCCCGAGTGGATTTCGTGGCGGGACGGCGAAGATCACGTCAGCTGGTGCATCGGCCTCGGCACCCGGAGCGAAAGCATCGAACCGGCCGCCACGGCGGCGATGATCCCGGCGCCCGTGATCAGCGTCCAGAAGTCGGGGTGCACGATGGACTGCCCCCGCTGGGCCTGCCAGGTGAGCAGCGCCAGCAACCCCGCGAAGCCCACCGAAGCGGTCCGCACCAGATTCCTCCGCACGAACTCCGATTCGAGCACCGGGTACCGCCGGGCGAGCACGAGCAGTCCGCAGGCGACCAACGGCAGCACCTGGATCGCGTGGATCCCGACGAAATGCGGGATCCGCATGTCCCCGCCCACGGTGCTCCAGCCCACCAGCGGCAGCCCCGGTCCGCCGTCGGGCACACCGACCGCGTGGGCGCCGACGATCGACGGCTTCTCCCCGGCCCGGTACTGGGCCATCTGCTGCTCGTTCGGGGTGAACATCAGCATCGCGATCCCGATGCCGACGACCGACAACGCGGCACCCGCGCGTAACGCGGAATTCATCACTCGGTCGGGAAGACGTTGGAACAGCAAGAGAATCGCGATCGCCGCCGTCGCTCCCCAGCCGGCGAAGGCGCCGTTCGCGACCATGTTGTTGATCCACTGGTCGGCCGGGGTCTCCTGGTTGAAGTGGAGCGTCCTGCCGCGGCCGATGTTCTGCCAGAACAACAGCGCCATGTCCAGGCCGAGGCCGGCCGCGAACACGGTGCCGAGCCACCAGCCGAACCGCCGCCCACGGGTCAGCTGTCCGAGCAGCCAGGCCAGTGTCACCGCGTAGAGCCCCACGGAAATCGTGAACTTGAGCGGCTTGAGCCAGATAGGCGCGTTGACGAGGCTGCGATCGTCGAAAACGAGGCCGCCGAGCGCGATCACCCCGAGTACCGCCATCGCCGCCGCCAAGATCATCAACGGGCGATGTAGTACTGCCCTGGAACCCTTGTCCACCATGGACTCGAGCGTGCCGGTGGGCTCCGATTCGGACACTGGAGTCCTCCCCCGGATCGAAGGTGGGGAGGACCCTACCGCCGACCTGTGGGTAATAGTGCCGTCACCGCAACCGGCAGTTGTGCCGTTTGACCACACTCCCCTGTTTTCTAGCGTGTCCTTCACAAGAGCAGACAGGGCGTCCCCTGGTGCTCACCGGGATTTCCAGCGAGATGAGAGGAGGTGGCCCATCAATGACCGGTACGGGATATCAGGCAGACGCAGCTGCGATGGCGCGCGCCGTCCAGGGGTTCGAGGAAACCGCGTCGAACGCCAAGACCACGATGGCCAGCTTGGAGAGCGAGCTGACCCAGACCCTGCACAACTACAAGGGTGACCAGGCGGTCGCGTTCTGGGACCTGCAGCGCCGTCTGCAGGAGAAGATGACCATCGCCGTGAACGAGCTCAACACGATGTCGCGCCTCGTCCACGAGAGCAACCGGAACTACAACTCGGGTGACGAGCAGGTCCGGGAAAGCCTCACCGGGGTCAGCGGAACCGTCGACCAGACCGTGATCCACCGGCTGAACCCCTGATCCGCGAGAGGACCACCCATCATGGCTGACGTCGTCGAAATCAACTTCGCCGCGCTGCAGCACAGCTCGGCCTCGCTGGCCGCCAAGGCCAAGGCGCTCACCTCACAGCTCGAACAGCTGCACACGAACCTGCAGCCGATCACCCAGACCTGGTACGCCTCCGGCAGCTCCGCCGGTGAGGCCGCTCGCGGGTCTGAGACCCGCCTGCGCCAGGCCACCGCGGACATCGTGGCGATCATCGCGCAGTTCGGTGGCAAGGTCGGCGACGCCCACGATCTCCAGCACAGCTTGGAGAACCGTAACCAGGGCCTGTTCGCCGGCTGAGTCCCCATCCGTCGGCCGGCCGGTGCTTTCACCCCCTCGGCACCGGCCGGCCGGCTTCGCGCGTAGTCGTCCCTTGATGACATGGCCGATCACGAGAGAGCCGGGATCAATGCAAGACCAGTCGTACTACGTCCATCTGGAATCACTGAAGGACTTCGTGCGGGAACTGGAGACCCAGATCCACGCGATGTCCAAGCCGAACGACTTCCTGCTGACCCTGAGCGAGCAGCCGCTGCTGTTCGGCGAATTCGGGGAGGCGGGTTCCCTCGACAAGGCGCACCAGGCCGCGGTCGCCGAGATGCAGGGCCTGCTGGACCAGGTCAAGGGCGCGATCACCTTCGCGCAGGACGTCACCACGACCGTCGCCGACGGCTACGCGGCGGCCGACGACTCCGTGGCAGGCGACATGAACCACTCCAGCCAGCAGACCGGGCTGCTCGATCCGCTGCTCAACGTCCTCGGCGGCGTGCTGGGCGGCAACAGCGGCTCCAACGGCGGGGGGAACAAGGGATGACCGACACCGCGCACACGAACTTCGCCGCCTACTCGCACCAGCAGCTCTACGCGATGCTGCAGGCGGGCGACCCCAACACGGCACGCCACGCGGCCCACAAATGGCAGTCCACCGGCACCGGGCTGTTCGAACAGGCCGAGAACCTGACCGGCGAGCTGAAGGACTTCTCCGGCAACTGGACCGGCGGCGCCGCCGACAAGTACCACACGATGATCTCCGACCTGGTCGGCGGAATCCGCAAGGTCGCCCAGACCGCGCACGCGATGAACAACCTCCTCGAGGACGCGGCGGACGCGCTGGTGAAGGCCAAGAAGGAGATGCCGCCGCCGGTCGCGGTGCCGGACGTCTCCCCCGCCGACGTCTCGCTCGCGGTCAACCCGCCGCTGCTGCCGCCGGATTCCTCGCAGGCGACGATCATCAACGCCGCCCAGCAGCGGCAGCTGGCGATCGCGAACGTCGAGGCGCAGCAGCAGGCAGCCGGTGCGGCCAGCGCGGCGCACAGCAAGGCGATCGTGGTGATGACCCAGCTCGCGGGCGAGTACACCACGACCGAGGAGTCCATTCCCGCCTCGCCGAACGCCGTCACCCCGCCGCCGGTCACCGGTGGCGGCACGGCCCCGGGCGGCGGCTCCGTCGGCAACAACATCGGCAACACCCCCGGCGTCGGCGTGACGCCGGGCGACAACACGCACCCGCTGCCTTCGGACGGCTCCACCCCGCCCACCACCGGGCAACCGGGCCAGGTCCCCCTATCGAACCCGTTGTTCGGCGACATGTTCACCGCCGGTCTCGCCGCGGCCTCGGCCGCCGCGTTCGGCCGGTTCGGCTCGATCATGCCGCGCGTGCCCGGATGGGCCGCCGGCAAGAACCCGAACGACGGCAAGGGCAAGAACGGTGAACCCGTCGGCGGTGGCGCCGGTGCCGGTGCCGGTGGCGCGACCGCGGGTGGCGCCGGTGGCGGTATCCCGATCGGCGGTGGCGGCGCGCCCTCGCTGGCTGGCGGTGCGATCGGTGGCGGCGGGCTCGCGGGCCCCGGTGAGGCACCGGCCGCGTTCTCCGGTCTGGCGGGCGACGGTGCGGCGGGCAGCGCGATGAGCGGGCTGGCAGGCGGAGCCGCCGGTGCCGCGGGCGCGGCGGCGGCCAAGGGCGCGATGCCGATGATGCCCATGATGCCCATGGGCATGGGCGCGGGCGGCGACATGGGCTCCGGCCGTCGTATCCCGCCGTGGCTCGTCGAGACCGAGAACGTCTGGGGCCAGTCGGCCCCGGTCGCTCCGGCCGTGCTCGGCGAAGAACCCGAACAGTACTGATTCCCTGAACAGGAGGCGGCTCGGTGATGGCATCCAGTGCGGGCGGTTACCGAGTCGCTCCCACCAGGCTCGAAGCGGCGGCGGCCGAACTCGAACAGCGCGCCGGCGTGCTCAAGACCGCGCAGACCGCGCTGGCGGGTGAGAACGTCCCCGCCACCGCTTTCGGCCAGGTTTCGGCTTCCAGCGCGGCTTCCGCGACCTACGCCAAGACGATCAAGGACGTCGCGGGCAAACTCGACGGCCAGCTCACCAAAGCGACCGTGATCCACCAGGGACTCACCGCGGCGGCGGGCGGCTACCGGCGCGCCGACGTCCAGGTCGCCGCCTCGTACCGGGCGCTGATGCCGGAGAACCCGTTGCCCAAGGCCGGGAATCCGGCGGGTATCGGCGGCGCGGCCGACACCGGGCAGTGGGCGACCGCCATCGCCGAGAACCGCACCAAGGTCTCCGACGCGCTGACGGCCGAACGCGACAGACTCGCGAACCTTCTGGCACACGGAGGAAGACCCGACGACATCGCGAACGCCCGTAACCGGATCGCGCTGTACGAGGACATCCTCGCCAGCGACCGGCAGATCCTGCGGTTCGACCCGCGCGGGCTCGGCCGCATCGCCGAACTGGCCGGCCGGATCGAACCGGGTACCCGCAACGTCGGCCTGTTCGTCCCCGGCGTGAACACCTCGTTCGACAATTTCCAGAGCTACTCAGACCTCGGCAAGAGCCTGGTCGCCGCGGACGCCACCGGGCGGACCGCGATGGTGGTCTGGGCCGACGGGGTCTTCCCCCAGAACGTCATCACCGAAGGACCGGCCGCGCACTACGCCCAGACGATGGCGCCCGAGCTCAAACGTTTCGGCGACGAGCTGCGTGGCCAGATCGACAGCCACGCCGGCCCTGGCGTCGTGGTCACCGCCGTCGGGCACAGCTACGGCGGGGCGACCGTGGGGCTCGCCGAACAACTCGGGCTCCGGGCCGACCAGGTGCTGCACGTGGAATCCGCGGGCATGGGGCACGGCGTCTGGGGCCCGGACGATCTCCCGGCCAGCCAGGCCGGTGTGCAGCGCTACTCCATGACGGCCCCCTTCGACCCGATCGTGGTCGCACAGGGCAACGCGGGCCTGATCGAAGGGCTCGGCGCCGGGCACGGAGCGGACCCCGACCGCTTCCCCGGCGTCGTCGAACTGGAAACCGGCCGCGGCGCGAACGGCGATCTGCAGTGGGGCATGGACTCCCACAGCGGGGTGCTCAAGCCCGGTTCGGATTCGTGGAACAACATCTACGGTGTGATCACGGGTGGACCGCTCACGCACGAGGGCTTCACCGGCGGCTCGCTGCGTGAGACGGCCGTCGAAGGCGTTGGCCGAGGACTGTGAGGAGTTGGTCATGATCACCAGGAACACCGAACTCGACCCGCTGGCCAAGGACCTGACCGCGGTCATCGACGGCGTCGCGGGCACCTTCGGCACCAGCGCGGAGCGCACCGTGGAAGGCGAGCTGGACTGCGACCCGACGCAGCCGGGACGGCTGATCTGCTGGCAGTACGGCCTCCGTGTGGACGACGCGTCCGACACGGTCCGCAAACTCGTCGACGTCGTCCTGCCCCTGCTGGAAAGCCAGGGCTGGCGGACGCGCGATCGCAGCAACCCGCGTGAGCTGATCGCGCAGTTCAGCCGCGACGGCGCCGACTTCAACGTGCACGTCTCCCGCGTCGGTGACGGCGTGGCCATCGTGGGCTCGACAGCCTGCGTATCCGTCCCCTAAAACCCCGGGGGTCGCGAAAGACCTCGTGAGCGGCAGTGGTGTCCCCCAGTACACCGCTGCCGCTCACGAGGCGCGAAAGCGTGAAGGCCGCCAGCCTCGGCGCTTGCCCCGCCGGACCGCGGCCACCACCACACCCGCCGCGATGGCGGCAGCGACTCCGACGATCGCGAGCACTCCCGAAACCTTGTCCGCTGCCGCGCGGGCCGGGGCGGCCGCGGGGACGACGAAGGTGTCCGGGCCGACGCTCGGCGGCCCTCCCGGACCAGGCGTACCGGCCGGGATCGCGGCGGAAACGGCGGCGTAGGCGTCGATCGCACCCCAGCCCCGCCGGGAATCGTGGCCTCCGCTCGGGCCTCGGTGCGCGGTCAGCGTCAGCCGGGCGACGACCTGGTCCGGCGACAACCCGGGGTGATACGCCCGCACGAGCGCGGCGACACCCGCCACCTGCGCGGCGGCCAGGCTCGGGTCGCTCACCGGCCACCGGTGCGCCACGGTCCCGCCCGCGCCCGCGGACGTGCTGACCAGTTCCGCGCCGGGAGCGGAAACCCCTACATAGGAACCGGATTCCGTCTGGACCGCTTCACCGGCCTGATTGGTCGAGCCGACCGCGAGCACGCCCGGTGTCGCGGTCGGGTAGGACGTCTGGCCCTGCTGTGTCCCCGCGGCGGGAGAGACGATCAGCGCGCCTTTCTCCCTGGCGCGCGAGACGGCGCCGGTCAGCGCGGGACCGTCGGAAGCGGCCGGGACGGCGATCAGGATGATCCCGGCGTCGCGGTTCAGCGCGGTCTCGATGGCGGACGCGAGCTGCGCGGGATCGCCGCCGCCGTTCACCTGGGTGTAGCGGATCGGGAGGATCCTGGCGCCGGGCGCGATCCCGGTGAACGTCGTGGACGGATCCGGTTGCGCGCCGACGATCCCGGCGGCGATCGTGCCCCGGCCGTCGCAGTCGTCTGCCGTGGTGCCCTGGCCGCCGACGAGCTGACCGGGGGCGAACTGGCCGTTTCCGCCGTCCACGCCGGTGCCGATCACCGCGACCAGCTGACCGGTGCCGCGGGAGAGCGGCCAGATCCGCGCGGGATCGATCAGCCGCTGTCCCCACGGGACGGCCGCGGTGTAGGTGCCCGTCGGATTCGCGCACTGCTCGGCGATCGCCGTCGCCGGGACGGGAGCGCCGAGTACGGCCATGAACGCGGCGCATCCCGCGACGGCACTTTTACCGGCAATGCCCACCATTCCTCCAGAATTCCCTTGTCACACAAGGAAATTCTAGTGCTCCAGGTCAGCGTAGGTCCATCCCGAGGTCGAGGGCGGGTGAGGAATGGGTGAGCGCGCCGACGGCGAGGAAGTCCACACCGGACTCCGCGTAGGCCCGCGCGAGGTCCAGCCGCAAACCACCCGAGGATTCCAGGCGGGTCTTCGGTGAGACCTCGTCGCGCCTGTCGACGGCCTTCGCGCACTCGGCGGGCGTGAAGTTGTCCAGCAGTACTTCGTCGGTTCCCGCGGTGAGTGCCTCCTCCAGCTGCGCCAGGTCGTCGACCTCGACCTCACAGTGCAGTTCGGGCGCGTGCTCGCGGGCCGCGGCGAGCGCCGCCGTCACCGAACCGGCGGCGACCACGTGGTTGTCCTTGATCAGCACCGCGTCGCCGAGGCCGAGCCGATGGTTCACCCCGCCACCCGCGCGGACGGCGTACTTCTCCAGCAGCCGCAACCCGGGCAGCGTCTTGCGGGAATCCCTTACCCGGCAGCCGGTTCCGTCCAGCGCGGCCACCCAGGCGGCGGTCGCGGTGGCGATTCCGGACAGATGGCACAGCAAGTTCAGCGCGGTGCGTTCGGCCGTGAGCAGGCCGCGCACCGGGCCGCGGACGACCAGGGCGGGCTCACCGGCGATCAGCCGGTCACCGTCGTCTCGAGCGGCCAGGATCTCCAGGTCCTCGCCGAGGACGAGGTCGAACACCGCGAGCGCCACCGGGATCCCGGCGACCACACCCGACGTCCTCGGCGTGAGTTCGGCCAGCGCGTTGGCGGACTCGGGCACGGTGGCGTTCGTCGTCGCGTCGGGCCCGTACCGCAGATCCTCGGTCAGTGCGGTCGTGACGACGCGATGCACGTCGGCGACGTCGAGGCCGTGATCGGCCAGTGCCTTGATGACCCAAGGGGAGAATTCGCTCATGCCACACCTTCCAAAGCGATCGGATCGGCCAGCACCGGCTGCCCCGACGGGCTGAGCCGGATGAGCTGACCGCGTTGCCAGGTGACGTCGTCCCGCGCGGGGAAATCGGTCCGTACGTGACAGCCACGGGACTCCGTCCGGCGTGCGGCCGCCGCGACCAAGGCCTCCGCCACCACCGTGAGCGCCGCGTCCTCGACGATCCGAGGTGTCCACAAAGGACTTTCGGTCACCGAAAGATCCAGCACCGAACCGACGACCGACAGCCCTTCGGCGTCCCGGCCGATCGCGGCGTAGCGGCTCATCGCCCGCTGCAGCGCGTCCCTGTCGGCCACCGCGACCTTCGCCGGAGGCGCGAGCACACCGCGACGCGGGTCGGCAAGCAGCCCGGCGGCGAGGTCGGCGGCGACCGCGTCGGCCACCCGCCGCCCGACGACCAGGCCTTCGAGCAAACTGTTGGAGGCCAGGCGATTCGCGCCGTGCAGGCCGGTCCTCGCGACCTCACCCGCCGCGTAGAGGCCGCGAACACCGGACCGTCCGTCCACGGTGGTCACCACGCCGCCGCAGGCGAAATGCGCCGCGGGCGTGACCGGGATCGGGTCCTTCGCCGGGTCGAGCCCGATCGTCACGCAGGCCGCGTACACGGTCGGGAATCGCCTCGCGAACCCGGCGATGCCGGTGGCGTCAAGGAAAACGTGATCGTCGATGCCGCCGGGCGCCTGCGTCATCCGGCGCGTGATCGCCGCCGACACGACGTCCCGGGGCGCCAGGTCGCCGAGCGGGTGCACGCCGCGCATGACCGAAGCGCCCGTCGCGTCGTGCAGGGTCGCGCCCTCGCCGCGGACCGCCTCGGTGACCAGCGGGCACCGGCCGCGGGCGCCGGGGGTGAACAGGACCGTCGGGTGGAACTGGACGAACTCGACATCCGCGAGCTGCGCCCCCGCGCGCAACGCGAGCGCGAGCCCGTCACCCGTGGCGATCTCCGGATTCGACGTCGCCTGGTAGAGCTGCCCCAGCCCACCGCTGGCCAGCAAGACCGCCGGCGCCCGGACGGCGCCGGGAACGCCGTTGTGGTCCAGGACGGTCAGCCCGGCGACCTCACCGGCGGGCGTACGGATCGCGTCGACGGCGATGTGGTGCTCCAGCACCGGGATCCGCCGGTCACCGGCCTTCGCGACCAGCGTCCGCTCGACCTCCGCCCCGGTCGCGTCCCCACCGGCGTGGATGACACGGAACGCGCTGTGCCCGCCCTCCCGCGTACGCGCCAGTTCGTTTCCGCTTTCCACCGCCGGGTCGAAGCGGGCACCCTCGGCCCGCAGCCTGGCCACCGCCGCCGGGCCGCCGCCGATGATCGAGCGGACGGCGTCCTCGTCGCAGAGCCCGGCACCGGCGGTGAGTGTGTCCGCGGCGTGCTTGCCGACCGAGTCGCCCGGTTCGTGCTCACCCTCCAGCACGACGGCGACCCCGCCCTGTGCCCAGCGGGTGTTGCCGTCGGAGATCGCCGCCTTGGTGACCACCAGGACGTGCAGACCGAGTTCCCGGGCGCGCAGCGCGGCGGTGAGCCCGGCCACTCCGCTGCCGATCACCACGAGATCGGCGGCGGCCTCCCACGCGGGGCGGGTTTTCGCCTGGAGGGCACTAACCGGGTCGGTCATTCTCCGCCGCCAGGCTGCCCGATCTCGATCATGCGCTGCACGGAAGCACGGGCACGGGCGGCGGTCTCGATGTCGACGTGCACCTCGTCGGCACCCTCACGCAGCGACCGCAGCAGGGCGGCGGGCGTGATCATCTTCATGTACCGGCAGGACGCCCGGTCGTTCACCGCGCGGAAGTCGATCTCCGGCGCGGCCTTGCGCAACTGGTGGATCATCCCGATCTCGGTGGCCACGAGAACCGACTTCGCCGAGGTGGCGCGGGCGGCGTGGACCATGTCGCCGGTCGAGAGGATCTTGACCCGCTCGGGCGCGACGGCACCCTCGCCCGCGAGGTACAGCGCCGACGTCGCGCAGCCGCATTCCGGATGGATGAACAGGTCCGCGTCCGGATTCTCCGCGGCCCGCTCAGCCAGTTCGGCACCGTTGATCCCGGCGTGCACGTGGCACTCCCCGGCCCAGATGTGCATGTTCTCCCGGCCGGTCACCCGCTTGACGTGCGCGCCGAGGAACTGATCCGGCAGGAACAGAACTTCCTGGTCAGCGGGGATCGAGGCGACCACGTCGACGGCGTTCGACGAGGTGCAGCAGATGTCGGTCTCCGCTTTGACCTCGGCCGTGGTGTTTACGTAGGACACGACGACCGCGCCGGGGTGCTCGGCCTTCCAGTCGCGGAGTTGGGCGCCGGTGATCGAGTCCGCGAGCGAGCAGCCGGCCCGCGCGTCCGGGATCAGGACCGTCTTCTCCGGCGCCAGGATCTTCGCCGTCTCGGCCATGAAGTGCACGCCGCAGAAGACGATGGTGGACGCGTCGCTGCTCGCCGCGATGCGGCTGAGCGCGAGGGAATCGCCGGTGAAATCGGCGATGTCCTGGATCTCGGGGACCTGGTAGTTGTGCGCGAGCAGGACGGCGTCGCGTTTGCGAGCGAGGCTTCGCACCTCCTCCGCCCAAGCCGCGTCGGCGACGACGCCACCGTAGGGAGTCAGGTCGTTCTCATACGTGATCGTCATCGTTCTGGGCCTCCGGACCGATTTGTCCACTGTCGGTTTTCGCCTTACAATCGAAAACCGTGCGAAGTCATCTTAACACCCAGACCCCCCTCGCCCACGAGGTTTTGGGAGCGGTACTGCAAGTGCGCTCGGACACACTCCGGGTCCTGCTGTGGCGGCGCGCGCTCGATCCACATCTGGGCCGCTGGTCCCTTCCCGGCGGCAGGCTGCGTCCGGATGAAGACGTCGAGGCGTCCATTCGGCGGCAGCTCGCGGAGAAGGTCGACGTACGCCAGTTGAAGCATGTGGAGCAGTTGGCCGTGTTCAGCGCGCCGGACCGGGTACCGGGTCCACGCGTCGTGGCGACGGCGTTCCTCGGCCTCGTACCGTCCGATGTGGACCCCGAGATCCCGGAAGACACCGAGTGGCACGACGTTTCCGAGTTGCCGCGGACGGCGTTCGACCACGAGTCCATCGTGCTGCGCGCGCGGGACCGGCTCCGGTCGAAGCTCTGCTACACGAATCTCGGGTTCGCGCTCGCCCCGGAAGAGTTCACCGTTTCGGCTTTACGGGGTCTCTACTCGGCTGCGCTGGGTTACCGGGTGTCCGCGACGAACCTGCAGCGTGTGCTCGCCCGGCGAGGGTTGCTCCTCCCCACCGGGCGCACCGCGCCGCCCGGGCGCAGCGGCGGGCGGCCCGCGGCCCTCTTCTCCTTCGCGGGCAAGGGGATGCAGATCACCGACCCGTTCGCGGTGTTCCGCCCGCCCGCCGGAAAGTGACCGTCCTGCGAAGTGCGTGCCGTGCCCGTACCTTGAACGGGTGACCGAGCCGAGCGATGAGTCCACCAGGAAGGCGATCTTGCCGCTGTTCCCGCTACAGACCGTGCTTCTGCCCGGGACACACCTTCCTCTGCACATTTTCGAACCGCGATACCGGCAACTGATGACCGACCTCGTCGGCGACGTCGTCCCGGACCGCGAGTTCGGGGTCATCGCACTGCGGACGGCGATGATCAGGGAGGTGAGCGGGCCCGAGCACGTCCACGAGGTCGGCTGCACCACGGTGCTGCGCGAGGCGAAACGGCTGCCTGACGGCAGATTCGACGTCGTCACCACCGCACGGCGCCGGTTCCGGCTGCTCGAGATCGACCGTGTTTCCGCGCCGTACCTGATCGGCTCGATCGAGTGGGTGCCCGACGTCCGCGTGGCCTCGGTGCACGGCGAAACCGTCGCCAGGCTCGCCGACGTCGCGAAGGCCGCGCACCGGCGCTACTGCGAGTCCGCCTGGCATGCCGACGACTGGACCACACCACCCGATGACGGCGACATCAACGCACTCGCCTACCGCCTCACCGCGGACTGCCTGCTCCCCCTGGAAGACCGGCAGCGCCTGCTGGAGGAGACCAATCCGTTGCGGCGCCTGCGGATCGCGTGCCGTTTGCTGACGCGGGAGGCGGGGTTCCTGAACACCCTCGGCGCGGTGCCGATGCCGCCGGGGGAACTCGGCGAGTTCCCCCGCCCGTCGAACCTGAACTGAAACCCTCGTGAAGTGGTAAGGACAGTTAGAGTTGTCCCTACCACTTCACGAGATCCACTACTTGCCGGACTCTTTCGCTTCCTCGCCGGAACCGTTGCCGAACTTGTTCCACACCTTGCCCGCCGCCCCGGACACCGCCTCGCCGACGTCGCTGAACACCTTCGTCAGCGGGTCGGCCGAGCTGTTCCAGGAATCCTTGTAGGATTTCGCGGCCGACTTCAGATCGTCGGTCCAGGTGGAGGATGGCGCGTCGGCGTCGCGGCGCGGGTACTCGCCCGCCAGGATCGCCCGGTACTCCTCCGAAGCGGCCCACTTCTGCAGTTGCGCGGCGCGCACGACGGCAAGCGGATGCGACATCGTCTCGACGTAGCGCAGCTTCAAGTAGCTGTCACGGATGTCGTCGACCGACTCGTACTCCGCCGCCTGCTGCAGGAACGCCGGGATGTCGATCTTCGAGGGGTCGATGCCGCCCGCGACCAGGATCTGCGACCGCAGGGCCGCGGTCGGGTCCTGCGAGCACAGCAGACCGGCGCGGTCGCAGGACAGTTCGGCCTTGCGGTACCACTCGCGCAGCGCGGCGATGACGACGCGGATGCCGATCGCGCTCACCGGCGTCCACGACATCGACATCTGCAGGCCGATCAGGCGGATCATCATCGTGCGGTACACCGCGTGCCCGGACAGCACGTGCCCCATCTCGTGCCCGATCACGAACCGCAGCGACGCCAGGTCCATCGCCTCGACGGCCGCGGTGTTGAGCACGATGAACGGCTCGTCCATCCCGATCGTCTGCGCGTTGACCTCGGGACTGCGGGCGACGAACAGATTCGGCACGCGGTCGAGGTCGAGTGTCTCGGCGCATTCGTTGCGGATCTTGTCCAGTTCCGGGTACTGCTTCGGACCGACCCGGATCCCGGACGCGAGCGCCATGAGCCGCTCACCGCGTTCGGCGTAGAAGCCCGAGACCGCCTTCACGACCTGCGCGAACCCGGGAACCGCGCGCAGGGTGGCCAGCGCGCCGCGGTCGACGGGATGTTCGTAGGCGCGTGGGCTGATGCCCGGGAAACGGACGGCGTTGTGCCGGGAAACCTCGATGTCGTCAGTCAAGAAATGCCCCCTAGAGAAGTCCCCGTCCACCCTAGAGGAAAACGCTCAGCCGAGGCGGCGACCCAGATCTTCTCTGCCGTTCCACGCGGTGAGCAGCGTGTACGCCAGTGTGGTCATCAACGGCGCGGCGAGCATGATCCAGACCGACTCGATCTGCGGCGCCTTCGTGATGACGTCGCCGACGGCGGGCGCCGCGGCGATCTCGTAGCGGCCGTTGGCGAACGCGACACCCATCGTGGTGCCAAGCCAGCCCGCCAGGGTCGCGCCGCCGGTCGCGGCGATCAGCACGACCGGGCCGCGGCGCTCCCGCAGCATCCAGGTCACGATGCCGATCAGCAGCCCGGCGCCGAGCGCGAGGAATCCGTAGATGGCGAGGTCGTCGAAGCGGTGCCAGCTCTCCAGCTCCAGCGGCGTGAGACCACCGCGGTCGTTGACCACCCGCATGCGCTGCGGCGGCGCGAGCCGCGCCCAGAGCCAGGCCAGCGGGAAACCGAGCAGCCCGGCCGTGGACAGCACACTGATCGCCGGGAGCAGGTCGGCCTTGATCACGACCTTGGGATGCGGGCGGCGCGGCTTCGGCAGCACGGGCACCGACCAGGGGTCGGGCACACTGGAGGACAGGTGTGCCGGTTTGCCCGACGTCTCGCCCAACCCGGACTCCTCCCTCACGCAGCTTGTGCAGAGCGTAACCAATGACGCCCTCAGCGCACACAACCCTGGCACCGAGTCGCGCCCCCGGCCGCAATTCGTCCTCTACTTGCGGTAGATGCACGCGCAACTACCGCAACCAGAGGACGAAACGCGGGAAGGCTCAGCCGGCTACCGTGCCGTGACGGCTGCATCGGGCCGTCCAGCCGACCGGGGTGATCTGGACGACCATCCGCCGCGCGCAGAACGTGCAGTAGCGCGGCGGTTCGAGTGCCGTCCTGGGGTTGTGGCAAGCGGGATGTTCCGCGCCGCCGTCGGATGGCTGTCCACAATGGACACAGAACGCCGGTCGGTCAGAGGACGTCACTGATCGCCTTCACCGGCATCTTCAGCTCGTCGAGCATCTCCAGGTCCGCGGTGGCCGGGCGGCCGAGGTTGGTCAGGTAGTTGCCGACGATGATCGCGTTGATGCCGCCGAGCATGCCCTGCCTGGTGCCCAGATCGCCGAACGTCAGCTCCCGGCCACCGGAGAAGCGGAGCAGCGGGCGGGGCATCGCCAGCCGGAACGCGGCCACGGTGCGCAGCGCGTCCTTGCCTTCGACGACCTCGTATCCCTCGTACGGCGTCCCCGGCTGCGGGATGAGGAAGTTCATCGTGCACTCGTCCGGGTTCAGCTCGGCCAGCTGTGCGGCGAACTCGGCGCGCTGCTCGATGCTCTCCCCCATGCCGATGATGCCGCCGCAGCAGACCTCCATGCCCGCTTCGCGGATCATGCGCAGGGTCTCCCAGCGCTCTTCCCACGTGTGCGTGGTGACGACGTTCGCGAAGTGCGACCGCGCGGTCTCCAGGTTGTGGTTGTAGCGGTGCACGCCCATCTCGACGAGCTCGTCGACCTGCTCCTGGGTGAGCATGCCGAGCGAGCAGGCGATCTGGATGTCGTTGCCGTCCTCGCGGATGGCCTTGATCCCCTCGCGGACCTGCGAGAGCAGCCGCTTGTCGGGGCCGCGGACGGCGGCGACGATGCAGAACTCGGTCGCGCCGGTCTCGGCGGTCTGACGCGCGGCCTTGACCAGGCCGGGGATGTCCAGCCACGCCGAACGCACCGGCGTCGGGAACCGGCCGGACTGCGAGCAGAAGTGGCAGTCCTCCGGGCAGCCGCCGGTCTTGAGGCTGATGATGCCCTCGACCTCGACCTCGGGGCCGCACCAGCGCATCCGGACCTCGTGGGCCAGCGCCAGCAGGTCGGTCAGGTGATCGTCGTCGAGCCGCAGGACGTCGAGGATCTGCTCCTCGCCGAGTCCGACGCCACGCTCGAGGACCTGGTCACGCGCCACGGCGAGGATGTCGACGGTCTCCGGGGCTGTGGTCACGAGGCGGCTCCTGTTCGGGGTGGGGCATCAAAGCGAAGGCACATCATCGTGCACGACGGGACCGCTCGGCCACAGCGACGCAGATCACTTCTGGGCCGACGCGCGGCCGACGAAGCATTCCGGGTCGAACTCCCCGCCGAACCACGGCGAGAGACCCGCCCTGGCCAGCGCGGCGAACTCCTCGGGCTCGGCCGTGCCCAGCCCGGCGGGCAGCACGCCCAGTAGCGGGGCGCCGGCGGCGACCGGCAGGTCCTGCAGATTCGACACCGCCGCGAGGTCCGGGGCCTCCGGCCATGAGCCGATGATCACCCCGGCCACGGTGAGCCCGCGTCTGGTCGCGACCTCGGCGGTCAGTGCGGTCGCGTTGAGCGTGCCCAGCCCGGCCTCGGCCACGACGATGACCAGCGCGCCGAGCGACCACGCCACATCGGCCAGCGTGGCCCCTTCGGCGTCGAACCGGACCAGCAAGCCGCCCGCGCCCTCGATGAGGGTGAGGTCGTGCCCGCCGTTGAGCTCGCTCGCCGAAGCGGCGATCTCACTCGGGGAAAGCGTCGGCAGCCCGGAGAGCCTGGCGGCTGCCTCCGGCGACAGCGGATCCGGGTATCGCCGCAGTTCACGGGTAGTGACCGGACCGGCGAGCCGAAGGACGTCGGCGAGGTCGCCGGGCTCGTCCGGCCCCACTCCGGTCTGCGCCGGTTTCAGCACGGCGACGCGTTGGCCCTGCCCGGCGGCCAGTGCGGCGATGGCGGCGGTGGTGATCGTCTTGCCGACACCCGTACCGGTGCCGGTCATGACCAGCATGCTCACGTGGGTTGAATCTAGTCTGCGGGGCGAAACCCTTCCGTCGAGGGTGGGGGCGGGGCGGGGTCCGGGCTTGGTGGTCTCACTTCATCGGGCTGAAGGAGACCACTCCACCGGGGGCGAAAGCCGGGCTGCCGTCGTTGGTCAGGTAGACCTGAGCTGCCCCGACGTCGAAGTACATCCCGGTCAGGTGCAGTTCACCGCGTTCCTCCGCGTCGGCGATCAACGGGTAGTGACGCAGATGGTCCAGCTGCTGCAGCACGTTCTGCAACGCCAGCCGGTCGACCTCGGTGTCCGGGCGTTCGCCGTCGAGGGTCACCGAGATCCTGCGCTTGGCGCTCGGCTCGGCGTGCCGCAGCCAGGAGGTCAGCATCGGCGCGCCGTCGGGGGCGCCGGTGGCCAGCGCCTGCATGGCACCGCAGCCGGAGTGCCCACAGACCACGATCTCGCGCACCTTCAGCACGCCGACGGCGAACTCGACGGTGGCGCCCATCGACGGGTCGGCCTGCCGGGCGGGCACCAGGTTCCCGATGTTGCGGATGGTGAACAGGTCGCCGGGACCGCTCGTGGTGATCATGTTCGGCACGATCCGCGCGTCACCGCAGGTGATGAACAGGGTGTGCGGTGACTGGCCACCCGCCAGCTTGCTGAGCGCGGGCTGCATGAGCGCGGCCGTGCGCCGCTGGAACTCCGTCGCCCCGCGCAGCGTCGGCCCGCCACGCTGACCGGGCACCTCGACGTCCTTGGCCTGCCAGTCGGACCACGGCGCGAGGAACCTCGGCACCGAACGCACCGCGTCCGTCCTGGTCAGGGTGGGATCGCCGGATTTGCCGTTGGCGAACCACGGATGCCCGACCTCGTCGACGATCACCTCGCCGCCGGTGCGCTCGTGCCCCTGCTGCCAGTTCGAGAGGCTTTCGAAGGCGGCGTGGTCGAGGTAATCGACGATCAGCTCCAAAGTCACCTTCGCACCGTCGGGAACGGTCGCGAGCACCCGGCTGAGCCTCGGCACCGAAAGGAACGTCAGGACACCCTCCACGACGACGCGCCATTCGTCACCATCGCGTTCGGCGCGGATTCCGGACCACACCGTGCGCCGCAGCATCAGCAGCACCGACAGCGCGATGCCGAGCAGTACGCCCGTGAGCAGGTCGAAAACGACGACACCGGCGAGGGTCAGCAGGTACAGCCCCAGATCACCGTGCTTGAAGACCTGCTTCATGTGGCCGGGGTTCACCAGCTTCGCGCCGACGTGGACGAGCAGGCCAGCCAGCGCGGCGAGCGGGATGTTCTGGATCAGCCCGGCGAACGCCGCGACGAACACCAGGATCCAGACCCCGTGCAGGATCGCGGACGTGCGGGTGCGGGCACCCGCGGCGACGTTGGTCGAGCTGCGGACGATCACGCCGGTGACCGGGAGGCCGCCCAGCGCGCCGGAGGTCATGTTCGCGGCGCCCTGGCCGATCAGTTCGCGGTCGAGGTTCGACCGCGGCCCGGTGTGCATCTTGTCGACCGCGACGGCCGACAGCAGGCTTTCCACGCTGGCGATCAAGGCGATGGTGATGACCGCGAGGGCGAACGCGCCCCAGCCGCCGTCCGGGAGTTCGGGGGCGAAACGGATGACGAGCAGGTCACCGGGTAGTTCGACGCGGGGCAGGGTCATCCCGGTGGTCACGGACAGCACGGTCACCAGCGCGATGGCGGCCAACGGGCCCGGGGTCTTCCGGACAGACTTGGGCAGCCGCGGCCACAGCAGCAGGATGCCGATGGTGAGCACGCCGATCAGCGCGGCCGTGTCGTGATGGCCGATGACCTGCGATGGCAGTTCGGCGATGTTCTTGAGCGCGGAACTCTGCGCGGATCCGCCCAGTACGACGTGCAGCTGGCCGAGGACGATGGTGACGCCGATGCCGCCGAGCATGCCGTGCACGATGGCGGGCGAGATCGCGAGCGCCGCACGGGCGATGCGGCTCAGCCCGAGCAGGATCTGGAGCGCCCCCGCGGCGACGGTGATCGCGCAGGTCGTCTTCCAGCCGAAGGTCGCGATCGTTTCGGCCATGATCACCGTCAGGCCGGCGGCCGGGCCGCTGACCTGAAGCGGGGAGCCGCCGAGCGCGCCGGCGACCACACCTCCCACCACGGCCGCGATCAGCCCGCCGACGATCGGCGCTCCGGACGCGAGAGCGATCCCGAGCGAAAGTGGGACGGCGACGAGGAACACCACCAACGAGGCGGGCAGGTCGTGACGAAGCACGGTTAGTGGTCGGCTCATGATCACCATGCAACCGGTGAATTGTCCGATATGCACCACCTGATCGAGTGAACATTACCCATCAAGCGGGTGTCGTAGCCCACTTTTGCGTTCTTTCGTTGCCTGGAGATGTCACACGCGTTGCAAAAAGCCATACAGGCTCCCAAATGCTGGGAAGTGTGCATGACGCGTGCCGCAAGTCCGTGAAGGACTCCTTGAGGGACTCTGGGTCCCTCAAGGAGTCCTTCACGGCGCGTGAAGCGGGCTAGGACTTCACCGGCGAAGCGGCCGAAGTGAACGACCGGTGCGCCGCGTCGAGCAGGTACACGTTCGCCTTCCCGACGTCGAAGTACATGCCGGTGAGCCGGAGTTCACCCCGTGCCAGCGCGGCCTCGACGACCGGGTACGAGCGCAGGTTTTCCAGTTGCTGTACCACGTTGTGCAGGGCGAGCCGATCGGCCTCGTGGTCGGGACGGGCGCCGTCGAGCAGGACCGGGCCTTCGGTTTCCCTGCGCCGCAACGTCTCCTCGCCGTGGCGTAGCCAGCCGCCGAGTCGCGCGAGCCCGGTGGGCGCGTCCCCGAGCAGCGCCTTCATCGCTCCGCAGCCGGAATGCCCGCACACCACCACTTCTCGCACGCGCAACAGGCCGACGGCGTACTCGATCGCCGCCCCCACGGAGAAATCCGCTTCGACGCCGGCGTGCGGGACGAGGTTTCCGATGTTCCGCACCGTGAAAAGGTCCCCCGGCCCGCTGGTGGTGATCAGGTTCGGCACGATCCGCGCGTCGCCGCAGGTGACGAACAGCGTATGCGGCCGTTGGCCGTTCGCCAGCCCGTCCCAGGTCCGCCGCAGCAGCGGCGCGGTCCGTCGTTGGAACTCCGAAGCACCTCGGCACAACGGAACACTGCCGACGCGCTGGCTCGGCAGTTCGAGATGCTCAGCCTGCCATTCCGACCACGGCGCGAGCCAGCGCGGCACCACCTTGAACGCGACACCGCGCCGCACGGTCGGCACGCCCGCCTTGCCGCGTCCGAACCACGGATGCCCGATCTCGTCGACGACCACCACACCCCCGGCCCGCTCATAGGCGCGCTGCCAGCCGCGCAGGCAGTCGACAGCGGCGTGATCGAGGTAGTCGACGAAGAGTTCCAGCGTCACTTCCGAACGCTCGGGGACTTTGGCCAGGACGGTCGTGAGCCTTGGCACGGAAAGGAAAGTGAGCGCGCCTTCGATGACGACACGGGTCCGCGCGCCGTCCGGTTCGATGCGGATACCGGAGAACAGCATCCGGCGCAGCATGAGCACGAGCGCCACCGCGATCCCCGCGGCGACCCCGGTGAGCAGGTTGACGACGACCGCGCCCACCAGGGTCGCGAGGTAGACCGGCAGGTCACCGTGGCGGCGGACCTCACGGAGGCTGGTGACGTTGACCAGTTTGGCGCCGACGTAGACGAGGAGCCCGGCCAGGGCGGCGAGCGGGATCAGCCGCAGCGTGCCCGCCAGGAACAGGCAGCAGCCGAGAATCCAGGCGCTGTGCAGGATCGCCGACATCCGGGTGCGGGCGCCCGCTTCGAAGTTGGTCATGGTGCGCACGACGACGCCGGTGACCGGGAAGCCGCCGAGCGACCCGGCGGCGACGTTCGCCAGGCCCTGGCCGATCAGTTCGCGGTTGAGGTTGGTACGGGGCCCGTCACTCAGCTTGCCGACGGCGAGGGCGGAAAGCAGGCTTTCCAGGCTGGCGATGAGCGCGATGGTGAGTACGGCCGCGGTGATCGCGGCCAAGGACCCGGACGGCGCCTCGGGGACGAAACCCAGCCCTGGCAGGCCGTTCGGGAGGTCGACGCGCGGCAGGTCCATCCCCGCCGCGACGGAAAGCGCGGTGGCCAGCACGACGGCGGCCAGCGGACCGGGGACGCGGCGCACCGAACGCGGCATCCGGGTCCACGCCAGCAGGACGCCGACGGTGACCACACCGATCAGCGCGGCCTGGTCGTGGTGGCCGACGATCTGGCCGGGCAGCGCGAGGACGTTCGCGATCGCGGAACCCCGCGCCGCACCGCCGAGCACGACGTGCAACTGGCCGAGGACGATGATCAGGCCGATCCCGGCGAGCAGGCCGTGCACGATCGCCGGCGAGATCGCCAGCGCGGCCCTGGCGAGGCGGCTGACGCCGAAGAGGATCTGGACCACTCCCGCCGCGGCGGTGATGGCGCAGGTGGCGGCCCAGCCGAAGGTGGCGATGGTCTCCGCGAGGACGACGGTCAACGCGGCGGACGGGCCACTGACCTGGAGGGCGGATCCGCCGAAGAGGCTCGCGACGAGTCCGCCGACGACGGCGGAGACGAGTCCGGCGAGCAAGGGAGCCCCGGCGGCGTGCGCGACGCCGAGGGAGAGAGGGACGGCCACGAGGAAGACGACGACCGAAGCCGGGATGTCGTGGCGGAGATTCTTCAGGAGGGTCAAGGTGGAATTGCGGCGGCCCGGAGGCCCGGTGTCGTGCTCGTCACCAACGATGTCGATCATGGGGGCAGGAAACCGGATCGGCGCGCAAAAGTCCGCTACGCAAAGGTTTCTCAGGTTTGCTTGTGCGCCGGGGAACTAGGGCATACCGCACTTTCGCGACAAACTCGCCGTTAAACGTCCCGTTTGGACTCGCCCGTTCGCCTGACCATGATCAACCCGCGACCACGCTCTGTACCCAGCGTGGCCTTCCAGGTTTCCTGTGGCTACGGTCACACTCTTTGCGGTGAACCTGGCCGTTTTACGCTTTTCGCGCGGCCGCGACCATTGCGGAAGTGATCGCGGCCAGGTCGTCCGCGCCGGAAATGTAGGGCGGCATCGTGTAGATCAGGTTCCGGAACGGCCGCAGCCAGACCCCGTTCGCCGTGAGGACCTCGGTCGCCACCGCCATTTCGACCGGATGGTCCAGTTCCACCACGCCGATGGCGCCGAGCACCCGGACATCGGCGACCGAGGACAGCTCGCGAGCGGGTTCGAGCCCGGCTTTCAGCGCGGCCTCGATCCGCGGGACATCGGACTTCCAGCCGCCTTCGGCGAGGATCCCCAGGGAAGCGTTGGCCACCGCCGAGGCCAGCGGGTTCGCCATGAACGTCGGACCGTGTGCCAGCACCGGCAGCTCCCCGCGCGAAATGCCGTTCGCGATCTCCGGCGTGCACAACGTCGCCGCCATCGTGAGGTAACCGCCGGTCAGCGCCTTGCCGAGGCACAGGACGTCCGGCGTCACGCCGGCGTGCTCGGCGGCGAACATGGTGCCGGTGCGGCCGAAGCCGGTGGCGATCTCGTCGAAGATGAGCAGGACGTCGTTGGCCTCGGTGATCTCGCGCAGCGCGCGCAGGTACGCGGGCGGGTGGAACCGCATGCCACCGGCGCCCTGCACGACCGGCTCGACGATGATCGCGGCCAGTTCTCCCGCGTGCCGCTCGATTTCGGCCGCGAGCAGGTCGAGGTAGGCCTGGTCCGGCTCGTCGCCGAAACCACCGGGAGGCTTGGGCAGGAACAGCTGGTCCGGCAGGATCCCGCGCCACAGCGAATGCATCCCGCCGTCAGGGTCGCAGACGCTCATCGGCGTGAACGTGTCGCCGTGGTAGCCGCCGCGCCAGGTCATCAGGCGCCGCTTTTCCTTACGCCCCACCGACTGCCAGTACTGCAGGCACATCTTGACGGCGACCTCGACCGACACCGACCCGGAGTCGCACAGGAAAACGTGCCGCAGCCCGTCCGGGGCGAGGTCCACCAGGGTTTTGGCCAGGATGATGGCCGGTTCGTGGGTGAGCCCGCCGAACATGACGTGGCTCATCCGGCCCGCCTGATCGGCCAGCGCCGCGTCCAGCACCGGGTTCCGGTAGCCGTGGATCGCCGCCCACCAAGACGACATGCCGTCGACCAGTTCACGGCCGTCGTCGAGGGTGAGCCGGACGCCGCTCGCCGCACGGACCAGCAGGGAATCGATCGGGCTCGGCATCGGCCCGTACGGGTGCCAGACGTGTTCCGCGTCGAGCGCGAGGAGTTCGGCGGCGTCCATGCCGCGACCCTACGACACGCCTTTCTCAGCGCAGCGGCACAGGGAGCGTTTCGCGGCCGTGGACCAGGGCGCTTTCCCGCCAGCGCAAGTTTTCCGGGTCAGCGTTCGGCCAGCGCGGCCACTACCCGCTCGGTCACGTCGGTCCAGTATGCCCGCTGTTCCTCGCGCTCGTCGGTGCCCGTGAGCCACTCCTGTTGAAAACGAAGCGTGCTCTTCTGTTCGGTGCCGCTCACCGTGATCTGCAGGGTCGAATCGTGGTCCCAGTCCTTCGGCCGCCAGGTCAGCCGGAGCTTGTCGCCCTCTGTACGGGCGCGGATCTCTCCGGTCGTCCCGTTCGCCGTCTCGTACGCCGTGCCCAGCGCGTGGCCGAGTTCGGTACCCGGCCCGAGCCAGATCTCCACACCTTCGCGTCCGACCAGGAAGTCCCACACCTGCGCGCCGCTGTACGGCACTGTTTGGGAAACGCCTACCTGCCAACCACTTCCGGCTGTTTTGGCCACTGCTTTCGTCACCGGCCCATCATCCCACCGGGTGTACCGTGCGACAGTCACCGGCCCGGGTGGAGGATCTCTTTCTGTGCGCTACCGTCCGATTTCTCCCGCTCTGCTGGTCTCCGAACTGACCGAACGCGTCACGGCGATCACGGGTCGCCGCCGGATCGCGGTCGCCATCGACGGCGCGGCCGGTGCGACCGACACCACGGCACTCGCCGACGCACTGGTCGATCCCCTGCGGGTCGCCGGTCACGCGGCGTTGCGGATCTCGGCGAACGACTTCCTACGCCCCGCCTCGCTGCGCTTCGAACGCGGCAAGGAGGACCCGGATTCGCGTTACAGCGACTGGCTCGACCTCGGTGCCCTGCGCCGCGAAGTGCTCGACCCGCTCGCCGAGGGCGGCAGCGGCCGGGTCCTCCCCTCGCTGTGGGACCCGGTCCGCGATCGCGCCACCCGCGCCGAACGCGTCGATCTGCCCGAGGGCGGCATCGTCCTGGTGGACGGCGAGTTCCTGTTCGGCGCGGGGCTCGTTTTCGACCTGAGCGTGCACCTGTGGCTCTCGCCCGCCGCGCTCAAGCGCCGGGTACCCGACGCATGGGCTCTGCCCGCCTACGAGCGCTACGAACAGGAAGTGGACCCGGCTGCGCTGTCCGACGTGGTGATCCGCGTCGACGACCCGAACCATCCGGCGCGCTACGAACCCTGACCTCGCTCAGCGCACGGCCGCGACCGGGTCGCCGTCGAGCAGGCCGGAAAGCCTGCTCGCCATGGTGTCCCACCGCCAGTTCTCGCCGACCCATTCACGGCCGGCGGCCCCCATGCGCCGCGCCCGTACCGGATCGGCAAGCAACGCGGCCAGCGTCTCTCTCAACTGTTGTTCGTCACGGCCGTCGACGACGTGCCCGGTGACCTCGTCCAGCACCGTTTCCGGCGCACCGCCGGAATTCCCGGCGACGACCGGCAGCCCGGTCGCCGAAGCCTCCAGGTACACGATGCCGAGGCCCTCGACGTCGAGCCCCTTTCCGCGCGTCCGCGCGGGCATGGCGAAGACGTCGCCCGCGTTGTAGTGGGCGGGCAACTCCTTCCACGGCACCGATCCGGTGATGACCACGTTGTCCTCGACACCCAGCGCGTCGACGAGCCCGTGCAGCGTTTTGCGGTACGGGCCGCCGCCGACGAGCAGCAGCGCCACGTCCGGGATCCGTTTGCGGAGTTCGGGCAGGATCTTGATCAGCATGTCCTGGCCCTTGCGCGGCACCAGCCGCGAAACGCAGACGATCGTCGGACGGTCGCCGAGACCGTGCCGGTCACGGATCTCCTCGCCCGCGGCGGCATCCGGACGGTAGAGCGCGGTGTCGACACCGCACGGGAGCATTTCCAAACCCGCCATCGGGCCGAAAGCGGCCGAAAAACGGGACCGCGTGTACTTGCTGACGTACGTGATCACGTCGACGGTGTCGCCGATCCGCCGCAACGCCTGCCGTGACCCCGGCAGCATCGACCAGCCGACCTCGTGGCCGTGCGTCGACGCCAGCACGCGGCGTGCGCCCGCCGACCGCAGCGGATGCCCCAGCAACGCGAGCGGCGCGGCGGCACCGAACCAGACGGCCTCGCAGTCACGGGCCCGCATGATCTCCTTGGCCCGCTTGAGAACGTCCGGTGTCGGCAGCATCAGAGACGTCGGATGGCGCACCACCTCGAACGGGGCGGCGGCGTCGAACTCGTCGTGCGAGCCGGTGCTCGATTCCCAAGACGGGGCGTAGACGACGAGGTCGTCCGCGGGGAGGCGGGTGGCCAGCGAGTTCAGGTAGTTCTGGATGCCGCCCGGCCGGGGCGGAAAGTCGTTGGTCACCAGCAGGGTCCTCAGCACCCCTGCAAGGCTACTTGGCCCTCCGCGCGCGAAAGGGGCGGCACCGCCAGCGCGGTACCGCCCCTTTTCGTTGTTCGTCAGGCCGTCGGGCGACGGGCCCCGACGTAGTTGTTCTGCAGCGGCGACACCTTGACGACGTCACCGGTGGTCGGCGCGTGCACCATCATGCCGTTGCCGACATACATGCCGACGTGCGAGACCGGTGAGTTGTAGAACACCAGGTCGCCCGGCTGGAGCTGCGAGCGCTCCACCGGGGCGCCGAAGGTGGACTGCTGACGGCTGGACCGCGGCAGGGTGAGTCCCGCCTGCTTGTACGCCCACAGCATCAGACCCGAGCAGTCGAACGACGACGGGCCGACGTCGCCCCAGCCATAGGGGCTGCCGAGCTTGCTCTTCGCGGCCGAGAGGGCCGACGCGGCGGCGGGCCCCGGGGCGGGCAGGTTGGGGAACGCGCCGCCCTTGTCCTTCTGGGCGGCCTTGTCCGCGGTGCTCAGGTTGCCGCTGGCCCGCTCGATCTCCTTGAGCTGGTCGTTCAGCGTCTTCTGGCGCGCCTCGATGTCCGTCGTCAGCTTGGCGGCGGTGTCACGAGCGGCGGTGGCCGTGCCCTGAGCGTCCGACGCCTGCTTCGCGGCGGCCGCGGCCTGGGCGACAGCGCCGCTCAGGTTGTTCAGGGCGGTGTTCTTGTTCGCGGCGAGGACCTCGAGCGCCGAGGAGCGCTCCAGGAAGTCCTGGGTCGACGCGCCCGACAGCAGCGACGACAGCTTGTTCAGCTGTACACCGCTGGTGAACGACGCACCGGCGAACTTGTTGACCTCGGCCTGGAACGTCTTCTCGTCACCGGCCGCCTTGACGCCGGTCTCCTTGGCGGCGGCCGCGTCCGAAGTGGCCTTGTCGAGTTCACCCTGCTTCGCGGCGAGATCGTCCTTCGCCTTGAGGAGGTCTTCGTTTGCCTTCTCGGCCTGTGCCGCGAGATCGCGGTACTTGGCGAGCGCGTCCGATCCGGACGGGGGCTGCTGGGGGGCGGGGGCTGGGGCGGCAGTGGCGGCAGGCTGGGCGACCGTTACGGCTGTGATCACCGCGGCCGCGGCCAAAGCTCCTGACACCACACGCTTGACTGGATGCGACTGCACGGTCGCGCGTGTCTCCTTTGCTGTCGGCCACCTACCGAAACCCGGGACGAAGAGGTCGGGGGCCCTCTTCCGCGGAGCCGCGTCGCCGGCCGTGAGGCCCGCGCGGCTCTCCGCGTCCCCGCCTTGCGCCTGACCGAGTGCTATCGCAACAAGTTTGGCGCACGGCTGGTTCTGGTGCAGCTCCCCGACAAAGCTGCTTCAGTGGCGATCCCGTGTCGTCATCTGGCGACGACTTCCGGCCACGAGATCTCGGACAGGTTACGAAACCTCAGGCACCGCGTCCACCATGGCGGGGGCAAAAACTCTCCGTGATGCGCCGAAACACCTTCGGACCAGCATGAGCGGAAAGTTGTGACGGGCGTTACATCCTGGGGCTGGTCGCGACTACCTACCGTTCACCCGATCGGATCGACCACTCGCCGAACGCCACGGTCGTGGCGTGTCTCAGGCCGACATCCGGCGCTCCTGACCAACGATTTCGACCATCCGGAGGTGGGGGACCAACCCGGCCTCCGCGAGCGCGTCGACCGCCTTCCGCTCGTCGGCGTCCCATTCGAGCGACGGCGGCGCGCCCAAAAGGACACTGACGACGCAGTCATGGCATGCGTCACCGCGGACCGCGCAGCGGTCACAATCGATGACGAACGTCTCTATGTCCGCTATATCGGCGATGGCCTTGTCGTCCATCTCAGGGCTCCTCACTTTCAGTGGTGAGGTGCACATTAAGAGCGACCACCGACAGTTTCGGGCCAGGCGGCCGAAGGGGACTCTCCCCGCGTCTCACGCGGTGAAGGGCGCTTTCCCCGCATGGCACGCGGGGAAAGTCCCCTTCGGCCACGCGCGAGCCGCTACACCCGGCTGAGCCTCGACACCAGAACCGCCGAAGGCACCGGGTGCGCGCCCTTCCGCCGCACCGAGTCCGCCACCGCCCGGTCCGTACTCGCGACCACCATCGGCCGCCCTGGCGGCTCGGCCGCAACCAGGGCCCGGATGACGTCGTCCGCGAGCACGCCGCGGTCGGAGAACAGCACCCGCACCCCGCGCGGCACCGCCGCGGGCACGGAGAGCACACCGGCGCCGTCGAACACCACGGTCACCTCGGCGCCGGTCCGCGCGGCCAGCGCGGAAAGCTGGTGGATCAGCCGGTCGCGCTGGTCGGAGAGCGCCAGCTCCGGATAACCGGTCTTCGTGACGTTGTAGCCGTCGACGATCACGTGCACGTTGGGCAGCGCGAGGTACCTGTCGAGCGCGGTGACGTCCTGGATCCTGCCGCCCGCCCCCAGGCCCGACGTCGCGCCGCGGACCATGTCCGCCGGACGCTGGCCCCGCGCACTCACCGAGAGCTCTCGGCGGAGCCCCCCGACGGCACCCTCGATCGTGTCCAGCAGCAGCCCGAGCCGGACCTCGTCGGCCTGACGCGCCTCGCGCGCGGACTGACGGGCGATCTCGGCGTCCGTGACGGCCTTCTCCGCTCGCGCCCGCTCGGTGGCGACCCGCTGCCGCTCACGGTCCAACTGGGCCTTCAGTGCCTTGAGCTCTTCGGCGCGCTCGGCGCCGCCACTCTCCATTCGAGCGTGGACATCGGCGACCGCGTCCTTGGCCTGTCGAAGCTGGACACCTTGCTCTCGCAGGCGCTTCAACAGCTTCTCGACCTCGGCGTCACGTTCGCCCCGCGCGCCAGCGGCGATCTCCTTGGCCTCGCGCAACTCTTCGCGAAGCTGGGCCAGTTCGGTCTCGAGCCGCTGGTTGCGCGCCAGTGCGGCGTCGCGTTCGGCACGCAACGCCGTTTCTTCGGCGTTCTTCGCCACCAGCCGGACCCGGCCCGCCGCGCCAGCCTCGCCCAGCAGTACCGCGGCGGCCGCGGCGGTGACGGAATCGGAGTCGTTCGGGTCGAGGGCGTCCTTGCGGTGCTCGCGCAGCCATTCGGTGACCGCGACCCGGAACTGCGACGACTCCCCCAGCGCGGCGATCAGCGCCGTCCCGCCGAGTTTCGCGCGTTTCGCCGGGGCGAACTTCGCGACCGGGCGCAGCTGCCTCGGCACGTCGGCGACCGGCAGCTTGCCGACGGCGGCGGCCGCCAGCTCGGCGATCCGCTCCCGCACGGTCTCCGGCAGAGCGGTCCAGCCCTCGGCAGGCACCTCTTCGGACGGCTCCGCCCCACCCGCCGACGCCACGACACCCGAGGGTCCGCCAGTGGCGTCCTCGGGCAGTTCGGGCACTGCGGGCTGCGGTTGCATCGCTCCAGCGTAGGCCCCACCGGCTCGGGGCGCGCTCGACGGGACACCGTGCGCGGATCGTGAGATTGTCGGTGCCCACCCCTACTGTGCCCGATCATGGACACCGGACGGCGGCCGGGGGCGGCACAACTCGCCTTCGACGAACTCGGAACACCCTTGCGGGACACCACTTTCGTCGTATTCGACCTGGAGACCACGGGGACGAAACCCGGCCCGGACGGGATCACCGAGATCGGCGCGGTCAAGGTCCGGGCGGGCGAAATCGTCGGCGAATTCGCCACGTTCGTCAACCCGGGGATGCCGATCCCGCCGCAGATCGTCGAGCTCACCGGCATCACCAGCGCGATGGTCTACGACGCTCCCCGCATCGAACGCGTGCTGCCCGCGTTCCTCGAGTTCATCTCCGGTGCCGTACTGGTGGCGCACAACGCCCCCTTCGACACCGGGTTCATGCGCGCGGCCTGCGAGGGGCACGGCTACCACTGGCCGAAGACGGCCGTCGTCTGCACGGTCCGGCTCGCCCGCCGGGTCATTTCCCGGGACGAGACGCCCAGCTACCGGCTTTCCGCGCTGGCCGCGTTGTTCGGGGCCAGGACGACGCCCAACCACCGCGCGCTCGCGGACGCGCGCGCCACCGTGGACGTCCTGCACGCGCTGCTCGAACGCGTCGGCAACGTCGGTGTCCACACGCTCGAAGAACTGCAGGACTACCTGCCCGAGGTCACCCCGGCCCAGCGGCGCAAACGTTCGCTCGCGGAACACCTGCCGTCGAGGCCCGGCGTGTACCTGTTCCGCGGCCCCAGCGACGAAGTCCTCTATGTCGGGACGTCGTCCGATCTGCGCCGCCGGGTCCGGCAGTACTTCACCGGTTCGGAGAGCCGGGGCCGGATCCGGGAGATGGTCGCGCTCGCCGAACGGGTCGACGCGGTCGAGTGCGCACACGCGCTGGAGGCCGCGGTCCGGGAGTTGCGGCTGATCGCCGCCCACCGTCCGATGTACAACCGCCGTTCCAAGAACCCACGGCACGCCTGGTGGGTCGCGCTGACCGAGGAGGCGTTCCCCCGCCTCTCGGTGGTCCGCATGCCGCGAGACGGGATGCTGGGGCCCTTTCGCAGCCAGACGGACGCCCGCTCCGCGGCGGACACCCTCGCCGGTGCCTCGGGGCTGCGAACGTGCACTCAGCGCATCTCGGCCGCCGCGCCGAGCGGCAAGCCCTGCGTCCTCGCCGAACTCGGCCGCTGCGGAGCGCCGTGCGCGGGACTGCAGACGGTCGAGGCGTACCGGCCCGGTGTGCTGGCGGTGTCCGGCCTCATCGCCGGGACGGACGGCAGGCCGCTGCGGGCCGCCGCCGATCAGCTCGCCCGGCTCGCCTCGGCGGAGCACTTCGAACAGGCGGCCCAGCATCGCGATCAGCTGGCCGGGCTGATCCGCGCGGTCGGCCGGGCGCACCGGCTGTCGGCGCTGGCGGGCATTCCCGAGCTGATCGCCGCCGGACCGGACGGGAAGGGCGGCTGGGAACTGGCGGTGATCCGGTACGGCAGGCTCGCGTCGGCGGGCGTCGCGCGGCGCGGGGTGCCGCCGATGCCGGTGGTCGAGCTGCTGGTGGCCTCGGCCGAGACGGTGCTCCCCGGTCCCGGCCCGCTCTTCGGCGCGATCTCGGAGGAGGTCCGCATCCTGCTGCGCTGGCTGACCCGGCCCGGGGTCCGGCTCGTGCGCACCACCCACCCGTGGGCGGAGGCGGCCGTCGCGGGCGGCTGGCAGGAGTGGCTCGACCTGGCGGCGAGTGCGACGGCACTGGAACGGGTCGCGAGCTAGGATCGCGGCACCGGATTCCCGCAAGTAGGAGGCGCTGTAGTGATCACCGCGATCGTGCTGATCCAGGTCGAAGCCGATGCGATCCCCGAGGCGGCACAGGCGATCGCGGACATCGAGGGCGTCCGCGAGGTCTACTCCTGCGCGGGCGACGTCGACCTGATCGCTTCGGTCCGGGTCGCGGCCCACGAAGACCTCGCGGATCTGATCCCGGCGAAGATCGGCAAGGCCCCCGGTGTGCTGAGCACGGTCACGCACATCGCGTTCCGCTCGTACTCGAAGGCCGACAGCGAGTCCGCGTTCGACATCGGCGTCGAGGGCGCCTGAGCGTCCCCAAGTACAGGAAGGCCCCCTTACTCGCGCCAGGCGCGAGTAAGGGGGCCTTCCTGTACTTCTGACGGGCTAGTGCCCGGAGGTGATCTCCTTGCGCTCCGCCGAGGGCTCGCCGCCGATGTCGTCGACCTTGCCGTTGCCGTGCCCGTTGGACCGGGCGCGCTCCAGCGCGGTCGTCTCCTCGACCGGGTCCGGCGACCAGGTCGAACCCGCGACGGCGTGTCCGGCCGAGCCGAGCTTGTTCATCTTCTTCGGCACCGACGCGCCCTGGTACTCGAGCGGCAGCGGGTGGCCGTGGCCGTCCACCGGGCCGAGCGGCTGGTGGATTTCGATGAACTCACCGTGCGGCAGGCGCTTGATGATGCCGGTCTCGACACCGTGCTCCAGCACCTCGCGGTCGGCCCGCTGGAGACCCAGGCAGATCCGGTAGGTGAGGTAGTACGCGATTGGCGGCAGCAGCAGCACACCGATCCGGCCCGCCCACGTCGTCGCGTTCAGCGAGATGTCGAAGGCGAACGCGATGATGTCGTTGAAGCCCGACAGCATGATGACCGCGAAGAACGTCAGGGCCATGATGCCCAGCGAAGTCCGGACCGGGACGTCGCGCGGACGCTGCAGCAGGTTGTGGTGCGCGGTGTCCTTGGACAGCTTTCGCTCGATCCACGGATACATCACCAGCAACCCGATCAGCAGTGGCATCCCGACCGCGCCGGGGAAGAACACCGCCGGGACCGTGTAGTTCCCGAGGTAGAGCTCCCAAGCCGGCCAGATCCGCAGCATGCCGTCGGCCCAGGCCATGTACCAGTCCGGCTGTGAACCCGCCGAGACCTGCGCCGCGTTGTACGGGCCGATGTTCCAGATCGGGTTGATCTGGAAGAGGCCCGACATCAGCGCGATGATGCCGGTGACCAGCGCGAAGAACGCACCGCCCTTGAGCGCGAAGACCGGCATGATGCGGACGCCGACAACGTTCGTCTCCTTGCGGCGCACGCCGGGGAACTGCGTGTGCTTCTGGTACCAGACCAGCGCGAGGTGCGCGCCCACCAGGGCGAGCATGATGCCCGGCAGCAGCAGGATGTGGATCGTGTACAGGCGCGGGATGATCTCGTTGCCGGGGAACTCCCCGCCGAACAGCGCCCAGTGGATCCAGGTGCCCATGACCGGCACCGAAAGCACGATGCCCGACAGGGTCGCGCGGATACCGGTGCCGGAGAGCAGGTCGTCCGGGAGCGAGTAGCCGAAGAAGCCCTCGAACATGCCCAGGACCAGCAGCAGCGCGCCGATGACCCAGTTCGCCTCACGCGGGCGACGGAACGCGCCGGTGAAGAAGATCCGGAACATGTGCACCATCATCGAGGCCACGAAGATCAGCGCGGCCCAGTGGTGCAGCTGGCGGACGAACAGACCGCCGCGGACGTCGAACGAGATGTCGAGCGTGGTCGCGAAAGCCCGCGACATCTCGACGCCCTGCAGGCCGGTGTAGCTGCCGTTGTAGACGACCTCCTCCATGGAGGGGTCGAAGAACAGCGTGAGGTACACACCCGACAGCAGCAGGATGATGAAGCTGTAGAGCGCGATCTCGCCAAGAAGGAACGACCAGTGGGTCGGGAACACCTTGTTGATCTGGTGCCGCATGCCCTTGGCAAGGTGATACCGGTCGTCGGCCCACTTGGCACCCGCACCCGCGGCCTTCTCGACCGGGTTCGTCCCCTTCGTCGGGGTGGTGAGTGAACTCATGACTTACGCTCCCAAAAGGCCGGTCCGACGGCCTCGTTGAAGTCTCCGCGCGCGATCAGAAAGCCCTCTTCGTCCACTGTAATCGGAAGCTGGGCCAACGGCCGCGTCGCCGGACCGAAAATCGGCTTGGCGTAGTGGAGCGCGTCGAACTGCGACTGGTGACAGGGGCAGAGGATGCGGTTGGTCCGCTGCTCGTACAGGGAGGTCGGGCAGCCGACGTGGCTGCAGATCTTCGTGTACGCGTAGTAGTCGCCGAAGTTGTAATCCTCCTGGTTCGCCCGCTTGACGACCTTGGCGGCGTCGGTGGGGCGAAGGCGGATCAGCATGACGGGGTTGTCGACCCGCTTGAAGGCGGCCGACAGCGCGTGCTCGTCCTCCCGCTCGGACTCGCGGAACGGGAACACCGTCTCCATGGCACCCGCGTCGAGGTCCTCGACCCTGACCAGGGAGACCTCGTGCGGGCGGCCGGTGTTGCGGCGCAGGTAGACGACCTCTTCAGGGAAGTTCTTCTTCCAGCCCGAGTGCCACAGCGAGTCGCGGCCCTCGGTGTCCTTCCACGGGTCCTTGATGAAGGACGCCACCGGCAGGGCGGCCACGGCGAGGCCGAGCACACCGGCGCCGGCGCCCGCGGACCGCTTGATCAGCGACCGGCGCGCGATGGTGCTGTCGCTGCCCGAGTGGGCCAGCTGGGCGAGGATGGTGGCCTTGTCGACCTCTTTCGACCCGCCGTCCCCACGCTCCTGCACCGCGACCTCGGCCGGGATGAACTTCTTGGTGTAGAGGACGGCGCCGATGCCGATGGCGAGCACGGCCAAGCCGAGCGTGACACCGAGCAGCGGCGTGTACAGCGTGTACATGGTGTAGCCGGTCTTGCCCGGCTCCTTGTACTCGAACCAGTGCGGCCACGCGAGGAGGACCACGAACGCGAGACCGGACAACGCGGCCAGCACGAACCAGAAGGCGACGGCACGCTCTGCGCGCTTCTCCGCCCGCGTCCCCTCGACCGGCCACGGCTTCGGGTACTCCACGATCTCGACCCCGTCGAGGGCGGTACCCAGCTTGACGAGCTGGTCGCGATCCATGTCCGCCAACTCCGCCTCTGTCGGCGGCTTCGGCCCTTCGGCGCTCATGCCTTCGATCCAATCCACAACGTCACGCCGATCAGCGCGGCGATCCCGACGATCCACGCGATCGCGCCCTCCGAGGCCGGGCCAAGTCCGCCGAGCGAGCTACCGCCGGGGGAGTTCTTCCCGTCACTCACGGACTTCACGAACGCGATGATGTCCTTCTTCTCCTCCGGCGACAGCTGCCGGTCGGAGAACTTGGGCATGTTCTGCGGCCCGGTGAGCATCGCGGTGTAGATCTGCTCCTCCGTGGCCGGGTCCAGGTTCGGGGCGAACTTGCCCGACGAGAGCGCGCCGCCACGGCCGGTGAAGCCGTGGCAGGAGGCGCAGTTGAGGCGGAAGAGCTCGCTGCCGCGCGCGACGTCCTCGCCGCGCAGCGCGTCACCCTTCTCGGTGGGACGCTGCACGCCACCGCCGTTGGCCTGGATGTAGGCGCCCAGCGCGTTGATCTCGGCCTCGGACAGCTTCGGCGGCTTCCGCTGCGCCTGGGCTTCCTGGCGCACCGCGGGCATGCGACCGGTCGAGGTCTGGAAGTACACGGCCGCGTCGCCGATGCCGATGAGGCTCGGGCCACGGTCGGTGACACCTTCGAGCTTCGGCCCGTGACATTCGATACACGTGTTGTTGTAGAGCTTCTCGCCCTCGCGCAGGAGGGCGGACTCGCCCTGCGCCCGCGCGGTCTGCGGCTCCGGTGCGAAAACGGCGTACAGCCCGCCCACGCTCAACAGCGCGATCCCGAGTGCCAGCGCGCCGGCGAACCGCCGGTGCAGCTTGGACCGCGCGCGAAATCGGCGGCGCTCCGTCTTGTCCTTACTGGAGGTCATCTTGCGGCAACCCTTGCTGTCAGTTCAGGCCGATAGGTCGTGGTGGGGGCTTCGATCACGGAAGGATGTAGATCACCGCGAACAGGCCCACCCACACGATGTCGACGAAGTGCCAGTAGTACGACACGACGATCGCCGAGGTGGCCTGGGCCGGGGTGAACTTGCTCAGCTTGGTGCGGATGAGCAGGTACACGAACGCGACGAGCCCGCCAATGACGTGCAGGCCGTGGAACCCGGTCGCGAGGTAGAAGACCGTTCCATACGCGCCGGACGGGATGGTCAGCCCCTCGTGGATCAGGTTGACGTACTCGTAGCCCTGACCGCCGACGAAGATCGCGCCCATGATCAACGTGATGATGTACCAGCGGCGCAGGCCGAACACATCGCCCTTTTCGGCGGCGAACACGCCGAACTGGCACGTGAACGACGACGCCACGAGGATCACGGTGAACGGGATCGCCAGCGCGATGTTCAGGTGGAAGGGCTCACCGTGCAGCGGCGGCGGCCACTGGCCGGACGCGTTCTGCGCCTTCACGGTGAAGAACATGGCGAACAGTCCGGCGAAGAACATCAGTTCGCTGGACAGCCACACGATGGTGCCGACACTGACCATGTTCGGCCGGTTCAGCGAGTGGACCCGCTGGCTGATGGTGGGAGCTGCCGTTGTCACGCATCGCATTATGTCCTCTCACGCATGGCGCCCGCCGGGTGGGTCCACGGCAAGTCGCGTGCGTGTCGGGTCACATCTGAACGAAAGAGGGAACAGGGCTACTCATGGGTTTACTAGATCGGCTTCGTGACCTGGTCAAGAAGCCGAACCTCCCAGGTCTGACGGTCGACACGCCCGGCGTGGAGGTCGTCGCGGAGGCCTTCGAACCAGCCGAGGCGGACTCTTCGGTGCTGGCGAGATCACCCGCTTGGGTCGCCGAAGCACCGGCGATCCTGCGCCACCACTTGAAACTTCCGCCTGAAAAGGTGGCGGAGGCGACCGTGATCCTCGCTCAGGACGGCTGGGAGCTGCGAGAACAGGGGCCGGACGGCGACCTCACACTGGCGCACGCACTGCGCGTCCAGACCCTCGACGCGCTGCACTGCGCGCAGGAACGGTCGCGGATGGCGGGGCTCGCGCAGCGGCTCGGCGGCGATTCACTGGGCTGGGACGCGCTTCAGCTTCCGAGGCGGTACACGTGATGTCGGTCATGGCGGATAACATCGCGGGGTCGACATGACTAGACGAGGCGGAGGCGCGCTCATGGGCGAGCAGGCGATGCGGATCCTGGTGTTCAGCCACAAGCCGGAGGTGCGCGAGGCGATCATCAACGCCGTCGGCCGCCGTCCCGCCGCCGACCTCGGCCGGGTGGACTACACCGAGGCGTCCGGCATCTCCGAGGTGCTCGTCGAGATGGACGCGGGCAACGTGGACCTGGCCATCCTCGACGGGGAGGCGCAGCCGACCGGCGGTATCGGGCTGACCCGCCAGCTCAAGAACGAGATCGAGAACTGTCCGCCGATCGTGGTGTCGGTGCGGCGCAAGGACGACCGCTGGCTCGCGACCTGGTCACAGGCCGACGCGGTGCTGGTCCACCCGCTCGACCCGCTGACCGCCGCCGAGACGGTCGCCGACGTGCTGCGCGCCCGGCGAGTGCCGGCCGTGCACGGCTGAGCCGATGAGCGCGGCCGCCAAGACCTGGCCGTCCCTGCTCAACCAGCTCATCGCGCGCGCGGACCTCTCCGAAGAGGACACCGCGTGGGCGATGGACCAGATCATGAGCGGGGCGGCGACGCCCTCACAGATCGCCGGATTCGCCGTCGCGCTGCGCGCGAAGGGCGAGACACCGGCGGAGATCTCCGGTATGGCCGACGCCATGCTGGCGCACGCCAAACGGGTGACGATCGACAGGCCGTCGGTGGACATCGTCGGCACCGGCGGCGACCGGTCCAATTCGGTCAACATCTCCACCATGGCCACGGTGGTCACGGCCGCGGCCGGCGCCCCGGTGGCCAAGCACGGCAACCGCAGCGCGTCGTCGAAGTCCGGTGCCGCGGACGTACTGGAGGAGCTGGGCGTCACCATCGACCTGCCGCCGGAGATGGTCCAGCGCAGCGTGAACGAACTGGGGATCGGCTTCTGCTTCGCGCCGAAGTTCCACCCCGCCCTGCGCCACGCCGGCCCGACGCGCGGTGAACTCGGCGTGCCGACGACGTTCAACCTGCTGGGCCCGCTGACCAACCCCGCGCAGCCGCGCAGTTCGCTGATCGGCTGCGCCTACGAGGACAAGACCCGCGTGCTGGCCGAGGTCTTCGCTCGTCGCGGGATGACCGTGCTCCTCGTCCGCGGCGACGACGGGCTCGACGAGATCACCACCACGACCACGAGTTCGGTGTGGGTGGTCTCCGGCGGCGAGATCACCGAGCAGACCTTCGACCCGTCGTCACTGGGCATCCCGCGAGTGACCGCGGAGGACCTGCGCGGCGGCGACGCGGCGTACAACGCCGCGGTGTTCCGCCAGGTGATGGCCGGGAAGACCGGTCCGGTGCGAGACGCGGTGCTGCTCAACTCGGCGGCCGCGCTGGCCGCGTTCACCGGCTTTTCCGGGTCGCTGGAAGACGACCTCGCCGCGGGCCTGGCGCGGGCGGCCTCGGCCGTCGACTCGGGTGCGGCGGCCGACCTGCTGAACCGGTGGATCGCCTTCGCTTAGCTTCGCGCGTGCTATGAAAGGACCGTTCCTTGCAAATTTTGCAAGGAACGGTCCTTTCATAGCGTTGGGGAGCGGAGCGACCGTCCCCGGGAGCGACCCGTGAGCCGGCCGTAGGCGCACCTGCTTCAGCGGAGGTTGCGAAAGTGGCTTTCGCAACACGCGCGCTGCAGTGAAAGTCCCGTTCATCACACCGGGAGCCCCTAGGAAGCGGTACTGAACCGCGCCCGGTAAGCCGAAGGCGTCAGTCCCGTAGCCCGCCGAAGCTGGATCCGCAGGTTCGCCGCGGTACCGAAACCCGAAGCCCGCGCCACCCGGTCCAGCCGCTGCTCCCCGCGCTCGATCAGCCGGCACGCGAGCGCGATTCGTTCCGTCGTGAGCCACGCCAGCGGCGTCGTCCCCAGTTCGGCCCGGAACCGCCGGTGCAGCGTCGCCTGGCTGGCCGCCGCCCGCGCGGCGAGGTCGGCGACGGTGAGCGGCCGGTCCAGCCGTTCGCGCGCCCATTCCAGCACCGGCGCCAGTGAGGTGTCCGGCACCGACGGCACCGGGCGCTCGACGAACTGCCGCTGGCCACCGTCGCGGTGCCCGGCGAAAACCAGCCGCCTGCTCACCGCGTTGGCGATCTCGGCGCCGTGGTCGCGGCTGATCAGGTGCAGCCCCAGATCGAGCGCGGCGGCGCTGCCCGCCGCGGTCAGGACGTCGCCGTCGTCGACGAACAGGACGTCCGGTTCCAGCCGCACTTCGGGGAACAAGGCCCGGAACCGTTCGGCCCATCTCCAGTGCGTCGTCGCGCGCCGTCCGTCCAGAACGCCCGCCTGCGCGAGAATGAACGCGCCGGTGCAGAAGCTCACCAGCCGGGCGCCCCGCGCGGCCGCGTCACGGATGGCCGTCAGTACGGGTTCCCTGGCTGGGTGCTCCGGATCGGGCCGATTGGGCACGATCACCGTATCGGCGGATTCCACGGCTTCGAGCCCGGCGACACCGGTGAGGGTGAACATCCCCAGGTGCATGCGCACGGACGGCTCGGCGGCGCACAGCGTGAAGCCGTACCAGGGCCGGTCCAGTTCCGGCCGCCGCAGGCCGAAGAGCTCGGTCGCGACGCCCAGTTCGAAGGGGTTGGACCCCTCGTCGACCAGAACGGCGACCTCGTGCGAGAAATCATGCGACATATGCGATTCCTAGCACTCACCCCTCGGAGGGTCCAGTGGCCAGGATCGGGTCATGAGCAAGCAGCCGATCGATCTCCAGACCGCCTTGGCCGGATTCGACGAGATCTGGAGCCCGCGGATCGTCGCCAACGTCAACGACTACGACGTCCGCCTCGCCAAGGTCGCGGGCGAGCACGTCTGGCACGTCCACGAGAACACCGACGAGTTCTTCCTCGTCCTCGACGGGAACCTCGACATCACGTTGCGCGAGGAGGCGGGAGAGCGGGTCGTGACGCTGCCTAGCGGCTCGGTGTTCGTCGTCCCGCGCGGCACCTATCACAAACCGTCCTCAGTGGATGGTGCGTCGCTACTGCTCTTCGAACCGACCGGAACCCTTTCGGTCGGCGACAGGCACGAAGAGGTGCCCGACCATGTCACCGTCACCGTCGGACAAAAAATCTCCTTCTAGCCAACGGAAAACGTCCTGCGATAGGCGCTCGGACTTGTTCCGCGGAGCTTGCCGAACTGGTGCCGCAGCGCAGCCGCGGAAGCGTACCCGCAGGCGACCGCGATGTCCTCAATGGACAGACGGCCTTCTTCGAGCAGCGACTGGGCGCGATCGAGCCGGCGTTCGGTGAGCCACCGGTGCGGGGTCGTGCCGGTGGCCGCCGAGAACCTGCGCAGGAACGTGCGCTCCCCCAAGCCGCTGCGGCGGGCGAGTTCCGCGACGGTGAACGGCTGATCCAGCCGCCGCTCGATCCATTCGAGCGCTTCGGCGAGCACGGTGTCGTCCGGCGCGGCGGTCTCGGGGACCGGCGCCTGCACGAATTGCGCTTGCCCGCCGACCCGGTGCGGCGCCGCGACCATCCGCCGAGCCAGCGCGGTGGCCGCGGCGACACCGCGTAGTTCGCGCACCAGATGCAGGCACAGGTCGACGGCGGCGACGGTCCCCGCACTGGTGAGGACGCCGCCGTCGTCGACGTACAACGCCTTCGGGTCGACCTTCGCCGTCGGGAAGCGCGACCGGAATTCCTGCTCGTAGACCCAATGCACAGTGCAGTTGCGCTCGTCGAGAAGCCCCGCGTAGCCGAGTGAGAAGACGCCCGCGCAGAAACCCGCGACCCAGGCGCCCCGGCTCGCCGCGACACGCAAGACTTCGAGGACCGGCTCCGGCGGGCTCGCGCTCCGCGGTGCGCAGGTCGGGACGATCAGCAGGTCGGCGGACGCCGCGAAGTCCAGGCTCTCCAGCCCGTCGAGTCCGAATCCGGACCAGCTCAGGACGTTCTCCCCGCCTGGGGAGCAGACCGCGAAGTCCCAGCCCTCGATGCCGTCGGCGCTGCGATCGGTGCCGAAGACCTCGCACGCGACGCCGAGTTCGAACGGCGAGACCTGGTCGGCGAGCACCACCGCGACCTTCTTCACATCCATCCGAGCAGTGTGTCATAAGTTTTGCAGTCAATGTCATCTCTGACACTGGTCGGACCTTCGCGCGAGAGCGAAAGTGGTCGCCATGACCAAGAACAACCCCCTGCTGCAGTGGACGGCCGCGATGGCACTGTCCGGCACGATCGGCGCCGTCGTCCTCGAAAGCGGTGCCGACGCACCAGCCGTGGCGTTCGCGAGGAGCCTCGTCGGCGGCCTGCTGCTCCTGGTGTGGAGTGCGGCTCGCGGCTGGCTACGCCCGTGGACGCTGACCCGCCGTGACCTGCTGCTCGCCATCCTCGGCGGACTGTTCCTGGTCGGGAACTGGGTCCTGCTCTTCGCTTCTTACGCGCTGTCGTCGATCTCGGTCAGCACCGTCGTCTACCACACGCAGCCGCTGATGCTGGTCGGTCTCGCCGCGGCGTTCCTCGGCGAGAAGATGGTGAAGAGCCAGCTGGTCCGGGCGCTGATCGCGTTCGGCGGGGTGACGCTCATCTCGCTGTCCGCGCACGGTGCCGACGGCGAACCCGTGCGACTGGCGGGAATCGCGCTCGCCCTCGGCGCGGCCGCGCTCTACGCCGGCGCCTCGTTCGTCGCGAAGCAGCTCAAACACCTGCGCCCGCACGTCCTGGCGGCGATCCAGCTGGTGACCGGCACGATCGTGCTCGCACCCGCGCTGCTCGTCACGCCGCTGCCCACGGACACCTCGGGGCTGCTGTGGCTGGTTCTGCTGGGGACCGTGCACACCGCGCTGATGTACGTCCTGATGTACGCGAGCATCGGCAAGCTACCGACCGCGACGGTGGCGCTGCTGTCCTACGTCTATCCGGTGGTCGCGGTAGTGGTGGACATCCTCGCCTACGGGCACCGGCCGACGTGGCTCGAGAGTGTGGGAATGCTGGCCGTCCTGGCGGCGGCGCTGGCGCCGAAGCGAGCGGCCAAGCGGGCATCGGAGTTCGAAGTGAGGGAGGCTGCGGTGACTGGTCGGCACAGTGCCTCGTGAGTCCCGACCCACGCAAAAGCGGCGCCCCACTCCTTTTCCTGGAGCAAGGCGCCGTCTTCACTGCTTTCAAGCGTCACTCGTGGTTCGGACCGGTGTGGTACTCGAACACCAGCCCGCCGATGGCGACGATCACCAAGCCCAGCGCGATGATCAGCAGCCAGATGTGGAAGAACGCGAGCGCGACACCGGTCAGCGCGGCGGCCGCCGCGAGACCGATCGGCCAGTAGCTGCCGGGGCTGAAGAAGCCCAGCTCACCGGCGCCGTCGCTGATCTCGGCGTCTTCCCGGTCCTCCGGCCGCGGCTCGATGCGCCGCGCCACGAACTGCAGGTAGCTCCCGGCCAGGAAGGCCAGGCCACCGGTGAGGATCAGGGCCACCACACCGACCGGCTCGACGCCGTCCCGGGTCATCGTTCCGGTCATGTACGCGTAAACACCCGCCACGACGACGGAGAAGACCGCGACGAGGAAGAAAATCCGTCCTTCGACCTTCATGGACGTTGCCTCACTCCTGTTTCGGGCTCGAACAGCCGGGTCAGTTGGACGCGACCCGCGCGGTGCGGTCGGTGTTGAACGGGGTGGTGGTGACGGCGTAGGGCGCGCACAGGTCGCCGCAGTTCATCGCCGTCAGTGCCTCGGAGGCCGTGTTCGGCTTGCCGCTCTTCGGGTTCACCGCGCCGCGGAGTTGGATGTACTGCGCGTACTTGTCCGGCGACAGGGCCCTGACCTCGAAGTTCATCCCCGAGTGGTAGGTGCCGCACAGTTCGGCGCAGCGGCCGACGAACGAACCTTCCCGGTCGATCGAGTTCTGAAAGGTGAAGTCCTGGTTGTTCTTCTCCGGGTCCGGCATGACGTCCCGCTTGAAGTGGAACTCCGGCACCCAGAACGAGTGGATGACGTCCGCCGACCGCAAGTTGTACTGGATCGTCTTGTTCGTCGGGAGAACGAGCAGCGGGATCTCGGTCGAGCTGCCGACCGTGGTGATCTCGGGGTCGTCGTGGTTCTTGGAGTCGCTCTTGTACTTGAACTCCCAGTTCCACTGGAACGCGACGATGTCGACCTTGACGTCCGGTTTGTCCGTCTCGGCGAGCACGCGGTTCTCGGTGGTCGCGGTGAAGAAGAACAGCACGCAGACCATGATCGTCGGGACGATGACCGTGAAGAGCTCCAGCGGGATGTTGTACTGGAACTGGCGGGGCAGTTCCTCCTCCGCGCCGTCGGCGGTCTTCTTCTTGCGGTGGAAGATCGCGGTCCAGAAGATCAGCGCCCAGACGATGACACCGACGACCAGCGCGGCGACGACCGTCCACGTCCACAGGGTGCGCATGTCGTGCGCCTGCGGGGTCACCCCGACCGGCCAGCCGAAGCGAAGGATCTCGTCCCCGGAACAGCCCGTCGCGGTCAGCATCACCAGCGCGGCGAGCGCTGCGACGCGACCAGACCGCTTAACCGGGATGCGCTCTGGATTTCCCACTGCGCCTTGCCCTTTCACCCAGAGCCTCCTCGACCGATCTTTGTGACATGGCGGAGCCTAGCCGAGTTACGGGGCCGCGCTGACCAAGGGGTGACCACAACACGCGTATCCCCCACCACATCCGGGTGTACGTACGCACGGGCATACTGGGCCCTTCTCCCCCGCTCGGCCAACAAAGAGGTGTGTGAACTAGACGTGTGCGGCCTGCTTGGACTGATCTGTTCGACCGAAGCCGACGCGGCAGGCGCCCGTGAAGCGGTCGACGCCGCCATGCGCTGCCAGCGGCACCGCGGCCCCGACGAGCACGACACCTGGGCCGACGCCGAGGTGGTCTACGGCTTCAACCGGCTGGCCTTCATCGACGTCGACCACTCCCACCAGCCGCTGATCTGGGGCCCGCCGGAGGCTCCCGAGCGCTACACGCTGAACTTCAACGGCGAGATCTACAACTACCGCGAACTGCGTGACGAACTGGCCGCCGAGCACGGTGCGAAATTCACCACAGAGGGCGACGGCGAGGCGATCGTCGCGGCGTACCACTACCTCGGCGACGACGCGGTGAAGAAGCTGCGCGGCATGTTCGCCTTCATGATCTGGGACTCCCAGGAGAAGGTCGTCTTCGGCGCGCGCGACCCGTTCGGCATCAAGCCGCTGTTCTACTCCGCAGGCCCCGGCAAGGTCGCCTTCTCGAGTGAGAAGAAGAGCTTGCTGGAGCTCTCGAGTGTGCTCGGCGTCGAGGACAAGTTGGACCGGACGGCCCTGCAGCACTATCTGGTGCTGCAGTACGTGCCGGAGCCCGAGTCGCTGCACACCGGGATCCGCCGCGTCGAGTCCGGCACGTCGTTCCGGGTGGTCCCCGGCGGCGACGTCGAATTCACCCGCTACTTCCACCCGCAGTTCACCGCGAAGCCGGTCAACGGACAGGCCGAGGCGGAAGAACTGTACGAGCGCATCGCCGACGTGATGCGTGACTCTGTCGGCAAGCACATGATCTCCGACCCGGACGTCACGGTCGGCGCGTTCCTCTCCGGCGGCATCGACTCCACGGCGACCGCGACGCTGGCCAAGGAGCACAACCCGAACCTGATCGCGTTCACCACCGGTTTCGAGCGCGAGGGCTACTCCGAGGTCGACGTCGCCGCGGAATCGGCCGCCGCGATCGGGGTGAAGCACGTGATCCGCACGGTGTCGGCGGACGAGATGATGGAGGCGCTGCCGCTCATCGTCTGGTACCTCGACGACCCGGTGGCGGACCCGGCACTGGTGCCGCTGTGGTTCATCGCCCGCGAAGCACGTAAGCACGTCAAGGCGGTGCTGTCCGGCGAAGGCGCCGACGAGCTGTTCTGCGGTTACACGATCTACAACGAGCCGATCTCGCTGGCGCCGTTCGAGAAGATCCCCGGCGGGATGCGGAAGATCATCGGCAAGGTCTCCACGAAGATCCCCGAGGGCACCCGCGGCAAGGACCTCCTTCGGCGCGGGGCGCTGCCGCTGGAAGACCGCTACTACGGCAACGCCCGCAACTTCCGCGACGACCAGCTCCGCAAGGTGCTGCGCACGTACGAGGAAGGTGTCGGCTTCAAGGACGTCACCGCTCCTTGGTACAAGATCTCCGAGGACTGGGACCCGGTCGCGCGGATGCAGCACGTCGACCTCTACACCTGGCTGCGCGGCGACATCCTGGTCAAGGCCGACAAGGTGACCATGGCGAACTCGCTGGAACTGCGCGTGCCGTTCCTCGACGCCGAGGTGTTCAAGGTCGCCGCGACCATCCCGCTCGACCAGAAGCTCGCGCACGGCACCACGAAGTACGCGCTGCGCCAGGCGCTGGCGAAGATCATCCCGGCGCACGTGCTGAACCGGCGCAAGCTCGGCTTCCCGGTGCCGATCCGGCACTGGCTGCGCAACGAGATGTACGACTGGGCCAAGGGCATCATCTCGGACTCGCAGACCGACGCGCTGCTCGACAAGAAGGCCGTCCTGGCCCTGCTCGACGAGCACAAGGCCGGTCAGCTCGACCGCAGCCGTCAGCTGTGGGCGCTGCTGGTGTTCATGCTGTGGCACGGCATCTTCGTCGAGAACCGCATCAAGCCCGAGGTGCCGGAACCCGTTTACCCGGTGAAGCTCTAGTCAGCGTCCGGTAAGTCTGTTCGATGGCTTCGTGATCCAGACTTGCCGGACACAGCCTAGTCACGACTCGCCCTGACCGGACGCCGCTGAAGGGGCCCTTCACCGCATCTCACGCGGTCAAGGGCCCCTTCGCTGCATTACATGAGGGGAAAGTCCCCTTCAGCTCACTCCGGCAGGATCGCCGCGATCTGCTCGGCGGACTCCGGACCGAAGGCTTCCTTGAGACGGCCCAGGACGTCAGCGCGATCGAAGGCCCACTCCTGCGTCCCCACGGTTTCCAGCACCAGCACGGCGATCAGCGAACCCAGTTGCGCCGCGCGCTCCAGGCTGAGCCCGCCGTCGATACCGGCGATGAACCCGGCGCGGAAGCCGTCGCCGACGCCGGTCGGGTCGACCTTGCCGCGCTCCGGGACCGCACCGACCTGCAGCGCGAGGCCGTCCTTGCCGATGATCTCGACGCCCTTCTCCCCGAGCGTCGTGATCCGCATGCCGACGCGGTCGAGGACGTCGGCCTCGGTCCAGCCGGTCTTCTGGAGCAGCAGTTCCCATTCGTAGTCGTTGCTGAACAGGTACTTCGCGCCCTCGACGAAGTCGCGCACCTGCGCGCCGTCCATCCTCGCCAGCTGCTGTGAGGGATCGACGGCGAAGGTGTAGCCGCGCTGGCGGCACTCCTCGGCGTGGCGGACCATGCCTTCGGGGTCGTCCGGGCTGATCAGCACGAGCGACAGCTCACCGGCGTGCGCGGCGACCGGCTCGAGTTCGATGTTGCGGGATTCGGCCATCGCACCGGCGTAGAAGGTGGCGATCTGGCAGAGGTCCTCATCGGTGGTGCAGACGAAGCGGGCGGTGTGCGCGACCTCGGAGACCAGCACGCCCGTGGTGTCGACGCCGTGCCGCTCGAGCCACGAGCGGTAGTCGGCGAAGTCGGCGCCCACCGCGCCGACCAGGATCGGGTGCTTGCCGAGCACGCCGAGGCCGAAGGCGATGTTCGCGCCGATCCCGCCCCGCCGGACGACGAGGTCATCGGCCAGGAAGCTCAGGGACACGCGGTGCAGCTGCTCGGCGACGAGCTGCTCGGCGAACCTGCCTGGGAAGTGCATGAGGTGGTCGGTTGCGATACTGCCGGATACTACGATCCTGGCGCTGTCTGCCACCGGTTCTCCTTGATCGGTCGGCCTCGCCGAAAACGAGGACGGCTAAGTTACCCGCAGGTCATGCCCCATATGGGTTGCTTCAGGCACGGCCATGAACACTACCGGTTAGTAGTGGTGTCCTAGTCGAACGTGAGTCATTAACTTGTCGTTCGTGACCACTTCCGCGTATGACCTCGAACCGGACTCGATCGGCGAACTCATCGCCGACTGCGCCGGCATCCCGTCGTCCCTCCAGGCCGAGAATCTGCCACTGCCCCGGCAGATCGCTCCGCCCTGGACCGTGGACGAGCGGTGCCTCGCCCAGGTCGCCGATCTGGACGCCTACGTTTGATCTCGCTTCGGGCATGAAAAAGGGCCGCGACCTCGGGGAGGTTCGCGGCCCTTTTTCATGCCCGAAGCGGGTCAGTGGAAGCTGTCGCCGCAGGCGCAGCTGCCGGTCGCGTCCGGGTTGTCGATCGTGAAGCCCTGCTTCTCGATCGAGTCGACGAAGTCGATCACGGCGCGCGAAACGTACGGCGCGCTCATCCGGTCGACGGCCACGCGGAGCCCGTCGAAGTCCCGGAACAGGTCGCCGTCGAGCGTGCGCTCGTCGAAGAACAGCTGGTAACGCAGGCCGGCGCACCCACCGGGCTGGACGGCGATGCGCAGGTGCATGTCGTCACGGCCCTCCTGCTCGAGCAGGGCTTTCGCCTTGACGGCGGCGGCATCGGTCAACGTGACGCCGTGGGTCTCCTCGGCGGCTTCGGCCTGAGCTGCGGCTGCCTGCTCAGCGGTCGTCATGGTTCTCCCTCTGGTCGAACTCGCTGCGGGTACTCGTCTTGGTCCTTGGTCCAACACGGCGGAGTCCCGATCTGTTCCCCTCCATGGTGACATATCGCTCGGCCTGGTGCGTGGCACCGTGACGCCCGCGACTACCCTGGTGAGGTGAGGTTCCTGCGCCGTAGCACCACAGACTCCGCCACGACCGACACCGACACCCTCGACAACGAGGCCGTCGAGGTCCAGGCCAAGGCGTATACGCCCGGAAAGGGCAAGGCCACGCCCAAGCGGCGTGAGGCCGAGGCCAAGCGCCGCGGCCCGGTGGCGCCCCCGCCGACCACCATGCGCGAGGCGATGAAGCGCAACAAGGAACTCCGCAAGTCCGCGAAGTCCGACCCGGAGTACAAGGCGAAGCAGCGCAACGCCGCCAAGGAACGCCGCGAGAAGATGATGGCTGGCGACGACAAGTACCTGCTGCCGCGTGACCGCGGCCCGGTCAAGGCGTACGTCCGCGACCTGGTCGACTCGCGGCGCAACCTGCTCGGTCTCTTCATGCCGCTCGCGATCCTGGTGTTCGTCGCCCTGCTGGTGCCGTACCCGGACGTGCAGCGCTACGCGACGCTGCTGTGCACCGTGATGCTGCTCGGCATGATCGTCGAAGGCGTGCTCAGCGGACGCCGGATCTCGAAGATGGTCCGGCTGAAGTTCCCGAACGAGACGGTCAAGGGCACTTCGATCGGCTGGTACTCCTTCATCCGCGCGAGCCAGATCCGCAAACTGCGCGTCCCCAAGCCGCGGGTCAAGCCCGGCGACAAGGTCTGAGCAGGCGAAACCCAGGTCGTTAGCGTGGCTAACGGACTGGGGTAGAGTCGCGCCCATGGAGTTTCGACGACTAGGCCGCAGCGGCCTCAATGTCAGTGAGATCTCGTACGGCAACTGGCTCACCCACGGGTCCCAGGTGGAAGAAGACCAGGCCCAGGCCTGCATCAAGGCCGCGCTCGACGTCGGCATCACCACCTTCGACACCGCGGACGTCTACGCGAACACGGCCGCCGAATCGGTGCTCGGCCGCGGGCTCCAGGGCCTGCGCCGCGAAAGCCTGGAGATCTTCACCAAGGTCTACTGGCCGACCGGCCCCAAGGGGCCCAACGACCAGGGGCTGGGCCGGAAGCACATCATCGAGTCGGCGAACGCTTCACTGAAGCGGCTCGGCACCGACTACGTCGACCTCTACCAGGCGCACCGGTTCGACCGGACCGTCCCGCTCGAAGAGACCTTCCTCGCCTTCGCCGACCTCGTCCGCCAGGGCAAGGCGCTCTACATCGGCGTCTCGGAGTGGACCGCCGAGCAGATCACCCAGGGCGCGGCGATCGCCCGCGAGCTGCAGGTGCCGCTCGTCTCGAACCAGCCGCAGTACAACGCGCTGTGGCGGGTCATCGAGGCGCAGGTCGTCCCGGCGTCCGAGCGTGAAGGCCTCAGCCAGATCGTCTGGTCGCCGATCGCACAGGGCGTGCTCACCGGCAAGTACAAGCCCGGTCAGCCGCTGCCCGAGGGCTCCCGCGCGACCGACGAGAAGGGCGGCGCCAACATGGTCGCCCGCTTCCTCAACGACGACGTCCTCGAGCGCGTCCAGCGGCTCCAGCCGATCGCGGACAAGGCGGGCCTGACGCTGGCCCAGCTGTCCGTGGCCTGGGTGCTGCAGAACCCGAACGTCGCCTCGGCGATCATCGGCGCTTCGCGGCCGGAGCAGGTGCACGAGAACGTGAAGGCGGCCGGTGTGAAGCTGGACGCGGACCTGCTCGCCGCGATAGACGAGGCCCTCGACGGCGTCACCGAGACCGACCCCACCCTCACCCGCAGCCCCTGATCCACTGCAACTAGTCGACTAAACGCGGACACCTTTCCCGCATTTAGTCGACTAGTTGCTTGAGGTTGTCTTGCGTCTAATCCCCGTGCACACGGGACTGGTACGCGATCTGACCGTCTAGGTCGAGTGCGTCCCCCGGCGCGCGAAGCGGGTCGATTCCCAAGCCTCGCAACAACCTGCTCGCGCCGGCGACCCGGTCACCCGTCTGGCCGTCGAGCCGCTCCGGCCGGTGACCCCGCTGGATCAGCAGGCCCTCGACGTCGTCGATCAACCGGTACGGGTCGTAGACCTGCTGTTCAGGCATGGCCACCGCCGGGAACCCAGGTGTTCCCAGTGATCCTCTCGTAGACCTCGGTGTAGCGCCTGCGGGTCGCTTCGACGATCTCGTCCGGGATCGCGGGGCCGGGCGGCGTCTTGTCCCAGCCGGTGCTCGCGGACCAGTCGCGGACGAACTGCTTGTCGAACGCGTGCTGCGTGCGGCCGGGCCGCCAGTCGTCGGCAGGCCAGAAACGCGAGGAGTCCGATGTGAGAACCTCGTCCCCGAGGGTCAGCACACCGTCGGCGTCGAACCCGAATTCGATCTTGGTGTCGGCGATGATGATGCCGTTCTTCGCCGCGTGCTCCGCGCCCTTGGTATAGACCTCGAGCGTCAGGTCGCGGATGCGATCCGCGGTCTCCTTGCCGATGTCGTTCACGACGTCGGCGAAGGTCATGAACTCGTCGTGGCCGGTGTCGGAGATCTTCGTGGTCGGCGTGAAGATCGGCTCGGGCAGCTTGTCGGCTTCGATGAGACCGGCGGGCAGTTCGACACCCGACACCTTGCCGTCGCGCTGGTACTCGCGCATTCCGAGCCCGGTGAGGTAACCACGCGCGATGCACTCGACCTGGATCATCTTCAGCGGCTTGCACCGCGTGGCGCGGCCGGCGAATTCGACGGGCACGTCGGTCGTGGAGAGCACGTGGTTCGGCACCACGCCGGCCATCTTTTCGAACCACCAGGCGGAAAGCTGGTTCAGCAGCGCGCCCTTGTCCGGGATCGGGGTCGGCAGCGAGACGTCGTAGACCGAAACACGATCCGACGCGACGAGCAGAATGTCGCCGTCGACCTCGTAAAGGTCCCGTACCTTACCCGCGTGAATGTGCTTCATGCCCCGTCCTCGATGTTGTATTCGTAGAAAATCCACTGATTCGGCAACGCCGCGGATTCGCCGTACTCGAGCACGTCGCCCTCCGCGGACAGGAACCTGTTGCGGCTCAACAAGATCGCCGAACCCTCGGCCACTCCGAGTTCTGCCGCGTCCTCGGCACCCGCCAGCCCCGCGGCGTGCTGAGAATGAGTCGACGTCAGAACCCGGCCTGTCCGGTCCGCCACATATTTGACCGTGCCTTCGACTATCCGCACCGGTTCGAACAGCAACGGTGCCTTCGCCGCGATCGCGCCGTCGAACCACGAGACTGACGTCGACACCGGACGGTCTTCGCCCGCGTACGTGGTCCGCCGCCGCCGGATCGCGGGAGCGCCTTCATCGATTCCGAGCGCACCCGCCACCCGCTCCGGTGCCGGGACGAGCCCGGCCGCACGGATTTTCGCGTAGTGGCCCGGTGGATAGACCTTGCCGGTTCGCGCGATCGAGGTCGTCCGATCGTGCGCGGAGCGGTGCAGCGATCTGGTCTGCACCACTGTCCCGACGCCGCGGACCGCACGGACCAGACCTTCGGCCCGAAGCGTGGAGAGCACCTTCATCGCCGTCGCCATCGCGACGTTCCAGTTTCTGGCGATCTCACGCGCGGACGGGACCGCGTCGCCTTCCTTGAGCCTGCCCGAAACGATGTCGTCGCGAATGTTTCCCGCGATCTGGAGATACGGCGGTTCAGGTCGGTCGACGGCGGGCAAGGTGACTCCTCACAAGGTCGCGCGGTGCGCACAAGCGTTCTAGCACACCAATGGGCGAGCACCAAGGATCCTGCTCACACCCCATTATTACGTACTAGTACACATTCTGGACGGTGCTCTAGTACACCTGTTACTCTCCGCAGAGTTCCCAAAACCCGTTGGGGGGCTCGATGAACCATCTGAGCATCGACGAACTGCTCGAGGAGCTTCGAAGACGCCGGTGGGTTGTCTACATCTTCGGTCCCCGGGAGGAACCGGAGGTCTGTGCCGCGGTGTTCCAGTGGGACACCTGCGCCGACGTCCTCGTCCTCCGCGGTGAGGAACGGGCGACCGCCTTCCGGGTCACGACCCTCCCCGACACGGACGTCTTCCGCCCGGCGCTCGTCTCCTGGCAGTACCACTCGACGGCCGCCTGGACGCTGCGCGCGGTGCTCACCATCCCGCCACCCGGCGACGCCGCCGCGCCGATCCAGTTGCTGCAACCACATCCGGACTGCGTGATCCCGATGGAAGCGCGCCAGCCGGTCACCATCCTGCCCGCCAACGGGACCAAGGCCGACCAGGGAGATCCCTAACCTCGGCCGATCACCTGCTCGGCGACAACGAGGTCGTGCGGGTAGGTGATCTTGAGGTTCTCCGCGCTGCCTGGAACCCACCGCACCGGCAGCGCGGAGAACCTTTCCATGCACGAAGACGTGTCCGTGCCGACGAAACCTTCGCGCTCGGCCGTTTCGTACGCCTCCAGCAACGGAGCGGCGCGGAAACCCTGCGGCGTCTGCACCCGGATCGCGCCGGGCAGCGCGCCGGAAACGCTGTCGCCGTCCACGCGCACGATGTCGTCGGCCGCGACCCCTGGCACCGCTCCCCCGTACCGCCGCGTGTCGGCGAGGACGTCCGCGATCAGTTCCGGGGTGACGAGCGGACGGGCCGCGTCGTGCAGCAGCACCGCGTCGATCTCGCCGTCCTCGATGCGGGAAGTCAAGCGGCGCAAGGCGTTCAGCTCCGAACCCTGGCGCGTCGCGCCGCCGTGGACGAGTTCGACCTCACCCGGATGCGAGGCGAGCACCTCTTCGGCGAGTTCGGTGTCCTGCGGCCGGATGACCAGCACGAGCACGTCGACACCGGGCACGCGGGCGAAGGCGTCGAGCGACCACGCGACGACGCGCCTGCCCGCGACCGGCAAGTAGACCTTGTTGAGCTTGGCGCCGACCCGGGTACCCGCTCCGCTCGCGAGCACCACCCCGGCGGCCTTCGTCTGAGCCACAGGCAACTCTGGCACAGTCGGGTCGGTAGGTTGGGCGCGGCCACCAAAGCGATCCGAAGGGCAAGGCGTTGGACGACGAAATCCTCGAGTTCGCCGAAGCAGAACAGCCTGATGAACACGCACGCTCGGCGGCGATCGCCCTGCACTCGAAGCTGATCAAACCCGCGGGGTCACTGGGCAGGCTCGAAGAACTGGGCGTGTGGGTCGCGGCCTGCCAGGGCCAGTCCCCGCCGCGCCCGTTCACGCGGCCGCGGGTCGTGGTGTTCGCCGGAGACCACGGCGTCGCCGCGAAGGGCGTCTCGGCGTACCCGGCCGAGGTCACCGCGCAACTCGTCGGCAGCATGCTGACCGGCAGCGCCGCCATCAACGTGCTCGCGGCCTCGGCGGGAGCGAGCGTGCGCGTCGTCGACATGGCCGTCGACAGCGACGCTCCGGCGACGCGGTCGATCGGCGAGTTCAAGGTACGGCGCGGGTCCGGTTCGATCGACGTCGAGGACGCGCTGACCGACGACGAGGCGCGTGCCGCCGTGCGCGCGGGGCGCGCGATCGCCGACGCCGAGGTCGACGGCGGGGCCGACCTGCTCATCGCGGGCGACCTCGGGATCGGGAACAGCACCCCCGCCTCGGTGCTGGTCGCGGCATTGACCGGCAGCGAACCGGTGGCCGTCGTCGGCCGCGGTTCGGGGATCGACGACAACGCCTGGATGCGCAAGGCCGCTGTGGTCCGTGACGCGCTGCGGCGGGCGAGGACCGTGCTCGCCGACCCGGTCGCGCTGCTGCGTACCGCCGCCGGCGCCGACATCGCCGCGATGGCGGGATTCCTCGCGCAGGCCTCACTCCGGAAGACGCCGGTGATCCTGGACGGCCTGGTCGCCGGGGCGGCCGCGCTGGTCGCCGAGGAACTCGTCCCCGGCGCGCGGCAGTGGTGGGCCGCGGGCCAGCGTGGCGGCGAACCCGCGCACGCGCTGGCGCTGGAGCACCTCGACCTGGACCCGATCCTGGATCTGGATGTGCGCCTCGGTGAGGGGACGGGCGCGGTGGCGGCGCTGCCGCTGGTGTTCATGGCGACGCGCGTGCTCGCGGAGATGGCGACGCACGAGCAGGCCGGGGTGAGCGGGCCGCTGATAGAGGCCCCGGCTTCCTGAGGCTGTTCGGGCCCCGCCTGCCGCAAGTAGTCCTCTAGTTGCGGTTGGCTCGGGTGCCCCGACGTGTGATGAACGGGACTTTCATGGCGAATTTTGCACTGAAAGTCCCGTTCATCACACGCGCGTCAGCCTGACCATGGGAGCGATGCCGAGCACAGGGCTCAGCCCAGCGGGTACATCCAGCCTTCCGGAGCGGGCCGGGTGCCCTCCTGAATCCCGGTCAGCGCGCCGCGCAGCTTCATCGTCAGCTCACCGGGCTGCCCGCCCGCGACGGAGAACTCGCCGCCCGCGTGCTTCACGTGCCCGACCGGCGTGATGACCGCCGCGGTCCCGCAGGCGAACACCTCGGTCAGCTCGCCCGAAGCCGCCGCCTTCTCCCACTCGTCGGTGGAGATGCGCCGCTCCTCGACCTGGTGTCCGAACGACTTCGCCAGCTCCAGCAGCGACTTGCGGGTCACGCCCGGCAGCAGCGAACCGGTCAGTTCCGGGGTCACGACGCGGGCCTCGTCACCGGAGCCGAAGACGAAGAACAGGTTCATCCCGCCCATCTCCTCGACCCAGCGCCGCTCGACGGCGTCGAGCCACACGACCTGGTCGCAGCCCTTCTCGACGGCCTGCGCCTGCGCCACGAACGACGCCGCGTAGTTGCCGGCGCACTTCGCCTCGCCGGTGCCACCGGGGACCGCGCGCACATACTCGGTCGAGAGCCACACACTCACCGGCTTCACGCCGCCGGAGAAGTACGAGCCGGCGGGCGAGCCGATCAGCGCGTAGAGGTACTCGTTCGCGGGCCGGTTGACGCCGAGCCCGGCTTCGGTGGAGATCATGAAGGGCCGCAGGTACAGCGACTCGCCGGGCTTCGTCGGGATCCAGCGCGAGTCGACCGCGATGAGCTCGCGGATCGAGTCGAGGAACACCTCCACCGGCAGCTGCGGCATGGCCAGCCGCTCGGCCGAGTTCCGGAACCGGATCGCGTTCGCGTCGGGTCGGAACGCGGCGAACGTCCCGTCCGGCTGGCGGTACGCTTTGAGGCCTTCGAAGATCGCCTGACCGTAGTGCAGCACGGAGGTCGCCGGGTCGAGCGTCAAGGGCGCGTACGGCCCGACGGTCGCGTCGTGCCAGCCCTGCTCGGCGCTCCATTTCACGGTCACCATGTGGTCGGTGAAGTGCAGCCCGAAACCGGGTGCGGCCAATACGTCCGCGACGCGTTCCGGGCTCGCGGGGCTCGGGTGCGGGAGGTGGGTGAACTGCGTCGAGGTCGTCATGCCTAAGACGATAACGCTTGGTCGGACCCACGTTAGTCGGACGTCCGCATATCTTCACCTCCCGCGATCTGTCTGTCGGGACGACCACGCGGTGGCGCGCGCCCCTAAGATGGGCGGCGTGACGTTAAACCCGATGCAGCCCGCCCACCCGGCCAAGTCGGCCACCCCCGGCGCGGGGCCCGACATCAAGACGTTCGCGACGGCGGTGCTGCTGACCTTCGGCACCGGCGTACTGATGATGGACGGCTGGGCCCTGCTGGACAGCGGGTTCGGCGCGTTCCTCGGTCTGGTCGCCGGCGGTTTCGGCATCTACTGGTGGCGAAGCATCCAAGGCAAGGTGTTCCCGCGTGAGCTGTCCACTAAGTCGGTGGTCATCCTCGCGGTGATCAACATCGCGCTGACGCTGCTGCTGCTCCTCCTCGTGAGCTAGAGCAGCCCTCCCGGCAACCCCGGGGCAGGCCAGCCCGGATCCGGCCGGAAGTCGGTCCACGTCCCGTCGAAGGGGAACCGCCCGGCGTCCGCGAGTGCCCCGATCCGTTCACCCTCGGCGCGCAGCCGCTCGAGCTGCCCTGCCGTGATGCGGCCGGCGAGGACGGCCTCTTCGGCCTCGTCCTCGTCCTTCCACTGCCAGCGTCCGCCGGGCTCGACGGCGACGTCGAGGATGCCGTCGATCCGGTCCGGTCCGGACGCCGTGCGCCCCAGCGGCACCTCGAGGTTGACGTACCAGTTCATGAAGTGGCCGTCGGCGTCGAAGAACCACCAGACCGACGACCATTCGTCGTCGGCGATCCGGCGCAGCGTCGAGGTGTCGCGCCAGAGGTCGGGCACGCGCACCCGCGGCACCCGGAACCGCTCCGCGAGCGGCGCCTCACGGAAGAGCCGCCCGTCGGCGAGCCTGCTGCCGACGATCGGGGTGTCCGCGGGAAGCCAGCCGAGCAGCACGGTGCCGTCGTCGGCGATGACGCGCAGCGGGTGATGCTGGCCGATCGAGCCGTCCGGTCGCAGGAACCGTTCGACGACCGTGTCACCCGGGGTCCAGAAGGGATCACGCACGCCTTGCACGGTACCGACGGGCGCGGACCCGCAGTACCAGTTCGGCGAGCGTTCCCACTCCCGCGAGCCCGAGGGCCACGACCGGCCCAGCGAACCCGGCGGCGACGGCCACGATCAGTCCACAAGCGAGTGTCGCCTTCGGACGTTCCGGGGAAAGCCGCTCCCTGCCTTCGGTGAAGGCGTCCACCGCGACCGGCACGGTCGCCACGGCGACCACCACGGACAGCACCGGCACCAGCGAGACGGCGTCCGCCGCGGCGAGGAGTTCGCGGAACGACGTCGCCGAAAGACCCAGCCGGATCGGCCCCAGCTGGTAGAGGGCGACGGCGATGATCGCCACCGCCACGGCGCCCGCCGCGGCGGCGCGGCCCGCGCCGGGACGACGGGGCAGCAGGAACGGCAGCAGTACCAGCACGGCGAGGCCGAGACCGGGAACGGGCGGCGGGTCCGGCGCGATGAACTGCGCCAAGGGCGGGATGCCGACGCAGATCGCGATCAGGGACGCGGCCGCGGCCAGCAGCAGGCCGGTGACCCAGCGGGCGGCGTAGTCACCGAGGCGGACCCCGGCCAGGTCGGCGACGGCGACCACGACGGCGAACACCGCGGCGGCGACTCCCGGCGCGGACGGGAAGAGATACTGCCCGAACGTCGTCGCGAAGACCAAGACCAGACCCGACTTCGAAACGGAGCCCGCGATCCGCTCGAGTCGGGTGTCCCCCACCGGCGGCAGCAGTGCCTCCGCCGCGACGGCGAGCACGGCCGCGACCACGGCGGCGAGAAGTACCCAATAGTCCGCTCCGGAGGTGCCCACTGCGAGCGCGATGAGCAGGCCGCCAGCCAGCCGCACGCCGTCTCCCTTCCTCCTGCACCGAGTGACCCCGTCGGCCCCACTGTTACCCCAGGTCCCACTGTCATTAGCATGGCTCACGATCCAACCGGGCGGCCGCCCGGTACCACCGCGAACGCGCGAGGAGCCAGAAGTGACCGTGCCGAAGCTTGCCCTGACCGAGAACGCCGAAGCGGCGCTTGCCAAGACGCGCGCCGACGTCGTCGTCATCGGCACCCTGCAGGGCGAGGACGGTTTGGCGCTCGCCGCCGGCTCCTCCGTTGCCGACGCCGCCTTCGACGGCAAGCTCGCCGACGTCCTCGGCACTCTCGGCGCGTCCGGCAAGGCCGACGAGGTGGTCAAGGTCCCGACGCTGGGCAAGCTGTCCGCCGGTGTCGTGCTGGCCGTCGGCCTCGGCAAGGCCGGCGCGGACGGCGTCACCGCCGAGCAGGTCCGCCGGGGCGCCGGTGCCGCCGCGCGGGCGCTGAGCGGGACCGAGCGCGCGTTCGTCACGCTGTCGGCGATCGACCTGCAGGCCGCCGTCGAGGGCACCGCGCTCGGCGCGTACTCCTTCACCGAGTACCGCTCCGAGAAGGGCGACGGCCCGGTCGCCAAGGTGGACTTCGTGAGCCCCGAAGAAGGCACCGCCAAGGACCACAAGGCGACACTGAAGGCCGCCACCCTGATCGCGGAGTCGGTGATCATCGCCCGCGACCTGATCAACACCCCGCCGAACGACCTGTTCCCGGCCTCCTTCGCCGACCGCGCGAAGACCCTGGCCGAGGCCAACAACCTCGAGTTCGAGGTCCTCGACGAGAAAGCGCTCAAGCGCAAGGGCTTCGGCGGCATCCTCGGCGTCGGCGGCGGTTCCTCGCGCCAGCCGCGCCTGCTGCGTCTCGCCTACAAGCCGGCGAAGGCGTCGAGGAAGGTCGCGCTGGTCGGCAAGGGCATCACCTTCGACTCGGGCGGCATCTCGATCAAACCCGCCGCGAACATGGACCACATGACCTCGGACATGTCGGGCGCGGCCGCCGTGCTCGCCTCCGTGGTGCTGGCCGCGAAGCTGAAGTACCCGCTCGAGGTCGTCGCGCACATCCCGCTGGCGGAGAACCTGCCCTCGTCCACCGCTTACCGGCCGGGTGACGTGCTCAGCATGTACGGCGGCAAGACCGTCGAGGTGCTCAACACCGACGCCGAAGGCCGCCTCGTGCTGGCCGACGCGATCGTGCGCGCGGGCGAGGAGAACCCCGACTACCTGATCGAGACCTCGACGCTGACCGGCGCGCAGGTCGTCGCGCTGGGCAACCGCACCGCGGGTGTCATGGGCTCGGACGAGTTCCGTGACCGGGTCGCTTCGATCGCGCAGGCGACCGGTGAGGGCGGCTGGGCCATGCCGCTGCCGGAGGAACTGCGCGCCGACCTCGACTCGCGCCTGGCCGACCTGGCCAACGTCACCGGTCACCGCTGGGGCGGCATGCTCGCCGCGGGCGTCTTCCTGCGCGAGTTCGTCGCCGACGGACTGCCCTGGGCGCATATCGACATCGCGGGCCCGTCGTTCAACACCGCCGGGGTATGGGGTTACACCGGCAAGGGTGGCACCGGTGTCCCGGTCCGCACCATCGCCGCGGTCCTCGCGGACATCGCCGCCAACGGCTGACGGTCACTTTCGGCCAGCACATCCCTTACCGTCCACAAAGGACAATATCGAGTCCGAACTACCCGATGGGCTACCGGTTGCCCTTGTTCACAAGTCCGTGAAGGCCTCCTTGAGAGACTTGGTGACATCGGGGTGCGGAGCTGTGTGGAAATAGGGACGTTGAGTGTCCCCATTCCCACCCAGCCCTGCCGCCCGGCTACCTACGGCGGGGAGGGCCGTGTGGATTTTGGGACATCCAACGTCCCAGAATCCACACGGTCTCGACTCCGAACGCCTCCTTCCCTACTTTGAGAGTCAGGGTCCCGGCAAAGTCGAGTTCTGCGGGTCAGGCGGTTAGTCGTCGCTGCGTAGGCGTCCGATGTGGACGATGGCAGCTCGGCGTACTGGTTCAGGAGCGCGTTCGCGGTGGTGAGCGCGCGGTTCATCCGGGCGGTCACCTCGGCGACGGCGGCGAAACATCGCCCCGCCACAGCGAAAGCTCACCCCAGCCGCTGAACACCGCGGTCCGCCGTTCCCGGCTCAGCGACACGGCGTCGTCGGTCGCAGCGGCCGGGCCGTCGTCAGCAGCGAGCACAGGGAACCGATGAGCGGGGCAGCTCGAAGAAGCTGATCTTGCGGGGAACCCTTACCGTAAAGGACGTCCGTGCGCGGCCGCGCCTTCTCGATGACGACGCCGAGGATCCGGTCGTCGAGGTCGGTCCCTTCCGCCTGCTCCGCCGGAGGCACCGCCCACAGAGTACCTGGGGTACCGACGGATTTCCGGAGATCTCCGCGATCCCGGCGTCACAGAGCAGATCGACCTTCGGATCCGTCGTACGCGGGACCTTGCCCACCGGATGAGAGAAGGTGTTGCGGCAGGAGAGGAGAACTTCTTTCTCGCCGTCCAAGGTTCCGCGATACAACCCAGACTGCCCGCGCCGTCGACGCTGATTCCCCGTTTGGCCAAGACCTGCATTCCGCCGGCGAGTGTCCACTATCTGGTGCTGTCACCCATACGAAGTCTCCCCTCGCACCGCGTGGCCCGAAGAACTGCCCCATGAGGCAGCGCGCCGGGCGGAACCCGGTGTGGCAAGGTCGGTTCCGTGGACAAGGACGCGTATTTGGAAGGCGCGATCAGTGATGTGCTCAGTGGTGACGACGCGACGCTCGACGACCGGATCGGGCGAGCGGCGTTGGTGTTCGCCGCCTCCGGCGCGTTCGCGGAAGCCGACCGGCTGATCACGCATTGGCACGCGCTCACCGAACGTCCCGTCACCGCGCTCGTCACCGGTGCCGTGCCCGCCCGCGCGTGGGCGATGCTCTTCGAAGCACGCGGCGCGCGACCGGACTGGGCGGCGGCGATGACTCCGCTAGACCTCGACGCCGAGGAACGTGCGCACGACGAGTACCTCGCCCGGCGGGTGTCCGATCTCGACGGTCTGCTCGGCGGCTCCCCGATCGGCGAGGCCGTTTCCCATCTCGGGCCGACGCGCCCGGATCGATTGCGCGAGGCCGTCACACAAGGTGACCTCGACGCCTGGGCGGAGATCGCCTCGCGGCAGGTCCGCCCGGACGTCGCCGTCCTCGCCGCGACCCGACGGCTCGCGCCGCGCCTGGTCGCGGGTGCCGACCCGCTCGGACTCGGCGAGTGGACAGGGCTGTGCGCCGGAGCACTGGTCGCGGCGCTGTACAAGCGCTACCCGCCGGACACCGGTTCGTGGCGCGAGATGATCACGGGCATCCTCCGGCTTCGCGGCGCCGGCGCCGCGCCCCCGGCGGCGTCGGCCCGGAACATCGACGCGACCGAAGCACGGCTCGGGATCCAGCTACCTCCTGACTACAGAGAGTTCCTGCAGACCTGCGACGGCCTACCCGCCGACGTCGTCTTCCCGCGCTTGCTCGGGACGGCGGAACTGCGCGCGGAAGGCGGCGTCGTCGTGATCGCCGAGCCCGCCGTGGCACTGCTCACCGCCGCCGGCGAGCAGTGGCGGACGGTCGAGATCGACCCCGCGCTGGGCACGACGGTGCATCCGACGTTCCGGGCGCTGCTGGAGCGGCATCTACTCCTGCTGGCGCAATCCGCCTGAGGCCGGGGCGGCTCCGCGTTCCGGCGCGCCATCGTTGTGACTGGTGGGGGCTAGTGGGGCGACTGGCCGAGTGTCCGCGGTACCGGTCAGACTTCCCCGCGCTTCTTCCGCTCGGTGTACTCCCGCATCCGCTTCGGGTAGCCGACCCGCGCCACCTCGTAGACGGGGATCGACCGTTTGCGACCGAACTGCTGCGCCGCGTCGAAGCTCTCGACCCTACGCCGGGTCCACTCACCATCGTGTGCGATGAGGACGACTGTGGTCTCCGTGACGTTGGTCTTGGGCTCCACATAGGCCTCGACACCCGTCCGTGAAGCAGCCCACTCTTCAAGGTGCTTGAAGTCGTTTGAAGAGGCTTTCCGCAGCGTACCGGGTTTTTGCCCGCCTTTAGAGCGCCGGCGCAGCGAGTCGAACAGACCCACTCCGACCACCTCACTTCCCACTCGCGTCCAGCGTCCATTATCCCGACCGGGGCGTGTGCTCGCCGTCGCATACCCGGCTAGGTCGCAAGCCCGCCGCGCGTAGTGACAAGATGGCAAGTGTCCGCGCGCGCGTATACCGCCGCGAAGCGGCGCCAGAGCACCACCCCTACCGCTTGCCGAGGAGCTATTGAAGTGACCGACACCTCCGCCGACCTTGTGATCCTGGGTGGCGGATCGGGCGGCTACGCCGCCGCGTTCCGCGCGGCCGAGCTGGGCCTTTCCGTCACCCTGATCGAAAAGGACAAGCTTGGCGGGACGTGCCTCCACCGAGGCTGCATCCCGACCAAGGCCCTCCTGCACGCGGCGGAGGTCGCCGACGAGACCCGCGACGCCGAGACCTTCGGCGTCAAGGCCGTGCTGGAAGGCATCGACATCGCCGGGGTCAACAAGTACAAGGACGGGATCGTCTCCCGCCTGTACAAGGGCCTGCAGGGCCTGGCCAAGGCGCACAAGGTGAACCTCGTCGAGGGCACCGGGACGTTCGTCGGCGGCACGACCGTCGAGGTCGACGGCACCCGCTACACGGGCAAGAACGTCATCCTCGCCACCGGCTCGTACTCGAAGACGCTGCCCGGCCTGGAGCTGGGCGGCCGCGTCATCGCGAGCGAGCAGGCCCTTTCGCTGGACTACATCCCCAAGAAGGTCGTCGTCCTCGGCGGGGGTGTCATCGGTGTCGAATTCGCGTCCGTCTGGGCGTCCTTCGGCGTCGACGTCACCATCGTGGAGGCGCTGCCCCGCCTGGTCCCGAACGAGGACGAGTACGCGTCCAAGCAGCTCGAGCGCGCTTTCCGCCGCCGCAAGATCGCCTTCAAGACCGGTGTCCGGTTCACCGGCGCCAAGCAGGACGACAACGGCGTCAGCGTGTCGCTGGAGTCCGGCGAGACACTCGAGGCCGACCTGCTGCTGGTCGCCGTCGGCCGCGGCCCGAACTCGGCCGGGCACGGGTACGAGGAGGCCGGGGTCAAGATGGAGCGCGGCTTCGTCCTCACCGACGACCGCCTGCGCACCAACCTGCCGAACGTCTACGCCGTCGGCGACATCGTCCCTGGACTGCAGCTCGCGCACCGCGGGTTCCAGCAGGGCATCTTCGTCGCCGAGGAGATCGCCGGCCAGGAGCCGCGCGTGATCGACGAGAGCGGCATCCCGCGCGTCACCTACTCGCACCCCGAGGTCGCTTCGGTCGGTCTCACCGAATCGCAGGCGAAGGAGAAGTACGGCTCCGACGTCACCACCTTCACCTACGACCTCGGAGGCAACGGCAAGAGCCAGATCCTCAAGACCTCCGGTGGGGTCAAGCTGATCAAGGCCCCGGAAGGGCCGGTCGTGGGCGTGCACATGGTGGGCGACCGCGTCGGCGAGCTGATCGGCGAAGCGCAGCTGATCTACAGCTGGGAGGCGTTCCCCGAGGACGTTGCCCCGCTCATCCACGCGCACCCTACCCAGACCGAGGCCCTCGGTGAAGCGTTCCTCGCCCTGGCGGGCAAGCCGCTGCACGTCCACAGCTGACGTCTCACCGTCGAAGAACCAGACCAAGCAAGACATATCAAGGGAGTCAGCGAACGATGGCCTACTCCGTCACGTTGCCGGAGCTCGGTGAGAGCGTCACCGAGGGCACCGTCACCCGGTGGTTGAAGCAAGAGGGCGACACCGTCGAGGTCGACGAGCCGTTGCTCGAGATCTCCACGGACAAGGTCGACACCGAGGTCCCGTCCCCGGTCGCAGGCAAGGTCGTGAAGATCAGCGCGCAGGAAGACGAGACCGTCGAGGTCGGCGGCGAGCTCGCCGTCATCGACGACGGGACCGGCGGGGTGCCGGAGTCCTCCGGTTCCGCCGAGCCTGCCGCCGAAGAGGCGCAGCCGGAACCCGAGCCGGAGCCGGAGGCCGCGCAGGAGCAGGCCTCCGCACCGTCCCAGCCGGACACCGCGCCGGCTTCGGGCGGCGAAGGCACCGAGGTGAAGCTGCCCGAGCTGGGCGAGAGCGTCACCGAGGGCACCGTCACCCGGTGGCTCAAGCAGGTCGGCGAGAGCGTCGAGGTCGACGAGCCGCTGCTCGAGATCTCCACGGACAAGGTCGACACCGAGGTCCCGTCCCCGGTCGCAGGCACCGTCCTGGAGATCCGTGCCGGTGAGGACGAGACCGTCGAGGTCGGCGGCGTGCTCGCGGTGATCGGCGCGGCCGGTTCCGCCCCTGCCCCGAAGGCCGAGGCCCCCAAGCAGGAGGCCAAGCCGAAGCCGGAACCGGAGCCGGAACCGAAGCCCGAGCCGAAGCCGGAGCCCAAGCCGGAACCGAAGCCCGAGCCCAAGGCCGAGGCCGCTCCCGCGCCGAAGCCCGCCGAGCAGCCGAAGCCGGCCGCGGCGAGCAGCGACAACGGTTCGGACAGCGGGCCGTACGTGACGCCGCTGGTCCGCAAGCTCGCTTCGGAGAACGGCATCGACCTGTCGTCGCTGACCGGCAGCGGTGTCGGTGGCCGTATCCGCAAGCAGGACGTGCTCGCGGCCGCCGAGGCCAAGCAGAAGCAGGAAGCCCCGGCTCCCGCCGCACAGCCCGCCGCCGCTGCCCCGGCCGCCACGGCGCCGTCGGCTCCGCGGAAGGCCGCGGTCTCGTCGGAGCTCGCGGCTCTGCGCGGCACCGTGCAGAAGGCCAGCCGGATCCGGCAGATCACCGCCGTGAAGACCCGCGAGTCGCTGCAGATTTCCGCGCAGCTCACGCAGGTCCACGAGGTGGACGTCACGAAGATCGCCAAGCTCCGCACGCGGGCGAAGGCGGCCTTCAAGGAGCGCGAGGGCGTCAACCTGACGTTCCTGCCGTTCTTCGCGAAGGCCACCGTCGAGGCGCTCAAGCAGCACCCGAACGTCAACGCGTCCTACAACGAGGACACGAAGGAGATCACCTACCACGGTGCGGTGCACCTGGGGATCGCGGTGGACACCGAAAAGGGTCTGCTGTCGGTGGTCATCCACGACGCGGGTGAGCTCAGCCTCGCCGGTCTCGCGCACCGCATCGCCGACCTGGCGGGCCGCGCGCGTTCGGGCCAGATCAAGCCGGACGAGCTGTCGGGCGGCACCTTCACGATCACGAACATCGGCTCCAACGGCGCCCTGTTCGACACGCCGATCATCGTGCAGCCCCAGTCCGGCATGCTCGGTACCGGCGCGGTCGTGAAGCGCCCGGTCGTGATCGCGGACGCCGACGGCAACGACACGATCGCCGTCCGGTCGATGGCGTTCCTGCCGCTGACCTACGACCACCGCCTGGTGGACGGGGCCGACGCGGGCCGCTTCGTCACGACGATCAAGCAGCGTCTGGAAGAGGGCAACTTCGAGGACGAACTCGGTCTCTGATCCTCCAGTAGCCCGTGAAGGCCCTCGTCCCGCTTCGGCGGGGCGGGGGCCTTCTCCTTCCCCCGCGTTTAGTCCTCTAGTTGCGGTACTTGCGCACGACAACTACCGCAACTAGAGGACTAGTTGCGGGGTTTGACAGCCACCCAGAACTCTAGTATTCCGGAATTACGGAAAACGAGAGGGAGGGTATCCACCATGCTGACCAGACGCCATCTGCTGGCGGGGGCCGCGGCCGGATCGGCGGCGTTGCTGCTGCCGGGGACCGCGAGCGCGACCACGACCACGCCGGACACGTCGACCCAACAGGGCTGGCTCGACTGGATCACCGCGCACCGGCACGACGTCTCCGTCCTGATCGACGACGGCGCGGGCCGCCGCGCCGCGCGCAACGCGGACGTACGCCGGGTCATGGCTTCGTCGATCAAGGTCCTGCATCTCAGCGCGTACGCCACCGCGGTCGCCGAGGGCAGGCTCGACCCGAAGGAACAGATCCGAGTGGGCGACTGGGACGCCCACCACCCCTTCGTCGGCGACGGCCGCGCGCACTTCCAGGCGCTCAACTGGCTGGGAATCCCCTGCGACGACTACGGCATCGCCAAGGACGCCGAGCAGCGCGTCCCGCTGTCCAGGATTCCCGAAGCGATGATCTTCTTCAGCGACAACGCCGCGACCGACTATCTCCGCACCCGGCTCGGCGATCCCGCCCTCCAGTTCGCGGCCGCGCGGGGTGGCTGGATCAGGCCCGACACCCGATCACTTGGCGGCGAGATCCTGATGCTGATCATGCCGGAGTACGCGCCTCCGCCAGGGAGCCCGGCCGCGGTCCGGCGGGCGATGGGCGACGCGGTGGCGCACCGATTCGTGGCCGATCCCGCGTTCCGCGAACAAGCGTTCAACCGGGTCCCGGACAAACCGTGGCCCCCCGAAGTGCAGTGGGCGTGGACCAAGGGCCACGGCCAGGGTTCGGCGTCGGACCTGTTCGCACTCCACCGCAGTCTGGCGTCAGGCCGCTATCGGCCGGGAGGCGCGCTCGCCCGCGAGATTCTCGCTCTGCCACTCTCGGACCGTGTACCGGCTGGAGCGAGCGAAGTGCTCTTCAAGGGCGGGAACCTTCCACGTTCGCTGACGCTCGGTCTCTCCGTACGGTGGCCTGGCGGACGTTCGGGCACGGCGGCCGTCCTGCTCACCGGCGTGAGCGACCAGGACGTGGCGAACGCGTCACCGCTCGTCGACGCCCTGATCGCGGCGCTGGCCGACCCGGCGAAGTTCACCGCCCTGCAGCGTGCGCTCGGCTAGCCGACGGTATAGATAACCGGTATGAACGCTGAGCTCGCCGACCGGATAGCCGCCCTCGAGGAACGGGTCGCCGCGCTCGAAGAACAGAGCCAGGCCTCACCGCCGGCCGGTCCTGGGGGTCTGGTCGGGTATCGCGGCGAGCTCACCGATCCCATCGAACTGCGCTGGGGGATCAACGTCGCGCCGGGACCGATGCTGGCGCTGGCCGACGGGCCGCGGGTCGAGGTGCTCGCGGCCCTGTCCAGCACCGCACGGGTGGCACTCGTGCGGACGCTGGCCGCCAAGGGCGCCCAGTCCGCGCCCGCCTTGCAGGAGGCCGCCGAACTCGGCTCCCCCGGCCAGCTCTACCACCACCTCAAGGCGCTGACCGGCGCCGGGATCGTCGAGCAGGACAAGCGGGGCAGCTATCGCCTCCGTCCCGCCGCGACGATCCCGGTGCTGGTGCTGCTCACCGCCGCGTCGGACGTCGCCGGCCAACTGCCGACCTGAGCGTGCGACCGGATCGCGGATAGGACACGATCGGATCATGCGAGTTCTGATCGCGGGTGCGAGCGGACTGATCGGCACCTCCCTGGCCAAGCGGCTCCGCGCGTCAGGGCACGAGGTGATCCGCCTTGTGCGCCGGGAGGAACGGGCCGCCGACGAACGCCGCTGGGATCCCCCGGCGGGCGAAATCGCCGATGGCGCGCTCGACGGCGTCGACGCGGTGGTGAACCTGGCGGGTGCGCCGCTACTGCCTGGACGCTGGAGCGCGGCCCGCAAGCAGGTACTGCTCGACAGCCGGGTCGAACCGACCGAGGTCCTCGCCGATGCGGTCGCCGAACACGGGATCCCGGTGCTGGTGAACGCTTCCGCGGTCGGTTACTACGGCGATCCCGGACCGTCCCTTGTGGACGAATCGAGTCCGGTCGGCCGCGGTTTCCTCGCCGAACTCTGCACGGCGTGGGAAGGCGCCACCGACACCGCGGCCACCGCCGGCGCCCGTGTCGTGCGGATCCGCACCGGGCTGGTGCTCGCCCGTAAGGGTGGACTTCTCGACGTGCTGCGTCCGCTGTTCCGCCTGGGGCTCGGCGGGAAGCTCGGCGACGGCAAGCAGTACATGCCGTGGATCTCGCTCGACGACGAGGTCGGCGCGATCCTCTTCGCGCTGGAGAACGAGTCCTTGTCCGGCCCGGTGAACCTCAGTGGGCCGCAACCCGCCACGAACGCCGCGTTCACGAGGGCACTCGGCCGCGCCGTCCACCGCCCGGCGATCTGGCAGGTCCCCGGGTTCGCCATGAAGATCGTTCTCGGCCAAGCCGCCGAAGAGATGGCGCTGTTCGGGCAGCGCGCGATGCCCAAAGCGCTGGAGGAGGCGGGGTACGCCTTCCGCCACCCGACCCTCGAGGACGCGCTGGCCGCCGCGACATGACCTTGCGGCGCGGCCTCCACCTCCTCGCCGGAGCCCTTCTGCTGATCGGCTTCGTCACCCTCGGGCTGTTCGTCGACGACCGGCCGCCGCCGGTGGACGTCGCCCTCGCCGACGCGCTCCGCGGGGAGTACACCCGGCCCGCCGGACAGGTGGCCGACCTGATCACGAACGTCCTCGGCCCGGTCCTGCCGTTCGCGCTGGGCGCGTTGCTGGTGGTGATCGCCTGGCGCCGCCGTCAGCTGACCGTGTTGTGCGTCAAGCTGGCCGTCGTCCTGATGCTGTGCCGTCTGACCAGCCTGATCGCCAAACCGCTGTTCTACCGGGAACGACCCCGCGAATTCCCCGATCTGAGTTACCCGAGCGGGCATGTCGTCGCCGTCGCCTGCACCGGATTCGTCGCCGTCCTGCTGTGCGCGTGGACCCGCCCGCGCCTGGTGCGCCTTGCCATCATGATCGCCGTCGCGGCGACGGTGATCGGCGCGCTCTGCCGCGTCGTGCTGGGTGTGCATTGGCTGACCGACACAGCGGGATCCGTACTCGCCGTGGGCGGTGTCGGCCTGATCTCGTCGACCGCGCTGGGTCTGCTGCCCCGGCCACGGGACCCGGCGTAGTGTCGCGGATGTGAGCTCTTCGACCACGTCATGCCGCGCCGCCACCGAGCCCGTCGACGTCCGCGAGATCGGGACGATCGACTACACCGAAGCCTGGGAAATCCAGCGTCGGCACGTGACAGCCCGTGCCGACGGCGAAGGCCCCGACACCATGCTGCTGCTGGAGCACCCGTCGGTGTACACCGCGGGCAAGCGCACCGAAGCCGAGGACCGGCCGACCGACGGCACCCCGGTGCTCGACGTCGACCGCGGCGGCAAGATCACCTGGCACGGGCCCGGCCAGCTGGTCGGCTACCCGATCATCAAACTCGCCGACCCGATCGACGTCGTGCACTACGTCCGGCGTCTCGAAGAGGCCCTGATCACCGTCTGCGATCAGCTCGGCGTGCACACCGGCCGGGTCGAAGGCCGCAGCGGGGTCTGGATCCCGGCCGACGACCGCGGGGTCGAGCGGAAGATCGCCGCGATCGGGATCCGCGTGCAGCGCGGCGTGACCATGCACGGTTTCGAGCTGAACTGCGATCCCGACCTCGGCGCCTTCGACAAGATCGTCCCGTGTGGCATCCGGGACGCGGGCGTGACGTCGCTCTCGTACGAACTCGACCGTGAGGTCACCGTGGCGTCGGTGCTGCCGATGGCGCGCGAAGCCGTCCTCGCGGCGTTGGAGGGCGACCTCCCGGTGAGCGACGAGCGCTGGCTGCCGCGCCCCGAGGCACCCGCCGCCCCTGGTGTCACTTTCGCCTTGCAGAGCTGAAGGGGACTTTCTCCGCATAGGACGCGGTGAAGGGCGCTTTCCCCGCATGAGACGCGGGGAAAGTCCCCTTCAGCCCCCACCTCAGTCCAGCTGAGGAGCGACCTCGGAAGCGACCAGCTCGACCTGGTCCAGATCCGAGAGGTCCAGCAACTGCAGGTAGAGCCGGGTGATGCCGGTCTTCTCCCGCCAGTTCCCGATCTCCTCGACGACCTCCGACGGTGTCCCCGCGAGCCCGTTCTCACGCAGCTCGGAGACCTCACGCCCGATCACCGAAGCGCGCTTTGCGACCTCGGCGTCGTCACGGCCCACGGCGACGACGAGCGCGGCCGAACGGATGATCTCCTTGGGGTCGCGGCCGATCTCGCGTGCGGCGTCGTCGACGCGGCCGAACTGCTCGACGGCGAACTCCGGCCCCACGAACGGCAGGTTGAACTCGTCGGCGTAGCGCGCGGCGAGCGCCGGGGTCCGCTTCTTGCCGCCCCCGCCGATGATCACCGGCGGCCGTGGCCGCTGGGCCGGCTTCGGCAGGCCAGGTGAGTCGACGAGCTTGTAATGCTCGCCATCGAAGGAGAACGTCTCGCCTTCCGGCGTCTCCCACAGCCCGGTGACCACCGCGAGCTGCTCGGCGTAGCGGTCGAAACGCTCCTTGATCGGCGGGAGGTCGAGGCCGTACGCGGTGTGCTCGTCGTCGTACCAGCCGGATCCGAGGCCGAGTTCGACGCGGCCGCCGGACATCTGGTCCACCTGCGCGACCGAGATCGCGAGCACCGACGGATGCCGGAAGGTGGCGGCGGTGACGAGGGTGCCCAGCCGCACACGGCTGGTCTCACGGGCGAGACCCGCGAGGGTGATCCATGCGTCGGTCGGCCCCGGCAGGCCGGAAGCCGAACCCATCTTCAGGTAGTGATCGCTGCGGAAGAAGGCGTCGTAACCCGCGTCCTCGGTGGCCTTGGCCACCCGGAGCAGGTCTTCGTAGCTGGCCCCTTGCTGGGGCTCGGTAAAGATCCTGAGGTCCACGAACGCCAGCCTAACGACGGGTCCGTCAGCTCGCCTTCCCGTGCTCAGCGGGCGGAACGCGGCGGAATCCGACGAGCAGCCGCACCAGGACCTCCTCGACCTGGGCGCTCACCTTCTTCGGCTCCGGTGAAGAAGCGATCTCGATCGCGGCGCTCGACAACGCGCCGAACAGCAGCCGAGCGGTGACGTCCACCGGGACGTCGTCGACCTCGCCGACCTCGATGAGCGACTGGATCCCGGTGCGGACCAGGCCGAAACTGCACCGTTCCTCGGCCTCGCGCCAGCGCTCCCAGCCCATCACGACCGGCGCCTCGTGGATCGCGATGCGCTGGTACGCCGGGTCGAGGCAGCTCTGCAGGAATCCACGCAGCCCGGCGAGCGCCCGCTCCCATGGCGAATCCGGGCCGTTCATGATCTTTTCGAGCCGGTCGAACACCTGGCTCTCGACCGTGTCGAAGGCGGCCTCGAACAGCGCCTGCTTCCCACTGAAATGGTGGTAGAGCGCGCCCTTCGTCACCCTGGCCCGCTTGGCGATCTCGTCGAGAGAAGTGCCCGCGTACCCGCGTTTGGTGAACAGCTCCACGGCACTCTCGACGAGTGCCGACCGGGTGGACTCGGAATAGTCCAGCCGCCTTGACCTCATTGTCGCCACCTTCACAACTTTACGCCGCCGACCCCACTCCATACTCATGGTATGTTGGCTGCTGTCAGGTCCGTACCGGGAGTATGCCGCAAACCTGCGGTATGAACCGGGCCGCGGAGGGGAGCCCACATCATGAGCTGGAACGACTTCTACCAGCGGCGCGACATCCTCGAAGCCGCTCTGCGCCAGGCGGGTCACCACCCGGCCGGCCCCCTGTCACTCGACGAAATCCCGGGGGCCACCAAATACTTCGCGACCGAAGAAGAGCTTCTGGTCGCGCTTCGGTACAAGTGGAACCAGGTGTTCGCCGGCCACCTTCGCGCCGAGATGACCGATCCGGACTACGCCGATCAGGATTTCGCGCTCGACAGGGTCGAGGCCGTCACCCGCGCCTGGAACAGCGCCACAGCCGAACACGAGACCCTCCGCGCCGTCCTCGACGCGGCCCTCGAACGGTGCCCCGCGCTGATCCCGTCCCACGAAGCCGAACTACGCACTCTCGCGCTGACGGCGGGACTGGCCGACGGCAAGGAACCGACGGCGGAGATCACCAAGGTCGGCAGCGCCTTCGCCGCCTTGCTCCGGCACGGACGGCACGCGAAGCCCGCTCGCCGCCGCAACCCGATGGGCCACCTGCTCCGATTGCTCGCGCCGAGCGCGTGATCCCGCGTGGCGGGGCAGGCGACGATGTAGTTAGGTGACCGACATGGCTGCTCGCACGCGCTGGACCGAGGCCGACATCCCGGATCAAACCGGCCGGGCCGCGTTCGTCACCGGGGCCAACTCGGGGCTGGGACTGCGAACGGCCGAAGTGCTCGCGAGCAAGGGGGCCCGCGTGCTGCTCGGCTGCCGGTCGCCGGAACGCGGGGCCAAGGCGCTGGAGCAGGTGCGCGCGGCCGCGACCGGGGACGCACCCGAACTCGTCCGCCTGGACCTGGCCGACCTCGACTCGGTACGTGAAGCCACGAAGAAGGTCCAGGAGCTGTCGGGCGGCAAGCTCGATCTTTTGATCAACAACGCGGGTGTGATGGCGACACCGCGCGGCCACACCAAGGACGGCTTCGAGACCCAGTTCGGCACGAACCACCTCGGGCACGCCGTGCTGACCTGGCTGCTGATGCCGTCGCTGCGCGAGGGCGCGGGTGCCCGCGTGGTGACCGTGTCGAGCGTCGCGGCGACGGGCGCGCGTATCGACGTCGCGGACCCGAACTTCGAGCGGCGCATGTACAACCCGGGCGCGGCCTACGGTCAGTCGAAGCTGTCCAACCAGGTGTTCGCGCTCGAACTCGACCGCAGGCTCCGCGCCACGGGCGACGGCGTCGTCAGTGTGGCGGCCCACCCCGGCTACACCTGGACCGGACTCGGTTCGGGGATGGCCCGCTCCTACCGCAACCCGGTGGTGCGCGCGCTCGTCGGCGCGGGCAACCGGGTCGGCGAGGTGCTGATCGCGCAGAACGCCCGCAAGGGCACGCTCCCTCAACTGTTCGCCGCGACCGCTCCCGAGGTGGTGGGCGGCGACTACATCGGCCCCCACGGCCTCGGCGGATTACGCGGCGACCCGGTCAAGGTGCGGCCCCTGCCCGCCGCGAGGAGCGAATCGCTCGGCGCCGCGTTGTGGGACGTGACCACCAAGTTGACGGGCGTCACCCCCGACCCCGCGTGAGCGGCGACCACTACTACGGCGGGCGTAGGGTGACGGTGTGAGTGCTGCCCCAGATGGCCGCAAGCTGTTGCGGCTCGAGGTCCGGAATTCCCAGACTCCCATCGAGAAGAAGCCTTCGTGGATCAAGACGCGTGCGCGGATGGGGCCGGAGTTCACCGAGCTTAAGGGCCTGGTCAGGCGTGAGGGTCTTCACACTGTGTGTGAGGAGGCTGGTTGTCCCAATATTT